>CAYXSR010000023.1:0-2353 GCA_964467735.1 uncultured Pseudomonadales bacterium | reverse complement strand
ATAGATGCGGCCTGGACGGTACAACTATCCCCAGCGACCTCTTTTTGTACTAGAGCAGTCTTACTACATAAAGGACTGCCTTGAGTGCGCCAGACTTGATCACAACGAGAAGCTCCTGGTCTTTGATCACGATAAATATCAATTGTTACTTGTTTACTGGTATAAAAATAACCTTTTGTAGTAATTTGCGGTTGCATTGTAGAGCTAGTGGCTCCAGGAGCCAGATGGATATCACAAATAACTTTTTTTCCATGCATTCCACTAGGATTTACTACTGCAATAAGATCGAGGGGTTCAGAGAAATTATTTGTAAAAGTAAAACTAAGCTGGCTACCGGCCTGCATTTCTGAAGGAGCGCTAATCGAACAAGCCTGTTGGGCATAAGCATTGACGGAATAAAAAAAGAACAGGAGAGTGAATACAAAAAGAAATAATAAGGCTTTTACGACTCTTTTCATTAGCTACATAGTTTATCAAAAAAACAAGTAATAGTAAATGATATATAATGGATTTAAATAAAATTTAATCTAAATTGAAAAAACTTCAAAAATGAAAAATTTGATAAGAAAAATAATTTCATTATTAGTATCTTTGGCGTTTATGTATTTATTAGTCTTTTCTAATGTTTTATCGCCGGTTTTTGCTGATGATAAGTATCAACTCCTGAAAAAAAAGAGGCAAGAATTAGAGAAAGCCCTACAGATGAGCATTAATGCAACTCAACCTTTGGAGCAAGAATTAGGAAAATTAGAAACAAAACTTAAAAATATTCAGGCGGGAATACAAAGTGCTGAACAAGAACTTATTTTAACCGAAGAAAGTATCAAAAAAAGAGAAGCTGATTTTGAAAAACAATATGTTTTACTGGCAGAAAGAGTGGAACGTTATTATAAAAGACTGCGGGCTCCTTCACAATTTCTAGTTATTTTATCTGCCAAAACTGCTTCTGGTTTAACCAAGGATTTAACTTATAGAAATGCGATAGCTGACGAAGACAAAAAAATCATTAGTCAAATCGGTCAAGAGTTGTTGGACCTTGAGAAAGATAAAGTCCAATTAGAAAAAGAAAAAGAAATGCTAGCAGACTTAAAGGCTAAAACAGACGAACAAGCCGCTTTTTTTAGAAAGGAAATAAAAGGAGCCAAGGACTATCAACAGCAGCTTTCTGGCGAAATTGCTGATTTGATTGCTCAACAACAAGCCTTGTTAGCTCAGAAAACAGGAACTTTTCAGACTTCGGTTGGAGATGTTCCTTTGAGTGATGATCCAGCCTCTCGACCTGATTATAATCCTGGTTTTTCTCCGGCTTTTGCGGCTTTTTCTTTTGGCGCACCTCATTTTAAAGGAATGAGTCAATATGGTGCTTATGGACGAGCTAAGTCCGGTCAATCAGTCGAACAGATTTTAAAAGCTTATTACGGCAATGGAATAGAAATAAAGAAAGACTACTCTACGAGTATTAATATTACTGTTGAGGGTTATGGAACAGTAGATATTGAAACTTATGTGAAACGGATTTATGAGATGCCTTCTTCTTGGATAGATAATGATTCAGCTGCCTTAAAAGCTCAGGCAGTAGCCGCTAGATCTTATGCTTTAGCAAGAACCAATAACGGAGCCAGTTCTATTTGTGCAACTGAGGCTTGTCAGGTTTATAAACCGACAAATAAGGGAGGAACTTGGGATGCGGCAGTTGATGCGACGCGAGGATGGGTATTGATGGCCAATGGTCAACCTTTTTCCGCTTGGTATGCTTCTACTTCTGGTGGTTATCAAGAGCCATATTCTCATAATGGTTATTCAACTCCTGGATTCTGGGATACAGCCAACGGAAGGGATGGTTGGACAAGTCAAGCCTATGAAAAAACAGCCGAGTCTCCTTGGTTTTACAAAGGCTGGTATAAATCTAGGAGTGGAACTAGTTGTGGTCGTAGTCATCCATGGTTAACTTCCGAAGAAATGGCCGATTTAGTTAATGCAGCAGTTGTTTATGAAAGAAATAAAGGAAATGATGAGGTAATTTCTCATATTTGGCAACTTGATGATTGTTACTCATCTGACGCTGATATTTGGTCAAAAGAAAAAATGAGAGAAGAGGGGGCAGGAGTTACGAGTGTATCTGGAGTTTCGGTAGTTTATAGTAATGCAGGTTTTACTGCTAAGGTTGTTTTTCAAACCAATAAAGGTACTGTAGAAGTAGAAGGGACAAATTTTTATAAGGCTTTTAATCGTCGGGCACCAGGGGCAATTCATCTGAAAAGTGGACTTTTTAATATCGAGAAAAAGTGATAAACTGATTTAAATAGTAATTATTAATTACTGAATCAAGTTTTAAAATGCCTGATATTTATGT
>CAYXSR010000022.1:0-2435 GCA_964467735.1 uncultured Pseudomonadales bacterium | reverse complement strand
CTGTCCAAATCCTCATATCTTCGTCAAAAGCTTCTTGAGTAAACCAGGCAATTGGCGGAGTAACCCAAACATTGCCTTCAAAATCTTTGATAGTATATTTTTCGGATTCCAAAGCAATTCCTGATAATCTTCCTTTTTTAAGCAAACTAACAGCACACTTCAGATCAAAAATGTCTTCACTCGTAATACTAACAATAAAGGAACCTTTTTTCATAAGGTTTAGTTTTATTTTATTAAGCAAACCGTTTGTTTCATCATTTCTTGCTAGACATGGAAAAACAAAATCTGCCGTCTTCAAAAGAGTATTTAAGTTTTTATAAATAAATTTTTTATTTCTGCTTTTTCTAGACCAATAAATTACTTTCATACCCATTGATTTACCAAGTTCAGCAATTCTGTTACCAATGGTTCCCAAACCAACTATTCCCATAATTTTACCCCTAACTTCCCAGCTTTGATGGTTGTCATAATCAATTTTCCATTTATTTTTAATCACTAAAGGAAGTTTTTTAACTACAGAAAGCATAAGACTAATAGCATATTCAGCTACTGATTCGGTAGAGTATTTAGGAACATTAGTCAAAACAATTTTATTTTTTTTCATTGTTTGAGCATCAAGCCAACCAAAACCAGTAGTAGGAAGACAGACATACTTTAAATTATTAATTTTATTTATGATACTATTGGGGAATTTCCAGTCAACGATTTCTGGACCAAGAGCAATAATTTTTTCTTCGTTATCAGTAAAAACTTTTTCTGAAAAAGAAGGGGATTTTTCAAAAAAAGCAACTTCACCAACTTTTTTAATTGCTTGGATCTGTTTTGCTAGAAAGTCTTTCTTAGGATTAATGATAATTATTCTCATATGAAACTTCCAGTGATCCTAAGTATACCGCACCTGAACTTAATTATAAATGACCTGAAGGTATTGAACCATTATAGAAATTAGTTAGTTCATTAATAATTGTTTTTACAAGCTGTAACCGCACCGGAATAATCTGGAAATAATTTAGTGTAAGTAATAT
This sequence comes from uncultured Pseudomonadales bacterium, assembly GCA_964467735.1. Classification (GTDB taxonomy): domain Bacteria; phylum Patescibacteriota; class Microgenomatia; order UBA1400; family CAYXSR01; genus CAYXSR01. Next base: position 1,410 of record CAYXSR010000022.1, on the reverse strand, counting down.
TTTTCACTCTCTTTAAGTACTGTAAGCAGGTTTTTCTTGATTTGTTAGGCACTAAGGTTTCTAGCAAAATAACTTTTTTATTTTTTAAAATATCATCTTTATTTTTATCCAAATTGGAATATTTAAATACATGTTGTTTAACACTAATTCCATTTAGCGCTTTTGTTAACTGGCTTTTTTGTGTATCTATTCTTTTGTCTTGATTAAATAGTTTTTTAATATTTTCCATTTTTAGTAAATCTAAGAAGTCAACAAATCTTTCATCCTTTCTTTTCATTCTTCGGAGCGCCATATTTAAGCCATAGATTACCCTATATTTAGTTTGACAGTTAGTGCCTTTTTCAAAAAAAGCAAAAAAAGCACCAAAAAAGGGGCTGGCAGTCCAATCTAATAATGGTGTTGATAGACCGTAATGTTGACCAATTGCCCATATAGAATTTTCATCATAAATGTTGATATTTTTAATATCTGGGATTTCACTTAATTTCTCTTTGAACTTTTCCAGTAATTTATCAAGTTCATTCGTTCTATTAGCGCTTCCTTCAAGGAGAAGCTTTCTATCGAAAGAAGAAATTAGCCTCCAAAACCTACAATGGCACCTTTGACCACGCCAAAAATAATGCGGTTTATCTTTAACCTTTTTTGCAATACTTAAAAATTCGCTCCATTTATCAAGAGTAACTGTTTCAACCCCGTCTTTATAAATCGCCTTGCCTTCGAACTCCGGAAGGAAATCATAGTGTGTTAATTTTTTAAATGCTTCACTCATTTAAGTAACTTCTTGTAGGCGAAGATAGTATGCTTCTTAATTTCATGTCTGTTTTCTACTTATTTCTTATTTTTTGACGTTGGCGAAAAGGTTAATGTTGACAGACGTTATTTATGACTGTATTTACCTCAATTCTATTCTTAATTTTATACTGAACTGCTTTATTGTTTGACTTCATTGCTAATATGAGGCTTATGATTTCAATAATTAAAGCAATAAATGCATATAATTCGGCTTTATTTGATGGAAGAAAATCTGCTATCCTTTTGAAATCACTAGACTCTTTTGCTAATGCTTCTTTAATTTCTTTTGGACTCGCTGACTTACTTTTGGTTTGTCTGAGTATTTGTTCGAGTTGTGTTAATTCAGAAATAGTTCTTTCAGGCGCTTGAAGAATTTCGATCGTGTTATTTATAAAGTTAAATGTTCCATCTGGAATATGTCCCATACCTCCGCATTTTGGACAGGGACCGCTCTTATTCCCACTTAGAGTAATATTTATAGCATTTTCTGTAACAATACCAGAAGGGAAAAATGTGTAGCACTGATCACAGATGGCTGGTATTATCATAGTTCTATCCTAAAGGTGACCCCGACGGGAATCGAACCCATCTTTTCACCTTGAAAGGGTGATGTCCTAA
>CAYXSR010000021.1:0-2891 GCA_964467735.1 uncultured Pseudomonadales bacterium | reverse complement strand
TTGCTCTTGACACCGCAGCCTTTAATAGGTCTTCTTGTTGCGAGAAAAATTCAACCTGAGCCGAACCACCATCCAAACACTTGACTTCTAATTGTTGACCAACTGCCTTTGGCTCGGCAGTTATTTTCTTATGGCGACTAACAGCCAAAACATCTGTTCCATAAACTTCAGAAAAAGAGTCAGCGGCTGGTAATAATGAACCAGAAGTAACCCTTAACTGTTTGAATTGATTAAATAAAATTGGTGCTAAAACTCTATCTGATTGTTGAGAAACAATTATTTTTTGCCAGTTATCGCCAATTAATCGCCATAAAACAGCTGAGTGGTTTTCTTCTGCTGTATTAGTTCCCGCCTTTTCCCACCAATCTGCCCAATTAGCTTTCATTTGTAAAAACAAGTGATAGAAGACCTCCAATTGTCTTTTTTCTAAAGGAAACCCAAACTCATCAAGTAAAACGATTTCTTTTTCTGTTCTAAGAAATTCTTGACCTTCTTTTAGACCAAACTTAACCTTCAAAGCTGCTTCCAAAAGATGATATCTTTCTATTATCCAATTATTTGCTAACTCTACTACCTTTTTATCTTCAATTGAAAAATTATTAATCTGTTTTACTATTCCGACAATTGCTTTTGTTGCCAAAACCCTGGCTTTTTCAGAGGCGCTGGCCTCAAGATAAACCCCTTCTCGACTAACAGAAAAATCTTCACCTTCTTTAAAATAATCACTTCCTGAGTTTTCAAAAGCATCCCAAAGTTTAAATAAAATTGTTCTGGTAACTAATCTTCTTTCTGTCTGAGTCATATTTGGTTCAGAAGGAACTAATTCCTCAATATGACAAACAGTACTTAAAAAATCTATTGCTTGGGAACCTGTCGTTTTCTCACTAATAATCCAGGGGCTAAAAGCGCTATCAAGCATTACACTATCGGCTTCTGCCACAATAGCTGTCCGTTTACTCAATAGAGGCAAATTGCCATCTAATTTATCAAACCCTAAAGAATTGGGGTCGAGATAAACAATTTTTTTCTTTAAAATTTTTTCCCGCCAAGCAGTACCTTTGGCTGGAGATAATTCACCATTTAAAAAAACATAACTTTCTCTTCTTCCAGTCCTAACAAGACCTTCCTGAATCTGGCCTCTTTCATCTACAATTCTTTCTTTAGCAAAACCTTCTTTTTCAGATACATCTATTACTACACCAACTTGGGTACTAGAAAAACGCTCAATAAACTCACCCATTTGGCCGGCATGATCTTTAGCGGAAACATAATTTGGTTCGACTACAAAAACATTTTCACCGCGGATCGCCATAATTCCGGCAGCAATACCCATCCCGAAAGTCTTACCTTCTCCTGTTGGTAACTCGACACCTCGGTTTTGAGTCTCTAATTTACCAAAAGTGTAATTACCTTTATTAAGAAGTAAAAGCAGAACATAATAAAACTGATTATCTCTAAGACTAAAATTTTCAATTCCTCTTTCTTGCTGAAGTTTTTCAAATAGGGCTGTCGATAGACCAATCGCTTGTTTTGTCCACTCAATTTCTTCCTGACCACCATGATTTATTTCCTGCCAATTCTCCTGAAGACCTTTAACTCTTTCCCCTGTTTCGTCTTTATAACCATAAATTGCTTTTCTTATTTCATCCTGATAGTCAGGCCAATTACCTTGGAATTTCTCCAACCAATCTTGATTTATTTTTTTAATCTCGTCTACCAACGGTTGAGCCCGACTTTCCATCAGTAAGGAACGGGCCTGGACTGCCTCTGGAGAAGAAAAACCATGAGCTAACTCAGCCCAAGTCATTTTTAAAGTTTCCATCACTATTAGTATACTATGCAAAATCTAAAATTATAATTCAAAATTAGTTTAAAAAGTGTTATCCTTTGGAGTATGACTAAATCTTATGGTAGAACTATCAAAAGAGGGATTGATATTATTTTCAGCCTATTGGTTATTTTTTTTGGTTTGCCAGTATTTGTAATTATTGCAATTTTAGTTGTTCTTAGTGATGGCTTCCCAATCTTATTCAAACAAAAAAGAATCGGTAAAAATGGCAAAGTTTTTACTCTTTATAAATTTCGAACAATGGTTAAAAACGCTGAAAGATTGAAGAAAAAATATTTAAAATTAAATGAAGCTGATGGTCCAGTCTTTAAAATTACTAACGACCCAAGATTTATAAATGGCATTGGCAAATTTCTAGCTCAAAGTGGTCTAGATGAATTACCAAATGTTTTTAATGTTTTACGTGGAGAAATGAGTTGGGTTGGACCGCGACCTCTACCGGTGCAAGAAGCAAAAAAGATAAAAACCAAAATCAAAAAAATAAGAGAATCTGTTTTACCAGGGATTACTTCTTCATGGGTTATAAATGGCGCTCACCAACTAAGATTTAAAAAATGGATGAAATTGGACTGCAACTATATTAAAGAATTAAGTCTCTTAAAAGATATAGAAATTTTAACCCAAACTTTTATTTTGTGTATCCGATCAACTAAAAAATTTCTTTTCTAACTTCTTTCTTGTTTTTTCTAAAAATGAAGCTAAAAAATAACTTTGAATCAAAGTAATTGCTGTCTGGAGAGGAAGAAAATAACGCAACCAATTATTTTTTAAATAAAATATTAAGCTTATAAAAACTATTCCAAACCAAAACAATAAAAGAAGTTCTAAAGAAACATCTTTAATTTCTTTGTACCCTAATTTCACTTTGTTTAATAAAAGATACAATCCAGCTAAAAGAAAAATTAAATCTAAAGGAATTGAGGAAAAAAATCCAAAATTGCCGCCGAAATTTCCTGGTTTTAAAAGTCTTTCATAAATTGCCAAAATAGCTTCTTTTTGATTAGATACTGGTTTTCCTTCTATTAATTGATAATTTTCTGCT
>CAYXSR010000020.1:0-3126 GCA_964467735.1 uncultured Pseudomonadales bacterium | reverse complement strand
GTCATGACCGAGCTCAATATTGTTTGGGTCAGATGTTAGAATATGGCGATGGTGTGCCAAAAAATCTTAACCAAGCTTTATTCTGGTATAAAAAAGCCAAAGATCAGGGTTACCAGCCGGCAGAACAAAGGTTAAACCAATTATCAATGCAAAAATAGATGAGAAAGCTAATGTTTAAAAGCAAAGCCAGCAAGGCTATTGTATCATTTGATAACTTTTTCTTTAGCCTTGATCAAACATCCTGATTGTTCATAAACGACCAAATATAGAGCAAGTTGTTGAAGTTTTGTTCTTTGGCCCAGTAATTGCTTGTAATTAGTGCTTGGGCATTAAGCATCTAAAGCCTTAATGGTTAAGGGTTATCATTAAGAATCAATTCATAAAGATTATTCAAAAACCCTAAAAATCCGTTAAAATTTGTATCAAATAAGCCCTTTTCGGTAAAACTTCGCAAAAAAAGCAGTGGATTACTCGATGTATGAATATGCATTTACTGATATTTTGCACTGCAAAATTACGCTAATAAGTTTATAAAAATATTTCTCAAAAAAGGATTTAAAAAGTTATAAAATAGTCTTAAGGATTATAAATAATTTTGTCAAAAAAAGAGGTTACAAATGAGAAAAGTAATTCATCAGCAATTAAAGCTTGGTGAGACTGGCATACCAGAAATCGAAATTGATTTAAAATCGCGAGATGATATACCCCAAGTATTATTAGGGCTTCAATATATTTATGAACACGCAAAAATAAGAGAAGAAGTTTTTACTGTTTTGGAAAAAATTTTGCCAGAAAAAATAAACAAGGAAAATGGCAGGCCAGGAATGGAGTTGTGGAGAATTTTTGTACTGGGTGTATTGCGAGTAAATTTAAACTGGGATTATGACAGATTATGTGAGATGGCGAATCAACATAGAAATATAAGACAAATGCTTGGTCATGGAGGATTTGATGATGATTTCATGTATACAAGAAGGACAATAATAAATAATGTGTCATTATTTACGCCAGAAGTTTTAGATGAGATTAATCAAATAGTAGTTAAAGCCGGCCATGATTTGCTAAAAAAAAAGAAAAAGAGCTAAAAGGCAAATGTGATTCTTTTGTTGTAGAAACTGATGTTCACTATCCAACTGATATAAACTTGTTATTTGATGCATCAAGAAAAGTTATCCAATTGATAGCTGAGTTATGTGACAAATATAATATTTCTGGTTGGCGACAATATCAATATAATATTAAGCAAGTAAAAAAAGCATTTCGTAAAGCCCAACAATCAAAGAGGTCGAAGTCAAAAGATGAAACTAAGCGAAATAAGCTAATAGCCGAAGCACATAAAACCTATATAGAGCTTGCTAATTCTTTCATAGAAAAAGCCGTTGCCAGTATGAATTTTTTGCGTCAGGAACATGGCAGTGAAGAATTATTATTAGAAATTGAGTTATTGGCAGTAAATAAATTTGTTGAGCATGCCAATAGGCAGATAGATCAAATAAGCCGCAGAGTAATAAAAGGTGAGAGCATACCACATCATGAGAAAGTATTTTCTATCTTTGAAGAACACACGGAATGGATAAATAAAGGCAAACAAGGAGTTCCAGTTGAGCTGGGTTTAAAAGTATGTATTCTAAGCGATCAGCATCATTTTATATTGCATCATCGCGTCATGCAGAAAGAAGTCGATACTCAAATTGCTGTACCTATAGTACAAGAAGCACAAAATAAATTTTCTGATCTTAATGCTTGTAGTTTTGATAAGGGATTTTATTCACCACTAAATCAGCAGGAGCTAAGTAATATATTAGATTTAGTTGTGTTGCCTAAAAAAGGCTATTTGTCAGCAGAACGTAAAGCTATTGAGAACGCTGATGAATTTAAAGTATATAAACGTAAGCACTCTGGTGTTGAATCAGATATTAATGCTATTGAAGTTCATGGATTAGATCGATGTTTAGATCATGGGATTGATGGTTTTAAACGTTATGTTTCATTAGCTGTAGTTGCTAGAAATATTCAACAAGTTGGAGTAGTAATCAAAAGAAGAAAACTAAAGCAACAAGACCGCAAATTTCAAATAAAAGATACATCATGAAAACAAAATTAAGAATCTACATGCATTGATATGATGGTTTATTCATAGCATACCTTTCGATTCAAAACTGATAGTTTCTATAAAATTTTTCTAGAAATATTGTGTGGCAATTATTTTTTAGTAATTTAGCCTACATATCCATTAGGTAGAAAAAAATATCACGCAATTTGTACAAAAAATAGGCTTTTTACCCTGGCACTAAATATGAGTTTTTTGTATACAAACGTATTATGGAAGGCATCGAAAAAGGAGATATTTTTTGCAATGAGACTACGCAATATAAAAGCCTTAAAGATGATCTCCTGTCGGATGAGATTTGGAAAAATAAAGAAGAAATTTTACAAAATCTTGGATATCCCAATATTGCTAACGCTGGAGAAAAAAGTAGATTAGATGAGTTAGGAAAATTGCTTCATCAGAAAATCCTCGATGTTAATAAACGTATTGCTACCGCTGAAAATAAATATTTTAAAATCAAAGGAAAGGACGATAAAGCAACATGGTCATTGATTTACCCAAAAATGGATTCGGAAGTAAATAATCCATTTTTTGAAAATATCCCACAAGTAAATATTTCAGATGTTTTATTTTTTGCCAATAATAATTGTGAGTTTTTAAAAGCTTTTAAACATATTAAACCACGCCATGCTAAACAAACTGCAGACCCCTATGTTTTGTTCGCCTGTATTTCAGCTAATGCTTTTGGCGCCGGTATTTATAAAATGTCTGAAATGTGTGACATCAAATATACTAAACTTTCCTCGACCGAGAAAAATTTTATCCATTTAGAAAATTTAAAAAACGCTTGTGATATTGTCAGTAATAAAATCGCAGAATTGCCAATATTTAAACATTGGCAAATTATGCCCACGATATTACTAGCCGGATTAGATGGTATGAAGTTGGAAACTCGCTTAGAAACGCTGCAATCACGATATTCTCCAAAATATTTTGGATTACACAAGGGAGTGGTGGATTATGGAATGATCGTAAATCATGTGCCAGTCAATACAAAAATCATTTCTGCCAATGAT
>CAYXSR010000019.1:0-3532 GCA_964467735.1 uncultured Pseudomonadales bacterium | reverse complement strand
ATTTTGACCGAAATTAAAAAATATGAATCTTTTTAACTCACTTGGTTCAAATTATGATCTACGTTTTGTAATTAAGGCTTTAACTAGTGGTAATAATTATTGTTATTTATCAAGATTAAGATCATATTTAGAAAATAAATATGAAGGAAAAACAGTTTTAGTTTACAAAGGGAGGCAAGCACTTGAGTTGACATTAAGAATGCTCAGCTTACCTTCTGGTTCTTCGATTGCTATTAACGGCTTTACTTGTTACACGGTTTATAAAGCTATTGTCAATGCTGGCCATAAACCAAGGTACTTAGATATTAATAGAAAAAGCTTAAATTTTTCACCTGACACGCTCAGGTCCAAACTCAGAAAAAATCCTAATATCAAAGCAGTAATAGTTCAGAATACTTTAGGTTATCCTTGCGATATTGAAAAAATAGTAAAAATTTGTAAAGACCACAAGATTTTTTTAATAGAAGATTTAGCCCACAGTGTAGGCACGATTTATAAAAATGGGAAAGAAGGTGGAACAGTTGGAGATTTTACTGTTCTCTCTTTTAGCCAGGATAAAATTTTAGATGGGGTTTCTGGCGGGGCTTTAATAATAAGGAACAAGGACTACTACAAGAAAAAAATACCCAAACTTGAGAAGGTTGCAAGTAGGCAACAGCTAGTAGATCGCTTTTACCCTCTTTTAACTTATATTATTCGGACTACCTACAAGGTTGGTTTTGGTAAGTTAATTCACGCCACACTGAAGAAAATTAATCTATTATCAAACCCAATGGGGAATAAAAACGTTGATAAAATTTCTAAGCTTCCAAACTGGTATGCAAATTTAATATACAAATGTTTTCAAGATTTACAAGACAACCTAAGCCATAGAAAAGAAGTTGCTTTTGTTTATGCTAACAAGATTAATCCGGATATCTTACTTAAATCTGTGATAAAAGATATCCCTTATTCTACAAACTTACGTTTTCCAATTTTTGTTGATAACAGAACTGCTCTTATCAAATATTTACGAAAGGATAAGGTTTATGTTTCAGACATTTGGTATGATGCTCCTGTTGCTCCAAAAAAGTACATGAACTTGACAGACTATAAAGATCAATGTCCCTGCTCAGAGATGGTTTCAAATAGAATTTTAAACTTACCTACTCATCAAAATGTATCTAAGAAACAAGCTGAAGAAATATCAGAAAGGATAAATCAATGGCTAAAATTACATTAAAAACGGTTAAGACAAAAAAAGAATGGGAGGGCTTCTTATCTCAGTATCCAGAAGTAAATTTTCTGCAATCTTGGTATTGGGGAGAATTTCATAAAGCGATTGGTAATAAGATTCATAGGTCTGGTTTTTATAAAAATGACCAATTGGTGGGGGTAATGCTTTGTGTTGTTGAGGATGCTAAAAGAGGAAGGTACTTAATAGTACCCGCAGGTCCTCTTATTGACTGGAAGGATACTGGACAAGTAGAAGCTTTTGTTGATGAGATAAAAAGAATTGCTAAGCTAAACGGATGTATATTTGTTAGGGTTCGCCCTCAACTTAAATCTAGTGATTTTTCTAAAAGACTTTTTTCAAAATATGGGTTTAAAAGTGCTCCAATGCATTTACATGCAGAGTTAACCTCACAAGTAGTTTTAACTAAAACTAAAGAGGAATTGTTGGCAAGTATGCGAAAAAGCACAAGGTATGAAATTAGAAAATCTATCTCATTAGGCGTAAAAGTTACTTCTACAAATGATCCTTCGGCATTGAGGGATTTTTATAACCTACAGGTTGAAACTTCCAAAAGACAAAATTTTATCCCCTTTACTTATAAGTTTCTTAAAGAACAGTTTGAGATTTTTTCAAAAATAGGAAAAGCCCTTTTATACTCAGCAATGTTTGAAAAAAAACTTTTAGCTCAAGCATTCATTATTTTTTATGGAAAAGAAGCGGTTTATCATTATGGAGCAAGCACAAAAGAAGGAAGAAAATATCCTGGAGCTTACCTTATCCAATGGGAGGCTATCAAAGAAGCCAAAAGAAGAGGAATGAAAAGATATAACTTCTGGGGAGTTGCACCAAAAGAACAAAAAGACCATCGGTTTTATGGTGTGTCGGTTTTCAAAAGAGGATTTGGTGGACAAGATGTTAATTATCTGCATGCCCAAGATTTAATAATTGATAAATTAAATTATATGGTTGATTATGCAGTTGAAAGCATTAGAAAAAGAATACGTAACCTTTAGGGAAAACTTATAGAAATATCCTGGCAAACGATAAAATTCAGTTATAATGTAAGTATTATGCTAAATTATTTTACTGCTTCTCTTATAAGTGGTATTCTCTTTGGGATTTTAGACGGATTAATTAATGCTAATCCTCTTGCTAACAAACTATTTGAGGTTTATAAACCGATTGTAAAAACTTCCATAAACATACCTGTAGGATTTGTAATAGATATAATTTATGGATTTGTGATGGCGTGGTTGTTTCTTTTACTTTATAAAAGTCTTCCCGGTAGCACCAATCTAATTAAAGGATTAAGTTTTGGATTTTTGATTTGGTTTTTTCGGGTATTTATGTCAGTTGCTTCTAGCTGGATGATGTATAAAATTCCTACGCAAACTCTTTTTTATAGTCTTATTTCTGGCTTACTTGAAATGCTTATCATTGGTTTGTTTTATGGATTTGTACTAAAACCATAATTTCAGAGAATTATAAACTCGACTTATTAACCTCGTTGACAGCTAGATACATGACAAGGAATAATAGGATTAAGATGCTGTCCAAAACTCTGACGATTATGTTTATCGATATTAAGAATTATGTCGGTCAGACTGCTTCTCACTCTCGTCAGCAACTGGAAAAATTTCTCGAAGTTCAGGATAAGATTATTAAGCCAGTAATTAGAAAACACAACGGTCAGTTAGTTAAAACAATCGGTGATGCTTATATGGCTGTTTTTGAGTCGCCGACGAGTGCAGTTTTATGTGGCCAAGAACTTCAAGATGCGGCAGCAGACCATTTTGAGTTACGGATTGGGGTCAACACTGGTGAAGTCAATCTTCGGGAAGATGATATTTTTGGTGAACCAGTTAATTTAGCTGCCCGCTTAGAATCAAATGCTACTCCAGGTGGCGTTTTTTTTACAGAAGCAGTTTATTTAGCGATGAACCGCAATGAGGTACCAGCAGTTTTAGTGGGTAGCGGAACTTTTAAAGGTATCTCTCGGGAAGTAAAGATTTATCAAATCGGGAAGCCAAGTTTTAAGACCAGACTTAAAAACTTGAGTTTTAAGAAACATTTTTTTCCGGCAACTTTACTGATGATTATTTTAGGTTTATTAGTAATCAATCGGTCAATTTATGGCTGGAAGAACCCTTTTCCTTCAGGTATAGATGGAGTAGAAACTGGAGAGGTTTTAAGTTCTGAAACGACTAATTCCAATCAGGAGGATTCTGGTGATCTTTCCCAAAACGATTTTTTCGAAATCACGACACCAGTCATTGGGCCAGATTTTTTTGGTTTAGGTTTTTTAGAGCCGACACC
>CAYXSR010000018.1:0-4118 GCA_964467735.1 uncultured Pseudomonadales bacterium | reverse complement strand
AGGAACCTTAATAGTCCTACTTACCGAAAGGCAATCTTTCGCTAAAGAAACTGCTCTTCTTCCCGAAGCTCGTTTATATGATTTAAAATTGACAAAAATCATTTTTTTATATGATATTATTTAAGCAATGTTTAAATTGTGTCATATCATTATAGAGAAGTATAAAAAAAGTTGCAAATGTTTAAAAAAATAATCATTTTTACCTTATTATTGGCCGGAGTTGGCTTAAGTATTTTTGCTTTCATCGATAGTAAAAAAGAGAAGATTTTTCTTTCTCCTTTTGTTGAGGTTATTAAACAATATTTTCATGAATCAACAAAAGAAAACTATCACGTTGTCGGATTTTTACCTTATTGGAATCTAAAAAATTGGCAGGTAACTACAAAAAGTCTCGATGAAGTTATCTTTTTTTCTTTTGATGCTGATAATAGAGGAAACCTAAGTCAAAGTAATATCAGTTCACAATTATTGGATCAAAAAATTTTAGAACTTCGTAATTCTCTTCATAAAAATCGTAAAAAACTTGGTTTTAGTGTTAGTTTGTTTAATGACGCCGATATCAATTTGTTACTTAGTAATCAGAAAAGCATTGATAATCTTATTGCCAATATCCAAGAAAAAATCGCTGAATATCAGTTTGATAGTGTCAATATTGACTTTGAATATGCTAAAGATCCAACCGCTATTCTCCAAGAGAACTTTATTAAATTTACCCGTCAATTAAAAAAATCTGTCAATGTTACGATCTCGGTAGATTTCTATAGTAATACCATTATTCATGGCGACACCGAGGCCTTAAAACAACTCTCCAACAATATTGATTATCTTATAATTATGGCTTATGACTTTCACCGACCTGGGTCTTTTAAAGCTGGACCAGTAGCTCCCTTAAGAGCCGAGAATGGTGAAAAAAATATTTTAGAGACTTTACAAATAGCTTTTGAAAAATTCCCTCGTCAAAAACTAATCCTTGCGGTTCCCCTTTATGGCTATGAATGGTATACTCAGAGCGAAGATTTCGCCAGTCTAACTTTAGACAAACCAACAGCGATTGCTACTTATAAAAGAGTTAAACAATTATTAAACGAAAATCCTGAAGTAAAATCTTTTTGGGATAGATTATCGTTAACCCCTTGGCTTGTTTATAACGAGGGTGGTTTTACCAAACAAATTTATTTTGAAAACCAGGATTCAATTGGTTTAAAAATTGACCTAGTTACTCAAAGTAAAATTGGTGGAATTGGCTTTTGGGCATTAGGTTATGAAGGAGAACATCAAGAAATATGGCAAGAATTAGCCAGAAAAACAGATTAAAAGCGGGAACAGCAGTCTTAATAGGCCGGCCTAGTGTCGGAAAATCAACTCTGCTTAACGCTATTTTGGGTCAAAAAATTAGCATCACTTCTCCAAAACCACAAACTACTCGTTTTCCAATTCAAGGCCTTTATAATGATCAACTAGGTCAAATCCTTTTTATTGATACACCGGGAATTTTTGAAAAAGTCGAGGATCAAATTTCTAGAAAAATAAATCCTTTAGCCGAAAAAGAAAGTGGTAAAGCTGATGTTATTTTATATGTTGTTGACCACACAAGAAAACCAGGATCAGAAGAAGCAAAAATCCTAGGAATTATCAGAAAAATTAATAAGCCAAAAATTTTAGTTGTTAATAAAATTGATATCAAATCCCCTTCTTATGAGCCCTTTTATTCTCCCCAAGAAGAAGAATGTCAAAAAAAGATAAAAGTCTCTGCTCTTAATGGAAGCCATATAAAAAGTTTAATTGAAGTTATTTTTGATTTTCTTCCAGAAGGAAAACCTTTTGTAAACCCAGAAAAGATTATCTCACCAGCTTTTAATTTAACTCCAGAAAACTTTGTTGCTGAAATAATCAGGGAAAAAGCTTTCTTAATTGTTAGAAAAGAAGTCCCTTATACCCTAACTGTAAAAGTAGACGAATTAACCGAAAGAGAAAAAGGCAATTTTTATATTAAAGCTACGATTTATGTTCTAGATGATCGGTACAAGAAAATGATTATTGGTAAAAAGGGCAAAACTATTAAAAGTATTGGTTCTCAAGCTAGAAAAGAATTAGAAATAATTACTGGTCAACCAGTATTTCTTGATTTATGGGTAGAAACTAATAAACATTGGCCAGAAATGTTTCTTTGAATCTTATCTCTTTTTCAATTTAAATATCTTCCTAGTAAAGATCAATAAGGCAATTATCATTAGTAAAAATTCTGATACAAAAAGGTACGGAGCTCCTGTAAGGTATCTTTTTAAAAAATATTCATTAGTAACTGGTTCTTCTGAATAAGCGTCAAAGAACTTCTCAATCTCGATTTTTCTTCTTGGATCAAAAGGATAAAGCCAGAAAATCTGAGGACTGCCTTCTTTGGCTAAACCTAAAAGATACAACCAATAGCTTAAATCGTCTAAAACCAAGTGACTTAACATTGCCAGTCCTGCTAAAACAAAAGTTTGTTTGGAAAATAATTTTCGGAAAAGAAAGAAAAGAATTAAAAATAAAATTATTCCGGCCAAAGGTGTATGAGTAGGAAAATAATGATGGCCGCCATTTGGATAACTAAACATTGGTGGAAGAAGAAAATCAAAATCAAAAATATTGCCACAGAAAATAATAAAAATAATATCTTTCCAACCAAAACCTTTTGCTTTCCGACCGATTTGGGAAATTAAAAAAGAGATGGAGACGTGACCAATAGGAAACATAAAAAAAGTTCTACTTACAAGTTTTCTTTCCCCACTTTATCTTGTTCCAAACTCGTTCGTGGAAATAATAAATTAGCGTACTTGAAATATTAGAAAAAATTATTACTCCCACTGTGGCAACAAAACTCTTTGTTATTAAATAAATAATTAAACCGTCAGCCATAACAACTAAGATTCTAAAAGTAATTGATTTTATAACTGAACGTTTCACTTTTTCATTAAAAAGCATATTTTAATTTTAACAGAAAAAAACTTTTATTGTTAATAACAATATTTTTGCTTTAAAGACTATTCAAAGCAAGAAGAAGACTTGCTTGTAATTCTGGATCTGGTAATTGAAATCCCAAGTAAGTATCAACTCCCGGAGTTAACCAAATTATTACTCTAGTTTTATCTGTAGTTAATCCAGACCATTCCATGAAAGTTTTCAGTACTTCTTGGTGATATGCTATTAAATCCATTCCAGACCGTTCCGGCCATGTTATCAATCCCTCTAATTCTTCTTTTCTGCGTGGAGCAATGACGGTATGGGTGGCTATCAAAAAAGCAGCAACTGATTTAGGATCTTCTTCAATAATCAACATTTCCTTTAATAATTATACAACTTTTTTTTATTTCAGAACCCTCTTTAATTTCTTTAGTCTTTCTAGTATAATTAGGTTAGGAAAGTTTAGTTAAGAAGACTCGGTAAATTTTATCGACTCAATTGAAAAAGCTGGTAATTGATTAGAATAAAACCTTTCTTTCATTATCACCTCTCGAGTCTCGTTGTTAAGCCTTAATATCTGTTATAAAAATTTCTAAAAACTTATGAAAAATATAAAAAATTTTAGCGTCGGAGATAAAATAATTAAATTTAACAAAGTTTACATTATTTTTAAGATTATAAAACAACAAATTAAAGACAAAACAGAAAAAATTATTTCTTGTAAGCCTTTTTTTAAAACAGAAAGAAAAAATTCTTTAACCCTCTCTATCCCTGTAGAAAATCTTGACAAAACTAATATTAGAAAACCCATTTCTAAAAAAGAGTTGAAACGGTTATTAACTGAACTTTCTAAAACTTCTGATAGAGAAATACCGATTGATTTGGAAAAAATAAACAAAGAATTAAATTTAAAAGATCCAAATATTCACATTGAGGTCTTAAAATGTCTTTGGAAAGAAAAAAATGATGAGACTATAAGCTTTACTAAAACTAGAAGTAATATGTTGGGATCGACAATTAAGCTTTTATTGGAAGAAGTTGCTCTTGTTAGCGGTATTTCTTTAAAAGAAGCGGAACAGAAAATAAAAAAAGCGCTTAAAAAAAGTCTATAGAAGCTAACAATTAGTCAACAAAACTCAAAGCGACTCCTTTTTTATCCATTCTCCCTGTTCTAC
>CAYXSR010000017.1:0-4928 GCA_964467735.1 uncultured Pseudomonadales bacterium | reverse complement strand
CTGCGGTTTCAAGAGCAAAGGACCTAAAGCAATCCCAACGATTTGGTTTATTTATTGTTCCGAATATTAAAGTAGCGGAAAAATTAAAAGAATTAATGCTGGCAGAAACTGATGTTAAACCCTCAGATTTAGAAGTAATTACTGCTAAACAGGAATTAAAACGCAGAGGTAGTTTAGCAAGAGCGGTTGGTCAAGCGAAAACAGGCAGAGTTTTAATTACTACTTGGATGGCTCATAAGGATATTGATTTGAAAGCCGATAATGAGATCTTTGAACATGGTGGGCCAGAAGTTGTTGTTGTTGGTTTATTACCAACAGAAAGAGCTTTGTGGCAGGCTTTGCAAAGAACTTTGAGAAGTGATTTTCCAGGCACCAGAAGATTAATGCTTTGCGATGATGATTTAAAGCTTTTAATAGACAGAGAAATAGTGTTAGGTAATGATGTAGAGAAGATAAAAAAATTAAATATATTGGGTCAAAAAGCAATTTCTGGAGATGGCAAGGCTCAACAAGTTTTATTTAATAAGGAGTTTTTAGATTACCTTCGTTTTAAAGAAGAATTAAGAAAAAATTATCTTATAAGCTTATTTATTCGTGACGAAGATTTAGATGATTGGCGAGAAGAGTTAAGAGGTTCGTTTATGGATAGTTTTTATAAGCGCGGCGGCCGGCCAGTAGAACTGTATGGTGAAGGCCTAAGAGTGTTTGGTGATGAATGGATGTTTTTTATTCACGAGCTGGAAGAAATGTATTTAGGATTTCTAGTGTCTTATCGAGGAGTGAAACCAGGCCGAACATTGGCTGCCAAAGAAGAGATGAGAACTACCTGGCAAGCCCAAGTAAATGATTTTATAGGACGAAAAAAACAGGAGTATAATAAGATACATAAATAAAACTTCACCTCTGTTTTATGTAAAAGGAGATAAATTTCCCTCACAATATTTTAACTCTTTTCTTTAGACGTCTTGAAAAAATAAGAAAAAAGGATTAGAATCTTTTCTAAAGAAAACCTGCTCCAGAATAGGGCCTGATGCCGATTAATCCTGACTTAGAAAATTCTTTAACTCCTGCTCCAGATTTAGAAAATTTAGTTGATGAACTAGTTCCTTTAGATATTTCAGAAGAAGAAAGTAGTAGTTGGAGAAGATCAGCTGTAGCTTTGAGTATTGCTGGTTTGGGATTAGCAGCTTGTGCTCCGACAACTTTAGAAACTCAAGTTGAAGAATCAGCCCCAACGATTCTTATTCCTACAACTGAACCAACGCTAGAAGCAACTAAAATACTAGCGGTTTCTAGTCCTACTATTGAGCCAACTCCAACTTCGGTACTAACTTTGGAGCCAAGTCCAATGCCAAAACCAACCGAGGTACTGCCAACCCCAATTTTAGTAGAACCCACTCCAACTTTAAGACAAATGTTGCCAACTCCAACTATTGAACCAACTCCAATTTCTAAACCAACAGCTACGGATCAACCAAAAACCTGGGTTGAGGTAGACATCAGTGAACAAAAATTAATTTTTTATGGAGATGGGGACGAAGTTCGGGAATTTTTGGTCTCTACCGGTCTTCCTCAAACACCAACAGTAGAAGGAACATATAATATTGAACGTTTGTATGAAAGTTGTAATATGAGAGGTCTGGGTTATTTTACCGAGGGTGTTCCTTATTGTATGTTCTTTTATGAAGGCTATGCTTTACATGGTGCTTGGTGGCACAATAATTTTGGTCATCAGATGAGTCATGGTTGTGTAAATTTGCGGCCAGAGGACGCAGGTTGGATTTTTGAACGCGTAGGCGTTGGCACCAAAGTTATTATCCACGAATAAACTCTACTTTTTTATCTGAAATTTTTCCTTAACTCTGATTTTTATTGACTTCCTCTTTTCCGATCTTCTATTATTAAACTAATGAAAAAAAACCGGGTTTTGGCTGTTTTTTTAGGAGTCTTAATTTGTCTTACTTTAGGAGAATTAATTTATTTTGTTTGGTTAAGGAAAACTTCTAGGCCTTCATATAAACCAACCGCCCAAGATTTGGCAGAGATAAAAAGAGCCAGACTTTTGGCTGAAAAAGGCAAGATTGACTATGATGAAAGACAAGCTGTTTTGGCGGCCGAAGCCACAAAAACTGCTGACTTAAAATCCTTTTCTCAAAAGGAAAATTGTTATGTTTTTTCTCAGACAGAAACAGAACAGGGCATCGCCAGCAAAAAAGAAAAAGAAGGCTTGATTACCATTGAATCTGAAGGCCAGCTTCAATCAGTTGAAGAAATAAGAATTAATAATTGCCAGTTTTTCAAGCTTGGCTTTGTTTACAGCGAGCCGTTTTTCCTAAATTTACCCAAAGATCTTTTTTTGGAAACTGAAAACGGACGGGTTAATGCCGGATTTTTAGAGCAATATATTGGCCGGAGAATTCGTTTGGGTTTGGAATATGAAAAGCAAGCGGAAAATTTGGTGATTAAAAATTGGCTTTTTACCAGGTTTTATGTGGACTAATAGATTTTTAACCTATGGATGAAATTCTGGATCCAGCTTGGCTTAGAGAGAGCCGAAGTATTTAAATCTCTCGCCCGCCATAATTTCTTGAATGGAGCGCGGCTAAATAGCAGATGCGAAATATCAAGAAATGAGGTGGGGAATAAGAAAACAATCATTCTAAGTTTTTTTATAGGACAAAAAACAGGAGTATAACAAAACATATATATAAACTCAATATTGTAATATTATAATGTGCAATACTCCGATTCTTCAGGAGTGGAGCATGGCCGAATAGGCCCAGAAGCGGAACAACCTGAAGTAAAAGGAGTATAGAATATGTATAGCAAATACATATTGACAAATAGTATTTTGTTATAGGATAATAAAGACGCTTTAAAAAGAAAAAATTAAAAGAAAGGATGGCTTTTTATGCCAATTAATCCTGACTTAAAAGATTCTTTAACTCCTGCGCCTAATTTAGAAAATTTAGTTGATGAACAAGTTCCTTTAGAACCTGTTTCAGAAAAAGGTTCTAATTGGAAACCAGCCGCTGTTGCGGCTATTACTGGTTTAGGTTTAGTAGCTTGCAGCCCGACAGTTTCTGAACAACCAACAGATCAAGAACCAACTCCGATTCCTCCTACCCCAACTTCAGAAAAACCAACCTTAACGCCGGGCAATGTTGGCGGTGATACTGAAATAGGAAAAGAACCAATGGGATCAACACAATGGGATGGCTTGGATAGATACCCAGCCGCTTTTGGCGAGTGGTTGCAAAAAGAAAGCGGTAGCAACTCTTCGGTAATGTTTGTCTTTGCCGGCGAATTCAGGCCAGCCTTGCTAGCCTTTAATGAAAAAGGAGAAGGAACAACCTTTGTTACAATGAATTATAATGGCCAAGAAGTGATTGCTAGTGCCAGAGGTGGAGATCTTCAACTAAGGGATAAAGATGGCAGTTTAGATGGTGGGGAGTTTATGGGAAGGGTTAAAAATGAAATGTATCTTTTGAATCTTTTATCTGGTACAGCTGAGAATCCTGATTTTACCGCCTCAGAGGCTTTAGATGGCTGGCGAGCTTGGTATAAACAAAAATCAGAACCAGGCAAGGTAAATAAGGAAAATTGTCTTGTTTCACCAGTAGTAGAGGTAAACGGTGAAAAAGGGATTCTTGTTGTTGCTCCTGACGGCAAACTGATTGGTTTTTTGAAAGATAATAGTTTAACTCCTGGACAAGCGGTGGAATGGTCACAGGTAAAAACAATGGTTGAAACAGAATTTGCTCAGGCAGAGAATCCTCCAACTCCGACTGTAGAGCCAACACCAACTTTGGAACCAAGCCCAACACCAACAGAAGTACCGCCAACCCCAACTACGGAACCTACTCCAACAGAAGTTCCTCCGACACCAACACCGGAGCAAACCAAACCAACTGAATATACAGTCCCGGCAGGAAGACAGATTCCTGTTTATGATGAAAAGGGACAATCGACAGGAGGTTATGTTACTACTAAGGCGGAAATGACCTTTACAATTGTAAAGGAGGCGGGTGATTTTGTTTTAGCTTCTTATCAGGCTTCAAATGGGAATACATATGAAAGATGGTTGAAAAGATCAGAAATAGAAGCTGCCATTGCTCCAGCTCCCACAACAGAACCTCAGCCAGCTAGACATCCGTCGACAGAAATACCTTTTATGACAACAGATAGACCAAATAGACAGAATAAAGATATCTGGAATCAGAATGAGTTTTGGGGTGCAAGGATGTTTCCTTCTTTAGGATGGAATGTTGTAGGAGTAGTAAAATCCGTTAATCCTGAACAAAATAGTTTTGTAGTTGATTGTGGTGGTGGAGTGCTAGTTACAATTTTATGGGAAGGAGACAATTCTAGTGATAAATATAAGTCTCACCTATACTATGTACAAAATGGAGCGACTCAAACCTATGAGGCAGCTACTGTTAACGGAGACATAAAAGTAGAAGACACTGTTTTTATTCCAGTGTTAGCAAGAAATGATGCTACACCAGAACAGGCTACTCAAATCTTTAGAGACAGTTTGGGACAGAATAATACGATTTCAATGCCTGGAATAATTTTACTTGCTTAAATATCTTTTGACTGCAATAAATAGCTAAAATAAACATCTTGAAAAATCAGGAAAAAGAAGATTAAAATCTTTTCTAAAAAAAATCTGCTCCAAAACAGGACTTGATGCCAATTAATCCTGAATTAAAAAATTCTTTAGCTATCCTGTTGATTTTTTAAGGTGATGAAAATTAATATTTCCGATAATAAAATACGCTTGCTTCTAAAAAAACGTTTTCACAAGAAAAACATTGATCAGAAATTGATTAAAGATTTTAAAAATTACTTGGAATACCACGCAACAGAGTTAGCTAAAGACGAAAGAAAAGGAGAAATTTTAGATGTTTGGATTTCAGATATGT
>CAYXSR010000016.1:2469-5371 GCA_964467735.1 uncultured Pseudomonadales bacterium | reverse complement strand
ACCGATACTGCTTTTGGAAACCAACTAACTGCTTTAAGGATTGAACCGGTGATGGGGCAACAGCTGGGAGTTTCTACAACCCCAGCTCTTTCTCCTCTAGAACAAAAAGAATCTACTGCTAGCCCAAGCGCAGAAAATCAGTAATCGATGTCCCAATTTATTTTTCTTACTAAACGTTTTGGAAAGAAAATAGGCTTTACTCTAGCTGAGATATTAATTGTTATTGCTATTCTAGCCATCTTACTGGCCTTATTGGTCGCTCTTTTAAAACCAAAAGAACAAATAGATAAATCTTTAGACCATCGAAGAAAGGAAGATTTAGATAAGCTTAAATATGCCCTAGAAGATTTTTATAACAACAAGGGTTGTTATCCTCAGGCGTCAGAAATCTGCTATGACTACGCTAGTGAGGGAAATCCTTGTCATGTTTGTGGAGATGAATCTAGCTCTCCTGTTCTCTCAGATGATCTAAAACTTCCTTGTGACCCAAATCATCCTAGCAAAAAATATCTTTATTATGCCGAAGATTCAACTTGCCCTCAGTGGTACAAGGTCTACACTAATTTTAATTATGATCAAGATCCAGCCTCTGCTGAACTTGGATGTTATTATGGAGGCTGTGGGGTCAGTCCAGACTATGGCTATGACTATGGAATAACCAGTCCAAATGTCGACGTCGACCGAAGTACTCGATATGCTTGCTTTAATGGTAACGCTTGTGTAATCTGCGGTCCTTATGATAATTGTGGAAACAATCCTGGTTGTCCATATAAAGATAAAATATATGGTAGTTACGACTTCTGCTGCAGCTTTAATCCTTGTTTTTAACCCTAATGGCTATTGCTAATAATTTTTTACTTTGTTACGATTAAAAAGGAGTTACAAAATTTACAAAATGGAGAGCAAATGAATAAAATAGCTAATATTAAGCAAAACATTTTTAATAAATTGGGGTTCTTTTTAATTTTATCAACGGCTTTTATTTTACCTCTGTTTTTTTTACCTTTTACTCTAGATTTCTATGTTTTCAACAAGGCTACTTTCTTAACTATAGTAACCTGTTTTTTATTGTTTTTTTTCTTTGCTAAAAGTTATCAACAAAAGAAAACGAGTTTCAAAAAAGACCCTCTCCTCATACCTTTGGTATTATTAGTTATTGTTTACTGGTTATCAGCTTTTATTCAATCAGCCAACAAATTTATGTCTCTTGTCGAAACTACTAGTCTTATTACTGTACTTTTCTTTTTCTATTTTTTCGTTAGTAATTTTTTATCTAAAGAAAAACAGGCTAAAGCGATTTTAAAAGCCCTTGTTCTTTCTTCAGTTATTATTTCTTTGCTGACGATTGCTTCATTTTTAGAACTACCTAAAAGTCTTGGTTTGGGACCTGATTGGCTCCAAAATAACACTTGGGTACCTACTGGTTCTCCCTTAAATAGTTTAACCTTGTTAGCAATTCTTCTGCCTATCTCTTTAATTTGGGCTTTCAAAACTAAAAAGGCAGCTGAGAAAATATCACTTTTTTCAGCATCTGCTTTAGAAATACTGTCAATAATCATAATCATTTCTCTGTTCTTAAATAAAACTATTCAACTTGCCTACTTATCCCCTGCTTTTGGTTGGCAAATTTGCGTTGAAGGTTTAAAAAATATCAGAACCGCTTTACTTGGGGTCGGCCCAGATGATTTTTTAATTGCTTTTCATGCGTTTCGACCAGTGAGACTTAATTTAACCCCTTTTTGGTCGATGGATTTCAATAGCAACTCTAATTTCTATTTCCAACTTTTATCTACTGTTGGCTTATTGGGGCTTTTTGCCTATGTTTTCTTTTTAATCAAAACGTTAAGAAATACTAAAAAAGAAGTTAATAACTTTACGGCTACACTCTTGAAAATAGGTCTAATAATTGCTTTTATCATCCAAATATTTTTAACCGGCAGTCTTCTAGTTTTATTTTTCATTTTCTTAGCTGCTGCTTTGTTATCAAGTCTTAAAAAGCAAGAAAAAATAGAAATCCAAGGAATCCCTTTTATTACTGTTATTACTGTTTTAATTGGCGCTGGAGTTATCTTTGGATTATATTGGCAACGTCGTGTGTGGTTGGCTGAATATTATTTTCGCCAAAGTCTTGATGCCGCTCAACAAAACAATGGAGTAAAAACATACAACCTTCAAATAAAAGCCCAAAACTTAAACCCATATAATGATAGTTACCGAGTAACTTATTCCCAAACTAATTTTGCTTTAGCCAATTCTTTAGCCGCTAAAGAAGATCTTACTGATCAAGATAGAGAAAATATTAATCAACTGGTTTCCCAGGCGGTTAGAGAAGCAAAAACAGCTATTAATCTTAACCAAAGGAAAACTATTAATTGGCTTAACATAGCCAATTTATATCGTCAATTAATTAATTTTGTTCAAGAAGCTGATCAATGGGCGGCTTCTGCCTATATTGGAGCTATCCAAACCAGTCCGACTGATCCTACTTTACGTCTAGAGTTGGGTAGTCTTTTCTACGCTCTTGGCAATTATGACAAAGCCATTGAGTATTTTATAAAAACTATTGATCTTAAACCAGACTGGGCAAATGCCTATTATAATTTATCGGCTGCTTATAAAGAAAAAGGAAATTATTTAGGGGCATTTGAAAACATGCAAAAGGTTGTTCAATTATTACCTGCCGATTCTAAAGATTATAATAAGGCAAAAGAAGAATTAGAACAGCTAAAAGAAAAACTTCCTAAAGATCAAAAAGCGCAAATCGAAAATCAAGAAAAGGGAGGTGAATTAACTACCCCTTCTCCTTTACCAAGTCAGAATCCAGACCTTAAAGGAATAGAATTACCAGAAGAAGTGACACCACCATCAGTTTTAAATCCAGAAACTGAAGAAACAACTCCTA
>CAYXSR010000016.1:0-2369 GCA_964467735.1 uncultured Pseudomonadales bacterium | reverse complement strand
GTTATTGTAAATATGACAATGGATCCATTGCCTTTCCAGATTGGCGAATTTCAAAATGAAGATGGATTCCCGTAGAACGACCAGTACTTCCCATTTTTCCTAAAGCAACTCCTCTAGCAATATTATCTCCAACATTAACATAGATACTAGATAAGTGACCATATAGCGTAGTAAAACCATTTCCATGATCAATGATGACATGACAGCCATATCCCCAGCGCAAGCAACCAGAATATATTACCCTTCCACTGTCGGCGGCTACAATATTAGGCGCGGCGTTATTAGCAATATCTATAGCTGGATGGTACCAACGATAGTATTGAGTCAAGCTACCGGAAACTGGCCAGACAAATCTTCCACTACCAGTAACAGATCCAGCGCTTGGTGTTTGAGCAATATATCGTTTTTCGACCACTGTTTTTTCTTCTGGCATTACCCCATCAGGGATAACCAAAAGCTGGCCGACAGCTAATTCAAAAGTTTCATCATTGCTATAAGTATTAAAAGGCCAGTTAACAATTGCCTGAGGATCGATTGAATAACGTTTAGCAATCGAATAAATTGTTTCTCCTCTTTTAACTTTATGAACAACGCCTGTTATTGGAGGAATCTCAAGTTTGTCACCAGGTTTTAATACTGGATTTTTATCTTTCAAATCATTTTGCCAACGGACCGTTTCTTCAGAAACACCAAATTTTTGAGCAATAGAAGATAAAGTATCGCCCTCTTTAACTAAATAACTTACAATTGCATCTCTTGGTTTAATAGAAATCTCTGTCGTGGTTGTCGATTCTTCAACTGTATTTATCCCTAAAACTACCTGATCTTGGTTATCGAAAATTTCTTGCTCTGGAAAAAAACCCTTGATAAGAGGAGTTATTGTTAATCCAATTAAAAATAAACCACTCATTGAAGAATGAAGAAAAGGCCGAACATACAAACCCCTTTTTGTGGTCATTCCACCCACAAAAAAGCCTTTCGCTTTTTCAAACCAACGAAAGGCTAAGATTAAACGTCTTTTAATATAAGACTTTATAAACTTTAAAAATTCTAGAAATTCTTTCGTATAGGGCAAAAACCCCATGTTTATAGTATTTTTAACAAGTATTTAATTATTAGTCAAGTAATTGAGCTAAATTACTAAATACTGTTTATCCCTTATTTAAATTATCTAAAAATTCTTTATTATCTTTTGTTCTTCTTAATCTTTCTATTAAAAGCTCTGTTCTCTCTTCTTTATTTAAAACATCCAACATTCTTCTCATAGTAATAATTTTCTGATAAGTTTCCTCATTAAATAAAAGTTGTTCTTGTCTGGTACCCGATTTCTGAACATCAATAGCGGGGAAGATTCTCCTCTGCTCTAACCATCGATCAAGATGTAATTCCATATTCCCAGTTCCTTTAAACTCTTCATAGATTAAGTCATCCATTCGGCTACCAGTATCAATTAAAGTAGTCCCAATAATGGTTAAAGAACCACCTTTTTCAATGTTTCTGGCGGCACCAAAAAATTTCTTTGGTGGATAGAGAGCGGCCGGATCAAATCCTCCAGTTAGGGTTCTTCCCGAGGTAGGCATAGCTAGGTTATAAGCTCTTGCTAGACGAGTTATCGAATCCAATAAAATAACTACGTCTTCCCCCATCTCTACTAATCTTTTTGCTCTTTCTAAGGCAATCTCTGCCGTTCTTGTCTGTCTTGTTGGTGGTTCATCAAAGTTACTAGCAATAACGTCCCCCTGAACAGTTCTTTCAATGTCAGTTACTTCCTCAGGTCTCTCACCAACTAAAACTGCTATTAAATGAATCTTGGGATAGTTTTGAGAAATTGCTTTGGCAATTTCTTTAAGGATGGTTGTTTTCCCTGCTTTAGGAGGAGAAACAATCAATCCTCGCTGTCCTTTTCCAATAGGTGCAATCAAATCAATTACTCTAGTAGCTAAAATCTCTTTTTTTGTCTCCAGCTTTATTTGTTCTTCAGGATAAATTGGAACAAGTTTATCAAACCAGGGCCGGCTTCCAAGTTCATTAATCAATAAACCATTAACCTTTTCTACCTTTAAAAGACCCCAATATCGTTCATTGTCTTTTGGTTGTCTGGCTGGACCAGAAATCATATCTCCTGGTCTTAATTGAAAACGTCTTATTTGAGAAGAAGAGATATAAATATCGTTTTGTCCAGGTAAAAAACTTGGACGTAAAATACCATGACCATTTTGTTCAATATCTAGAATACCGCTAATGTGCTCTGTTCGCACCCCAGCATCAGGAATAACTCGCTTATCAACTACACCATTGAAATTTTTTCCAATTCTTCTAACTTTTGTATTTGTCTGTGTTGTTGAAGTTTCTTTCTTTTTTGGATTCTT
>CAYXSR010000015.1:0-7102 GCA_964467735.1 uncultured Pseudomonadales bacterium | reverse complement strand
TAACAAAAGCGTATGAAGAATTTAAAAGATTGGATCCTCAAGCAACTTGGTTTTTACATATTAACAAAAAAATGCTCTTGAATGGTTCAACAAGAAATCCTAAAATGAAACCAACAAATTTGTCTTTAATTAAGTTGATAAAAGTACTCAAAAAAGATGGAAAGGGGGTGTTGTCTTAAGTGGCAATTGTTATTAAAGCCCAACCAGGAGACAATGCTGATTCGGTAATCAGAAAATTTAAACGCAAAGTTTTTCAAGAACAATTATTAAGAAAAATTAGAGAAAAAGAATTTTATAAAAAACCATCTGTCCTCAAAAAAGAAAAACTTGCAGAGTTGAAACGTAAAAAACACTCAAAAAGGGATTATTAAGATGAGGATTGTCATCTCAACAGAATCTTATTATCCTGTGGCCAGAAAAAAAATAAGGCAGGCAGTTAAAGAAGTTTTATCAGGAAATTCGTTAGCAGGGGAACAAGTAGAACTAGAGATTAATTTTGTTGGCAACCGGAAGATGGCTCGATTGAATGAAAAATATTTAGGAAAATCTGGGACAACCGATGTATTATCTTTTCCTTTAATTAAGAGTCTAACAAAAGAAGAAAGAGAAGATAATTTAGAAAACGATTTTGTTAATCCTCCAGATGAAG
Source organism: uncultured Pseudomonadales bacterium (assembly GCA_964467735.1). Classification (GTDB taxonomy): domain Bacteria; phylum Patescibacteriota; class Microgenomatia; order UBA1400; family CAYXSR01; genus CAYXSR01. The sequence goes on along the minus strand of CAYXSR010000015.1, from coordinate 6,453 downwards.
TTTTGAGATTGGGAGGAATTATTATTTCTTATCCAGAAGCTAGAAGACAAGCAATGAGAGAGAATTTATTAGTTGATAAAAAAATTAATCAATTAGTTAAACACGGATTGTTGCATTTATTAGGAATTCATCACGACTAAGGGTTGTATTTTTTTGTCGATAATTATTGAAACGTACTTATCGTCAAGAGCTATACATCAATTTATATTTCTACTTTTTATCTTAAATATCGACCACAAAAAATTAACGAACTTGATCTTACTTCAATTAGAGAAAGTTTGACTAATGTTTTTTCTGGGAAAAAATTTCCTCACGCTTTTTTATTTTCAGGCCCTAAAGGAACAGGAAAAACAAGTTCTGCCAGAATTATTGCTAAGGTAGTTAATTGTCAAAATAGAAAAAACCAAGAACCTTGCAATAAATGTTCTTTTTGTCGTTCAATTAATGAAAATAAGTTTCTTGATTTAATAGAAATTGATGCTGCTTCAAACAGGGGAATTGATGATATCCGTGAATTAAGAGAAAAAATAAAACTTGCTCCAACAGAAGGGAAATATAAAGTTTATGTGATTGATGAAGTTCATATGTTAACAACGGAAGCTTTTAATGCTCTTTTAAAAACCCTAGAAGAGCCACCACCACACGCGATTTTTATTTTATGTACTACAGAAATTCATAAACTACCTGAGACAATTATCTCCAGATGTTCTCGTTTTGATTTTCAAAGAGCTACCACCAAGGAAATTAAACGCTCATTAAAAAGAGTAATAAAAGGTGAAAAAATAAAAATAGATGACGAGGCACTAAATTTAATTGCTAAAAATGCTGATGGTAGTTTTCGTGATGGAGTAAAACTTCTGGAGCAATTAAGCTTATCTAAAAGAAAAATAACTCAAAAACAAGTCCAAGAATTTTTTGATAAAGGAAGCAATGTTAAACCAAAAGATTTTGTAGAAATTTTATTAAAAAAAGAAAGCAAAAAAGCAATTGAACAAATTGAAAAATTAACTAAATCTGGAATTGATCAAAAATGGTTTATTAGTCAGCTTTTAGAAGAATTAAGACAAAGATTGCTTTCAGCTTTTGAACAAGAAAAATCAACAGTAGAATTAATCCAATTAATCAATTTAATCCACGAAGCAAGCGTTCAACTTAAAAATGCGATTATTCCTCAACTTCCTTTGGAGGTGGCAGTTATTGAATGGTTAGAAGACAAAGTTGATAAGCAAGATTTTTTAAAATCTGGTAATGGAGAAAACAGAGCAAAAGAAAACATAATAGTAAAAAAAAATGCTGAAGTTAATAACAAAATAAACAAGAAACATCAAGTTATTGCCTGGAAAGATATTTTACTTAATTGGCCAATAGTTTTAAAAAAAGTTAAACCTTTCAACCATAGTGTTGAAGCACTTTTAAAAGCCGCTCAACCATTAAAATTGGAAGGTGAAAGTTTAATTATTGAGGTATTCTATGTTTTTCATAAAGAAAGGCTTGAATCGGGTAAATGCTTGGATTTAGTTCAAAATGCAGTCAGGGATATTTTTAAGTTTCCTTTGAAGATAAAATATATTTTAGGTGAGAAGAAAAAATTAATAGCTATCAAAAGGAATAAAGAAGATGATTTATTAAAAACCGCTGAAGAAATTTTCGGCAGTAGATAGATAAAAAGGAGGTGAGTTTAAATGTTCGATAAATTTAAACAACTAGGAGAATTAAAAAAATTGCGCGATCAAGCGATGGCTCTTCAGAAAGAATTAGCTAAAGAGGAAATTGAAGTTGAGGAACATGGAGTAAAGATTGTAATGACTGCTAATCAAAAATTAAAAGAAATAGAAATTAATGGTGAATCTCAGCCTCGAGTGATAGAAGTTTTTAATAAAGCAATTCAAAAATCCCAAAAAGTGGCTGCTAAGAAGATGCAACAAATGAGTGGGGGACTTACTGGATTGCTTAAAGGTGGTTTGGGAGGAATGTAAATGAAAGTCGCCAAAGCAATTCAGAGACTGACTGAGGCCTTTGAGAGACTGCCTGGTATTGGTCCGAAAACTGCCCAGCGGCTAACTTTCTATTTACTCCATGTTCCTCAGTCAGTTTTAGATGATTTTTCTAATGCCCTGACTAATCTTAAAAAAGAAACAAAGATTTGTTCTATTTGTTTTAATGTTTCAGAAACAGATCCTTGTTCTGTTTGTGTTGATAGGGAGAGAGATCAATCAGTAATTTGTGTGGTAGAACAACCTTTGGATGTGTTAGCAATGGAAAAAGGTAATTTTTTCCATGGTCTTTATCACGTTTTGCACGGAGTTATTAATCCTTTAGAGAATATTGGACCTGACCAATTACATATTCATGACTTATTACCACGCTTGAAAAATAGCCATATTAATGAGATAATAATCGCCACCAATCCAACGGTTGAGGGTGAAGCAACAGCAATGTATGTTGCCCGGCTTTTACGGCAGTTTAAAAATGAAAATTCTCAATTTAAGGATTTGAAAATTACTCGCATTGGTCGGGGATTACCTACCGGTGCTGACTTGCAATATGCCGACGAAACTACCCTTTCCCGTTCTTTTGAAGGTAGAAGGGATTATTAAATAAATGATTTCTGGGATTAAAGATGTTGTTTTAGTCGGCCATTTAGGCTGGGAATATATATATAAAGAAAGAAAGAGTAGAAAGGATTTTCCAGGAGGATCAGCCTTACGTTTTGCTATCTTTAGTAATCCTTGGCTTAAGATTAGATTATTCTCTGTTGCTGGTTCTAAAGAAAGATGGTCAATGACTTTAAAATCTCTTTCGAAAGTGGGTATAGATACGACAGCAGTAAAGTTTTTAGATAAAGAAATACAATTTTTTATTCATTATGATACTAATTTCAAGGTAAAGAAATTTAAGATAGAAAATTCAGTAATTACACAAAAAATAGCTCATTTTTTTCAGAAAATAACCCTTAAAAAGAATAACCTTCTTCATATCTGTCCATTAGATACAAAGACACAATCTTTGTTTATTGATTTAGCTAAAAAAAAGAATATTCCAATTTCACTACAGGTTCATTTTAGTAGTTTAAAACAAGAAGATATATTGAATTATTTAAGAATGATAAGAAAAGTTGACATTCTTTTCTTAAATGAAAGTGAAGCTCTGACATTGACTAGTAAAAAAAATAAATTATCAGCAGGAAGAGCAATTGCTTCTCATTGTAAAGGACTAGTTTTTATTACTGCAGCAGCAGATAGTGTTATGGTTTTTAAAAATGGGAAACTATTATTAACGTGTGATCCTATTATAGCTAATGAAATTTCAGATGTTACTGGTGCAGGAGATGCTTTTGCAGCCGGAGTTGTTAGTGGATTAATAAATTGTAGCGACGAGAGAAAAGCAACAATTTTAGGACTTATAACAGCTAATCTAAGTTTAAACTTTGATTCTACATTAAAAGCTTTAGATTTTTTTATGAGTATTTATGAAAAGAAAAAAGAATAAAAAAATTAAATTAATTTCAATTTGTTGGCTAATTACTACAAAATGTAATTATAATTGTAATTTTTGTTTTAAACAGAGTGGAAAAAGAGAATTATATTATAACGAGGCCGAAAAAATTTTAAAAAAAATTGCTCAAGCTGGCGTGAAAAAAATTTCTTTTAGTGGTGGTGAACCTTTATTATGGACAGGAATTATTGATCTTATTAAAAAAGCAAAATCGCTTGGTTTAACAACAATGCTTATAACAAACGGCTCTTTATTAACAAAGAGGAAAATAAAATCGCTAGAGAAAAGCTTAGATTGGTTAACTTTACCTTTGGATGGATCAACTGAACAACAACAACAAATAGTTGGAAGACCAAAAGGACACTTTTCTCGTATATTAAAGTTTCTAAAATTTCTGAAGAAACGAAAAAAAATAAAAGTAAAAATTAATACTGTACTTTGTAGTAAAAATTTAAATAATATAGATAAATTAGCAGAGTTAATAAAAAGGAATAATATTAGAAGATGGAAGATTTTCGAATTCTTTCCAGTAAGAGATAAAGCTCTGCAATATAAAGATGATTATTCTATAAAAAATTCAGATTTTAAGAGAGCAAAGAAAAGAATATTACCTTTGCTTAAGAACTCTTCTTGTTCTGTTTATTTCGGATCCAAGGATTTACTAGAAAAAGCCTATTTTATAATTGCTCCTGATGGTACAGTTTATTCAACTAAGAATGACAATGATTATCTTTTAGGAAATCTTAAGACAGAGTCATTAGAAAAGATATGGGAGAGAAATAAGATAATAGATAAAGAAAAATATTGGGAAAGAACTAAATGGATATTGAAACAGAAAAAGAAATAATATACAATTCATAGAAAGTTATAGAAAGATAAAAACCATGAAAGTATTTTTTACCGCTTCACTGACTGGGAAAAAACACTATCTTGACAATTATAAAAAGATAGTTGATTTATTAAAAAAAGAAGGCGCAGAAGTAATTTCAGATCATATTTTTCTTAAAGAGAGATCTGAGGTAGAGAGAGAATCCCTAGAAGAAAGACAAGAATATCAAAAAAAATTTCGTCAATGGATTAATGAATCTGATTTAGTTCTAGCAGAAATATCTTATCCAAGTACTGGAGTTGGTTATCAGATAACTTACGCTTTAGAGAAGGGAAAGCCTGTTATTGCTTTACATGTTGAAAGTAAGGTACCCATTGCTTTAGAAGGAGGATCACCTAATAAATTATTAGTAAGTCCCTATTCTTTAGATGAGCTAGACGAAATAATTCCAGATCTAACAGAAGAAGCAAAGAATCAAATGGATGTAAGGTTTAATTTCTTCATCTCTCCTAAAATTGTTACTTATTTAGACTGGATTTCAAAAAATAAAAAAACCCCTCGAGCAGTTTTTATAAGACGGCTTATAGAAGAGCATATGAAGAAAAATAAAGAATATAAAGCGTAGAAAATTTATCTAGTCTTAAAATTATTGCTTCTTTTGATTTTTTCCTCTATTATTAATTTATGGTAAAAGGAACTGGGAAAGCTGCTAGCGATGCTTTTGGTGAAATTTTAGAAAGTGGAAAACAAGCAGCTAGCCAAGTATCTCCAAGTCAAATAGCAAAAACGGCCGCTCAACAGATAACTGGTTCAACCGGAGATTCAAAAGTTTCTTCACCAGAAAAAACAGCTGGGGCATCTGGATCAGAGATTAAAGATTTATATGGCGGGACAGAAATAACTCCACAACAATTAGAAGAGATGAAGACCCAAGAAGCAATTAAGAGAAAAGAGGGTTTGAAAAAAACAAGAACAGATTTAGTTAGAGAGGTAATTGGTCGTTATCAAGGTATTCAGAGTGGGGTTGCTCAAGCACAACAAGAGCGAGAGATAAGAGAAAAAGGCCATCGTTTAAAAGAATATGAGTCAGGAAAAGCAGGTGCGGCAGAAACAATAGAAGAACAGCAAGCTCGTGTAGAAGAAGCTAGAAAAACTCCAGCGCAAACACCAGTTGAGTTACCAAAATCAAGTAGTAAATTACCAGGCTTAGATGCGATTCAAAGGAAATCTACCCAAACAGAAAGAAAACTTGGAAAAACAGGTTAAAATGCTAAGACTTTATAACACTCTTTCTAGGAAAATAGAAGAATTTAAACCCCTAAAACCACCTAAAGTTGGGATTTATATCTGTGGCCCAACAGTTTATGACTATACCCATATTGGTCATATTCGGACTTATATTAATTCTGATACTTTAGTGAGAGTTTTAAAGTTTCTAAACTATAAGCCTTTAGTAGTAATGAATATTACTGATGTGGGACACCTAACTGGTGATCGTGATATGGGTGAAGATAAATTAGAAAAAGCCGCTCGCGAGAAAAAACAAAATATCTGGGAGATCGCCAAATTCTATACTGACTATTTTTGGAAGACAATGAAGGCTGTTAATGTAAATAAACCTAATGTTGTTTGTCCAGCAACACAACACATAAAAGAAATGATTAATTTAGTTAAAAAATTAGAACAAAAAGGCGACACTTATAAAACTTCCGACGGCATTTATTTTGATACAAGCAAATTTAAAAATTATGGCAAGCTGGCAAACTTAGATATTGAAGGTTTAAAAGAAGGCGCACGGGTAGAGAAAAATTTAGAAAAGAAAAACCCGACAGACTTTGCTTTATGGAAATTTTCTCCTAAAAATGGAGCTAAAAGACAAATGGAATGGGATTCTCCTTGGGGAGTTGGTTTTCCTGGTTGGCATATCGAGTGTTCGGCAATGAGTGCGAAATATTTGGGTGAGACTTTTGATATTCATACTGGCGGTGTTGATCATATAAATGTTCATCATACTAATGAGATTGCTCAAAGCGAAGCGGCTAGTAGTAAAAAGTTTGTTAATTATTGGTTTCACAGCGAACACCTACTTATCAACGGTGAGAAGATGAGTAAGTCTTTAGGAAATTTTT
>CAYXSR010000014.1:0-9270 GCA_964467735.1 uncultured Pseudomonadales bacterium | reverse complement strand
AACCAATAACCTAAAGCACCTAAGCACATAAATGCGCCAGCCAATAAAATAAAGAAAAGAACTTTTAGAAAATTACTTTTCTTTGGCATTTCCTGAACCTCTTCAATTTTTTGAGTATTTTCAGTTTCTGGATTAATTGGATTCTGAACATTTTCCATAACGTTGATATTATATCATATAAGGGCTATTTTTATTCTAATTCTTCCAAAAAATGACTAACACACTTTGCCCAGGAGCCGCCGGCATTTTCAATCGAAACAATGTTATATTTCTTCATCATTTCTTCTGGAGAGTGGAGTAGATCACCATAGTTATCATGCAAACCAGAAGCAACATTTTCATAACCTTCTTCCCATGAATCAAAACACAACGTACCGGCAGAATGGATTCCCCAGCCAAAAGGGTTATTGCAATCAGCTGGCATTTTTTTACCTAAATTGGATTCGCACTGGGCAATTGCAATTAGAAGTAGAGGATCAATGTCATATTTTCTGGCTGTAGCGACTAGGGCTTCGCCAGTTCCCATCATTGGCGAATTATGCTGTTTAAGATATTTTTCGATTATTACCGGAATGGCATCATTTGTTTTTATCTGAGCAGAAGAAATTCCTAATACTCTTGGTACTGAAGCATACATTTTATAATCTTCCCTGTTGGAAACTATTGTCTGAATTGTATCTTTTAAAGCAGAATCTTCAAGGTGGATTTTATGACGATAAGAGAAGAAAACAAGACTTACCCCTAGGGTAATAAATGTTACCGGCAACCAAATAGTGAGCAGCAAAAGACGTCTCATATGGCAGATGTTTAAACCTATAGTGGCACATTTAAAGCGAATTTGTCAAGTTTGACATAATAGAGATTTATAGAGAAAAATGGTAAAATTTAGTTAGTTTGCCAGAGTGCTGAAATTGGTAGACAGGCACGCTTCAGGAGCGTGTGTCCTTTTTGGACATGAGAGTTCAAATCTCTCCTCTGGCACAAAAATTTGCAAAAAATTTTGAAAAATTTATAATTGTCCTTTATCCTTAATATATATGCCGAGGTGGTGGAATTGGTAGACACGCAGTCTTGAGGAGGCTGTGAGGCAACTCGTGCGAGTTCAACTCTCGCCCTCGGCACAAGATTGAATTTATTTTTTTGATTCAATATAATAATTGGGCTTGTAGCTCAGTTGGCAGAGCGCCCGGCTTACATCCGGAAGGTCCCAGGTTCAAATCCTGGCAAGCCCACATTAAAAAGGCGAGGTAGCCAAGCCCTCCGAATCGGAGGGCAAGGTGGTCACGGCAAGTAACTTGAAAATATGTTTTATGTCTATATTCTTTTTTCTAAAAAAGATCAGAATTTATATATTGGCTGTACAAATGACTTAAAAAGAAGAGTAGAACAGCATAATAAGGGTGTCGTTAGAGCAACGAAAAGTCGAAGACCTTTAAAACTAATATATTATGAGGCTTATATAAATAAGGATAATGCTTTTAGAAGAGAAAAGTTCTACAAATCCGGCAGAGGGCATGAGACAATAGAAAAGGTTTTAAAAGAAACTTTGTTTGAAATAAACATGGCGAGGTAGCCAAGGTGGTCACGGCGCGTGTCTGAAAAACATGAGATAGTGGTTCGATTCCACTCCTCGCCACATTTTAAATTCTCCTTTTAATTTCGCCTGTTTAAGCCTTAAAAACTAGTCATCAAAAACCCTATAATGCTAGGACTTGACAAACTATAAGACATATAGTATATTACGAAACTAGATCCATTGGTTAGTCCTCACCGGGGCATACTGATGGATTTTTTTTGCTCAAAAATATGAGTTATATTGATTTTTCTTCGTAAAATATTTGTGTGTAACCAATAAATAGAGTAATTTTTAATATAAGATTTATTATGAGTCTTTTTAGTCATTGATATTTTTCAAAGCAATTTAAAAATAGTAAAATGTCTTTATGAATAAGGGTCGTTATTATTTAGGCTTAATCGCTGGTAAATTAATTTCCAAGTGTTTAAGTTTATTCCCTTCTGGAGCAACGGCAGCTCCCGGTCTATATGCTATTAAAATAGACAAAGATATTGTTCGGAAACTAGCTAAACAATTAGATTTTTCCATTGTTGTTTCCGGAACTAATGGTAAAACCACTACTGCTAGAATTCTAGCTAGTATTTTCAAAGCTGATGGGCAAGATTTAATCCACAATCGTACTGGCTCAAACCTAGAAAGAGGAATCGCTTCAGAGCTAATAAAACAAGCTAATTTTTTTGATAAATCTCAGAAAAAAGTCGGTCTTTGGGAAACAGATGAAGCTTTTCTTCCTAAGGCACTAAAAATCCTTAAACCAAAGATTGTTGTTTTAACAAATCTTTTCCGCGATCAACTAGATCGCTATGGTGAAATTGATAGTTTAGCTAAAAAATGGAAAACGGCCTTAAAAGAATTACCAAAAACTAGTCTAGTTGTTCTTAATTCGGATGACCCAACAATTGCTTCGTTAGGCAAGAATTTAAAATCTAAAGTTGTTTTTTATGGTCTAAGAGATAAAAAAATGGGCACTAAAAATATCTCTCATGCTTCGGATGCCACCTTGTGCCCGAAATGCTTAAAGCCACTAAAATATAGTTCTTGTTTTATTTCTCATTTAGGAATTTACCAATGTATTGAATGTCATCATATTCAGCCGGAGGCTGATTTTAAGGCTGACAAAGTAAAATCAATGGAAGGCTGTCTAGAAATAGTTGCTAAAGCTCAAAAGAAAACACATAAATTAAAAATAAAAATTAGCGGACTTTATAATTCTTACAATGTTTTAGCGGCCGTTACTACCGCTTCTCTTCTTAATATTTCTTTTGAAAAAATAGACCTAGGGTTGGAAAGTTTTAAACCTGCTTTTGGTCGATTGGAAAAATTTACTATCAATAATAAAAACCTCAAAATCCTTTTGGTTAAAAATCCTGCTGGCTTTAATGAAGTACTTAAAACTATTCTTTCTCATTTTGAACAAAAGCCAATTAGTTTTCTAATTAGCTTGAATGATTTGATTGCCGACGGTAAAGACGTTTCCTGGATTTGGGACGTTGACTTTGAATATTTAAAGCAATTTAAAAATCTTAAAAGAATTATTATCTCCGGCCGACGCGCCGAAGATTTAGCTTTAAGAATAAAATATAGTGGTTTTCCGCTCAACAAAACTAACTTTAAATTAGAGAAAAATTTTAATAAGGCAATTGAATTACTATTAAAAAGTAATAGTAAAAATCTTTTTATTTTACCTACTTATACAGCGATGTTAGATATAAGAAAAATACTAAATAAAAAAGGTCTTATTCAGTCAACCTGGAAAGATTAAATATGAAATTAAATATTGGCTATCTCTACCCAGACCTGCTTAATATTTACGGTGACCGGGGAAACATTATTTGTCTTAAAAATCGTTGTCGGTGGCGGAGAATAGAGGTAAAGGTTTTTAATCTGTCTTTGGAAGACAAAATTGAGGTAGGAAAATATGATTTATTTTTTGGCGGCGGCGGCCAAGACCGTCAGCAATTGATTGTTAGCCAAGATTTGCAAACCAAAAAACAAGTTTTAAAAAAAGAGGTGGAAAGGGGAGTACCGATGTTAACTATCTGCGGTACTTATCAGCTTTTCGGTCATTATTTTAAAACTCATACCGGTGAGAAAATCCCAGGAATTTCTATATTTGATAGCTTTACTATAGCTTCACATAAGCGAAAAATTGGCAATGTTGTAATTAAACTTAATCAACTAAATTATGAATTAGTCGGTTTTGAAAATCATTCCGGCAATACTTTCATTAAAAAAAATTCGGAAACGAAACTTCTGGGGAAAGTAATTAGGGGTTTTGGCAATAACGGTCAAGACAAAACTGAGGGTGCGGTTTTCAAAAATGTCTTGGGTACTTATTTACATGGTCCGGTTTTACCTAAAAATCCTCATTTAGCAGACTTTCTAATTAAAACAGCTTTAGGTGTTAAATATAACAAAAAAATCAATCTTAAACCTCTTGATGACTCTTTAGAATGGCAGGCTCACCAAACCGCAGTTAAGCTTACTAAACCCTGCCTTTTCTGATAAAATAAACTATCAAGTGCCAGGGTGCTGAAACTGGTAGACAGGCACGGCTTAGGACCGTGTGTCGCAAGACGTGCGGGTTCGACTCCCACCCCTGGCACAAATCTTCTATATCTTCTTGTTTTTTTTTGCTAGAATGGTTATATTAGGCTCTCTAGGGAGAGATTTGTTGTATGTTTAAAAAAATAATTGAATTTATCAAACGAAAAAAATGGTTATTAATTATTTTGGTAGCCATTGGTTTAATTGTCTTTTTCTGGATTAGAAACGGCCAGCTAAAAAAGAAAGCAGCTATTAAAACTTCTCCAGTTGAAAAAAGAGATTTAACTGAACAAATAAGCGCTTCTGGAAAAATTAGTGCTGAAGAAGAAGTAACTTTAAAATTCCAAGCTTCTGGCCGTCTAGCTTGGGTTGGTGTTAAAAAGGGTGATTATGTCCAACAATGGCAAGCGATTGCTTCTTTAGATCGGCGAGAATTAGAAAAAAGCTTAAAACAGGAACTTTTAGATTATATGGATGAACGTTGGGATTTTGAACAAGGAAGAGATGATTACAATGTTCACAGTGACGATCTCGACAAACACACCTTGTCTAATGCGGCGAGAAGAATTTTGGAACAAAACCAGTTTGGCCTTGATCGAACAGTTTTGGATGTCCAAATTTCTGACATTGCTCTTCAATACTCAACTCTGATTACTCCAATTGAAGGAATTGTAACAGAAATAACTGATCCTTATCCGGGAGTAAATATTGTTTATACTACCACCCAATTCGTCGTTTCTAATCCTAAAACGATGGTTTTTAAAGCCAAAGTTGATGAAGCCGATATTGGAAAAGTCTCAGTTGGTCAAAAAGCGATAATTAAATTAGACGCTTACCCTGATGAAGAAATTGAAGTTATTGTTTCTAAAATTGACTTCACTGCCACTTTAACTTCGGGCGGAGGAACGGCTTTTGAAGTAACTTTTAGCTTGCCCCAAGATAATGAAAATCAAAAATATAAGATTGACATGAATGGCGACGCCGACATTGTCCTTTCTAAAAAGAATAATGTTTTAGTTATTCCTATTGAAGCACTTAGGGAAAATGAAGAAGGTTCTTATGTTTGGATAATGCAAAATGAAAAACCCCAGAAAAAATCCGTTACGACCGGACTTAATGACGATTATTATCTAGAAATATTATCTGGTTTAAACGCAAGTGATCAAGTGATTACTTCTGGCTTTTCGCTCTTAGAGAAGAAACGCTAATAAGAATTCAAAAACATATGAAAAAAGTTCTTTTGGAAATTAAAAAGGTAAAAAAGACCTATAAAATGGATGGTGTTGAAGTTCATGCCTTACAAGATATCTCTTTAAGTATCAAAAAAGGCGAGTTGGTCTCAATTATTGGTCCTTCTGGTTCAGGAAAATCAACCTTAATGCATATTATTGGCTGTTTAGATCGGCCAACATCAGGCAAGATTCTTTTAAAAAATAAGGATGTCTCTAAGTTATCTGATAATCAACTAGCGGAAATTAGAAATGAAGAAATTGGTTTTGTTTTCCAATCGTTTAATCTTCTTCCCCGAGTAAGTGCCTTGGTAAATGTAGGAATACCTCTTATTTATGCTGGTATTGGAGATAAAGAAAGACGTACTTTAGGTCAAAAACAATTAGAAGAAGTTGGGTTAGGCGATAGGTTAGATCATCACCCAAATCAACTTTCTGGTGGTCAACAACAAAGAGTCGCCATTGCTCGGGCTTTAATTAATAAACCAGATATTATTTTAGCCGATGAACCGACTGGTAATTTAGACACTAAATCAGGTAAAGAAATCTTAGATATTTTAAAAGATTTAAATAAAAAAGGTCACACTATTATCATCGTTACTCATGATTTAGATATCGCCCAGCAAGCCAAAAGGATTATTAAATTAAAAGACGGATTAGTAATAAGCTAATGGAAGTTTTAGAAATTTTAAAACTATCTTTTTCTTCATTAAAAGCCAACAAGCTGAGGTCTTTTTTAACTATGCTCGGTATTATTATCGGGGTGGCGGCGGTTATTTTGTTAATCTCTTTAGGAAGTGGTCTACAAAATTATATCACCCAGCAATTTGAAGATTTAGGAACAAATTTTGTTTATGTTTTACCTGGTCAAGTACTAGCTGAGGGCGGTGGTTTTACTCAGGGTCAACCCAACTTTGCCGGTAGTAAATTAACTTTAAAAGACGTAAAGGATATTAAAAGATTAGGTTACCCAATTGTTGATGCTTCGGCAATTATTGAAGGCCCTGGATCAGTAAAATTTGGAAGTGTTTCTAAGTATCTCCAATATCATGGAGTCGAGGAGAATTTTTTCAAAATGAGAAGTGTAAAAATTGCTATTGGAAGAGAATTTAAACAATCAGATATTGAAAGAAAGAAAAAAATTATAATTATTGGCCAAAATGTAAGAGAAAAGCTTTTTGGAGATGTTAGTCCTTTAGGTAAAAAAATTCTTTTAGGAGATTCTCGCTATGAAGTAATTGGAGTAACTGAAGAAAAGGGTGGTGGTTTAGGTGTAAGTATGGATGATATTGTTTTTATTCCTATAACCGCTGCTCAAAGTCAGTTCAATCAAGAAAGTGTTCAAGATATTATGGTTGAGGCAAGCGATAAAGAAACTATTCCAGAAGTAAAAAAAACTGTGGAACGATTTTATCTTAAAGATAGAAAATTAAAAGAGGATGAGTTTTCTGTTGTTGATCAAGCTAGCTTGCTTTCGACAATTAATTCTATTATTGGTGTTTTAACGGCTGCTTTGGGTGGAATTGCCGCTATTTCTTTGCTGGTTGGAGGAATTGGGATTATGAATATTATGCTTGTTTCGGTTACCGAAAGAACTAGAGAAATTGGTTTAAGAAAAGCAGTCGGTGCAAAATCCCAAGATATCCTTTTTCAATTTTTAGCCGAAGCCGTGACTTTATGTCTAGTTGGCGGACTTATTGGTATTCTTATTGGAATCTGTGGGTCTTTTTTAGCTGAGAAGTTTATTCCAACAACTGTTCCTTTATGGGCAGTTTTACTGGCTTTTGGCTTTTCCAGCGCTGTTGGTCTTATTTTTGGGGTTGCGCCGGCGGCCAAAGCCGCTAAATTAGATCCAATTGATGCCTTAAGATATGAGTAAAAGAAAATTATCAAAAGAGGGTTTTCGTACTCCAGATATTTTTAAACGAATTGTTAAGCACAAAATTGCAAAAAACAAAATTTATGATAAAATAGCCCAATATGCCAAAACAGACAAAAACAAAAAAAGACCAAAATATTAAGCTAACTTGGCTTCCCAAAAAAACTTTTGAATTGGAAATAACTATTCCTTGGAAAGAAGTGAAGGTAGATTATGATAAAACCTTAAAAGAGTTAGCAAAAGAAACTAGTGTTAAAGGTTTCCGTAAGGGTAAAGCTCCTTTAGACATGGTAGAAAAGAATATCGATAAACAAAAGGTCTACGAACAAGTTATCCGCCATCTTTTACCTTCTTTTTATCAAAATGCAATCAAAAAACATAATCTTAGGCCAATTGTCTCTCCAAGAATTCAAGCTATTTCCTTGCCAGAAAATAAGGATTGGGTCTTTAAAGCCTCCAGCTGTGAAGCTCCGGAAGTAAAATTGGGTAATTATAAAGAGCTTGTAAAAGGAGTAAATGCCCAGCAAAAACTTTGGACTCCAGGTAAACCAAAGGAGGAAAAAGACAAAACTGAAGCTTCTTATAATCAGAAAATTAACAAAATTTTTGATGAACTTAACTCTAATATTAAGATAGAGATTTCCGACTTTTTAATTGAAGAAGAGGCTTCTCGTTCTTTATCCCAGCTTCTTGATGAAATTAAAAAATTAGGTTTAACATTAGAACAATATCTTGCCTCTAAGAACACTACATCTGAAGAGTTGAAAAAAACCTATCAGAATCAGACAGAAAAAACTCTAAAATTGGAATTTATTTTACAGGCAATTGTCGCGGATCAAAAAATTACGGTAACAGATGGAGAAGTAGAAAAAATTATTAGTGCTACTGGTCCAAAAGACAAATCGAAAACCTCTGATTCTTTACAAAAACTTTATTTAAAATCAATTTTAGCTAAAAGAAAAGCAATTGATTTTCTTCTTTCGCTTTGATATAATTCGCTCAAATTAAATCTGCCCTTTTAAATCATATTTATGGATCCCTTAAACCCTTTTGATCAGAAGTCCAAAAAGAAAAAATCTACCACAAAGTCTCATAATTTTATTGAGGCTTTAAAAGAAATTGGCTCTTCTATAAAAGATCAGGCAAGAGAAGCTACTTTAGGTGCGGCCAAAAATGCCGTTGATCAAATTAGGGGTGCTTCTGAAGATAGCGGTCCGTCAGCTTCTCCTGAACAATCTTTTGATTTTGAAGAATTTCTAAAATCTCGTGAAAAACAGGTTGAATATATTGAAAGAAAAACTGCCGAAAGAAAACTCGAGCAGGAACGGATGGTTTTTAATCGAAAAGAAGAGGAAACCCAAGAGCAGATTAAATTTTTAGCCGAAGAGTTAAAAAAATTAGCCAAAGAAACAGAGGGATTAGATTTAGAAGTTAAAAAAGCCACTGAAGCTGCTTTGGTTGATCCCGGTGCTTATCATTTTTCTTTTTTGGAAAGAATTAGAAGAATTATCCTTTTAGCTCGCAAACAAATTGCTGAATCACGTACTTGGCTTCAAACATGGAATGATCGAGCCAAGAAACGTTCTCATTATTGGTTCCATGTTAAAAAATCGGGCACAAAGTTCATGTTAAGCGGTGAACGCTACATGGCTACCAGCAAGGGTTAAGTTTTCTTTCTTTAGATCTCCTTTGAGATTGTCAATTATCTTTTTTACTGATACAATATTCCTACTTTTGGGTTCGTAGCTCAGCTGGTTAGAGCGTTGCGTTGACATCGCAAAGGTCACAGGTTCGAATCCTGTCGAACCCACCACTCATTTTGTCTTTTTCACTTTCTTTGGCACTACCTTTTTTACTTTTAAAGAAGCTGACGGAGAGTAGGAAGGCGAAAGATTTACTTTCTGCTCCTTCGGTGGCATAATCTTTTGATTTAAATAAGTACTTATCTCTTTCTCAACTTGCTTGTCCATTTTTTCGATTTTCTTTTTATAATTTTCATAGAATTTATCCAAATCCTTTACAATGTCCTCAGGAAATGG
>CAYXSR010000013.1:0-13291 GCA_964467735.1 uncultured Pseudomonadales bacterium | reverse complement strand
GGGTTGAGCTTGCGGTCTAAGCTCCGGGGAGTGGCAGCAGTAACTATAACTGTTCTATGGTAGCGAAGTACCTTGTCGGGTAAGTTCCGACGTGCATGAAAGGTGTAACTTCTTGAGAACTGTCTTGGGGATAGACCCGGCGAAATTGAAATGGCTGTGAAGATGCGGCCTTCTTACTGCAGGACAAAAAGACCCCGTGGAGCTTTACTGCAACTTGACACTGAAGCTAATTTATCAATTGTCGAGAATAGGAGGGAGACTCAACTTTATGTTGAGACAACAGTGAAATACCTCTCTTTGACAAGTTAGTTTCTAACTGAGAACCCTGAACGGGTTTAAGGACAATGTTTGGTGGGCAGTTTAACTGGGGCGGTTGCTTGCTAAAGCATAACGCAAGTGCGCAAAGGTATGCTTAGTTCCGATGGAAACGGAACCGGACGTGTAAAAGCAGAAGCATGCTTGACTGTGAGGCCAACAAGCCGAGCAGAGGCGAAAGCCGGTTTTAGTGATCCTCTGTTTCTCAGTGGTTGAGGACAGAGCTTAACGGATAAAAGCTACCCCGGGGATAACAGCGTGGTCGGGCCCAAGAGTTCATATCGACGGCCCGGTTCGCGACCTCGATGTCGGCTCAGGGTATCCTGGGGATGAAGGAGTCCCCAAGGGTTGGTCTGTTCGCCCATTAAAACCCTACGTGAGCTGGGTTCAGAACGTCGTAAGACAGTTCGGTCTCTATCCGCAGTAAGCGCAGGATACTTGAAGGAAGTTGCCCATAGTACGAGAGGACCTGGGTGAGCCAATCCCTGATGTTCCAGTTGTGGCGTCAGCCGCACTGCTGGGTAGTCACATTGGTTTGGGATAACCACTGAAAGCATCTCAAGTGGGAAGCCCTCCCTAAGATTAGGTATCCATGTCCACCTTTGGTGGACTGAAGGCACGAGGAAGACTACCTCGTAATAGGCCAGAGGTGTAAGCGTAGTAATGCGTTTAGCTGACTGGCACTAATTGCCAAACAGAGTAGATTCTGTTAAAGATCGTTTAGCACCAAGATTAACTCTCTTCACTTTTTAAAGAGCAACAAGATTAGTTTTACGCTGAAGTCTTTCGGTCTTTAGAGCGGAGTGGCACTACGTTTTTCCATTCCGAACAAAGTCGTAAAACGCTCCAGCGCCGACAATAGTAATGGGGCGACCCACTGCGAAGATAAGCCAAGGCCGGAAGACTTCAGCGTAAAAACATCCGTCTCGATCAGTGAATAAACTCACCTTATAAAGGCGGGTTTTTGTTTTTATGAGGAATTAAATCAAACTTCCCAGTTTAATAAAAGTTAGGTTTTTTACAAAGATAGATTAAAACTTGTTTTTTTAGCCAGTTTATGTTTATAATATCTTCTATTCTTAATGAAAGGGGGATAATGAATACAAAGAATGAAAAAAAAGAAGGTTTCTGCTAAAACTTCTCGGTCTTCTCGTCGTGAACCCCAGACAATGGAAGAACTTCTGAAAAGCTTAGGTAAAAAGTTACATGGCTTAAAAAGAGGTGAAGAAATAGAAGGGGTTATTACGGACATCAATAAAAAATTGGTTTTAATTGATATTGGAGCAAAAACAGAAGGTGTTGTAATAAACGCTGAATATGCCGCAGCAAAAGACTTTGTTCAGTTTTTGAAAATCGGCGAAAAAATTCAAGCCATGGTTGTTTCTCCGGAAAATGAAAAAGGACAGATTCTTTTATCTTTAAAGAAAGCCGCCAGTAATCATAAATGGAACCTTCTAGAAGAATATTTAAAAACAGAAGAAATAATTGAAGTTAGAGGCTTGGAAGTTAATAAAGGGGGATTAATCACCCGCATTTTTGACATTCGTGGTTTTATTCCAGCCAGTCAATTCTCACAAAAATTTTTAGGAAAAATTGAAGATCTTCAGAATAAATTAATAAAAGTAAAAGTTATTGAAGTAGATCGTAAGAAAAATCGGCTTATCTTTTCTGAGAAAGCAGTTTCTGAAGCGGAAATTTTAGAAAATCAAAAAACTGCTTTGAGTAAAGTCAAAAAAGACAAGGTTTACGAAGGAATTATTTCTGGGGTGATGCCATTTGGTGTTTTTGTAAGAGTAGAGGTAAAAAGCGATAAAACTAAGAAAGAAAAACTTTTTTTGGAGGGCCTTGTTCATATTAGTGAAATTTCTTGGGGTAAAGTAGATAATGTTAAAAAAATGTTTACTGTTGGTAAAAAGATTAAAGTTAAAGTTTTAGAAATTGATGAGAATTCAGCCAGATTAAATTTAAGTATTAAACGTTTAAGCGATGATCCCTGGGATAAAATTGAAGAGAGATATCCGATAGATAAGAGGGTAAAAGGAGAGATCTCCCGTTTAGTAGCTTTTGGAGCATTTGTTAATCTTGAGCCAGGCATAGAAGGCCTGATCCATATTAGTAAAGTTCCAGCAGAGTATGAAATGAAGGTTGGGAAAAAAGTAAAAGTTTATGTAGAAAGTATTGATAAAGAAAAAAGAAGAATGAGTTTAGGGTTAGTTTTAACTGAAAAGCCAGTTGGCTATAAATAAAACTGGAATTAGAAAGCTTTTTAAGGTAAGATTAAAGTATGAGTAATCAACGAATGATTATTACTGAAGATACAATTTTAATAGACTTCCGTTTAGTTTTTAAGGCGATTAAAGAAGAGAAGGGTAATTGGGAAAAAGTAGAAAAAGAATTGGAAGAGTACTTAGAATCGGTTAACGAATAATATTTATTTATATAAAAAATATTATTCCATCAGTCCCATTTTGTTCGACATGTTCAAAATTAAGACGTTCGAAGGCAGCGGTTATTAATTCTTCGGCTGAATAGCCACCTAAAAATTGTGGAGTAGTATAAGTAGAATCAGGTAATAGATGTTCAAAGATTACCACTCTTCGAGAATTACATTGTTCTGTTCCTAAAGTTTGTAATAAGGCTAATAAGTCTTCTGGTGGTAGGTTGACTTCTTTTGGTGACATAATTACGTATTTAATATAGCATAGAATATACTATAATTTTCTTTTTTTCAAGTCAAAAATTTTATAATTAAATAATATCCTTTCTGTTTTTAAAAGGACACAGTATTTGCGATCTGCTAAAATGACATCCTCCCTCGCCTGTGGAAAGACAAGCTTTCCATTAGGCCGGTCCGGTGTCTTTTCTTGATCGCTTTAACTCTGCTCTTAGAAGAACAGAGTTGCGTAATCTGCTAAAATAAGATTATGACAAAACCAACTACTCAATTTGTTTGTCAATCTTGTGGCGCAAGTTTTCCTAAATGGCAAGGACAGTGTAGTCAGTGTGGTGAATGGAATACTTTGGCAGAGAGCTTAATTTCAACAAAGTCCCAAAATAAAAATTCTCCTAGTAAGCTAGGGGAAGCAATTAAGATTTTAAAATTTTCCGAAATTAAAGCCAAGAAATTTAGCAGGATAGATACAAGCATAGAAGAGTTGAATCGAGTTTTAGGCGGTGACCAGCAGGTCGCAGGGATCGTACCTGGATCATTAGTCTTGGTAGCTGGTGCACCTGGAATAGGGAAAAGCACTCTTCTAACTCAATTAGCGTTAAATATGGTTAATGCCAAAAAGTCAGTCTGTTATATTTGTGGCGAAGAGTCACCCTCTCAAATTAAAATTAGAATTCAAAGGCTGACTAAAAATGAAAATCTTAATAATTTATCATTTTTGGCAGAAGTCAATGTTGAGAACATCTTAGCTTCACTTGCTAAAACCCAATCACCGATAGATTTAATTATTGTTGATTCAATACAAACCCTTTGGAGTGAACAGTTGACTGGTGTAGCTGGTTCAGTTGGTCAAGTTCGCTATTGTGCTAACATTTTACTCGACTTTGCCAAAAAAGCCGATATACCAATATTTTTAATTGGTCATATTACTAAAAAAGGAATGATTGCTGGACCAAAAGTTTTGGAACATTTGGTGGATACAGTTTTGTATTTAGAGGGTGATAAAAATCATGATTTTAGAATTTTACGAGCAGTTAAAAATCGCTTTGGACCAACTGATGAAGTGGGGATTTTTCAAATGAATGACAGTGGAATGAAACAAGTTACCAATCCGTCAGAAGTTTTTTTAGGTGGTAATAAAGAATTGGTAGCCGGATCAGCGACAATTGTTACTATGCAAGGAGTAAGGCCAATCTTAGTAGAGATACAGGCGTTAGTAGTTCCAACAACATTGGCGATTCCTCGGCGAGTTGCTTCTGGAGTCGATTATTCGCGACTTCAAGTGATTACGGCGGTTTTACAAAAAAGACTAGGAATTCCTTTATATCAATATGATGTTTTTGTAAACGTTGCCGGCGGTTTTAGAATAACTGAGCCAGCGGCTGATTTGGCAATTGCTTTGGCCATCACCTCATCTTTTAAAAACAAATCTCTACCAACCAAAACAGCGGTAATTGGTGAATTGGGTTTACTGGGAGAAATAAGACGAGTATCTTTTATGGACAAGAGAATAAAAGAGGCTAAGAAATTGGGTTTTACCAAAATTATTGGTCAAACAGAAAAACGGCTTAATCAAATTTTAAGATTTTTGAAATGAAAAAAATAAGCGATATTTTTAAATTTATTTTACTTATTTTAATACCGGCCTCCTTTTTTATCTACAAAATAGGGCAGCAACTAGACTTAGAAAAATATCTTTTTCTGACGAGACAAAAAATTACTCAATCAACTCCTTTAAAAAAAGTTCTTTTACCAGAAGTTCTTTGGCTTTCTACTTCGGGAAACAAAATTGTTAACGAGAAGGGAGAGGTAGTTGTTTTGCGGGGAGTTAATATCGCTAGCATTAATTGGGGATTTGAAAAGTGGAACCCTAAGGCAGTCAATTATACAGTTAAACAATGGAATAGCAATGTCATTAGAACCAGGATTTATCCAGAAGATTTTGTCAAAAACAAGACAGAATTTTTTAATCAATTAGAAAAAGAAATTGTTGATCCAGCCAGGCGGAATGGAGTTTATGTTATTCTCCATTCTTTTATGTCCAATAGTCCAGATGATTTACCAGAAGAAAAAACAATTGAAATGTGGGAGGCGGTGGCTGATTATTATAAGAATGATCCAGTGATTTTGTATGACTTGATTCCAGAACCTCATAACACTACTAAAGAAAAATTAAGGCAAGCTTATTTAAATCTTATCCCTAAAGTTCGAGCAAAAAATCCAAAATCCCTAATTTTTGTTACTGGTTTAGGTTGGGGTAGGGAAATAAACTCTTATTTAGAAAATCCCATACCTTTTGAAAATATTGTTTATCGTTCTAATCCTTATAATCGAGCGGCCGAATTCGAAGGTTTGTTTGGAAAAATCGCTTTAAAATATCCAGTCTTTTTAACTGAATTTGGTGCTGATGCTTATCCAGAGATGAGCAAGCAATCAGTTCAAGACTTGCTAGATTATGCTGATCAACTGGGTTTAGGCTGGACTGCTTGGCATTTTCAATCACAAGGTTGTCCTTGCTTACTTTCTAATTGGAAGACATTTGAGCCGTCTGATTGGGGGAGGTTAATTTATGATGCTTTGCAAAAACAATCCAAGCCGCCAATAATTTCTGAATTAGAAGAGATTGGTGGAGATGAACTTATTATTTATGATGATAAATTTCATCATGGTTTTATTGAACAAGGTTGGGATAGAGAAGTAGATCTCCAAAGTCAACAAAATTCGTATAAAGGAGATTCCAGTATAAAAATTGAGTTTAAAAAAGGTTTTGCTGGATTAGGACTTCATACTTATGATTTGGTTTCACCGGTTGGTTATCGAGGGCTGGTTTTCAATGTTAATTTTATTGAAAATGAACCGTTTGATTTAATTGTTCAACTTGATGACAGTCAAGAGCAGAAAATTGGCGAAGTGTTAATTACTGACCTAAAAGATTATGGTAAAAATACTTGGTTGGAAGTAACTATCTTTTTTGAAGAGTTTGGTTTAATAAATGAACTAATATCCGGGTTGTCAATCAGGGATGCTTCAGGGATAGCTCATACCCCTATATTTATTGATGAAATAAGGTTAATAAGGTAAAATTTACACCTGTTGCTAAAATCAGGCTAACTTACTTTTCACATGACTTTTCACCGCCTGTTAAATAGGTATTTCATTCTTTTTTGTCCAAAGAATGAACCAAGAAAAGGCACTCCTTGGGTTTTCCATTCAGATTAATTTTAAAATTCAATGATACAGTTTCCAAAGGAGTTTAAAGAGTATTTATAAAAAATACTATAGGTTGATTGAGTTGTCTGTTTATGATAAAATACGCTTGCTCTAGTACAACTAGAGCTTTTTTGAAATTTGTCAGATTAAAGACAGTCTTTAAGCTGACTGTTTTTTGGTCTGATAAAGCACCTTGAAAAACGAGAGAGGCAAAATAATTGTTAGTAGTAAAACTGCTAATGATTATTGAGTATGTCCATTTTATGATCGGAGACGGCAAGCAAAAAACTTGCGTAATTCCGACGGCGGAAAGTTAATTAGAGAAACTATATTCATTTCTTTGCTTGTCCAAAGAAATGAATCAAAGAAAAGACAACCTAGAGAAACTTTACCGGAAAGATTTGGCAAAAATTTGAAGAAGCCTTCCGAAATTCACCCTCGATAAACTCGGGTTCAGTTTCGGCTTTCCTAATAAATTTTTACTAATCTTTCAACGGAAAAAGTTTCTAAAGGTAATCTAAAACAATTCTTTTTAAATATGAATAACCTCTAGTTGATTTTCCGCCGTCGGAAGTCTGCGCAGACTTTAGTTTAACTTTTGTTTATGACTACTTAGGAGGTATGTCAAAATGTCCGAGAACGATAGATACACAACAATGGATTTGGTCGCTTTGCAGGCAGAGGCTCGTGAGCGCGGAGTGGATGTCGTGCGGCGCAATAGCGCCCAGCTCCGCAATGCGCTGCGGGAGCAGGACAGGATCGACGCCATTCAGGTAGAGCCCGCCGAGGAATCCGCCACCGAGCAAGCCGTCGCTAAGGCAAAGCCGAAGGGCAAAAAGGCCCGGAAGAGGGCCCGGAAGGCCGCCGAGGCAGAACTCAAGGAGCTCAATGCCAAGCGTCAGCAGCTCCAGGAAGAGCTGGAGGCGATTGATGAGAGTATCTGCGAGTTGAAGGCCAAGTTGGTCAAGCTGGGCAGCAAGAAAGTCAAGCCGCCCACGGTCTGGCAGCGCGCCTGGCAGCGGTTCAAGGCTTGGTGTGCTACGCCGGTAGCGCCGGTAGCGGCGAGCCGCCGGGTGAAGTCCAAGAAGAAGGGAGACAAGTAAGATGAGACGAGGAACGTTGCTTTTAATCGTTCTGATAGGGATCGTTTTGATCGCCGCGGGGTTGATCTTTGTCCCGCCCATGGTGCGCAGCGCGCGCACCACCAGCACGCCGACCGCGACTGTCGTTGCCGATACTGGAGGCCCCCCTGCGCCAGCTACGCCGACGCCGACCATGACGTTGACCCCGGTTCCGGTGTCGACAAGCACGCCGGCGACAAAGAAACAGAACTGGGTTCTGCCGACGAAGCAGCCATGGGACTTTTCCAAGGCTCCGGCCACGCCAACCGTGCCGAGCTCTGGCGGAAACACACCGCCCGCAGGTTACATTGATGCCTGGCACGGCCGCCAGGGTCGTGGGGATGCCGAGGGCTTCAACATCGAGTTCATCGTCAGGTACCCGCAAGGATACAATGCTACGCTTGAACTTTGGGCGTGCATCGAAGGCAACTGTGACGAATGGGTCAACGATTCGACCAAAGGGATTGAGCCCCAGCGCACCTGGCGCGAGGGTCGGCCGAGTTTTCCCAAGGCGTCTTGGCTGGACGCTCCCGGTAACGTACTGTGGGAGCATGACGAAGCCGGCAAGCCGGGCGGACAGAAGTGGGTGATGAGCGTTACCACGGACGTGCCGGTCGAGTACGACTGGCTTATGGAAAACGGGCATGTCGTTGACATCCCCGTCTACTATGATGCCGGCCGAACACAGCTCGTGCCGAACGTCACTATCATCCGCTGGGTGGAAACCAGCAACTTTCCGTTCTAGCTGGTCTAGTTGGGCGCGCGAAGCGAAATGGATAAAACCCGGAGCCAATTTGTTTGGCTCTAGGCTCATCAACCGACGGCAAGAGCTGTCGCTAAATGATGAGGCTCCGGGTGAGTCTGATTGTTGGTTTGATAACCGCAATTTGTGGGATTTATCCTACAAAAAGCAGCTATCATTACCAACAGTCATGCCTCTCTCGTCCATTTCTTAAGTACTAGAAAAAATTCGAGTATTTAAGAAATGGCATTATGAAAATTTTAAATCTTTTTATACTAGCTTTAGTGATTTTTATTTGGTTAACCTCATTTTTGGGGTTTTCTTGGCTGGAAACTTTTATCTTTGCAGCTACTTTGGTTTTACTAGTTCAGGGAGGATTTGCATCTTTAGGTATGCTTTATTCGTTTTTAAAGCCAGAAAATCTAGAAAAAGTTTTACCTCCTAGAGTTGTTTTTGGCAAAGGTTGGCATAAATATTCTTTAATTGTTCCGGCTAGAAATGAAGAAAAAGTAATCGCTGACACTATTTTTGCAATGAGTAAAATTAATTACCCAAAAGACTTATATGAAGTTTTAATATTAGTTCGAGATAATGATCCTCAAACTAAAGAGGTAGCCTTGAAAGCGATCGAAAAGACTAATGCTGATAATATTAAGATAATCACCATTGACGGTTTCCCAGTAAACAAAGCCTATTCTTTAAATATGGGTTTGTATTATAGCAAAGGAGATATTGTAGTGGTTTTTGATGCCGAAGATCAACCCCATCCAGATATTTTAAATTCAGTTGATGAAGTTTTTTCCAAGAAAAAGGTTGATATTGTTCAGGCAGGCGTTCAGTTGATTAATGTTGGATCAAAATGGTTTTCAGTTTTTAACTGTTTAGAATATTATTTCTGGTTTAAATCTATTTTGCCATTTTTCAGTAAATTGGGAGCTAGTCCTTTAGGCGGCAACACTGTCTTTTTGAAAAAGTCTGTTTTGGAAAAATTGGGTGGTTGGGATGAAGAATGTTTAACCGAAGACGCTGATATTGGTGTTCGGGCAGCGGAAGCTGGTTTTAAAACAGAAATGATTTATGTTGAAGATATGGCAACTTTAGAGGAATCTCCTTTAGATGAACAATCTTTTATTCGCCAAAGGAGTCGTTGGGATGAGGGTTATTTACAGGTTTTATTAAAAGGAAACTGGCTTAACTTACCAAGCTTAAAACAGCAATTTTTAAGCTTTTATATCCTAATTCAACCATTGATCCATTATTTTGCTTTTTCAGCCATGGCAGTTTTGCCTTTGCTTAGTTTATTTTTGAAAGTTAGATTATGGCTAGCAGTTTTTTCTTGGTTCCCATTTTACTTTTTAATGCTCCAATTTGGGCTTTACTTTTTAGGTTTATGGGATTTGAGAAAGAATTATGATTTAAAATTCTCATTTTTAATTTTCCCTTTTCTATTTTTAACTTTTATTCCTTATCAGTTTTTGCTAGCTTTTTCCTTTGTTCGAGCTTTAGGTCGTTTGGTTTTAGGTAAAACTAATTGGGAAAAAACTCCTCACTTTAATACTCACCGAACTTAAGCTATCCAAAAGCTAAAAAAATACTTTTCATTAAAGTATAATAGATTTGATGACCAGGGGAATTAAGAAATTTACCCAGAGTGAATATTTTATACCTTTTTTAATCTTTTTGGTGACTGTTTTGCTACGGTCAATTAATCTTTTTGGATACCCTTATTTTGAAAATGACGAAGGAGTGTATACTAGTCAAGGTTGGTGGTTGATTAATTTTGGCAAACTTGCTCCTTATACTTATTGGTATGATCATTCTCCTTTTGGCTGGCTTTTAATTGGTTTATGGCAAAAACTTACTGGTGGGCCTTTTACTTTTGGTTTTTCTATTTTTTCAATCCGGATTTTTATGACACTTATCGCCGGGCTAGTTAATGTTTTTGTCTATCGATTAATATTGCTTCTGACAAAAAATAAAAAATCAGCTATTTTCGGCTGTTTAGTTTTAGCAATTTCACCTTTAGCAATTACTTATCAAAGAAGAATTTTGTTGGATAACTTAGAGATTTTTTGGTTTTTAATCAGTCTTTGGTTTTTATTTAAAGCAAAAAGTAGGTTGTCTTTTTTGTGGTTATCGGGAATTTTTTTCGGTTTTTCGGTCTTAAGCAAAGAATCAGCTATTTTTTTATTGCCAGTAATGCTTTATGGTGTTTGGCTAAAGAGTAGTAAAGAGAACCGGCGTTTTGGAATTTTAGTTTGGTTTTTAACAACTACTTTTATAATTGGTTTATTTCCTCTTTTAGCCTTAATTAAAGGAGAATTTTTTCCTACTGGTTGGTTTGATAATCAACAGCATGTTTCTTTAATAGAAACAATTAAGTTTCAAATGGGAAGAGGGACAGAGAGGAAGGCTTGGGAGGAAGGGAGTATTTTCAGAATACAACTCAATAGTTGGTTTAAGGGTGATTTTTTAATAATGGCTTTAGGTTTTTGGTCAATTTTAGTCAACCTATTTTTTTACTGGAAACATAAGAATAAAAGATTAATTATTCTCTCAACAATATTTTATTTCTTGTTTTTAGCTCGAGGAGGATTGGTTTTAGATTTTTATATTATTCCTCTTCTGATTCTTTTCAGTTTAAACATCGGTCTTAGCTTTAATTTAATAGAACAAAAATTTCTTAAAAAAAACCCTAAAACTATTATCATTCTTTTGATTTGTTTCTTTTTTATTTTTCAAAAGCCAGAAATTTACACAAGCAAACCGACTAAAAAACAACTAGAAGCAGTCTCTTATATTCAAAAAAATCTTGATTCCCAAGATTTTATTGTTATCGATAATTTTGCTTTTACAGATTTTCGATTAAGTAAAAAAGAAGATGATAAAAAGTTTTTTAATACCGAGTGGTTTTGGAAAGTAGAAACTGATCCGGAGATAAGAGAGGGGAAATTGAAGAACGAGTGGCAAAATATCGACTATATTCTTTTAAGCGGAGAAATGAGAAGAAAACTAACTGCCGGCGAATTTCCCTTTTTAAAACAAGCATTTGATAATGCTGTTTTAATTAAAGATTTTCCTTCAGATAATGAAGAAGAGCAAGGAAAAGTAGAGACTTTAGAAAGAGAAGGTGATGGTTGGGCTGCTTTATTCAAAATTAAAAAAGAAGAAAACAATGAAGAAAAAATTGTGAATAAATTAATTGAAAACATGAGTTTGGAACAAAAGGTGGGACAGTTGTTTATGATTGGCTTTGATGGGACGAAACTAAGTGAGGAGATGGAAAACTTATTGGCAGAAAATTATTTTGGTGGATTTTTTGTGAATTCAAAAAACATCGAAAATAAGGAACAATTGAATGAATTGATCACAAATATTAAACAGAAATTTTGTTTGAAAATTACCAATTTTAAACCCGAAGATTTTACTAAAAATAATATCGAAAACCAAGCAATTATTTGTTTAAAACCATTTGTGAGTATTGATCAAGAAGGCGGAGTAGTTAATAGAATTAATTTTGAAAATTTTGATAATACTTCGCAGTCAGAAATGGAAAACGAAAATCAAGCGTTTGAAATTGCTAAAAAAAGAGCAGAGGATTTGAAAGGATTGGGATTTAATATTAATTTTTCTCCGGTTTTGGAAGTGGTAAAAAATAACTTTTCTTTTATCAATCGTTCCGGTAGGGCTTTTGTAGGAAACAAAGAAAAAGTTTATAAATTGGGAAAAGCAATGATTGATGGTTATCAAATCGGAGGAATAATTCCGGCGGCTAAACATTTTCCCGCCGATTTAGGACAAGTGTTAGAAGATCCTCATTTGCAGCTACCAAAATTGGAAATTAAAAAATCAGAATTAATTAACAATAGTTATGTCTTTAATAAAATAATTCAAAATGGAGCACCGCCAATAATTATGACAACTCACATTCTATATCCTAATATTGATAAAAAATACCCAAGTAGTTTATCTGAAAAACTCACTAGAGACATTCTAAGGGGCGATTTTAATTATGAGGGAATTATTATAAGCGATGATTTAGCAATGGCGGCTATTAAAAACAATTATTCAGTAACCGAAGCAGCTAAGCAGGCTTTTTTAGCAGGAAATGATTTAATTTTAATTTCTGGCGATCAAACAGATTATCAAACTGCCGTAGAAAGTTTTTTACAGGCGATTAAAAGTGGCGAAATTAGTGAAAGCAGAGTAGATGAGAGTCTAAAAAGAATTTTAAAACTAAAGTCGAGAGAATAAAAGCTAAATTAATCTTCTAACTAAGATTCCTCTATATTTAAAGAAAATTAGACAATTTAGGGTTTGAGTTTCATTACTTTTCCACAATGGTTTTAAAATTTGTTGAAAATTAAAAATTATCAGAGTAAAAGTTATAATAATAAACACTATAAGACTAGTGATTTTGACATTAATTTTTACTATAGGTTTGACAATAGACTAGAAATATGCTAAATTTAGGTTTGTCTAGGAATTTTAAATAAGAAGTTTGACAGATAAAAAACCCACTAGAAACTTAATTTAGTGGGATAACAAAAAAGAGCATTGCTATCGCTGATCAGCATAGGCATCCCGATAAAATCGAGACAAGCCGACACGAATAGCAATGCCCTTTCTCATCGGTTAAACCTTGGGACAGGATCAAGGTAAAACCTAATTATCATCAAAACATAAAAGAAATATGTTGTCAAGCTTGCTTTAAGATTGATCTTTGAAGATGGGGGTAATGTGTTGGGCAGGCACAGTACCCCCATCCTTGAGGATCAAAAGGATTGGTCTTGACAAATGTCCAAAGGGTATGTTTAATTAGGATTAATTGAAGAGATTTTGATTTCCCCTTTAGAAATTTACTATTAAAAATTGTTACAAATTATTTGATGAAAAAGAGTGAGACTTAAAGATTTTAGGGAGTTTCTTCGTAAACTCAAAAAAAGCGATATTTTTCATTTTTAAAAAATTTAATTGTTTTAAGGAGGTATTTTTATGGCTTCGACAAAAACTTCTTCTGTTTCTAAGAAAAAAACTAGCACAGTTAAAAAACAAAAGGAAGATGTTAGTATTGAGGAATTAGTTGGAACACCAGGAACCACAGGAAAGAATCCAAAAAAGAAAGAAACTTCAACTACACAGACAAATACAAAAGTTAGAAGAATGGGAAAAAATTTCAATGGTGTAGTTGATAATCGAGTTATTCCTGATGCTGGGGTGCCAACAGAGCAC
>CAYXSR010000012.1:0-15235 GCA_964467735.1 uncultured Pseudomonadales bacterium | reverse complement strand
TCCCATCTGGCTCCTCGGGGAGGACTCGAACCTCCAACCTTGAAGTTAACAGCTTCCTGCTCTACCATTGAGCTACCGAGGAATGTCAAATAACAGCCTTTATTTTATCAATTTATTGGTTAACTGACAAGGGAAGTAACAATCTTTTTTAAGCTGAAAAAGTTGGCGGCCATCTCTTCTTTTTGTGGTTCAGGAATAAGCCAAACATCTTTGTCTTTAAATAAGGAAAGGAATTGGATAAATTGTTTTTTGTTGGGAAAAATATTTTTTTTAAAATCTTTTTCTAAAATACCATTATGAGAATCAGTCCCTTCAAATGGAGGAATCGTGGTAGTGATGTGAACTAACCCAATTGTCGGCATCATTTTTTTAACCGCATTCATTAAATAATTAAAAAGTTTTTTTCTATCATTGATAATACATTGAGCCGTGGTGTGACCAATATCAAAACAAATTGGATAACCTGACTTTGATAATTCAAAGAACTTCTCTGTTTCCAAACCTTCTGAATGTTGGGGATTAGCTCGTCCTTTTTTTACTTCATGAAAATTGGCTGGAACATATTTTGGAACAGTTTCTAAAAAGGGAATCACTTTTTTCTTGTTAGTATAATTTCTTATCTTCTTAAGATAAAAAAGCAATTGTTTAAAACTTTTTTTTCTGTCGATCAGCTCATTAGGATTTAGAGTAGTAATTGTTTTCTTGTCCAAATCCAATAAATTTAACCGATAAGATTCTGGATGGAAATTAACATAACTTGCCTGCCATTTGTTGGCAATGTCAATTGTTTGTTTTATCAACAGAAAAGTTTTTTCAGCAATTTGATCGTGTAATCCAAGTAGGTTAGGAAAATATTTACCATCAACTGTTGCCCAAAAATGAAGACCAAATGGAATTTTTTGTTTGTTTAAATATTTAAACAAGGAGAGATATTGTTTATACCAATCCAAGCGAAACCAAATTTCGCAGCAATCTGGTTTGGTTTTGGATAAAATCTTTTGCCACCCAGTTGGGCCAACTTTTATACCAACTTTCATCTTAATCCAAAAAATCTTGAAGTTTTTTTCGACGAGAAGGATGTTTTAATTTTCTTAAAGCCTTCGCTTCAATTTGTCGAATACGTTCCCGGGTAACCCCAAATTCCCGACCAACTTCTTCTAAAGTCATTGCTTTTTTGCCATTTAAACCAAACCGCATTCGTACTACCCGAGCTTCTCTTTCAGTTAAAGCCGACAAAACTTCTTCTAAGTTTTCTTTCAAAAGTCTTTTTGAGGTAAAGTCATAAGGTGTTGTTTGGGTCTCATCGGCAATAAAATCACCCAAATAAGAGTCTTCCTCATCACCAATTGGAGTTTCTAAGGAAGTTGTTTTTTGAGAAATTTTCATGATTTCTCTTATTTTGTTAGGCTCTAAATCCATTTCCGAAGCAATTTCTTCTGGTTTTGGTTCCCGCCCCAGTTCCTGCATTAAGCGGCGAGAAGTCCGGGCTAACTTATTAATTGTCTCAACCATATGGACTGGAATTCGAATTGTTCTTGCCTGGTCGGCAATTGCCCTAGTGATTGCTTGACGAATCCACCAAGTCGCATAAGTAGAAAACTTATAACCTCGCTTCCAGTCATACTTTTCCACTGCCCGAATCAGGCCTTTATTACCTTCTTGAATTAAATCCAAAAAACTCATTCCGCGACCAACATATTTTTTGGCAATCGAAACTACCAAACGAAGGTTGGAAGTAGTTAATCTTTTTTTGGATTTCATATTTCCTTTTTCCACACCCTGAGCTAATTCAATCTCTTCTTCTCTGGTCAAAAGGGGAATCCGACCGATCTCTTTCAAATACATTCTCACTGGATCAGCACTTTTCTTATCTTCTAAAGTAGATAAAACTTCTAATTCTTTCTCCAACTCTGAAGCTGCCTCTTCATCTTCTCTTATTTGTTCTTCAGTAACACTTTCAAAGACATCAATCCCCAGCTTATCAAGTTTGTCATATAAATTATCCAGCTCTTCTATTCGATCCTCAACATCAGGGAAAAACTCCAAAATATCCTCTTGAGTAACAAAACCTTGTTTCTTCCCTTTATTAACTAGTTTTCTGGTATTGACTTTCTTTTTCTTTCTTGGGGCCATAAAAAACCTTTTTTAACTATATTTATGAGATAATATTATACTTCTTTTCCTACAAATCTTTAAGTCTTTTTGTTAATTCACTAATTTTCTTTTTGTAATTTTCTCTTTTTTCTTTGCTTTTAGCAAGTTTAATTTTTTTTACTAAGCGACCAATTTTATTTTTTAAAAAGCTTTTTTTAATTTCTTTTTGAACAAGAGCAAATTGTCTTTCAAATTCCCGATCATTTTCTAAAAGTCCCAACCAATCATAAAGATAAAGCCGGTCAACAGTTTCTTTAAGTTCTGCCGGCAAAGTTAAGCTAAACTTTCTAATATCAAATTCCGTTTTTGAACAAAAATCTATCAATCGCTTAAAAATATTTTTAATGATACTAATGCTCAAATATTTTGTTTCTATTTTTTCAAAAATCTTTTTGTCTCCTTTTAGCCTCTGTAATACCAGACTTAAAAGCATCTCTTCTAATAATTCGATCTTGTTTTTAGTTTGTTTTTCAACTTCTTTTTTGTCGGAAATTTTTACCCCAGAAGACTTTTTAAAAAGCCTAGCCATTTCTTTTACAATTACTTCTTCACTAACATCCAGTAAAGAAGCTAATTTTTTAATATAATGAGCTTTTATTACTTCGTTAGTAATTTTGGACAAAATAGGGATTAATTCTTCGCTAATTTTTCTTTGACCTTCTGGTGTATTTTTATCAAATCTTTTTTTGGCACTCGATATATAAAAATCAAAAATCGGAATTGTTTTCTTAACCTTGTCTCGCCAGTCTTTGGCTGATTTCTGAGCCATTTCGTCAGGATCTTTACCTCCCTTAATTTCTAAGACTCGAATATTAACTCCAGCTTTGTCGGCGATTTCTACTGCTCTTCTAGTGGCCGCATCACCAGCTGAATCAGAGTCCATACACAAAACAATGTTTTCACAAAAGCGTTTTAAAAGATCTATTTGATTCTCGGTTAAAGCCGAACCTTTTACCGCCACTACATTTTTCACTCCGGCTTGATAAGAAGAAATCAAATCAAATTCTCCTTCCACAATTGTCGCTTGGTTTTTAGTTTTAATTGGTTTTTGAGTGACCTCTAAACCATATAAAAGACTACCCTTATGGTAAATCACTGTCTCAGGACTATTTACATATTTAGCTCCCTTTAAATCTGGAGTTAAAACCCTTCCCGAGAAGCCAACAACTTCGTTTCGATGGTTTCTTAAAGGAAAAATAATTCGACCGCGGAAACGATCATAAAAACCCCTTCCTTTAGCAATTAACCCAGTTCTCATTAAATCATTTGCTTGATATTTTTTTTTCATTACTAAATATTTATATAAACTGTCCCAAGATTCTGGACTATATCCTAATTTAAATAATTGAATTGAAGAAGAATTAATTCCTCTTTTAGCCAGATATTTCCGGGCTTCCTGGCCAACCTTATGATTTGTTAAAAGATAATGATAATATTCTGAAGCTAAGTGGTTAATGGCTAGAAATTTATCTTTTTCTTGTTGTTCTTTAGAAGGTTGATAGCTTTTTAGTTTAACTCCAGCTTTGGCCGCTAGAAAACGAAGGGCTTCAGCAAAAGTCATCCTTTCATATTCTGTTAGGAATTTCAAAGCATTACCACCAACTCCACAGCCAAAACATTTAAAAATCTGTAATTCCGAGGAAACAACAAAAGAAGGTGTTTTCTCCGAATGAAAAGGACAAAGAGCTTTAAAATTCCTGCCGGTCTTTTTTAAAGGAACGTAAGAATTTATTAGTTCAACAATATCAATTTTTGAAAGAATTTCTTCTATCTGATCCATTAGTTACATTTTAACATAATTAAGGCTAAAAACCCGAAAAAATTACTTCACTTTTTCATATAGAATTTTCTTTTTGCAGGACTAAATTTTTCAATTGCATATCGTAACATTGTCCGAGGCATAACTTGGCAGTATTTTTTCAAAAACTCTTCTTCTGTTTTTTGATCAATTTTTCCCAACTCTCTTAACATCCAACCAACCGCCTTGTGAATTAAATCATGTTTATCAGATAATAAAATTCTGCTAATTTCTAAAGTATCTTTGAATTGTTTATTTTTAATGAAGGCAAAAGTAGAAAGAATGGCAATTCTTTTTTGCCAAAGATGATTTGAACGAGCAAAACGATAGAGAACTTTTCTTTTATCTTTTTTATCCAAAAGATAATCACCAACTATTTTTGGAGCAGATATATCCACCAAGTCCCAATTATTAATATAATCAGTACTCTTTAAATATAAAGAGTAAATTGTCTTTTTTAGCTTTTGATCACCTTTTTGGTATTGATGAACTAAAATTGAAAGGGCAACCGATCGGTATTCATGAATTTTTCCGTGAAGCAGTTGCTTCAATTCTTTTAAACTTAAATCTTTGTATTTCTTAACAATTGTCCGAGCTTGGGGAGTAGTTAAACCTAAAAATTTATCTCCCTCGCCGTATTCACCTTTTCCAGTTTTAAAAAAACGAAGGTAAATTTTAGCCTTATCAGGATTGGCTAACTTTTGTAAATCTTTTTTTAATTTACTTATAGACATATCTCAAGTTTTTATATTAGGGAAAAAGCGGAGAGGGTGGGATTCGAACCCACGGTGACCTTGCAGCCACACACGCTTTCCAAGCGTGCTCGTTCGACCACTCCGACACCTCTCCTTGTTCGTAGGTTGAATTTTACAATAATTTAGGTTGTTTTTCTAATTCTTTTATCTTCTCTAAGGATTTTTCCAAGGCTTTTTTTTCACCACCAAAAGCCATTTTTTTCATTGCTTCATTAAAACTAAACCAATCAACATCTTTCATTTCCCAACCATGCTCTTGCGGTTCTCCAGAAACATATTTTCCTAAATAAAAAGTAACAGTTTTGAAAATCTTTGTTTTGGTGGTTTTTTCCTTTTCTTTCATCTCTTCTTGGTAACGTTCAACTCTCCTGGTAGATTGATCTTTTTTAGAATCCTCAATTTCTTCTTTACTAGGATATTCACCATCTTTAAGTTCTGCCCAAAACCAATAATTTTCCTTAAAAATCGGGGATTTGTCTAAAATTTGACATTTGACTCCCATTTCTTCTTCTGTCTCTCTTACCGCTGTTTGCCAACCTTTTTCGTTTTCTTCAATTAACCCCTTTGGTAAAACCCATTTGTGATAACCAGAATGTTCTCCTAGTAAAAAGAGAGTTTTATTACCCTCTTTCTTATAGACTACTGCTCCAGCCGAAAATTCTCTTTTGAAAGTTTGTCTGCTCATATTAACTCCTTTTAGTAATGTTTAAGTGCGCCTGAGAGGACTCGAACCTCTAATCTTTGGTTCCGGAAACCAATGCTTTATCCATTAAGCCACAGGCGCAACAGTTTTTATTTTGCTTGTAAATCTTAATTGCCTGCTTAGTATATGGCTCCACTGGTAGCTTAAGTGCTTTTTCCAAACTCACCCAAACATATTCTTGTCCTTCACTATTTAAGGTCACTTTTTTCGATTTAGTTTTACAAACAAAGTCAAAAAATAAAAAGTGTCTTTTTTTCCAAAAGTCTCTTCTGAAAATAAATTCATGTAAACAGAGAAATTTAATATCGTAAATATTTAAACCTGTTTCTTCTTTAATTTCTCTTCTTAAAGCTTGCTCGATTGTCTCTCCTAATTCAATATGTCCACCAGGCATAACATACTTATCACACCATTTGTAAGATTTCATCAAAAATAGTTCACCTTTTTGATTAAAAATTAATGCTCCAGCTGTTGGTTCAGGATATTGTTGTTTAGTCATAGGAAACGTAGGCGGAGGAGGTGGGATTCGAACCCACGTGAGCTTTTAAGGGCTCAGCGGTTTAGCAAACCGCCGCCATGGACCAGACTAGGCGACTCCTCCAATCCAAAACTAATATTATTTTACCAAAAAAGCGATAAAATTATTGTTTTGTATTAATTTTTCCAAGTTTCTTTGTTTTTATCTGTCTTTTCTGTTATAATAGCCTATAGTATTTATCTAGAAGGGTTTTTCCTTTTATCTCTTCTTAATAAAGATCATTTTTTCACAAATATGAATATTTTATTTATAAGTCCCAATTCTCCAGAAGTAAGTATAGGTGGAATTGAAAGATATATTGACGATCTCATCACTTATTGTCAAAACAAAGAAGGTCGCTTTATTTTTTTACTTCCTCCTGCCGAAAAAATTCGTTATTCTTCAAATAAAAATATAAAGATTTATCGAAAGTCTTTTTTAGACCTTTCTTATAGAAAAAGAAAAAGTAGTGGTGAAAAAGATGTTCCTCAAAAAGAAATAAGAGAAAAGTCAAGAATGTTTTTTGATTTTCTCTTAAACTTGCTTAAAACAGAGAAAATCGATATTGTTAGTGCCCAAAATTTTCATGTCGGGCTTCCTCCTGCTTTTAGTCTTATGTTAAATATGGCTTGTTTTTCCCAAAAAATACCCTTAGTTCTAAGACTCCATTCTTTCCCTAGTAAAGAAATCCACGAAAATATAATCAATCAGCTTTTGTGGGAAAAAATTATATGTGTGAGCAAAAGTGTTGCTGGAGATTGCTTTCAAAAAGGAACTGATGTAAACAAATTAGCTACCCAACACCTAGGAGTTGATCTTAATGAATTTAAACCAACTAATAATAAAAATTGGCTAAAAGATCAATTCAATTTAGCAAAAGATACTAAAATAATTTTAACTGCTTCCCGTATTATCCAAGGACCTAAAGAAATATTAAAAGAAAAAGGTATTTTAAACTTAATTATTGCTTTTTCTAAATTATCTGGCCGTTTTGAAAATCTAAAATTAGTTATTGCTATTGGAAAGGCCCCGAAAAGACTTCAAAAAGAATTCTTGGATGCCACAGAAAAATTAAAAGGATTTATTAAATTACATAACCTTGAAAATAAGGTTTTTTATAAAACCTTTGATCTTAATTCTATGCCTCTTGTCTATAATGGGGCTGATATTTTTGTTTTAGCTTCAGAAAACGAAACTTTGGGACAGGTTTATATCGAGGCAATGGCTTGCGGAAATCCAGTAATAGGTACAAAAACAGGAGGAGTTCCAGAAATTATTAGCGATAATTATAATGGTTTTTTGATTCTTCCTAATGATCCTAGTATTCTTTCCCAAAAAATTGAATTATTAATTAAAAACCATAGTAATTTAAAAAAGAAGTTTAAAAATAGGGGCTTAAAAACAGTCCAAAAACGCTTCTCTTCAAAACATCAGTTGGATAAATTATTTAATTCCTTTAAAATATTAGTTAATAATTAAGATGAAGAAAAAAGTTTATTCTACTCCTTTTGGCGAATATTTTCGTCTTTTAGATAAGATTGATAAAAAAACTCGTTTTACCAAAGAATATGGTTCGATATTAATTTTAACCTTAGTAGAAGAAGTTGGAGAAATGGCTAGGGCTTATTTGGCTGAACACGGAAGAAAGAAAACAAATATTGCTGCTCAAAAAGATGAAACTTATGAGCAAGAACTAGGGGATATTTTGTTGGCAATTTTAAGATTCGCTCGGATTAAAGATATTAACCTTCATCAAAGAATCATGTATTCTTTGAAAAAGATCAAAAAGCGAAAACAATCTCCAAAAAGATAACTTTTTTCCTGTTTTTTGATAAAATTAGGTTGCTTAGCTTTAAAAGCACCTGTAGTTCAATGGATAGAATACTTGGTTGCGGACCAAGCGGTTGGAGGTTCGAATCCTCCCAGGTGCACCAAATTTAGGTGGGATGCCGGAGTGGTTAAACGGCCAGCTCTCGAAAAGCTTGGGTTCGCTTAGCGGACACGGGGGTTCAAATCCCTCTCCCACCGCTTTTAATTAAAAATTACTTCTTTTCTGTCTCAAGAGGAACTTTTTCCTGAAGCCAATTGGCCATCTTATCTAAAGCGTTTTTCGATGGTTTCTCATAAGGTAAATATTTTTCAATTATGTCACGAACCTGTTTTTTTTCTAAAGAACCAAGAAGCATTTGTAACTGAGGAGGAAAATTTCTTAAAGTCTTAACATTAACTATCTTGTGTCCCCATTTATCAGTAAACCAAAATTGCATCAGATCTTCCCATTTATAATTTTTGTCACCAGTTAAAATTCCTCTGGTAGTAATCTTATGTTTAACTTTTTCCGGTTCAACAGTTGCTAAAACATAAGAAACAAACATTAAAGCAATTATTACTCCAATTAAAAGCCATTCTTTAATAAATAAAAGAATTACTGAAACTAAAAACACAATGGCGGCAATAGTGGTGAAATATTCCCGATTTCTTTTTTTAAATGGTCTTGCCGGAGCTTCCCAACTTAACAAATCTTTAGCTGGAGGTGGAACTACAGAAACTTCTGATGGAGAAAAACTATCAGGAGCAGAAGTTGGTTTTTTAGTTGTTGGCATCTTGGTTTTTTCAATTATAACAGTTTAGTTTGCCAATTCTCAATTACCAGTGATTCTTTTAGATTTTTAATCTTTTTTTCTTTAGTTAATGACTGATAAATTTCTTCTGTTAAAAAAGGAGCAAATGGGTGAATAAGTTTTAAGCTACTAACTAAAACAGCCAACAACACCGGTATTGCCTCTAGTTTGCGGTTTTTTACTTTTTCGATATAATCATCACAAAAATCATGCCAGAAAAATTGATAAATTTCTTCTAAAGCTTGACCAAAACGATATTTCTCTAACTGTAAGCTAACTTTTTTATGTAATAATTTTAATTTATCAATTATCTGCTTATCATCTTTATTCTTGACACTTTTAAGCTTAATTTCTAATCCATCAGGTAAGTCCATAATAACAAAACGGCTAGCATTCCAAATTTTATTGCAAAAATTCCTCATTGATCTAATTTTATCTTCACTTAAGGCAATATCGCTGGCTGGTGCCACCCCATAAACCAAAGCCATTCTCAAAGCATCAGCGCCATATTTTTCCACCATCTTAAGCGGATTAATTACATTACCTTTACTTTTACTCATCTTTTGACCTTTAGCATCAACTACCCGGGAATGCATATGGGCTACTTCAAAAGGAACTTTGTTTGTCCGATATAAGCAGAGCATAATCATCCTGGCTACCCAGAAAAATAAAATGTCCCACATCGTATCCAAAACTGAAGTTGGATAAAAATATTTAAAATCTTTTGAGTCGGGAAATCCTAAAGTAGTAATCGGCCATTGTCCGGAAGAAAACCAGGTATCAAAAGTGTCTGTTTCCTGTAAAATATGTTTTCCTTGACACTTTGGACAAGTTGTTTTATGCTCCACAAAGTAATCTGATTCTACTGGCACAACAATTGATTGTAAGCCATTTTTAATTTCATCAAAATTAACTGTTTTTAAATTTTCGTACTTATCAGTAATTTTTTTGCCGTTTTTGGCAATAAAAGTAATTAAAATGTTTGGATTACAATCTAAACAATACCAGGCGGGGATTCGTGGACCCCAAACAATCTGGCGGCTAATATTCCAATCCTCAATATTATCCATCCAATTAAAATAAAGTTTTTCAAATCTTTTAGGAACAATTTTTACTTTTCCTGATTTCACTGCCTCAACTGCTTTCTTAGCCAACGGAGCAACTTTCACAAACCATTGGGGCATGGTCAAAGGTTCAATGTTTCTTTTGCAACGGTAACAAATTCCCACTGAATGTTTTAAAGGTGTCTTTTTAACTAATTTACCTTCTTTTTCCAAATCAGCAATGACAATTTGTCTAGCTTGAGAAGCTTTCATCCCTAAATATTTTT
The DNA here is from genome assembly GCA_964467735.1 of uncultured Pseudomonadales bacterium. GTDB lineage: Bacteria > Patescibacteriota > Microgenomatia > UBA1400 > CAYXSR01 > CAYXSR01. The sequence goes on along the minus strand of CAYXSR010000012.1, from coordinate 5,357 downwards.
TCGGAACATTAATTAACCGACCATTGGTATCAATTACTTTAATAATCGCTAATTTGTGTTTTTGACCAATTTCAAAATCAGTTTTGTCATGAGCTGGAGTAATTTTTAAAGCTCCTGTACCAAATTTAATATCAACCAGCTCGTCAGTAATAATTGGTACTTCCCTACCAGTAATTGGCAATTTTGCTTGCTTGCCAGCAAACTTCTTGTATCGTTTATCTTTGGGATTAACAGCCACTGCCACATCAGCAAAAATAGTTTCTGGCCGAGTGGTAGCAATGGTTATTGGTCCATAATCTAGAAAATAAAGATAATCGTCTTTGTCTATATACTCGACTTCCAACTCAGAAAAAGCCGTTCCGCAATGAGGACAAAAATTAACAATCCTTTCGTCTCTATAAACTAAGCCATCTTGGTGAAGTTTTTTAAAAGTTTCCAAAACTGTAGCTAAAATGTTCTTATCTAAAGTATATCGTTCTCTTGTCCAGTCTAAAGAAAACCCCATTCTTTTTAATTGATTTTTGGCAATTCCCCGATTTTCTTCCACATAATCATTAATCAATCCATATAAAGTATTTCTATCAAAATCAAAACGAGATTTGCCTTCTTTGCTAAGTTTTTTCTCAAAAACAAATTGAGTTTCAATCCCGGCATGGTCAGTTCCTGGCAAAAACAAGGTTGGGTTGCCCATCATTCGGTGCCAGCGACACAAAATATCTTCCACCACATATAAAGCATGGCCGGCATGCAAGGGATCATTAGCATTAGGAGGTGGTAAAAGAATAGAAAAAGGTTTTTTCTTCTCATCTATTTTTGGGGTAAACCAACCACCTTTTTCCCAAAAATGATAGACTTTCTCCTCTGTTTGTTCTGGTCGATAATGTTTATCCATAATTCATTCCTTCCAATTTATTATTTGTGCGGACTTGTCCGCCGAAGGACCAGATGCGAAACACGACTGAGTAAGTCGAGTGAAGCAATCTGACCCGCAGGCGGAGGGTACAGGATTCGAACCTGTGAGGGCTTGCGCCCACTGGTTTTCAAGACCAGCGCCTTAAACCGCTCAGCCAACCCTCCACTAATACAATTAGATTATATCATCTGTAACTCTGTTTTTTAAAAAGCAAAGAAGTCTTAGGGTACTATTTGTTGATAATCAAAAACCGAGCGCTTTATAGAAGATGGCGCATTGACCAAAAAGTCTGGCCGATAGAAAAATGTTTCTGCCGGTTCAGTATTATTTAAACTTCCCCCTAAATCTCTTTCTAAAACCACACTATTCCAGCCTACAAAAGTACCGGCCAGCCACAAATGTAAATCCCCTGTTCCGTTGGAAGGAGTCTGAATGCTGTTGGCTACAAATACTCCCTGAACATTAGCGGTCGTTGCTGTTAAAGCTCCCCCGCCGCTTCCAATCGGAGTTGCTCCCACTCCACTATCAATAGTAACTGTTCCACTGCTAATCACCATCAGAAAACCACCATTGGCTACTTGCAGGTTGCTATCAATTGTCAAATCACCATCGCGTAAAATAATAATTTGTTCACCGCTGGCTACGGTTCCGTTCAAACTCGTTCCCGTCATTGTATAAACACCTGTGCCACTAGAAGTAATATCTCCTCCTCCAAAGCTACCAGTCACATCATCTGCCAAATACTCACTCCAAAAAGTATAGTCATAATCAGGAAACCCTCTTTGGCTATTGGTCCGCCAATCATAACCATCTTCGGCAATATTGGTATCATCGGCAGTTGTCCCTAAATCATAGCTATTACCATAAGATAAAATACCATGAGGAAGATTGGCTGGAGTAGAAAGAGCATCATTTAAGGTTAAATATGGCTCACAAACACCAGAGCAGGTATCGGCTGGAATACTAATGGCAAAAGCGCCATCAGCATGAACATCACCACCAGTAGTTTGGAACCAACCAGCATAATTAGGAATAAATGACCACTCGGCCGAATCCACCCAAGTATTAACATCGGTAAAATTATTACCATTATTACTGGCTCTTACTGTCCAGTAATAAGTTGTATCCCAACTTAAAGTAAATGGTCCACAGCTGTAATTGCCGGCGCCACCGCCAACAACAGTACAATCAGGCGCCGCCCAATTATAAGAACCAGAAGTAGTCGTGTAGTCAACATAAAACCTATTTGTCGCCCCAGCCAGGTTTGTTCCCCAATCACCATCGTGATACCACTGGAAGCTTATCTCATTAGTACCTATGCCTCCCTGAGGGGAACCGCTAGTAGGGGCACTTGGTGGTTCATTAGTTGGGGTAAATGACCAAATACTGGAGCACTGTACCCCGCCAGCCCAGGCACCATTATCAGCACAAACTCGCCAATAATAAACCTGGTTGGCGACTAAAACAGTCGGAGGAACACAAGTTGTCGTTCCTGAACCAGTTGTACAAACTAAAGTTGTTGGTGGACTGGAAGTATCCATGTAAGCCCGATATTGATTAGTATTTGTCGGGCAGGCAGTTCCCCAGCTGGTTACATCAAGCCAATCTAAAGTCACACTGGTGCTATGAATGTCAGTTGTCCCATTGGCAGGAGAATAAAGTACTGGTGCTGTTGGACCAACCTCAATACAGGCAGTATCCGGAGAAGCTGGCGGAGGTGGTGGACTGGCAGTACAATCACTGCAATCAGAATAACAGTTGCCGCCGGTGCCGCAACGAACAACGCCGCAACCAACATAACCGGGACAAGTAATTGCTGTTGGGCAACAGCAAGTTCCGCCAGCATCGCAGGGGGCTGAACCCCAGCCAGCCGGATTGCCCAAACTGGAACAGCTGGTATTGCAGTTTGACGGCGGCCAGTTGCAAGCAGGTGTGTTATAGCAAGTTTGGTTTGGATCAGAACAAGATGGATAGCAATCAATCCAATAGGTTTGGCCATCAGCGCAGGTTCCAGTTCCACATCTTTCCCAACCAGCAACAGGACAAACACCGCAGTCGGGAACACAATGACCAGAACACTCACTACCATCAAGATTACAACACCTCTCACCACTTAAAACATCGCAAAAACCATCTCCACAAGAACCACCTCCGGGAGGAATAGAACCGCCAGCTGAAGGACAAGTGCCGCAATCAATCGCGCAGTTAAAACAATCTTCTCCTGCACCAACATCACAGTAATCATCACCACAATCAGGATATTGAGCTTTAACTGGCTTGCTAAACAAAACAAAAGCAGTTGCCAAAACTAAAAAAACACCTAGAAGTTGATTTCTTTTCATTAATTTAATAATAGAAGATATAAAAAGTCGAAGTCAATAAAATTCTATTTTGAGTTTTTAATATGGTTATTAAGCAAAACCTCAAAGAAAGCAATTGTTTGAGATAATGAAGAAAGGGGCTTTACAACTATTCGTTCATCTAAAAGATAAAACCAATTATTTGATTGATGGGCTTCTAAAAAACAACAGTTAAAAAGCTGACTATAAAGTTTAGGTGAGCTTTTTCTAGGATTTTCATAAACATGAATTTCAAACAATATCCGCCAAAACATTAATAAGATATCACCAAGCTCACTATCAAAAACAGCTAGTAGATATTTCTTCAAGACTTCTAATTCAGTTCCCACAGCAAATTTTTCTGCTTTATATCTTCCCAGTTCCAATGGGTTTCTATTATTCTCAAAATTCTCCAGCAAATAAATCACATGACCAAACTCATGAATAAGATTAATTATTTGATGTCTTTTATTAGTATCTTTTAAAAGTGTGATTTTAAAAGTGTCTGTTTCTTTGTGATAAGCTGTTTGGGTATTATCTCCAAAAGAAATAGATATCTTATTTTTAAATTTCTTTAATATAGGATATTTTTCTTCCATAAGTTTAATAATTCTCTGCCTATTTAAATCTGGAAAAGGCATCTGGCAAATAAAGCAAGGAATATTAAGACTAGAATAAAACCAGTTTGGAAAATAACCTGCTTCAGGCAATTTTTTATTGATAAAACCAACTACTAAGTCTATTTTTTTAATAAAGTTCTTATAGGAAGTTTTGGGAATTTTATCATACTTAACAATCAAATCAACATAATTGCCATATTTTTGATCAATAGCAAGTTTATTTCTGGCAAGGGCCAATTTGATAAAGGATTTTTCCAATCTTTGAAATAATGATTTGTTTTTCTCCGCTGTTTTCACTCTTTTAGAGTAGGGAAAAATAGAGATAATTTCCCGACGAAGATAGTTCATTTCATCTATGGATAGAGTTGAAAAATACTCTATAACAGTTGAACTAAAATCATTGTTATTTTTAAAATCACTACTAGGAGATATTTTTTGAATTTTTTTAGAAATAGAGTTTTGTAGAAGTGTTTCTTTTAACCAATAATCAATATAGAAAGATAGACTGCAAGATTTTGGTTCAGCAAGTTTTAAATAATTTTTTTTTGCTTCAGCAATTATGTTTTTCATCTTTTCTTGTCTCAATATGTATGATAAAACTTAGGAAAGTTGGAAGCAAATCGCTTCTTTTGCGGTGGCAACGCAATGACTGGAAACCCAGCAACTTTCCTAATTCTAACCACTTATTCAGTTTTGACAGCACTTACCGTTCTTACCACCTCGTCTTTTTAACGTTTTGTGGCGATTGGGAACAGCCAGCCCCAGTGCCCGAAGCAGTCTCGAAAGAAAGACTTGCTGCTACAGCTTCCTCTGCTGTGCGGCAAACTCTGCCGTCGGCGCTGATGAAATACATGTCTGTTCCCGCAGGCGTCTCCTCAAAACCTGGCAAAGGACCGAATCCAGGGAGAGGGCCAAAACCGGGAGGTGGGTTGAACCCAGGTGGAAATCCCACTACTCACCTACTCCTTCTCTAAAACAGATGTCATCTGTGCCAACCAAACTAAGCCTAATGAACTAGACTTGGTCAGTTCCCACCCGGCGTGGGGTGTCTCTGAAGAAAACTCAGACTTCAAGAAAGTATCCAGTTTTTTGGTTTTGATCACTCTTGCCTATCCTGTCTTCTTTTTTACCCATTCAGGGTTACGACCTTGCTGTTTTTGATAACAGTCAAGGGTTCTATCTTGAAACGACTAGGATAAACAGAAGTTTTCTTAACCTCTAAACCTTCTTACTCCTCTATGTCCGGAGGTCCTCCAAAGACACTTTATAGTTAAATCATCCTTGGGATGAATAACTATCTTTCAAGGTACTTGTCTGTCTACATCACCAGACCAAAACTGAATATTTGTTGGTTTCTCTCCTTTTCTCCAAACGCCATTATTTGGGAAAGAAATAAAAACACTTCAATCAGCAATTATGAAAGTGCCTTAACATATCTGAAATCCAAACATCTAAAATTTCTCCTTTTCTTTCGTCTTTAGCTAA
>CAYXSR010000011.1:0-22655 GCA_964467735.1 uncultured Pseudomonadales bacterium | reverse complement strand
ACAATGTCCTCAGGAAATGGTGGTTTAGTTAACATTATCGAGACCCCCTGTTTAGGCCCAACAAGAAACATATCAGTGTTTTTACCCACTCCAGGAGAAACTTCTGACTTCTTTTTTGCTTGATGAATGGTTAATAATGCCTTTGTCTCTGTAGCAAGCGGGGAATACGATGAAAACATAAAGTGCGAGAGTGCATGATAACTTCCAATTCCTATTGCTACAAAACCTAGTTTATCATGACAACTTACTTCACCATTCCTTACTACATATATATGAGGTCCTGTGTCATCAACACCCGTTATTATTGTTTCAATAACTTCCATATTATCAATAAACCTTTCTATTCTAGCTCTAAGCAAATCAATAAAAACTTGGTCCATTTCTTTTTGTCTACCGATGAACGAATCGAAGGTTAGTCCGTAAGGAGACAAAACAGACTCTTCAATTTTTTTATTCCTCAAATCGCAAAAGCACTGCCTATAAATCTCTGCTGCCCGAGAAACATCTACCCATTTTAGTGGGTTTTTTGCAATTTCTTGCCCGATAACTTTGAAGGCTTCTTTATAAACCTCAATTTGAATAGTTTGGTCACCGGCGGTCAAAACTTTTATTGACGAAGTAAGGTCAAAAATCTTTGGAATCTGTGGTTCAAAGGCTATATCTCCATATCCACCAGTTACCATCCTATCTGAGGCACCAAGTATAGTGTTATTGTTGTAAATTGCCGCTATACAAACAGTCATAAATATTTTCCTTTTAGTTTTTCTAGTCAAACCATATTTAGCAAATATCTTTTATCATATTATATAGGCGTTGTAAATAGTAAAAGCTTCCATTTTAATGTGTCGTTTTACTAAAAATAAACATTTTGACAAACCAACAAAATTTAGTATAATTGTTTTAATTCTGTTTATCCGTTTGATATGGCCTCACCAACCATAAAGGATAAAGGCAAACCAGCCTTAATGGGGGTAGAAAAGTATAAAATAGAGTGGAACCACGGTATTACCGTCTCTTAACAGGAGACGGTTTTTTAGTATATAGTGATAATAATTAATATTAAATTAAAAGGTAAAATATGAAAAATAAACCAAAAAGCGTGCCAAACCTAGAAAAAATGAGACATTCCTGTGAACATGTCTTACATCACATCATGGAAAAACATTATCCAGGTTTGAAAGCCGCTATGGGTCCTGCCACTTCAGAAGGTTTTTATTTTGACTTTGATCCAGGAAAGCATAAAATTTCTGAGGCTGATTTTCCTAAAATTGAAAAGGAGATGGCTAAAATTATTAAAAAGAATCTCCCTATTATTAGAAAAGAAATTCCTCCTGCTCAGGCCAGAAAACTCTTTCGAGATAACCAGTATAAATTAGAATGGGTTGAGATGATAGAAAAAAAGGGTCAGAAAGCAATTGTTTATTATATGGGAGACGAGTTTTATGATTTGTGTGCTGGTCCTCATGTGAAATCTACCGGAGAAATTGGGCCGTTTAAACTTTTATCAGTAGCCGGCGCCTACTGGCATGGCGATGAAAAAAATAAAATGCTTACTCGAATTTACGGCACTTGTTTTCCAACTCAAAAAGAATTGGATCAATATTTGTGGCAAATTGAGGAAGCTAAAAAAAGAGACCACCGAGTTTTAGGTCAAAAATTAGAGCTTTTCATGTTTGATGATGAAGTTGGTCAGGGACTGCCGCTTTGGCTACCAAAAGGTGCTTTTGTCAGACACAAAATTATGGAGTTTGCCTTTAACACCTATTTAGACAATGGTTATGAACCAATAGTTAGTCCTCATATTGCCAGCAGTAAGTTGTGGCAACATTCCGGCCACTTGGATTTCTATGCCGACTCTATGTATAACGGTTTTGGGATTGAAAACGAGGAGTATCGTTTAAAACCGATGAATTGTCCTTTCCATGTCAAAATGTACAATCACCGACCAAGAAGCTACAAGGAATTACCAATTCGTTGGACAGAGATGGGAACGGTTTACCGCTATGAAAAAAGTGGCGTTCTCCATGGTTTAACTAGAGTAAGAGGATTTACTCAAGATGATGCTCATATTATTTGTAACAACAAGCAACTTCACCAAGAATTGGTAAATTCCTTAAAGTTAACGCTTTATATTTTAAAAACTTTTGGTTTTGAAAACTTTGAAATGAACTTGTCGATTAGAGATCCTAAAAATAAATCAAAATTCATTGGTGACGATAAGGGTTGGCAAGAGGCAGAAAAGGCTTTAAAGAAAGCTCTAGATTCTGTTGGTTATAAAGATTTTGTTCTTGATGTTGGTGGAGCGGTATTTTATGGGCCAAAAATTGACGTCAAGGTGGCTGATTCGTTAGGAAGAAAATGGCAAATCTCGACTATTCAAGTTGATTTTAATCTTCCTTCGCGTTTCCAAATGAAATATGTTGGTAAAGACGGTAAGGAAAAAACTCCCTTTATGATTCATCGCGCCCTTTTAGGATCGTTAGAACGGTTTATGGGGGTATTTATTGAGCATTGTGCTGGTGCTTTTCCTGTTTGGCTGGCACCAGTTCAAGTAATTATTATCCCGATTAGCGAAAATCATTTGGAATATGCTAAAAAGGTTGGAACTCAATTAAAAGCTGAAAAAATTCGAATAGAAATAGATCAGCGAGCAGAATCAATGCAGAAAAAAATCAAAGAAGCCGAAGAACAAAAAATTCCTTTTATGTTAGTAGTGGGCGATCGGGAAGAAAAAGACAACAAGGTCGCTGTTCGCCAAAGGGGTAAGAAAGACTTAGAAACTATCAGTGTTAAAGAATTTATTCAACAGATAAATTCAGCTATTGAGAAAAAAACTTAAATCTGGTACTATAGCCTAGTAAAAAGTGAAGCGTTTTTATAGAATTAATCAATTTATCCAAGCTAAAGAAGTCCGTGTTGTTGATGAAAAAGGGAAACAGCTTGGAGTTTTGCCTTTACAAGAGGCATTATTTACTGCCAAACAAAAAGAATTAGACTTGGTTGAGGTAGCCCCAAATGCCAAGCCTCCTGTTTGTAAAATAATTGATTTTAAGAAATTTAAATATCAGGAAAGTAAAAAAGAACAAGCGGGCAAGAAAAAGAGCAAAAAACAAGACATTAAAGAAATTCGATTTACACCTTTTATCGCTGAAAATGATTTCCGGATGAGAGTAGAAAGGGCAAAAGAATTTTTAAAAGAAGGCGATAAGGTCAAATTGACCGTAAAGTTTGTCGGTCGACAAATTACCAGAAAAGATTTTGGGACTAATGTTTTAAATAAAGCTCTTGATCAATTAAAAGAATTGGCAAAAGTAGAAACTGAGCCCAAATGGCAAGGAAAATTATTAACAACAGTTTTAAAACCAATAAAAAATGTCCAAATTAAAGACACGTAAATCAATTGCTAAAAGATTTAAAATTACCAAAACTGGTAAAGTGCTTCGTCGTGGCGGAGCTTCGCGCCACCTACTAAGAAATAAGACTAAAAAAAGAATTAGACATCAAAGGGCGATTAAAAATGTTGAAGGAAAAATTGCTAAAAAAATCAAAAAGGCTTTAGGAGTATCATGACAAGAATAAAAACTGGACCAACAAGACAAAAGAGACATAAGAAAATTCTTAAACTAAGCAAAGGCTATCGGATGACAAAAGGGCGGCTTTACAAAGTTTCTAAAGAAGCTGTTCTTCATGCTGGCCAATATGCTTATATTGGCAGAAAATTAAGGAAGAGAGACTTCCGCCGGCTTTGGATTCAAAGGATCAATGCTAGCCTAAAAGACCTTGGAGAAAAATATAATTCATTTATTAATCTTTTGAAAAAGAAACATGTTGATCTTAATCGAAAAATGTTAGCTGAAATTGCTGTTCGTGATAAAAATACTTTTAAAGATATCGTCAAAACACTTAAAGAGTCTTGACAAACATTTTTTAACAATTATGATTAATAATATGCTTAAAGCAACCTATATACAAAGGCCATTTTTTTCCTTTTTCTTTTTTGGAAACGACGCCTAAGGGGGTTGCTTTTGGCTTATTTAGGAATATACAACCTCCAAAACAGGAGGTTTTTTGATATTATTAATATATGCGTGAACAAATAACTAATCTTAAAAATGAAGCTTTAGCCTTAATTTGTGCTGCTACCACTCAAGAAGAGCTGGAAGGTTACCGAATCGCTTTTTTAGGCAGAAAGGGGAAGGTAAACCAGCTTCTTAAGAATTTAGGTTCTTTAAGTAAAGAAGAAAAAATTTCAGCTGGTAAGCTTATTAATGAGGTCAAGCAAACGATTTCTTCAGCCATTGATAATCAAGAACCAATTGTCGGGACTGAAAGGAAAACAGAAAAAGAATGGTTCGATATCACTGCTCCGGGCATTAAACCACCGCAAGGCCATCTACACTTGGTTAGCCAAGCAATTAAAGAAATAACGAATATTTTTGAACGGATTGGCTTTATTCGTGTTCGTTATCCTGAGGTAGAGTGGGATTGGTTTGCTTTTGAAGGTTTAAATATGCCCAAAGGACATCCGGCGCGAGACGAATGGGAAACTTTTTTTATTAACGTTCCAGCTTCTAAAAAATACGGAAAAATGGTTCTGACCCCTCATACTTCTTCTGGACAAGTGAGAGAAATGGAGCGTTTAGGTAAACCGCCAATTCGGATGATTAATATTGCTAAATGTTATCGACGACAACAAGATGTCACTCACACAGCTATGTTTCATCAATTTGAAGGTTTAGTAGTGGATGAAAATATTAGTATTGCTCATCTTAAAGGGATAACTGATTATTTCGCCCAAGAATTCTATGGAGCAGGAAGAAAAACAAGATTGCGACCATTTCATTTTCAATTTACTGAACCATCTTTTGAGGTTGATATTAATTGTCCTTTATGTCTAGGTAAGGGTTGTAAAACTTGTAAAAGTGGCTGGCATGAATTGGGTGGCGCCGGAATGGTTCATCCAAATGTTTTGAAAGCTGGCGGTATTGATCCTAAGAAATACTCTGGTTTTGCTTTTGGTTGGGGCGTGGAAAGAACATATCTTATGAAATCTGGTCTCAAAATTGATGATTTAAGAATCGTTTATAGTAATGATTTAAGATTTTTGGAGCAATTCTAAAATGAATATTTTAATACCTCATTCTTGGCTGAAAGAATATTTAGAAACAAATGCTTCTCCTACAAAGATTGCTGATTGTCTTTCTCTTTGCGGTCCCTCGGTAGAAAGAATAAACAAACAAAGAAGTGATTCTATTTATGATATAGAAATTACTACTAACCGAGTTGATGCAATGAGCGTAGCCGGAATCGCCAGAGAGGCGGCCACTATTTTGCCTCAATTTAGAATAGCAGCTAAATTTAAAAATAATCCTTACGCAATTAAAAATAAAAAGTTAAAAGTTATTAGCCAAGATAAAAAATTAAAAGTTATCTTTAAAGATAAGTCTCTTTGTCCCCGATTTACTGCGGTAGTTTTAAAAAATATCACCATCAAAGATTCACCAAAGATAATTCAAGACCGATTAACCATGGTTGGTTCAAGACCGCTAAATAATATTGTCGATGTTTCTAACTATCTAATGCACGAGTTGGGACAACCTGTTCATATTTTTGATTATGACAAAATTGGCCAAAAAACAATGATTTTACGAGAATCTAAAAGGGGGGAGAAAATAATTACTCTTGATGGTAAAGAACACCGGCTTCCAGGAGGCGATATTATTATCGAAGATGGCGAAGGAAAAATAATTGATTTATGTGGCATAATGGGGGGACAAAATAGTAGCGTTGATAAAAATACTAAGAATATTTTATTGTTTATCCAAAATTACGAACCAATTCATATAAGAAAAACTTCGATGAAATTAGCTCACAGAACTCAAGCGGCTACGCTTTTTGAAAAGAGTGTTGATCCCGAACTAGTTATGCCAACACTTATAAAGGGAATTCGATTAATTAAACAGGTCGCTAATGGCCAAGTTGCTAGTAATATTATTGATATATACCCAAATCCTCCTAAACAGAAATTGGTTCAAATCTCACTTCAATTAATTGAACAAAGACTAGGGGTTAAACTCACTTTAAATAAGATAATTAAAATACTCGAATCTCTTGGTTTTAGAGCAACAATTAATAAGCAACATTTAACAATCAAAGTACCATCTTGGAGAGCAAAAGACGTTGATATTCCTGAAGACATTGTCGAAGAGGTTGCCAGAATTTATGGATACCAAAATCTTCCCAGTGTTCTTCCTCCTTTACACCAACAACCAGTTAAACCAAAAACAACTTTTGAATGGGAAGAAAAAGTTAAAGATTTACTGAAAAATTGGGGAACAACTGAAGTTTATACGTATTCCATGCAGTCAGAAGATCAATTAGCAAATTTTGGTCTTAAATTAGAAGATCATCTTAAAATCAAAAATCCCTTATCCTCAGAATGGATCTATATGCGAATTAATCTTATTCCGTCGATCTTAAGCGTAATTAAAGAAAATCTCGGTAGGGAAGAAGAGATAAAAATTTTTGAATTAGCAAATATTTATATTCCACAAAAAAATGATCTTCCAATGGAAAGATCTGTTCTAAATATTGCCTTTACTAAAGAAAATAATGATGAAAAGCTTTTTTATAAAGTTAAAGGTATTTGTGAAGCATTATTTTCAGAATTAGGAATTAAACAAATTAACTATCAAGAATTTTCTAAAGATAATTCAAGAAGTGAATTTGTTTCTGGAAAAACTACCACCATCTATCATTCGGCTAAAAACCAAGAGCAATCAATAGGATACCTTGGAGAAATCAGTAATAATATTTTAACTAAGTTTGGTATTAACCAGAAAGTAATTGTCGCAGAAATTGATTTTAGCCAATTAGCCAATTTAGCTACCAATAAAAAAACATATCATTCAATTCCTAAATATCCAGCGGTAATTGAAGATTTATCTTTTATTGTTCCTTTTAAAACTCCAGTCGCAAAGCTAATTGATAAAATCAAAAAAACGAACATTCTTATTGATAGAGTTGAGTTAAAAAATATCTACAAAGATGTTCGCACCTTCAGAATCTATTACCAAGACAAATCAAAGCCTCTAACAGCTGAAGAAATTAGTCAATTAAGAAAAGATATTGTTAATAATCTTCAAAAAATAGGGGCTAAATTAAAAGGAACTCTCGATTAATCGATTATTATAGCTTTTAATGATATAATATCCACTTAATATAATTTTTAGGAGAAAAATATGGAGATAACAACATTAGCAGAACTTGCCCGTTTTTTACCAGCTGGTTTTAGCGAAATAGGAGATAATTTTCCAGAAACAATTGATCTTTTGGCAATGGGTGTCGAAGGAGCAGGTGTTCAAACAGTTGAAATTCTAAGTGGAATTTTCCTCCGTCCTGAGGGAACAGTTTTTGCCCTAGAAAGCAACGAAGATTTTCCAATAATTAGATAATTCAAGATTTTTCAGTAAGCTAAGTCTATATTAAGATGGACTTGGAGTCACCCCAGGAGATGGTGAGGGAGAAAGTATTGGTGAAGGACTAGGTATAGGACTAGGTGAGGGTTGCCAATCCCAATCAACTTTTACTCCAATTTTTATTTCCGTTTCTCCAGATTTTCCTTTATTATCATAGGCCTTGGCTTTTAAGGTATACGTTCCTTCAGATAAAACTAATTTTGTTTTAAAAGGTTTTGAAGTAAAAGTTTCCTTTTTGTCGTCGTTAACAAATATTTCTACTCTATCTATATTATCAGAAGAAACTGCTTCCACCTCAACTTCAAATTCATTATTGTCAATTTTCTGATGGTTTTCTGGCTGACGGAAACGGACAAAAACATCCTCTGAGACCCCACAATATTCTCGTGGGTAATGATACTTCGGATCTGGTTGGGCCCCAATCCAGGCATCAATACCTTCTTGCCAACGATTCTTACCATCACTACTCACCGGATCATCCTCTTTTAAAACAATAAATTCTTTTTCATCATAATCACCTTTAGCAACTAATGTTTCCGGAGCTAGTTTTCCATTGTCGCTCTTACAAACTTTTACTAAGGCATGAATGGGATCTTCTCCTTTTGGTTCGGTTCCTTTAATAAAATATTCTCTTCTTGTTGGATAACCATGATGACCAGGATAACCAGATATTTTATCAACATCCAGTTGAACTACTCCATTGGGAACTTTAAATTCCCTGGCCGGATTTTTGGCAAAAATCGCCAACATTATTCGACGCCAAATCGGAGAAGCTCCAGAAACTCCAGAAGCTACTTGTTTCATTGGTGAATTATCATTATTACCAACCCAAACTCCGGTAATAAATCTTGGGCTCCAACCAACTGTCCAGTTATCGCGCATATCGTTGGTAGTTCCGGTTTTAACTGCTACTGTTCGGCTGGAAATATTTAACAAACTATTAGCGCCAAAAGTAAGTAAGCGAGCGTTATTATCAGATAAAATATTGGTGATCATAAAAGCTTCTTCTTCGGAAATAACTCTTTTACCCTGAACTGGCTTATGTTCTTCCAAAACTTTACCGTCCTGATCTTCCACTTTTAAAACTGCCAAAGGTTCAACTCGATAACCAGTATTAGCAAAGGCAGAGTAGCCAGTAGCCATATCTAAAAGTTTTACTTCACCACCTCCTAAAGTAAATGAAAGCCCCAATCTTTTCATTAAATCATTTGTTGGTTCAAGAGTAGTAAAACCAAGTTTATAAGCAAGACTCAAGGTGTCTTCTAAACCAACCATCGCTAACATTTTTACCGCCGGAATATTTAGAGAACTACCCAAGGCAAAACGCATTTGTACCGGCCCACGAAACTTACCATCATAGTTTTTAGGAACATAGTCTTTTTGACCAGTACCACCGGGGAAATGAGTTTCTACATCATTAATTACTGTTGAAGCAGTATAACCTTCTCTTAAGGCCGTTAAATAAGTAACTGGTTTTATTGCTGAACCTGGCTGTCTTAAAGAAAGAGCCACATTTACCTGACCATCATAATCTTTAGCCGAAAAGTCTTTTGAGCCAACCATGGCTAAAATTTCACCAGTTGTCGGATCCATAACGACCGCTGCCCCGTTAGTAATATGAATTTTTTCTACTTTTTCTATTTCTTCTTTAACAATTTTCTCCGCCTCTTCTTGTAAATCACCATCCAAGGTAGTGTAAACTTTTAACCCTCCTTGTTCGACTACTCTTTCACCATATTTTTCTTCTAAAATTCTTTTAACATACATAACAAAGTGAGCTGCTTTGAAACTAGCAGTCGGAGATGAAAATTCTACTTTTTCTAAATCTTGTAATGCTTGTTCCTCTCGTTCGTCAGAGATATAACCATCCTCTCTCATCCGACGAAGAACATCAGTGGTTCTACCTTTCCAGGCAGTTGGATAATCAGAAAAAGGAGAATAATAAGATGGTCGCTGAGGGAGCCCAGCCAAAATAGCCGATTCAATTAAGTTTAATTCGGAAACTTTTTTACCAAAATATGTTTCCGCGGCCGCTTCTACTCCCCAAGCAGTCCCACCATAAGGAGCCTCATTTAAATACATCTGTAAAATTTCGTCCTTGGTATATTTTTTTTCAATTTGAACTGCTAAAACAAATTCTTTAATTTTTCTCGTTATTGTTCTTGTCGGTGTCAGCAAAACATTTTTGACTAATTGCTGGGTTAAAGTAGAACCCCCAATAATTCTTCCCTTAAAAATAGCATTATAAACAATTCTCAAATATCCAAATGGATCAAATCCCTGATGTTTATAAAAGTTTTTATCTTCAATAGCAATTGTTGCTTGCCGCAAACTCTCTGGAATATCGGCAAGGTTAACTGGGGTTCTACGTTGATCGGCAAATACTTCATAAAGAGGTTTTTCATTCCTGTCAAAAATTTTTGTCGCAAAACCTTCTTTACGGACAATTTTGTCTGGCCGAGGAAGGTCTTTGGCTATCCAAGCAAAAGCTAAAAAGGAAAAGAAAAACATAAAAATAACACCGGCTAAAGCTAAAATTGCCAGATATTTCATTAATTGCGCCCGCGTCATTCTTCTTAAAGGAGTTCTCTTTCTCAATTTGTACATTCTGGTTCTCCAAACTCTTTGCCAAGACATAATTTTCATTTTACCATCAAAGTTTAACAATACCAAATAAAGATATAATTTTAGAATATATTGATTAGACAAAACTGTAAAATTATTTTACAATTAGAAAACAGGAAAATATCATGGACAAAATTAGCGAAATTTTACAAAGAAGAACAGATAAAATTTATCCTAATAAAAAGGCTTTGGAAAAACTTTTGCGTTCTAAGAAAAAAATAAGAGTCTATCTTGGTATTGATCCAACTGCCACCAGGCTTCATTTAGGACACACTGTTCCTTTAAGGACTCTTCAAGCTTTTGCTGACTTAGGACACGAAGCAATTTTACTTTTTGGAACCGGGACTGTTTTGGTCGGCGACCCTTCAGAAAGAGCTACTGGAAGGAAATTAATAACCGAAAAAGAAATTAAAAAAAATATTACTACCTGGAAAAAACAAGTAAAACCAATTATCAATTTAAAAAAAGTAAAAATAAAATACAATGGCGATTGGTTAACTAAACTTACCTTAAAAGATTTAATTAATCTTGGTTCTAAAATTTCTGCTCTCCAACTTTTTAAAAGAGACAATTTTACCAGAAGAATTAAAGCTGGCGATACTGTTTGGTACCACGAAACAATGTATCCTTTGCTTCAGGGATATGACTCAGTTGTCATGAATGTTGATTTAGAAATTGGTGGTACTGATCAAACCTTTAATATGCTAATTGGCCGTGAACTGCAGAAAAAAATTAATAACAAAAAAAAGTTTGTCCTAACAACAAAAATGATTTTAGGAACTGATGGTAAACAAATGAGTAAAACTTCAGGGAATTGTATCTGGTTAACTGATAGCTCTCAAGATATGTATGGAAAAATCATGCGAGTTCAAGATGAGTTAATTCCTGACTATTTTGAGTTTTTTACTACAACACCACTTGAAGAAATTGAGAAAATTAAGAAAAACCTAACTAATTCTAACACTAATCCCATGGAATATAAAAAACAACTTGCCTGGGAAATAACCAAACAGTTCCATGGCTCGAAAAAAGCTGACCAAACTCAGGAAGAATTTGAAAAAGTTTCCCAAAAAGGCCAGCTACCTGAGAAAATTCAGATTGTTGATTTAAGCCACTTAAATCTTAATAATCAAATTTTGTTTGAAATTTCTAAAAATATTAAAACAGTTGATGATAGTTTTAAAAGCAATGGTGAAATAAAACGAATGATTGAACAAGGGGGTGTAAAATGGAATGGAGAAAAAATTACTGATCCTAAGTTTATAATCAAAAAGATTAGCAATGGTGATATTTGGCAGTGGGGAAAAAGAACTTTTAGAAAGATTAAAACTAAAAAGTGAGGTTTTTATATGACAGAAGAAGGTCCTAAGATTGAAAGTCCTGAGGTTAGTAGAATAAAGGAGGCAACAACGAGAAGCCGACAATTAATAGAAAAGTTGCGGCAATTAAAGGATGAATTTAAGCCACCATTAAAAAGAAAGTTAGGACCAACAGGGAAGAGATTAACCGAGGCACAGGCTAATATACCTTTAAATATCCAAAGGCTTAGAGATAAAGTAGCCCAAATAGAAAGAGAAGCTGGTCGAGAACCCGGAGCGCTTTTACCACTAGCAGAGGATATGTTTAAAAAAAATGTGGCAGAAGAAGAGATAATGTCGGTTCTCCGAAATTTAACATCCCAAACATAACCACCGCTTTAGAAAAATAAATTTAGGATTTTGTTGACTTAAGAGTTATAATAAAAAACAAAAAATAATTATGGGTGAAGACGAAATACCAAATATTACACCACCAGAAGGATTAATTACCGTAGACGAGGCTTTTTTACAATCTGCGTCAATTGCGGAATTAATAGCAGCCTCTATTCATGATGCTGAGCTTGGCCTTGGTGGGGATGAGGCAGGAAAAGGTTTTAGTGAAACGTTACAAACATTTTTAACTCAAAAATGTAGCACTTTTGGGGTCGATGAAAAACAGATTGTTAGCATTCTAGAATGCTGGGCAGGAATTCCTCCTCAACAAGCAACTCCAGATGCCAGTCAATCAATAGATCTTATATTTCCTGAAGAACAACTAAGTAAACCCCCTCTTGAAGATCCTCAAGTAATGAGAGAATTAATGTTTCAAGCTGGCAATCTAAACATAGTTTTAGGTTTAACTCGAGGATTAATTCCTCTTGTCGTAGATGCTATGATAGATAATGATCCTGGCATGCCGGCAATTGAAATGCTTGAATTAATTGCAAAATATATTAAATGAAGTTAAAATTTTTAAAACTTCGGCGTAAACAGAAAATTAAACTTATTTGGATAATTATTGCTTTGGCAACTGCTTTTTCTCTACTTATCCCTTCTTTAATTCCCATAATAGACTTGTTAAGATAAATCGAGATGAAACTTCTATCGTTAGCAACACCAGTAACTGATCTTTTCATGGTCGGAAAAACTTATAGCCAGCGGCTGAAAAAAATAGATATCTTTACGGCCGAAGACTTAATTCATCATTACCCTCATCGCTGGGAAGATCTCAGCTTAGTTTCTAAAATCTTTCAAGTTCAACCAGGAGAAAAAGTTACCATTCAAGGTAAAATTATTGAATCCAAAAACATCTACACTAAGTATCATAAAAAAATCCAAAAATCTTTAATTAAAGATGACAGTGGTCAAATCGAAGCTACTTGGTTCAATCAGCCTTTTCTACCTAAAACACTTAAAAAAGGACTAATGGTTTCTTTAGCTGGTAAAGTTGACCTTTTTGGTTTAAAACCAGTTTTAGTTTCTCCTGAATATGAAATTTTAAAAGGAAAAGAAACTATTCATACCGGCCGTTTGGTTCCTGTCTATCCAGAGACTTATGGAGTAAGTTCCAAATGGCTTCGTTCCCGCATTGCTCCGTTATTAATCCAACTTACTCCTAAAATAATCGACTGGTTGCCATTAAAAATAAAAAAAGAAAATCAGTTAATTAGCCTTAAAAAGGCCTTAAAACAAATTCATTTTCCCAAAAATAAAAAGGGAATTAAGGACGCTCGGCAAAGATTATCTTTTGATGAGTTGTTTTTAATGCAGCTAGCTGGACTAAAAAGAAAAAAAGAGTGGGGGAGACATAAAACAACTTTTAGCTTTGCTATTGATCAGGAAAAAGTTATTCAATTTATTGAATCGCTTCCTTTCATACTAACTAAGGCTCAGAAAAAAGCAGTAAAAGAAATTTTAAATGATCTTAACAAAAATAAACCAATGAACCGATTATTGGAAGGCGACGTCGGCTCAGGGAAAACGGTCGTGGCGGCAGTTGGTTTTTATATTGCTTTTTTAAATGGTTTTCAATCAGCTTTAATGGCGCCTACTGAAATATTGGCCCAACAACATTACAAAACAATCAAAACTCTCCTTAAACCCTTTGGTCTTAAAGTTGGTCTAGCCACTGGCAGCAAAAAAACAAAATCAAAATTTAAATATGACATCCTTATTGGCACCCACGCTCTTGTTTACAATAAGGTAGATTTTGAAAACCTAGGATTAGTAGTTATTGATGAACAACATCGTTTTGGTGTTGAACAGCGAGCAAAATTAATTAAAAAAGGTCAAACACCTCATTTATTAACCATGACTGCCACCCCAATTCCTCGGACAATTGCATTAACTATGTATGGTGATTTGGATTTATCAGTCTTAGATGAAATGCCTAAAGGTCGTTTAACCATAAAAACTTGGGTTGTTCCTAAACAAAAACGGGCAGCTGCCTATCAATGGATTGAAAAACAAATTAGTCAAAACAAGTCTCAAGCCTTCATTGTCTGTCCTCTAATAGAAGAGTCAGAAAAAGAATCAATGAAAGATATTAAAGCTGCAAAAGCAGAATTTGAAAACTTATCTCGGGCTGTTTTCCCAAATTTAAAATTAGCCTTACTTCATGGCCGAATCAAATCAAAAGAAAAACAAAAAATTCTAAAAGATTTTCGGGATAAAAAAACTGATATTCTTGTCTCAACTCCTGTTGTGGAAGTGGGAATTGATATTCCCAACGCCACAATTATGATGATTGAAGATGCCGAACGTTTTGGTTTGGCCCAACTTCATCAATTAAGAGGTCGAGTTGGCCGATCTAACCAACAATCATATTGTCTTTTATTTACTGAAAAAGCAAAAGGAAATTCTATCAAACGATTGAAAGCAATGGAAAAAAATCACTCTGGTTTTGAGTTGGCAGAAATTGATCTGAAATTACGAGGTCCAGGAGAATTTTATGGTATCCATCAACACGGTTGGCAAAAATTAAAAATTGCCAGTTTTTCTAACAGTGCTTTAATTATTAAAACAAGACAAGTAGCCGAAAAAGTGATTAATCAACTTGATCAATTTCCCTCCTTGAAAGAAAAGCTAGAAAATTATACAATTAGGCTTGTTGAACCAAATTAAGAAATTAAATTAAAAAATGACTGCATTACCCAAACGAAGAATTTCTAGCAGAAGACAAGGTAAAAGACGAGCGGCAATTAAATTGTCATTGCCTCACTTAGTCAAATGTTCCTCTTGTGGTGAAAAAAAATTACCACATACAATCTGTAAAAGCTGTAATAAATAATTTATGAAAACTCCTTTTGATCCGCGACATAAAAAAAGGGAAAAGATAATTAAGAAATTATATGCTTTCAGTTATCATAAGACAAAAAAAGTTCCTAGTAATATAAAACCAATTATTGAAAACCTTTCTGAAATTGATAAAATGATTACTAAGATTGCCCCTGATTGGCCGGTAGATAAACTTAACCGAATTGATCTGGCAATTTTAAGATTGGCCTTATACGAACTAATAATTGAGAAAAAAAATCCAGAAAAAGTTATTATTGATGAAGCAGTCGAATTAGGAAAGGAATATGGAAGCGAAAATTCACCTAAATTTGTTAATGGCGCTTTAGGAACAGGATTAAAAATAATTAAGCAGGGTAAAAATGGATAAACTTGATCTAATTACAAAATTAATCTCAGAAAGTTTAGGAGTGGAGAAAAATCTTATCACTCCCACCGCTGATTTTTTTAATGATTTTAATGCTACCAAGTTGGAAGTGGCCGATCTTGTTTTAAGACTTCAAAAGGAACTTAAAATAGAAATTGAAGAAGAGAAAATAAATCAAATTAAAACTGTAGCTGATCTGTTAAAAATTATTGAGGAAAATTCTGATGACTTCTAAAATCTCTTATGTTTTTAAAAATAAAGCATTTTTTAAAACTGCCCTTACTCACCGTTCTTATCTTAATGAACATAAAAAAGAAAATCTTCAGTCTAATGAACGATTAGAATATTTAGGAGATGCTGTTTTAGAATTAATTACCTCGCTTTACCTTTATCGTAAATATCCTGATTTTCCGGAAGGAAAATTAACGGCCTTAAGAGCCAAACTTGTTCAAACAAAAACTTTAAGTTTAGCCGCAAAACAGCTTGATCTAGGAAAAAAACTACGTTTTTCAAGAGGGGAGAAACAATCGGAGGGTGACAAAAATCCTTCAATTTTAGCTAATTCTTTTGAAGCTTTAATTGGTGCTATTTACCAAGATGGTGGTTTCGAATCAGCCTATGATTTTGCTCTCCAAAATCTCCTAATTCCTGCTGAAAAACTTTTTCGAGATAAATTACCTTTTGATTTTAAAAGCAGGCTTCAAGAAGTTATCCAGTCACAAGGCAAACCTTCGCCCGTTTATCGAACCCTAAGTGCCATTGGTCCTGACCATAATAAAACTTTTAAATTAGCTGTTTTCATTGATGGAAAGAAAATGGCCTCAGCCACCGGTAAGTCAAAACAGGAAGCCGAACAAGCAGCGGCAAAATTAGTTTTAAGGAAAATGAAAGTCAATATTGAAAAATCCTGAAAAATTGGTAAAATCTTTAACATGCTTAGAATTCGTTTAACTAGAACCGGAAAAAGAAATCAACCACGCTATCGAATTGTGGTTAAAGAAAAGCGCTCTAAAAGAGATGGCCGTTATATTGATCTGTTAGGTTTTTATGATCCCACCCAAAATCCATCGGTAATCAAACTAGATAAGAAAAAGTATGACGAATGGATTGCTAAAGGCGCTCAACCCACCGCGACCGTAAGATCTTTTGTTAAGGAATAACTCATTCCTCAACTTCTGGAAGAGTTTCTCCACCCTCAAGAGTAAAAGGATTCTTTTTACCTACGGGCACAAATGTAGTTTCCGTCTCAAAACTTTTGTAATTTTCTACTTCGGCTAAAATCTTTTCTTCTCTTAAAGTCATAAAAAGTAGAGGAGAATCTACGCTTCCTAATTTTTCTGGTAAAAATTGATAGAAAACTTTTATATCTAAAATTGATTTCATTCCTTCTTCCTCACCTTCTTCGGGTAAAGAAAAACTTAAAGATTCAACTCTCATTAAAGGAGCGGTTTTTTCTAATTCTTCTAAAAAAGCAGAAATATTATTCATAGGTCCAGAAACTAAGAAAGAAAGTTCCATTGATTGTACTTTTTCTGTTGTTGAAACGCTACCTCCTGCTTTTTTTTCTTGATAAATTTCTCCTGGTTTAAGCTCAATTTTACCTAAGGATAAATTTTTATCTCTCGCCATATTGGTTACTGAAGCTAAAAACATCATTACTGGTTTTTCATTCGGTAAAACCTTGTTAAGTTTTTTTACCTTCATTTCTAGTTCGTATTCGTCAAAACTTTCTAACTGCTGAAATTTAGTCAATAAAGTAGCCAGTTTTTTTTGTTGGTTTTTGTTGTCTTGTTTTAAACTCCATAACTTAACCGAAATTGGACGGAGAACAACTAAAGTTAGAATTATTACTGAAGCAATAACAATGAGAGGCCAAAATTGTTTTTCTTCAATTAGCTTTTTTATAAAATTCTCCACTACTGAAGATTGCTTAGTCTTCTTCACTTTCCTCCCCATATTCAAAAATTAAAGTAACCGTAACAGAATAACCAGATTCTTCTTCAATTGCGACTCGATTAATTTCCACTTGTTTTATTATTAAATCAGTAAAAGTTGCTTTTTTAATATTTTCAAAAAAATCCTCAACCAAATCAAGGTCATTTGTTCTTAAAATAAATTCAATTTCATTACTTTCACTTATATCAAATTCAGAAACATTCACATTTTCCGGAAGAAGTTTTAAAACTGATTGAATCAAAACATTATTCTTTTTTTTGGTCGAAATTATTGGGCTAATTGTTTTAACAGTGGAAACTAAATAAGCTTCCTTTGTTTCTATTGAACTCAAACCCTCGATATTTTTTTTAGCTTCCTCAACTTTTGTTTCTAAATTCTTTTTCTTGTTAGTTTCCATTAGGTAAAGACCAAAAACTCCTAGTACAATTCCTAAATAGACAATCGCCACTACAAAGGAGCCAATTCTAACTACAGCTGCAAAACGAGCTTTTTTTTGAATAACTTTTATTTTTTCTCGAAGAAAATTAACTCCGTCTGCCAAATTAAATCTCCCTTACTGCTAAACCCACAGCAACTCCAAATTGTTGTCGCTGAGAAATTGTTTTTAATTTTTCGTTAGGAACAAAATTACCAAAAGGGTCAAGAACAACCACCTCTAAACCAACAATATTTGTTAAGAAGGCAGAAAGGCCACGCATCGCTGAACCGCCGCCAGTAATGACAATTAAATCGGCTTTATTATTTGGATTTTGTTGTTGGAAAAAAGCCAAAGTTTTTTTCACCTCTGTGACAATAATATTTAAAGCAGGAATTATTTCTTTGGCTACTCTTCCTTCCAACTGAGCTTGGTCTAAACCATAAGCATTTTTATATTGTTCTGCCTGAACAACATCCATCTCTAAATTTCTGGCCAAATTTCGAGTAAGTGCTTCACCACCGGTATTTAAAGTTCTAATGAATCTAATTGTATTACCAACTGAAATCACCAATTCTGTCGACCGATAACCTAAATTTAAAATTAATACATTTCGCTGGCTTGAATTAACCAAGCGGGATAAAGCTAATACCTCTGTTTCCATAACGATTGGCGTTAGACCAACTTGTCCAACTATTGAAACCATCGAATCAATCGTAGTTTTTCGGGCGGCCACTAACAAAACTTTCATTTTAGCTTGACTACTTCCTTTTGGCGGTCTTTCTACCACTAAGTATTCTAGCTCAACCTCATTTATTGGTATAGGAATATATTGTTCTGCCTCAAAATCAACAGCCGTTGCCAATTCTTGAGAAGATAGGGGAGGAAGCTCAATAACTTGGGAAAAAACTGATGTTTCTGGCAAAGAAACCGCTACTTCTTTTGTATTTATTTGAGCTTCAGAAATTAACTTTTTAATTGTATCAATTAATTTTTGTCTCGCTTGGGGATCATTACTGTTAATATCAATTGGAGTTACTGTTTCGCCCGCTGCTACCAGCTGCCATTTATTACCTTTCTTCTTAGCTTGTACAGCTTTTATTGAATAAGAGCCAATATCTAAACCAAAATGGGCAGGCATATTCCTCCTTTTTAAGTTTTAGTCAAGTCGCCGCCAGAAAATAAAACATAATCAAAAATCGGAACCAAAGCAGGAATTGTTTTCTTAACCTCAAAAGCACCAACCTTACCTCCTTCGGCAACAGATTTAGAAACAAGTTGATATAATTGAGTTGCTGATAAATCTTGATCTAAAGCGATATTTAGGGTCGCCCGATTGTAAAGCGGCTTAACTCTAATAATCCGGTCGTTACTATCAAGACTACTTACTGTTAGTCGACGTAAATAACCGCTCGCTCCTGCTGCATCAGTGCAGTTATTAACTGTAGTGCTCCAAGATAAGCCATTACTTAAATTACAACCATTAAAAGCACATTTTCTCATTGTCACTGTCCCAGCATTGTTATTAAAAATTGTCACTTCTAATGAGGCAGGTGAGTTGGCTTCAGTACAGGTTCCCGGATTCTCCTGTTCACTGGTTGTTTTCACCCAATCAACTGTCATTTGAGTGGGGAAGGGAACACTTCCTTCTAAAATGACATCTAAACTTTCGCCGGCAAGTAAATCTATTCCAAAAGAATTATTAAGCTCATCAACCACCACATTAGCCGTTAAATCACCCACGTCATACTCATAACTACCTTCAATTAAAGTTCCTTTTAAAACCTCCTCAATACCGGCTTCGGCCGCTGAAAAAGCCCGTAAAGCTGTTTTTTCATCTTCAGAAATTTTAACATCAGTAATCGAACGGGCAACAACTGCCAAACCGATCGTTAAAAGTACTACCATTACCAATAAAACAATAATGGCTATTTGTCCAGAATTTTTCTTTTCTGCCATTGTTTTAATAATAATCAAATAACTAAACTTGTGTCAAATAGATCGAATGAAATTTTCGTCAATAATTTCTTAAAGAAACCGTGTTAGTGAAATCTTCAGAAGCCTCATCTTTTGTTAAAGTAAAATTAATCTCTACAAAACCTGGTTTAGCAGCTGAACCAACAGTATAACTAAAAAGATTAGCACAGGTGGCAGTAATAGCGGTCCCAGTTAGATAAACGGTTGCCACACCACTTTGGGAAGCAATTCTATTGGACGAACAAGCAAAAGTAGTTGTGTCGCCATCATTGTTTAAAATATTAATTGAGGTTGCCGAAGAAGCACTAACTTCCTCTGCATTCCTAATCATTATTGATATTACTTGCAAAGCATTGGCGCCAACTTGTTTTATCTCGGTTGAGTTTCTGCTTCGACTTTCTGTCCGGATAATTTGGAAAAAAAGCCGGCCGCCCACCCCAACCAAAATCAGTAAAACAACCAATCCTACTAAAAGCTCAATGAAGGTGAATCCTAAACAATATTTAGTTTTGAGTTTCATAAAATTACTTACTCCATTTAGTAAAAAAATTAGTTGTTTCTACGGTATGACAATTTGTTCCACCACTGCAATCAGAATCGGTCCAGCCAATTGTTACTACTGCCTGCTTCCGACCAGCCACTGGTTCGGTAATATTTATCCGACGATAAAAAATACTATCTCCTCCTATCGAGGAATCGGACCAGCTCGAACAACTAATTGGATCGCTTAAAGTTATATCTGTAGGAGAAGTAACCACAATTTCTCCATAACAACTACCAGTAAGTAAACTATCAAAACCTTCTCTGTCTCTTAAAGTTCGCAACACTTCAATTGTCTGCTGGCCATAATCAGCCGCTAAACTTGTTTCCTTACCCACCCTTATTCCTTTTAAAGAGGTATTGGCGGCCACAGTCAAGCCAATTAAAACTAACATCACCGCGCCTAAGGCGAAAACTACTTCCAAAAGAATCTGGCCTTGCTTTTTATTTTTCATTCCACCTCTCCGCTTGGATCAATCGTAACCTGGCTTGTTTTGGTAACAAAACCGCTAAACTCAATTATTACTGAACCTGTCAGATTAGTTCCTTGGCCTAGAGGTTTAAATTGCAAAGTATTAGTCGGGATTGATCCTGTCACAGACATACTTACACCAGCCGGTATCTCTACTAAAGTTTTTTGACTAAAAGAAGTACTCCCACAACTACCGTATATCCATAAATTAGCAAAATCTGCATACCATCCATCAAGTACACTAGTTCCTCCTGTATCATCATCTGTACCACAGATACCATCACTACCTGCCATTCCACACGTCTCACAGTCTTTCTCTCCACTGATCGCCCTACTTCTGGCCAAACGCAATTGGTTTTTCAACTCATAGGCAGTTTTATCCAAAACCCGCTGTTCATTAAAACTATTATAAGAAGCAATTCCAATTGTTGTTATTAAGCCAATAATTGCTAAAACAACTAAAAGCTCGACAAAAGTAAACCCCGAACAATTTCTTGATTTTTCACTCGGCCGGTTTGGCCGTGTTCCAATCAGGAAATTCAACGGGGCAAGCTCCAATTTTTTTCTAAAAAAAAGTTTTTGAAGTTTGGGCAGCATATTTAATTTTAAGGATTCGTTTTATAGTATTCCGTAGTCGTCTCTCGATCAATCTGTATTATATAGCTAGTACCACCCGCACTATTATAAACACAAGCATTATTATATGATGTAACCTCATTGATGATATCACAGGTGGATTTTGGTGGGGGACTGGGAAAATCAGCAATATAATTAAGGAAAGTACCTGTTAAACTAGCTGGATAAACTCCTGTCGGTGAATCTGCTCTATACATCTCTAAAGCTGTCCTTATTTGCTCAATATCTGCCTGTCTTTTTTTGTCCCGGGCATTTTTGTTGGTCTGAGCATAGGAAACCATTCCAATTGCCGTCAAAACAGCAATAATTGTTGTGACCACCAAAATTTCAATAAACGTAAACCCAGATTTAGTTTTAGATATTGCTTTTTTTGAAAATTGCCCGCCTGCAACGCTTTGAGCGTAGCGATTGCGGCTAGGAAAATTGAAAATTGAAAATTTCATATCCTATTCTTATAATAGGCGAACAAATCAACCCATGTCAAATCATCAAAAAACTGCTAAGTAGTATAATAGTACAAAAGCTTAAACAGACTAAAAGCAGTCTGTCTTAGGCTAAAACTGAATAGTGACGAAAGACAACCAACTCAAAGGCGAGTTGGAGCTGTTTTTCGCCGCACCTTGACAACATTAGGTTTAAATCCAAATCTAGACAAAGGAGAAAATGACATGAGTAAACAGGTAGGACGTTGGACAAATTGGTGTATTGGGTCTGTTTTTCATTTTGGAAGAAAAGGAGTAAACAAAGTGAACACGAAGGTTTGGAAACTTTTGGCAACAATTTTGGTCATTTTGGCTTTGGCGGCGAGCTTCTCTGAAGCTAACCCAACATTTGGTCAAACAGTGGCAGCGCAAAGTTTTGGAACCACTACTCGAGTTTCAGTGGCATCGGATGGAACAGAGGGCAATAATTACTCTGAACGTCCATCAATTTCTGGCGATGGACGTTATGTCGCATTTAATTCGGATGCTAGTAACCTAGTGGACAATGATACGAATGAGGTTAAAGATATTTTTGTCCATGATCGGTCGACCGGGGAAACAACCAGAGTATCGGTGGCATCGGATGGAACGGAAGGAAATGCAAATTCCTTATATCCATCAATTTCTGGCGATGGACGTTACATAGTCTTTGAATCCTTTGCTAACAATCTAGTTACTGGAGACACTAATGGAATAAGGGATGTCTTTGTTCATGACCGATTGACCGGAGAGACAACTCGCGTCTCTGTGGCATCGGATGGAACGGAAATTGATAACGAATCTTCTCTGTCCTCTTGTCCTTCAATTTCTGGCGATGGACGTTACATAGTCTTTTCTTCTTATGCTGATAACCTAGTTAGTAATGATACCAACAACATAGAAGACGTCTTCGTCCATGATCGGTTGACCGGGGAAACAACCAGAGTATCGGTGGCATCGGATGGAACGGAAGCTGATGATCGATCTTGGAGAGCCTCTATGTCTTCTGATGGACGATATATAGTTTTCGAGTCTTATGCCAGAAATCTTGTAATTGCTGATAGTAATTGGACATATGACATCTTTGTTCATGACCGATTGACCGGAGAGACAACTCGCGTCTCTGTGGCATCGGA
>CAYXSR010000010.1:7810-24802 GCA_964467735.1 uncultured Pseudomonadales bacterium | reverse complement strand
CTAACAATCTTTTTAGAGTAGTTCCGGGTGGTGAACAGGTTTGTAAAACCAAAAAATTTCCATCCAGTCGCCTCAACTCAGCTCCTACTTGTTCCGGGTCAACTACCAACTTCTCTACTACTTGATAAGCATATTTTTTAGCTTGATAGAAAATATAAACTTCGTTTCCTTTTACCAATTTCCTTAAAAGGAAAAAAGCAGCATTATAGCGACCAATATTAAAAAATGTATCGGTTGAATGAGCAAAAATAAAAACTGTGCCTGATTGATTAGGTAAACTACTACCAAAAGCGTGAGCCACTCCTTCTTTTAAAACCGGCAAATATTCATGTTCATTACCACTATCAATATTGGCAAACACTTCGCTATTGATACCAATTTTTGGAATAACCAAAGAAAAATCAAAATTATTGGGAATAATTAATTTTTTTCGATATTCAATTTCTTCTTTATATTCTTGTTCTAACCTCTCAGCTTCTTCCTCTGTCTCAGCAATCTCTGGATCTTCAAAAGCCAAATGATTTACTTGATAATTGGCCTCTTGCTGGATTACCGGTGCAAAAATTAAAACTAAAATAACAAAGCCGATTAAAATGACACTGGTTGCAATAAAATTTAAAATTTTAAACACTTGCCTCCATCTTAGCCATGTTAGCCCTCACATCACCAAAAACCTCTTCAACTTTTTCTCTAATATCTTTAGGTTTCACTAAAACTAATAGACCAATTTTTAATAAATCTTTCATTGTTTTTACTTCAAGATTAGAAATCGGAATTCCATTTGATTTTTTGTAAGCAATTTCTTTGTTCAACTGATCCAAACAATCACTCATTTGTTCTACTAATTCTTCTGGTAAGACTTCTCTGCCAAAATAATCTAAAGAGCTTTGAACACTTCCTGAGGCAGCACAAAATTTATTAGCTCTTTTAAAAAACTGTTGATCTTTTTCATCTTTTGGTTCTGACTTTAGTAATAAAAGATTTTGCATTGAACTTGCTAAATTCCTCTTAAATTTTTCTTCATCTTCTAACTTATTTCTATCTACTCTTAATGCTTTAACATTTAACTCTATTAGTTCTTTAGGAATTCGTAAAGTTTTAAATTGGGGCTGTTCTTGTGATGATTCTTCCATTGTTATCTTTTATGCCATTTTAGGGCAGTTTTTACAATCGTTTCTAAATCAGAATAGTTTGGTTGCCATCCAAGTTCTTTTTTCAACTTAGCACTGTCGGCTACTAATTCATTGGCATCACCCGGTCGTCGTGGGCCAATCTTAATTTTAAAATCAACCCCGCTTTGCTTTTTTACCATTTCCAAAACTTGCTTGTTTGAATAACCTCTTCCTGTGCCAATATTATAAATATCACTTTGGTGGTCTTTTTCCAAAGCTTGCAAAGCTAAAATATGAGCTTGAGCCAAGTCTAAAACATGAATATAATCACGAATACAAGTACCATCTTTAGTTTCATAATCAGTTCCGTTAAGAGTAAATTCTTTATTTTTACCTAAGGCAGTTTTAATGAGATTAGGGATTAGATGACTTTCTGGATGATGATTTTCACCTAGCTTACCATCTAATGTTGCACCAGCAGCATTAAAATATCGCAAGGAGATAAATTTAAGATTGTGAATTTTATCAAACCAAGAAAGCATTCTTTCAACCATTAATTTTGATTCACCGTAAGGATTGTTAGGATTCTTGGGATCATCTTCTTTGATCGGAACTCTTGTTGGATTGCCATAAACTCCAGCAGTTGAAGAAAAAACAATTTTATTTACACCAGCTTTAATCATTGCTTTAAATAATTGAAGTGAACCATAAACATTGTTGTAAAAATATTTATGGGGATCCTCCATTGATTCGGCCATTCCTATATAAGCAGCAAAATGAACAACTGCATCTATCTTTTCCTCAGCCATCGTCTTGGCAAGCAACTTATCATTTTGAGTTTTACCCACCATAAGTTTTAAATCACCCACTGCTTCCCGATGACCTTTTTCCAAACTGTCGTAAATAACTACTTGGTGGCCTTGTTGAACTAATTGCTGAGCAGTGATGCTTCCAATATAGCCAGCCCCACCAGTAACCAATATTCTCATTTCTTTTTTACCTTTCTTAGATAAAGCCAAACTGCTAACATTCCCATTATATCAATACTAATATCCATTAGGCTAGGTTGTCGTCCGGGAACAAAGCTTTGATGAAATTCATCTGAAAAAGCATATAAAGTTGAAAGATTAAAAGCAGTCCTAAACTTTTTAGGTTTGTTTTCCAAAGCTCGTTGAATAAGAAAAAATAAAATTGCATACTCTAAAAAATGAGCTAAATTTTTGATAAAAACATCAAATGCTGTCTCGCTAATTTTTGGCAAAGTCTGTAAAGAGGAAACAAAAAAAATCAACCCACACCAAAAAATAACCGGCAACCAGAGATAGAGAATTTTTTCTAATTTTCTCATGACTTTAGTATACAAGAAAAAGATTTCTATTGTTCAAGATCTTCTGTCAATAATTCTTGCTTATCTTTTTTAGTTTCTTTATAAAAATAAAAACCTGCTCCACCTAATAAACCAAACCCAGGAATAATTAAAATGAAAGGTAAAATCTTACTAAAATTAAATTTCTTTTTTTCCTCAACTTCTTCTGGCGATGGACTAGGTTCATTTTGTTCAGTTTCACCCAAAACTTCACCAACTTCTTCGCTTGGCGATGGCGATGGAGAAGATGATTTTGTTGAACTTTTAGACGATGGCGATGGAGAAATTTTGGGAGAAGGCGAGGGAGCAATTGATGGCGATGGACTAGCCGACAAATCCATAACTGCATTAATTGTTTCTGTCTCTCCTGGATCAATGGTAATTTTATTACTCCAGTCTTTATAATCACTTTTTTCCAGTTTTATTGTATGTTCGCCAAAACCACAATCTACATCATTAGTACATTTACAACCATCACAAAACGTTAGTGTTTCCGGGGCATAATGAGAAACATAAGTTCCATCGACATAAATTTTTACACTTTTTAAAACTTCTCCATTACTATTTTCAACATTATTTATTTGACAAATGCCTTCCTGCGATTCTGGACTGGGTGTTGGGCTAGGAGTTGGAGAATTTTCTACTATATCTATAATTATTGTTTCTGAGTTTGAATCCTCATAAGTTCCATTTATAGTATAACGCCTTATCTTTAATAAAAATTCTCCCCCTCCATCATCAGCTTTTATATCTAAATCTCCCTCCCAAACTCCTTCACTATCTGTTTCAATCTCGTAATATTGCATTGTATCCGATTGAGAGCCACAAACCCACTGATCAGAATTATTTTTTATACAACCAAAATAATTATTGGTTCCTGAAGCATAAAAACAAGGTCTTAGATAATATTTTTGATTAGGATTCGATACCTCATAGCGAAAGTGAACTTTTATTTCTTGGTTTTGATCTATAATTTCAGGAACTTCTGTTAACGAAAGCAATAAAGCAAGAGACTCTTTTTTAAAAACAAAAAACCAGCCTATAAAACAAAAAAGCTGGAGAATAGATCTCAATAATTTACTTTTTAATATAATCACAATTCAAAAAACCTTTTAAAATTAGTAACTATTATTAATGAAAACATTCTTTACTGTAGGTGTAAATAAAGAGTCATCTTTCCATCGGGATGGAAAAGACGAACATGATTCCCCATACTAGTTGTTCCTCTATAAAAATATGCTTCTCCTTCTTTTACAGCTTTTACAGAAAGATTAGAAGAGTTATACATATCAATACCATTGTGAAAATTATTAGAATACCAGTAGGAATAAGGAGTGTGTCCATAACACTGAGAAATGTGGGGACTTGCCATTGGCCAGATCCATGAACCTCCTCCAATAGTTTTTGTTTGTTGAGAAGCCACATCATCACAAGAATCTTTTTCAAAAATAAGAGATTGCGAATTTAAATAATCAAAAGGGTTCCCTGCGTCAGAATAATAATTAAATTTATTCGCATCTTCCTCTTTAAGATTATAAACTCCGAAATGGAGATGTGCTCCACGGGAAAAACCCGTATTTCCCATAAGACCAATAGTTTCTCCTTGCTCAACATGTCTTTTACCAGTAAATTTTGCTGCTAAAAGACTACTCAACTCTTGCTGGGCTTCATTTAATAATTTTTGATAGCGACTCTCATCATTTTTAGTTATTTGCAACAAATCCTGTTTTTCTTTCTTTTGTTGGGCCAAAGTAGCTTGTTGTGTTTCTAATTTTTTTTGTAGCGCGGTTTGTTCTGCTTGTTTCTGCTCTTTTAATTTTTTTTGTTCATCAAAAGTCATTTTTGATTCCTGCATTGTAAAAAGCAATTCTTGGTCATGCTGTTGGGCTGCTTTCAAATATTTAAGTCGAGTTAAAAAATCAGAAAAACCAGATGAGGATAGAAAAAGATAAAGCGGTTTTATCTGTCCTCTTTTATAAATTTCTTCAATTCTAGAAGTGAGATAGGTAGAAACTTCTCCGATTGAAGTATCTAAAATACTAATTTTAGTCGAAAGCTTGGTAATTTCTTCTTCAAGAATCTCAATTTCTTTTTTCGTTAGAGCAATTCTTGCACTGGTTAAATTAATTTGATTATTAAGATTGGTGATAGTACTTGCTAAAGTTTTTTGTTTCCCTTGAGACTCACTTATCTTTTGATTAAGATCATCTATAACTTCTTCACAGTTATCTGGTGAGTCACAAATTTTATCTTCCGCAATTAATGGATATGCATTTGAAAAAAATATGAAAAAAAAGAGTACTAGGGAAAAAAATATTTTCTTAAGTGTCTGCATTTTACCTTCGAAGAAAACGAACCACGGCAAAGAAACTACTTAAAATACCAATCAAGGCTCCTAAAACTAATTCGCCTCCTAAGATTATCAACATTACCATAAAAGATACTGGTAGAAGTTGAATTTCTCCCAACCAATTTACCAAAAAAGGAGTTGCATATAGCAAAGCAATATAAGAAATTCCCCAGCCGGCAAAACTTCCCATTAG
The DNA here is from genome assembly GCA_964467735.1 of uncultured Pseudomonadales bacterium. Classification (GTDB taxonomy): domain Bacteria; phylum Patescibacteriota; class Microgenomatia; order UBA1400; family CAYXSR01; genus CAYXSR01. The sequence continues at coordinate 19,781 of CAYXSR010000010.1, read as the reverse complement.
TCCATATAAAGCTCCTTCAATAACAAAAGGCCAAGTGATAAAACTTTTAGAAGCACCAATTAATTTCATAATTTTTATTTCTTCTCTTTTGCGTAAAATTTTCATTGCCGTAATGGTCGTTATTACTAAGATAGATTGAATTAAAAGATAGCCAATAATTGCCAAACCCACGATTCGGATATTCCTAACCCAAGAAGTTAAAACCTGAACTACGTCTTCATAAAAAACTACTTCCTGGACTTTGGGTTGTTTTTCCAAAACTTCTTTTAATTGAGCTAAATAATCTATTTTTATAGCAGAGATTTCAATCGAAGGTGGTAAAATTTTATAATTTACTAATTCCAGTAACAAAGGATCATCTTTATTTTTTTCCCGATAAATAGCCTCAGCTTCCTTAGTAGAAACATATTTAAAGCTAGCCATTTTGCCAGTTTCTTCTAATTTAATCTTTATCGAGGCAATTTCCTCATTACTTAAATCTTTTCCTTTTTCAAAAAAACCAATTACCTGAGGTGCTTTCTCAAAATACTGAAGAATTTTAAATGAACCTAAAGAAATAAGAGTAAAAATTGAAATAACAAAAAAGGTGAGAAAAATAACCATTGTCGCCGCTAAGGCTTGATAGGGAGATCGTCTTATATGCTTTAAAGCATTTTGAATTTTGGTCATAAATCTTTATAACCTCCTTTTTCATTATCATCGACTACCTCTCCCTTTTTCAATAAAACTACTCGCTCTTTTAAAGAATTAACAACTTCGGCGTTATGAGTAGACATAATTACTGTTGTTCCCTTTTTATTAATTTCTTTTAATAAGTTAACAATTTGCCAGCTTGTTTCTAGATCAAGATTCCCTGTTGGTTCATCAGCAAATAAAATTAATGGTTTAGGAGCTAAAGCTCGAGCAATCACTACCCTTTGTAACTCCCCTCCAGAAAGTTGGAGAGGAAAAAGATCTTCTTTACCTTGTAACCCCACTAAGGAAATAACTTCATTAATGTCTTTCTTAATTTCTTCATCTTTTTTGCCATGGATTTGTAAACTTAAACCAATATTTTCAAATACTGTTCTATCTAGTAAAAGCTTAAAATCTTGGAAAACAGCTCCAATTTTTCGTCTTAAAAGAGGAATTTTTTTTTCTGATATCTTACTAATATCATCTTTTTCAACAACAATTTTACCTTCATCTGGTAAAAATTCTCTTAGCAAAAGACGAAGCAAAGTTGTTTTTCCTGAACCAGAAGGACCAACAACAAAAACAAACTCTCCCTTTTTAACAGGCAAAGAAATTTTTTTAAGAGCAAAAAGGTCTCCAAATTTCTTGGTAACTTTATCAAATAAAATCATTTGGCAGTCTTAAATTAACTACTCTAAAACTCTAAGTTTACCGACATCCATCAGCCAACCAGCACTTTGAGCAGCAAAAGTCTCTCCCCAAACTTTAACTTTCCGGCCAACAAATTGATCTAAATCAATCGCCGAAGAAGTAAGATAGACATTTTGCGATTCTCCTCCGGGACGGACCAAGTGATGTGATCCTTCATCATTAATACCACCTTTTTCTAAATCTCCCTCCGCAGAATCTTTAAAAGTTTTTTCATCTTCTATCCCTACCTCTGTACCTTTAGTAATTGCTGCTCCGCCAAGTTCCTTTCTCGTTCCCACCAAACCACCACCAGCCTTTAAAGATAGAAAATAACCTGTTCCTACTCCTGCTAAAATAATCAAAATTGTGGTAATTATAAATTTCATTTTCCCTTTCCCTGAGTTGTTGACTTCCGGGACCTCCTTTACTAAACTTTCTCCTGGTTGTTCACCAGATTGAATGTTAACCGGCCGAATTTCCTCACTCATTGGCAACCTCCATTTTAAACTTTACAAACATAATAACAACTCATACTTATAAAGACAATACTTTTATTTCTTCTTGAATAAAACCCTCAAGTTTTCCATCCAAAACCGCCTCAGCATCTTTTTCTTCCCAATTTGTTCTTAAATCTTTAACCATTTTATAAGGATGGAGAACGTAAGAACGAATTTGATTTCCCCAACTAGCAATTTGATGCTCGCCTTTAACTTTAGCTAGTTCTTTCTGTTTTTTTTCTTCTTCTAAAGCCCATATTTTCCCTTTTAAAATTTCCATAGCGATTTTTCGATTTTGATCTTGATATCGCTGACTTTGACATTCAACGGTAATACCAGTAGGCTTGTGTTTTAAACGAACGGCTGTAGAAACTTTATTGACATTTTGGCCACCATGGCCTGAAGCCCGAAAACTTTCAAACTCAATATCATCATCTTTTATTTCGATCTCCTCTTCCTCTTCGATAACCGGCATCACTTCGACCAAAGCAAAAGAAGTCTGTCGCAAATTATCAGCATTAAAAGGAGATTGACGAACTAAACGATGGGTTCCCTTTTCATATCTTAAATAACCATAAGCAAATCTGCCTTCGATTTTTAGAATTGCGCTTTTGATTCCAGCCTCTTCCCCCGGTCTTTCATCAATTATTTCTATCTTCCAACCTTTATTTTCACAATACTTCACATACATTCGCAAAAGCATACTTGCCCAATCACAAGCTTCTGTTCCTCCCTGACCAGCATGAATAGAAAGAATAGCATCAGAAGAGTCATATTTCCCCGATAAATAAACTTTTATTTTTAATCGATTTATATTTCTTTTTAATTGTTTCTCTTCTTTCTCCAAAATTTGCTGGTCTTTTTCTGAACTAGAACTCATTTCTTTTAATTGTTCAAAATCATCAATTTTAGTCACTAGTTTTTCTATTTCTTCAACCTCTTCTTTTAATCCTGCTAGCTGTTGCATTTTTTTACTGGCTTTTTCTTGATTATCCCAAAAACCCTTAACTGAGGTTTCTTTTTCAAGGTCTACTATTTGTCTTTTTTTTTCATCAATCTTTAGTTTTTTTCTTAATTCTTCTATCTGTTTTTTTAAATTACTCATCGCTATTATCTCCTTCATATTTCAGCCAATCTTCACAAATTTGTCTTTTAACTTCGTTGGTTATCTTCTCGGCTTGTTGTTCAGGAAGCTCTTTTATTTCGCTTATTTTTTCTTCAACTGTTTTAGTAACAATTTCGTTAACTTTTTCAATTGTCTGGGTTACCACTTCGCTTTTCATAACTTCAGAGGAAACCTGGTTAACTTTCTCTGAAACAATATTGTTATCTCCTGAATCACTCTCTTCACCTAATACTTTTTTAGAATCATTTTTACTAATCGTCTCTACTCTCTCCACCAAAGGCGAAGCAGCTTCTTCTATTTTTTCCCATTTCTCTGGGTAATATCTTTTAACTACTAATCCAGAGGCAACGGTTAGTAGAGTAAATATTATAATTTTCCTAATCGGATCCATACTATGACTATTTTATACTAAAACCAGGAAATTCTACAAAGAGGGGTCTTTAGGATTCAAAATTCAAATGAGAAAGATAATTCCTACTTCTTGTAATGTTTCTTTTAAGATAGGTATCTCTTCTTTAGGAAATATTACAAGGCTTTCCTCGGCCGTAGATACCAATCCTAATGCTTGCTGTGCCTCCGGACTTAAAGCTTCTTTTAACATCAACACTAGCTCTGCTTGTTGAAGAATAAATTCATCACCTACGGATACACCTTGCCATTCAAGCATATTTTAAAAGTTTCTGGGCAGGAAAAACTTCTTTAGGCTATTATATTTTATAATACCACTTTTCACAAATTGTTTCCGTGGCATTTTTTGTATTTCTTACCACTCCCACACCAACAAGGATCATTACGACCGATTTTTTTACCCGTCTTCGGATCACGGTTTTGAGATCTACTTTGAGTCGTTTGTTCTACTTTTCCTAGATTTGTTTCTGGGGCTGAATCAACTTGTTTTAGACCCATTCCATCTGACTCATCAATATTAGTTCTCATTGTTTGCGGAACAACTACTCTCGATTCAGAACCCACTTGAACTCGGAAAATTCGACGATTAATCTCATAATCAATATTGGCTAATAATTGTTCGAACATATCAAAAGCTTCTTTTTTATATTCTACCAACGGATCAAGCTGTCCATAGCTACGCAGACTAATTCCTTCTCTTAAATCATCAATGGCATCCAAGTGATCCATCCAATTCTTATCAATTGTCGTTAAGGTTACAAATTTTTCTAATTGTCTTATTAATTCACTCCCAATTTCTTTTTCTCTTGATTCATAAGTTCTTGTTACTAAATCGGTTAAAAATTTTCGAATTTTTTCTACTGTCTTAAGTTTATTCATCTTACCAATTAATCTTTTTTGAGAATTATGATCAAAAGGAATAATTTGAACAAAATCATTTAAGATTTTTTCATTCTCCTTTTTATCTAATCCTTCTGGACTATACATAGTTACTAAATTATTTACCTCATCTGTTAAACTATTCAGAATTTTTGTTTTTAACGCCTTATTTTCCCCACTCTCTTCTAAAATTTTTCTGCGTCTTTTATAAATAATTTCTCTTTGTTTATTTAAAACATCATCATAATCTACCAAGTGTTTTCGGGAATCAAAGTGAAACCCTTCAACTTTTACTTGAGCTTGCTCTAAAGCTCGGGAAACCATTGGGTGTTCTAAGGGAATATTTTCTGGCATTTTAAAGACAGTCATTAATCGAGCCACTTGTTCTCCACCGAAGATTCGCATAATATCATCTTCTAAAGAAACATAGAACCGCGAAGAACCAGGATCACCTTGTCTTCCAGATCGACCCCGAAGCTGATTATCAATTCTCCTTGATTCATGTCTCTCTGTACCAATAACATGCAAACCCCCAAGTTTAATTACCTTTTCATGTTGGTTTTGCCACTCTTTAAGTGCTTTTTTGTCGCTTTTATCTTCTGGTAGGGCACCACCAAGAATAATATCAACACCTCGACCGGCCATATTGGTTGCAACAGTCACTGTTCCAACTTTACCTGCATCAGCAATAATCATTGCCTCTCTTTCGTGCTGTTTAGCATTTAAAATATTATGAGGAATTTTCTTTCGTCTTAAAAATTCATGAACAATTTCGTTTTTATCAATTGAAGTAGTACCAACTAAAACTGGCCGGCCTTTTTTATACATTTTACTTATTTCTTCGACAACCGCTGCATATTTTGCTCTCATGGTTTTATAAACCATATCTGAATTATCTTTTCTAATAACTGGTTTATTGGTGGGGACCACAATCACGTCTAAGTTATAAATTTTTCTAAACTCTTCTGCTTCAGTAGCAGCTGTACCGGTCATACCAGCCAATTTCTCATACATTCTAAAATAATTTTGAAAAGAAACTGTTGCTAGAGTTCTTGATTCTTGTTGAATTTTTACTCCCTCTTTTGCCTCAACTGCTTGATGTAATCCCTCACTCCAACGACGACCATACATCAACCGACCAGTAAACTCGTCAACAATAATTACTTGATTATCTTTAACAACATAATCTTTGTCTTTTTTATAAAGAGTTTTTGCTCGCAAGGCATTTTCAATATGGTGGATTGTATCAAAATTTTTTTCATATAAATTTTTAACACCTAGCTTTTTTTCTACTTTTAAAATGCCATGTTCTGTTAAGTTGGCAATTTTTAATTTTTCATCAATTGTATAGTCGGTATCCTGATTTAATTCCCTAATCAAAGAAGCAAATTTATAATATTTGTCAGTTGGTTCAGTATCGGGAGCAGAAATAATTAAAGGTGTTCTAGCTTCGTCAATTAAAATTGAGTCAACCTCGTCAACAATGGTAAAATGATGGCTTCTTTGAACACATTCTTTTAAACTATGAACCATATTGTCGCGTAAATAATCAAAGCCATATTCGTTATTGGTGCCATAAGTAATATCGGCGTTATAAGCTTCTTTTCTCTCCACCGGTTTTAAATGGGCTAATCTTTCTTCTTGAGCACTTTTATCTTTGAAATCTAAATCCAATAAAAATGCCTGTTCATGAATAATACAACCAACTGAAATACCCATTAAAAGCTGAGCCTTACCATACCAACCAGTATCACGACGAGCAAGATAGTCGTTGACTGTAACTACATGAACACCTTTTCCGGAAAGGGCATTAAGATAAGCAGCAATTGCCGCTGATAAGGTTTTTCCTTCTCCTGTTTTTTGTTCAGCAATTTTGCCTTCATGAAGGACAGCGGCAGCAATCAGTTGGACATCATAGGCTCGTTCACCAACTGTTCTTCTAATTGCTTCTCTTGCTAAGGCAAAAGCTTCGGGAAGTAGATCGTCTAAAGTTTCGCCTTTTTTCAAGCGCAGTTTGAATTCAGCTGTTTTTGCTGGAAAATCGGCTTTCTTTAATTTCTTAAAAGCTGGTTCTAATTGATTTATCTTATCAACTAGTAATCCAAGTCTTTTTAGTTCTTTTTCATTAGTATCAAAAATTTTAGACAAAAACCTAAACATATCTTTATTATAGTATAAAAAAGGGGTTCTTTATAACTATCTTACTAAGATTAATAGATTGGAATGAACTCTTAAAAACTCTATATCTGGAAAATAATTATCTAGTTTTCTAGTAAATTGTTCTGTCATTTTTTGGTGTCGATCGTAAAAAAGCCTATTAAAAACAATAATTCCATTTTTACTAAGTTTCTTTTTTAAATTAATCAGAAAATCATCAGTTTCTACTTTTTTAGGAATCTTATCGCCAATATACAAATCAACAAAAATTAAATCAGATTTGCCTAAACTGTTTCTTTTATTAATAAATTTAATGGCATCATCATTGATAACTTCCAAATTAGGAATTTTATCTAATCTAAAATATTTTTTACCTAAACGGATTATCTCTGGATCAATTTCTACTCCGATTATCTTAACATCTGGAAATTTTTGATTGACTAATTCCGCCAACGTTCCTCCTCCTAAACCTAAAATCAAGCATCGTGTGGCGGAAAAATTCGGTAATTTAGTGATTTTTTTTATTGCTTTTCCCCAAATTACCTCCAACAATCCGCCTGATTGAAGCAAACCACCCACAATTATCCTTGGCTCCCCTAAAAAATTAACAACTTTTATCTTGGTGTTAATTGGAGACTCAACTTCTTCGATAATTTTTTGTTTTAAAAAAGAAGAAATATTTATCACTGTCTTTCTATTTTAGCCTCCGATTCGGAGGCTTTATCTTCCGATTGGAAGGATTTTATCTTTACCAATATATTGTTGAAGAACCTCTGGTATTTTCACCGAGCCGTCTTTTTGTTGATAATTTTCCAAAATTGCCGCAATTGTTCTCCCCATAGCGATTGCGGTACCATTTAAAACATCAACAAAATCCGTTTCTCCATTTTTGTTCCTATATTTTATATTTAATGCTCGGCTTTGATAATCAGTACAGGTACTACAGGAATGAGTTTCTCGATATCGGTTTTGAGAAGGAAACCAACATTCAATATCATATTTTCTGGCTGCTGGGTGACCTAAATCTCCAGAACACATTTTGACTACTTGGTAGGGCAATTTTAGTCCTTGAACAATCTTTTCTTCTAGAGCTAAAAGATACTCGTGTTCTTTTGTATCTGCTTTTGGCTGAGGGGCAATAAAAGAAACCATTTCTAGTTTATCAAATTGGTGAACTCTAAAAATTCCTTTTGTATCTTTTCCCCAACTACCTGCTTCTCTTCTAAAAGCAGGAGAAAATCCAAGATAGCGTTTAGGGATATCTTTTAATTCCAATATTTCATCTTCGTGCATTGGAACTAAAGCATGCTCGGCTGTACCAATAAGATAAAAATTCGCCTCTTCATCAGGGTTTTCTTTTTTGGGATCATAAACTAAATAAAAATCTTCATTTCCTCCATGCTGAGAATAGCCAAGTTTATGAAAAGTAGAAACTTTTGTTAAAGCTGGTGGTAAAACAGGAACAAAGCCTTCTTTTAATAAAATCCCTAAACCATATTGAATTAGGGCAAATTCTAACAAGACAGCATCACCGGTTAAATAACCGAATCGAGAACCAGAAAGTCTGGCGGCTCTTTTGACATCAATTAATCCTAATGACTCTCCTAATTCCAAATGATTTTTTACTTTAAAAGAAAATTTAGGTTTCTCTCCCCAGTTCCTAATAACTTCATTCTCACTCTCATCTTTTCCTGATTTAACATCATCAGCTGGTGGATTAGGAATTTGAGAAACTAAACTCTGAAATTTTTTTTCTTCCTCTTGTAGTTCTGTCTCTATTACAGAAAGTTTATCTTTTAATTCTCGGCCTTTTTTAATTTTTTCTTCTGAAGGTTTTGTTCTTAAGTCAGCTACTAAGGCATTCCTTTCTGTTCTTAATTTCTGTGCTCGTCCAAGAAGCTCACTTCTTTTTTTATCAATTTCTAGAAAACGATCAACAATTGTTTCGTCTAAATTTTTATCTTTACAGGCTTTTTTAACCTTTTGAGTATTTTTTCTTATGAAGTCTAAATCCAACATAATTCCAATTTTAACACAAAAAAATGAAATTTACTTTTTCGCCAGATAAGCCGTCACTAAATCTCTTGTTGAAGGCATACATATAGCATAATCGATATCTAAAGGTTTAATCCATTTCCAATCTAAAGTTTCCTCATCTTCATTGCTTGGTTTACCTTTTATAATCCTAGCAATATAAGCAATTAAAATTACGCTTGTCTCCTTAGCACTGCCTAAAGGAACACCCTTAACAACAATTGGATATTCATCAATAATTTCGATTTTCACTCCTAACTCCTCTTCAATCTCTCTTAAAGTCCCTTCTTTTGGTGTTTCATTAGCTTCTAAAGCTCCACCAGGAATATTCCATTTCTTGTGCCAACGACCAAAACCTGGTTCGTTACGCTGGGTTAAAAGAACTTCACCTTGATCATTTTCAATAATTCCTAAACAGCCAATAATGTGTTTCATAAAAATTCCTTTCTTAAAGCCCCAACTCCGGAGCAATTTCTTGCATTGCTTTTAAAGCTAATCCTAAAAATTCGTCAAAAGGGATGCCGAGTTTCTCTTCACAAAGTTTTATATCTTCCCTTCTGGTTCCAGCGGCAAAGCTCGGTTGTTTAAACTTTTTTTTAATTGATTTGACTTTTACATCAGTTAATTTTCTAGACGGTCTAACTAAGGCAGTGGCAACAATTAGTCCAGTCAAAGAATCAGCAATAAAAATGGCCCAGTCCATTTTGCTCTTAGGAGCATACTCAGGACCTAGCCAGTCGTGAGTATGAGCAGTAATTGCTTGATAAACAGAATCTGGTAAATCTGCTCCTTCTTTCTTTAAAAATTCTATTGTTTTTAAGCCGTGATCTTTGTGAGTTTTTTGATCAACTGTCTCGTAATCTAAATCATGAAGTAAGCCAGCCATAGCATATTCTTCTTCTTTTTCTGGCTCGAGCTTTTTGGCCAAAGCTCGCATAATTGCCTCCAAAGCCAACATATGTTTAATGGTGTTTTCTGTTTTTATATATTTTTTAACTAATTCTAAAGCTTTATTTCTATCTAACATTAAAAACCTCCTTAAAAATGACAAAACCTAGTTTTTAAATCTAAGGTTTTGTGAACGGATAAGTTAAACTATCCAGCTGCTTTTTGAAATTTGCTAATAATTACTTTTTTGTTCTTATCTAATAGAAACCAAGCAGCTTTGGGACCATATTTTTTTCCAGTTAAAGCCAAATAAATTGATTGGAAAGCTAATCGAGGATTAATATTATTATCTTTCGCCATATTATATAAGGCTTGTTGTAATTCTTCTGGTTTCTCCCAACTTTTTTCTAACAAAGGACAAATTAATTTTAAATATTTTTTCTGTTCTGGACTTAAAACAACTTCTACTTTATCTTTTATAACACCGACTTTTTGATCTTCTGGAGCATAAGTTTTTAGCCAAATACGAGCATATTTTATCCTTTTGGCTAATTCTTTTTTATCATCATCAGTTAAACTGCTTCCTTTAATCTCAGTAAATTTATCGTAAATATTTACCGAAGGTGATTGGATGTAATTTACTACATCTCTGAAACGAGGAAGAAAGACTGGTTTTTTGGGAATTGGTTGAATTTGAGAAAGTTGCCAAATCTTTCCAAAGTCATTTTTAATACCTTCTTTTTGATAAATTTTCGCAAAACGATCATATTCATCAAAAAGATTTAAAATACTGGCGTTGTTTTTGGGATCAAAAATAATAGCTTTTCGGAAATTGGTTCGAACAAGCAAAAAGCGCAAAATTTCTGGTGGTAATGTTTGGCTAATCTCTACTGCTGAAACACCAATTCCTTTTGAAGATGACATTTTAGTCCCACCCCTGGCTAAAAACCATTCATATAGTCGGGCATAAGGAGCTGGATAATCGAAAACTTTCTCACAGAGATTTGAAGACAGATCGTAAGAACCGCCTTCAGTCATATGGTCTTTACCTGCCCATTCAATAGTTACCCCAATCACTTTCCAGTGGGCAGCCCAATCTATTTTCCACATCAGTTTCCCATTACCATCAAAAGGAGAAATTTTTCCTTTATAACCGCATCCTTGAGCCCAATCAACTAAGTCTTTTTTACATTCAAAGCTTACCTTTTCACCATCCCAATCAGTAACAATTGTTGTTCCTACTTTTCCACATTTAGGACAGATAACCTGGAAAGGATACCAATCTTTTGGTTTGTCATAACCAGAAATCTGTTTATAAAGTTTTCTAACTAAAACAACTTTATCTAAAGCCGTTTTAATCACTTCATTAAATTTTCCTTGCTGATAATATTCTGACGACCAAATAATTTTTGGCTTGGCGCCAAGGTCATTAAAAACTTCAATAAATTGGTTAGCATAACATTTTGCTAATGATGAATAGCCTTTCTCTGGAGAAGGAATCTGGAAAAGAGGTTTTCCCATATATTTTTGAAATTTTTCTGGAAGATAATGGGGAAAGCCATCCATCGGATCCATATCATTAATTACATAAGTGTAGGTTGCTTTTTCCCTTTTTTCTTTTAAGGATCGATAGATAATATCATGAATAATAACACCCCTTAAAGCACCAACATGAATTCTCCCAGAAGGAGTTTTCATATCATCAACCCAATAAGGTTTATGTTTTCCTGATTTTATAATTTGGTTAGCAATCCTATCAAACCAAAACATAGTCTTTTAAGTATATCATTCAATTTTCTCTCTGTAAAACTATTTAAAGGAAAATTATATGGGTTTTATTCAATCTTTTTTATTGAATAAATAACCTTACCGGCAGGAGCTTCAATCTCTACCTGATCGCCGATTTTCTTCCCAAGAAGAGATTTTCCCAAGGGAGAATTATGGGAAATTTTTTTGTTAGTCGGGTCTGCTTCCCATTCACCAACAACAGTAAAAATACCTTTCTTACCATTGATTGCTACAGTAACTTTACAACCGATTGTTATTTCTTTTTTGCCGTTTTTAGAATTTTTTGATTTTCTTGAACTAATTACTTTTGCCTTACTAATTAAATTCTCTAATTCATCTATTCTACCTTCAATCAAAGCTAAATCTTCTCTCGCGTTGCTATATTCGGCATTTTCTGATAAATCCCCGAAATCTCGGGCTCGAGCTACTCGATTAATAAGTTTTGGTCGTTTTACTTTTATTAAAGTTTGTAATTCTTCTTTAAGAGCGTTTAAACCCTCTTTGGTAAAAATAAAGTCGCTTTTTTGTTTTAGGGTCATAAAATTCCCTCTTTTAAGGCAAATTCGGCAAAAATTTGTTCCAAAAAGAGGTATAAAAAATAATTAAATGTTATACAATATTTAGGTATTTTATAAAAACAGACCTTCCAGGTCAATACTTATTAGATGTAGATAAATTTCTTATAATTTTTGTATTTTTTCGCTTAAAAGCTTAATTTAATTGGCTATTTATAGTAAAATATCTATGAAGTTCAGGCCCCGTCGTCTAACGGTTAGGACACTACCCTCTCAAGGTAGAAATATGGGTCCGATTCCCGTCGGGGTCACTA
>CAYXSR010000010.1:0-7710 GCA_964467735.1 uncultured Pseudomonadales bacterium | reverse complement strand
GTGGTTGGCTGGTGTTTACATGGCAACAAAGACCCCAAAACTCCTTGCCATCGAGTGGTTAATAAGAAGGGAAGGTTGGCCCCGGGTTATGTTTTTGGCGGACCAGAAAAACAAAAAGAAAAATTAAAAAAAGAGGGAATAACTTTTATTGACAAACAAACTATAGATTTAAAGAAGCATCTTTTAGACTAATTTCTTCATAAATTCTTCTAAACTCACTAATTCTGTTCTTTCTTCTGCCCGCTTTTTAATTTCCAATTTTTCCCCTGTTTTTGAGGAAACCACTACTCTCCAAGGCAAACCAATAAGGTCAGCATCAGTTAGCTTCTCTCCTGCCGAAGCCTCTTTCCGATCATCCCAAAAAACTTCAATTCCTTTTTTAATTAACTCATCATAAATCTTTTTAGCTTTCTGATTTGTTCCATTTCCAGAAACATCAATCAAATAGACTTGAAAAGGAGCAATTGCTTGGGGCCAAATAATCCCCTTATCGTCATTATATTTCTCGACAATTACTCCCAATAAACGAGTAGTCCCCAAGCCGTAACAACCCATAATTGGATAAATTTTTTCACCCTTTTCATTAACAACTGAAAAATCAAAAGCCTTTGTATATTTTTGGCCTAAATCAAAAACATTACCAACTTCCGAAGCTCGGGCTTTTTTGAGTTTCGACTTTTTACATTTCGGACAACTGTCGCCTTCTTTTACTTTGGCAATTTCCAAATTAACGCAATAATCACAATTTTCACAATACAAAATATCGTCCTCTCCAGCATCAGTTAAAACCATAAACTCATAAGAAATTTTTTGGGAAAAAGCCCCACCGGAAGCTTCAGTAACTTTAGCTACCAAACCACAACGTTTAAAAATTTTAATATAGGCTTTTTTCATTACTTCATAAAAATTCTCAAAATCTTTTTGATCTAAATGGAAACTATACATATCTTTCATCCCAAATTCCCGACCCCGTAAAACGCCAGATTTGGCTCGTAATTCATCACGATATTTTTCTTGAATTTGGTAAATAAAAAGCGGCAGGTCTTTGTAGGAATTGACATATTCTTGGACTAAGGGAGTAATTACTTCCTCATGGCTTTGGCCTAAAGCATAGTCTTTTTCTGTTCGGCTTTTAATCTTAAAAAGAATATCAATAGTGTCCCAACCACCAGTCTTTTTCCAGTTTTCAGCCGGATGTAAAGCTGGCAGGAAAACTTCTTGACCACCAACCGCATCCATTTCTTCTCTGACAATATTTTCAATTTTTCTCAAAACTCGCAAACCCAAAGGCAAATAACTGTAAACTCCTGCCATTAACTTATTAACAAAACCGGCTCGAACCAAAAGTTGGGCATTTTTGGTTAATTCATCTTTAGGTGGATTTTTTCTGGTTTTGGTGAAAAGTTTTGAATACAACATAATATTTTATTTTAACACAATAAGATTAATAAACGAATAATTAGGTATTTATTAGCTTGTAAAATAAAATTTTAGTATACTAAAATGAAAACCAGATAAAGTTATAATCAAATATGTCTAAAACAGAACCTTATTTAAGTTATACCCGGGGAACAGATTATTTTTTTGTCATTAGCAGCATTGCTATTCTTCTTCTTTTTATTTTCTTTTTTAATATCTGGTATCGCTTATGTTTTAATATTCTTTTTATTGGTTATTTTGTTTTTGGTGAAATTCGCCTAGCTTCGGTTTTTTATGCTGTTCTCATTAGAATAATCCTTTACCCTTCTGCTTTGATTAATAAACATTTTGCCAAAGAAAGCGAAGAAACAGGGGAAAAATTTCAAGAAATTCAGTCAATCGACAATGTTTTGGAAAAAGCTTTTCAAAAGAAAACCCTTCTTAGAACCAAGAAAATTTTGTTTGCTTATAGTTGGTTTCACCTTTGTCTTCTAACCGTAAACGCTGTTACTATCGGTGCTATTTTTTTCCAAAATTTTACCAAAGAAAAACTTAGTCAAATTCTTTATTCACAAGTCTATATGCCTGGTAAGTTTCCTGTTAATACGGTTGCCCAACTTCCTGTTATTGGTCAGGTAGATTTAGCTCTTCCCAATATGACACTTAATTTTTATTCGGCTGTCGGTGCAGGTTTAGTAGGTTTAGCAGAGGTTTTATTAAATAAAAAAGTCAAAAAACGTGATTTACTTAAATATCTTCTCCTTTTCCCTCTGGGAGCTTATTATTTAACTTTCTGGGTCCCTTCTGGATTTGAATTTACTCTAATTATTTTTGAATTACTTACTTTTGGAATTATTGTGGTTGAAAATATTGGTAAATCCAAATTTTTCAAATTTATTTCCGGAAAACAGGAAAAAATCAAAAAAGAAGAGCCAGCTGAGGAGGAACTTAAAAGAGAAGAAGTTAAACAGTTAATTAAAGATATTATTGTCGAATCTAATAAAGACTCTAAAAAAGCAGAGTAGTTTTTGTATATAATTAAAGAATTGTATTTTAAAAAGTTGTAGTTGTATAATATAACAAATGGCAATTGATGATTTAGTTGTTTCATTTTTTGTTGATGAGGTCGTTGGTGGCTTTTTTATTAGTGTTCCCCCTGGTCATGTTGCCTGTATTTATGATCGAGGTCGGGGTGTTTTAAGTCGAGTTTGGGGACCAGGACTTCATCTTAAAATTCCCTTTTGGCAAATAGCTAAACTATTCAACGCTCAAATTTTAGAATATACAATTAGTGAAGGTTTCAAACCTGAACCCTCTGAAGCTTTGGGTGATAAAGCTATTAATGCGACCACTAAAGATGGTCGTTTAATCCAAATTGAAGGCTCAGTTCTTTTTAGAATTAATAAGACTAAAGCTCCCCAAATTTGGGAAAATATTGGCGAAGGATTTGTTTCTAAAGTTGTTAGACCAGTTTCCAGAAGCAGAATCGGTTCAATTGTCTCTAAGATAGAAGCGACTGATCTAGTTAATCAACGCAATGAGATAGAAAAACATGTTAAAGACGAACTAAATGAAAGCTTTTTAGATAAGGGGCTTATTTGTGAGGGTTTTCTTTTATCTGAAGTTAAAGATCTCGGTAAATCTTCAAGTAGTAAAGACGATAAGGTTTTGCTCTCTAATAAATAATTATTTAACCAAAACTTCTTTTAAAACCTGACTAAGATTATCAACCAGTATAAATTTTATTTCTTTTTTAACTTTTGAAGGAATATCAACTAAATCTTTTTTATTCCCTTTGGGCAGAATAACTTTTCTAAGACCAGCTCTATGAGCAGCAATTACTTTCTCTTTAACTCCCCCAATTTCTAACACTTTACCCCTTAAGGTAATCTCTCCAGTCATTCCGATATCTTTCCTAACTTTTTTATTTGTCAAAGCCGAAGCCAAAGAAGTAGCAATCGCTATACCAGCAGAAGGTCCATCTTTAGGCACTGCTCCTTCAGGAACATGGATATGAATATCTAATTTCTTAGTTTCCTCTTTTTGAATTCCTAAATCTTTCCAATGGCTTCGAAGATAAGAAAGAGCTGCCCGACAGGATTCTTTCATAACATCGCCCAGTTTACCAGTTAAAATTAAATTTCCTTTTCCAGGCATTAAAACAACTTCAATAAATAAAATATCTCCCCCTGCTTGAGTCCAAGCTAATCCAGTAGTTACTCCAACTTCATCTTGTTTTTCAGCCAACGATTTTGTATAGGTTTCCGGTCCGAGAAAATCTTGTAGTTTCTTAACTCCTACTTTAATAGTCTTTTTTCCTTTCTCCACAATCTCTCTGGCTGATTTACGAGCAACTTTACTCATTTCTCTTTCTAAATTTCTAACACCTGCTTCACGAGTATAACTCTCAATTATCTTTTTTAAGGCTATGTCAGAGATATCCAATTTCTTTTTATTTAAGGCATTACTTTCTAAAACTTTTTTTAATAAAAACTTTTTGGCAATTTGTAATTTTTCTTCCTGGGTGTAACCAGAAAAACGAATTACTTCTAAACGATCTTTTAAAGCCGGCGGAATTGTATCTAAAACATTAGCCGTAGTAATAAACATTACCTCTGATAGATTAAAAGAGATTTCAAGGTAGTGATCAGAAAAATCTTTGTTTTGCTCTGGATCTAAAGCTTCAAGCAAAGCCGAAGAAGGATCACCACGAAAATCTGCTCCCACCTTGTCAATCTCATCCAAGACGAAAACAGGATTTTTGGTTCCGGCATCCTTAATCCCCTGAATAATTCTTCCTGGCATAGCACCAACATATGTTCGACGATGGCCTCTTATTTCTGCCTCATCTCGAATACCACCCAAAGAAACTTTTACAAATTTTCTTCCTAAAGATTTGGCAATCGATTTAGCAATCGATGTTTTCCCAACACCCGGTGGACCAACAAAACAAATAATTGTTGGCATTGTTTGATTTTCTTTTTTACTCTTTTCTTTTTTCAACTTCATCACTGCTAAATATTCTAAAACTCTTTCCTTTACCTCCTTCAATCCATAATGGTCAGCCTCCAAAACTTTTTTAGCATTTTTAAGTGAAACATTATTAGGGCTTTTTTTATTCCAAGGCATCTCTATTAACCAATCTAAATAGGTTCGAATATAAGCACCTTCAGGATTATAACTGTGCATTTTTGCTAACCTGTTAAGTTCTTTTAATGCTTTTTTTTCAGTTGCCTTGGGCATTTTTACTAACTTAATTTTTTTCCTTAATTCAAGAATTTCTCGATCTTCCTCTTCTTCTCCTAATTCTTTTTGAATTGTTTTCATTCTTTCTCTTAAAACTGTTTCTCTCATTGTTTTGTCAAATTTCTTTTGGGTTTTGGCATTAATTGATCTATCTATCTCTAAAATTCGAATTTCTCTTGAAAAAAGGTCAATTACTTTACTAAGCCGCTTTTTAACATCATGAATTTCTAACAGTTTTTGTTTTTCACTAGTCTTAATATCCAATAAACTAGCTACTTGATCGGTTAATTCAGCCGGTGAAACTTCAGACATTAATCTCATAAAAATAAGAAAATCAACTGGTTTTCCTAAATTAACTGCTTTTTTTAATTGTGAAGATAAGTGTTTTGCTAAAGCCTCCATTTCTTCTGAAAGCTCACTAGATTCTTGAATGTCCGAAACTTGACTTAAATAAAAAGGAGTTTTTGTCTTAACTGATTCTATTTTTACTCGATTCATTCCCTTAACCAAAGCATTGACTTCGTTATCTGTTTTTAAAATTCTTTGGATAGTACAAAGAGTTCCTGTTTTATATAAATCACTTAATTTGGGTTCATTAACCCTTGGGTTTTTCTGGGTTACAAAACAAATTAATCGATTGGCTTCAAACGCGGCCTTTACTCCGGCTAAAGATTTTGGTCTTCCAAAAGTCAAAACTACTTCTGTATGAGGAAAAACAACTCCTTCACGTAAAGGAACTAGAGGAACTAAATTATTATCACTTATTTTATTACTGTTTCTTAATAATAATGCCATTTTAAATCTTTCTTATTAGCAATATAACATAAAGAGTGCTAGTGGTCAATCATTAGATTAGTTCTGACAAAAGTGATTTGACGGCTTTTTCTTTACTACTGTGTTTAGGATGAAGAAAAACCTTAACCCGCCATTTTAAAGGAATAATCGGTAAGTGGTACTGTTCTATCTTTTCCCCAATAAAAGGCAAGTGAATCTTTTTAAAACCTTTGTCTTTTCCTGCATAAAGACAAATATCTTCTCTAGGAATATTTAGTCTTTGCGCCATCATATCATTTAAAATAGTTGTTTTCTCCCAGGAAGAACATAATTCTTTCATTTTAGAAGAAGGTTCTTCAGTTATTTTATCAGCCGCTAAAAAGTAAAATTGCCAGAAACGAGCCGCTTTAGTTAATTTTTGAGCTAATGAATTAAATCTATTCTCAAGTAAATAAAATGCTTGCGAATCAGTTAAATAGAAAAAATTTTCATCTAGTTCATTATTTTCAAAAGCAAACTGTAAAGCCCGCATAATCATTGATCCAGGCGCTAGGTTCAGATCAGAATAAACTAAATCATAAGCTAATCTCCTGGCTAGCTCCCATGTCTGAATATTGGCTTGATATTCTATTTTTAAAGCTAATTTTTTATTTTTAAAAACAAAAATATCAACAATTTCTTCCGGATCATAAAATTTACTTTTGAATACTCCAGCTCCCAAACCCCAACGAAGGGTATTATCTAAATTATCTAAATCAATACTCCCATTTATTAAATCACTCCATGGTAAATATTTTCCTTTAACTAAACGACTAACTATTTTGATATCTCCACCATATTTAGAAATTGCTTTCTGAAGATCTTTTTCTTTAAGAGTATCTTCTACAAATTCCTCATGATTCTTACCGGTAATTTTTCTTTGGAATCTTTCTGCTACATGAGAAAAAGGTGGACTGCCAATATCATGAAGTAAGGCAGCTAGATAAAGATTTTTTGCCATTTTCTTAAAATCTTTTTTTTGACAAAGTTTTTTAGCCAAAAAAGCTACACCGACAGAATGTTCAAATCGAGAAGCTACCATACCAAAGGGAGAAATTAAGGGATGAACCGCAGAAAGAGAAACATCTCTTAAACGGGTTAAGGCTCTTGTTTGAAAAAGAGTAACTTCTTTTTCGGTTATTTCTAATTGACCATACAAAGGATCAAGATAAAACATAAAATTAAATTAACTTTCTAAAATTAAAGTGACTGGTCCATCATTAACTAAACTTATTTCCATTTTAGCACCAAAGATGCCTTTTTTTGCGGGTATTAATTTACTTATCTTTTCAAAAAATAAATTATACAATATTTCAGCTTTCTTAGGTTCAGCTGCTTTTTTAAAACTTGGTCGATTACCTTTTCGACAATTTGCATATAAAGTAAATTGAGAAACAACTAAAACTTCTCCTTTTACTTGCTTTAAAGATAAATTCATCTTACCGTTCTCGTCAGAAAAAACTCTTAAGTTAAAAATTTTATCTACTAAAGAATTAACTTGTTTTTCTGAATCATCATTAGCAATACTTAAAAAAATTAAAAAGCCTTTTTCTATCTTACTGATTTCTTTATCATTAACTTTAACCTTGGCATTTTTAACTCGCTGAAGAACTACTTTCATAGAATTAAGTGAAGCTTTTAGCTAACTGAGTAATTACTTTTATTGGCTGGCGAGTCTTTACTATTCGGGAGGCAATTAAAACTCCTTTAGCACCTAATTGAGTAGTTTTAATTATATCTTCACTATCTCTAACACCGGCTCCCACAATTGGCCAGGAATATTTAAGAAGCTTAACAAATCTTTTGATTTTAATTTGTTCTTTTGGAAACTCCACCATTGCTTTTTTACCAGCGATCAGTTTAGGAGTTTCTAAGGCAATAAAGTCTGGTCTTAAAGAATCTACTTTTCTAGCCATTTTAAGACCTTGAACACAAATAAGAGTTTTAAGTTTGTTTCTTTTGGCCTTTTTAATACAAAATACTATTTCTTTGAAATTCAATGGATGTTCTGAATGATTAAGTAGAACTCCCTTGGCCCCGGCTAATTTAACACTCAATGCCGTTACCCAACCAGTGTTGCGATCGCTTTTTTTAGGATCAATGTGTTGAACCCAAACTTCGCTTTTTAATTCTTTCTTAATCCGATAAACATCGGCTACTGAAACTATTGGAATAACAGGAACCTTAATAGTCCTACTTACCGAAAGGCAATCTTTCGCTAAAGAAACTGCT
>CAYXSR010000009.1:20478-25457 GCA_964467735.1 uncultured Pseudomonadales bacterium | reverse complement strand
AGGGAATAGTGGTACAACTATCATTGCCGATATAAAAATCACCATTAGCCTTAGCACCCATACCCCAACAATTAACACCAGGGACATGAGTCATCATATAAATATCATTGGCGGCCGATTGATTTAAATATAAACCTAAACCAGAGCTATAAATTTCAAACTTTGCGCCTGGTGCTGTTGTTCCAATCCCAACATTACCGCTACTGTTCCAAATTCCGTTAGGCAGTTGGAATGTGCCAACCTCTCCTCTAATTATTAGTTCGCCAACTGTTGCATGAGCAACCCGGACAACTCGACTTAAATATTGATCAATGGACTTATTAACGAAATATTGATTTTTAACACTAAAGAAGAGCCCGAAAAATAGGAATCCAACGACAAAAAGAACCTTGAAACAAGATAATAAACTACCAAAACGCTGTTTAGTTGATTTTTGGGCAGTAGCCATCTCTATACTAATAAAAGACTATAATAGTTGGAGTGGTGTTGTCAACTGGATAAGAAAGCATAGAGGTATAGAGTATAAAGTATAGAGGGAGGGAAGATTAATTCTTAAGATATTTTAAAAGTCCTGTTAATAATCGACTAACTTTTATTGTTTGTTCAGCAATTTTGTTGAATTCCACTTTTTGTAAATAACCTACATCTTTAGCAATTAAAAGCTGGTTTTGAAGTTCAGTAAGCGAGCCTTTTGAGGTTGAATAAAATTGGGCTTTGACTTTTTTACTTCGGCGACTGAAACCTTCAGCAATATTACTAGTAATGGAGATAGCACAACGAGTCATCTGATTTACGAGGGAATAAACTTCTTTTTTAGGAAAGCCTTCGGTACTTTTATAAATCATCAATACCAATTTATGCCCTTCTTGCCAAGCGATAAGGTCAGTGAATGATTTTATTTTTTCCTTCATACTCTATACTTTTTCCTTTATACTAGTTGATGATCCACCAATTAAATTTAATATCTGCGTCGATGGCTTGGTTGATGGCGACTGTGAATTGATCAGTCTGTTTTTCTTTTATATATAGTGTCTTATTATTAGTATCACTTTCCGGTGTGATATAAATTAATGATTTATCAGTAACAAAACTGGACTTTATGGTAATTTCTGTTTGCATGGCTGGTAAGACCGTTTGGCCAGTAGTGGCATTGGTAGTAACTTCTGTTTGGGGGAGGGTTCCGGATGAAATAGATTCGGCGGTGGCAATGGTTAATTTATTAAATTGAGCTGCGCCAGAAGAATCAATACTTGCAACTTTGCTACCTTCGGAATTTATAACCGCCAGTTCACCAGCACCAGAGGCATTAGTAGGTAGCTGAATATTAATATCTTTTTCAATTGGTTTTAGCAAGCTAGCAAAAAGACTTCCAGAAACAGTTGCTTGTTCGGCTTCCAATTTTTGAGTTTGGGTGGTGCCGGCAACGTATAAATTGTTATTAATATAAACATTACCGGTTTCATCAATAATTATTTTGCCAGCCATCAAGTCAATTCCGCCAAGACCAGATGGTTGAATATAAAGCCGATCGGTGGTGTTACCAATACTAGCTTGAGTAATTACCATCTTGTCTTGAACAACCAAAGCATTGGTAACTTCTAAATTAACAATTGAGGCCTGACCTAAAACGGCTAAAAATTCATTGAAAATGGCAGAATTAGCATTTATAGAAGCAACATCTAAATAATCTTGTCCTTCAGCAAGTAATTTCTGATTATTAATAGTATCAATTATTCCTGAAGCAGAAGCCAGGTCAGTTTCTAAATCAGCTAATAATGATTGATAATCTGTTTCTTGGCCAGGGGTGGCATCATCAAAAAAATATTGGTTATTAATATTATTGCTGGTTAAGGTAGCAATCCGGGCTTCTAGACCATCAATTTCATCCGCGTAAATTTTGCTAAATCGGCCGGTTTGAGCAATTAATTCACCAGAAATTGTGGCGTTTGCTGTTTCTAAATTAGTGGTAGTAATTTCATCGGCGGCCAGAGATTCAGCGGTTAATTCTCCTGAAACACTGGCATTTCCTTCAGGATCAACACTGAATAAATTTTTACCTATTTCATCTTGAATTTTAAAATTAGAACGTTGTGTTTTGTCTAATTGAACGATTAAATCATCATTGCTTGTTGGTTTAAGCATTTTTGTCTCAACTGTTTGGGCGATGAGATTGTCTGTTTCTACTAACGGAGTAACAAGTTTGGTATTGGCGTTAATATTATTAGTAATTAAATTATCAAAACTAGCATTGGTAGCAGCAATATTTTCAGCTAAAAGATTGGTTGTTTCGACAAAACCAGCCTTAATTTGGCCAGCCACTAATTTAGCCAAAGAACCAATTTCATATATAGTCTCGCCGGCTTGACCGACCACTTGGTAAACAAAAGATTCAAAATAGTCTTTGTCTAATAATCCATCGTAAGTTTCTGGTTTGGTGACTTGAACGGCATCGTTGGCCAAAGAATTTTGATCAATAACATCGCCATTTTCATCTAAAGATAAATCATTCCAGTCGGAATTGATAATAAATCCACTGTGGGCAGTATCTCGAGTGTTGTTCCATTGATCAGCATCAAATCGGGGAGCGGTGAGCCGATAAGAAATAGTTGTTGGCCGAGCACTATAAATAATTAAGCGAAGATTTTGTTTATCGACTTCATACCAGGTTCGAGTATTTGTTTCTGGAGTTAAAAGAGCTACAAGGTTATCAATATTTTTTTGTAATTCTGTTGTTCGGGAAAATAGCCAAAGATCAGAGCCTTCTTCAAGATTTTTAAAGTCAATTACTTGGCGATAACCAAGACCATCAACTTTGTCGGTTGTTTGAATTAGACCAGTGGTTTCTTCTTTAACTCCGGTCATTGAGGCCATATAGGTAGCATATTTTTGACCATTAATTGTATAAGGAGGGTCAACCGTACCGGCGTCAACTTTATCGGCACAAGTACCGGAAGCACCGATACAGACAGTACCACTACCAGGATCAATAACAATGTCATTAGTATCTGAACTAATTGTTCCACCGCCATCCAAAGAGATGTCGCCGTCAACATTAATTCCACCCTCAATATCAGCCGTACCAGCCATTTTTAAAGAAGTGCCACCATTGTCTAGGTATAAATAGTAGGTAGTGCCGGTACTACTAATAATTTGAGTAGCTCGGACATCGCCAATTACATGAAGTTCTTCTAGGGGACTAGTAGTGCCAATACCGATATTACCACCGTTTGCTATTGTCAGGGCCTTTGGTGAAGTATCACCATTTATTCTTAACCTTGCGTAATTATCATCATGGTTATAGCCAATGACAAGAGATTTATCTCCGGCAACACTTTCACCGACAAAAATAGTTGATTCTCCAGTGGTAACATCTTGTCCAAAAAGGGCTTGATAACCAGAGGTACCTCCTGTTACTGATAATTTGACTCCTGGATCAGTTGTTCCAATACCGACGTTACCGTTTTCATTTATTCTTATTCTGATCACTGGATCATTAACACCACTTGGTTTGGTCATAATATCAAAATTGCCTGTCATTAAACTACGACTGGTGGAACCAGTGACAACACTTGATTGAAATCCAGCAACATGAGTCTGGCTGTCGGTTGTTTTGGCTTCAAAAAAAACGGCACCTAATGGGTTACCTGAAGCAGGAACAGCACCAAATTTACCAATATATAAGTATCCTCCCAGACTATCGCCCGCGGTTGTATTGTTATTGCCGATATAAAGCCTGCCATGATTAGTAGTATTGTATATACCAACTGTTGGTGTAGTTGTTCCAATAACTTCTAATGTCGCCTCTGGTGCCGTCGTCCCGATGCCGACGTTGCCGTCTCCAGTGATTCTCATTCTTTCAGACATGGTAGGTGAAGCAGCAGCATCGTGAGTGATGAAACTAATAAAACCGTTGGCAGATGAAGGATTATCGATTCTAATTTGACCACCACCACGACCACTATCAAAAGTTTTCCAGCCAGAATCATAGTAATTATTAGCTGTTAAGAAGAGAGCGTTGGATGTTTGGAAAAGTTGAGATTTGATGCTTCCGGTTTCTCCAAAAGTGTACCGTCCGACAAGTTCTAGATCAGTAAAAGGATCAGTTGTTCCGATCCCCACATTGCCATCAGCCTGGACTAAGAACAAATCTCCACCAGACTCACCATTGGTATTTATCTCAAAAGCATTAGCTGAAGCTCCAGAAGCTAACTCTATCTTTTGACCAACAACAGCAGTAGAGCCTAAACCAATGTGTAACATGGCTGTTGGTCCGGTTATTCCAATCCCAACATTACCATTAAAAGCCGCTACTCCTCCTACAAATGTAGAAGGATCATAATCTATTCCTAACAATTCACCACTATTTAGGTAAATATCATCACCTGAATTAAAAGGAGAGAGATTAGTTCCAGATCTTGTCCAGTAACCTATTCCACCTGTTCCTACTGGGTCTGACCAAGTTAATGTTCCACTACCATTGTTAGTTAAAACCCCATCAGTAACATGAGAAGAAGGCCAAGAGTAAGTTAAATTTTTTAATTTTACAATATCTCCATCACTATCGACTTGAAATTGTGATGAAGCCCCTATAGAAAAAAAGGAAATAGGGTTCGTTGTCCCAATCCCAACATTATCAGCAAAATAAGCAGAATAGTTATTATCTGCTCCGGAAGTGGTATCTACGTATAGGCCAAAATTATAAGTTTCCGGTCCAGTATCACCAGTAAAGGTTCCCGTAGAAGACAAAAAAAGACCATACTTATTAACTCCATCAGTGTTAGCATTAGTACTACTGTTTTCTAAGTATGCAGCATAATTAACTGCTGTTTTAGCGCCTGATTCTACCACATGTAATTTAGCAACTGGTCCGGTAATCCCGATACCAACATTACCGTTAAAAGCCGCTACTCCTCCTACCACTGCTGTTGGATCATATTGAACTCCCAAAACTCCTGAGTCGATATAGATATTGGAGGAAT
>CAYXSR010000009.1:0-20378 GCA_964467735.1 uncultured Pseudomonadales bacterium | reverse complement strand
TCCCAACATTACCATTAAAAGCCGCTACTCCTCCTACAACAGCCGTTGGATCATACTGGACTCCTAGCACTCCTGCATCAATATAAATATTAGAGGAATATGTCGAATTAGGATAAATATAGTCGCTAGGATCACCATCAAGCCAAAGTCCAGTAGCACCAGCACCAAGATCAGTAATCGCTTGGTCTAAGTCATCCAAAACTCCCTGAGTATTAGTTTCATTACTATTGTCGAACTCATCAAATGTTCCCACCAGAAAAGCACCAGAAGATACGGCATCTGGTCCGGTTGATCCAAGCCCAATACTTCCAATATATAAATCACTACCAGAAGCAATCCTAATATTGCCATTAACATCTAATGTATACAAAGGGTTAGTTGTTCCTATTCCCACATTGCCTGTTCCCAGGTTAAACCAAGCGTTTTGATTATTAGTTCCGGGAAGTCTTACTAAAGCGGAATCAGTTGTTGTTCCTCCAGCTAGAACATCATCAGTTATCTCATAAGGAGAAAGAGCCCCTGAATTTCTTTGCCAAAAAGTTCTACCAATCTCTGTCCAGCTAGTGTTATTATAATAGTATAGTTTATCATCAGTGGTATTGTATATTAATGAACCACCGCCTAAAGCAGTCGGATTAGTATCAAAGCGACCAACTTGGACTTGACCACCACTAGTTAAATTACCAGAGATAGTAGCTTCTGCTTTACCATAAATAAGTCCTTCAACTTCTAAAGAGTCTCTTATTTTTACATCTTCTTCTATTTTTATCCTGTCAGTATTAGTAAAAGAGAGGATAGCGTTTGTTCCATCATGTGATATATCGATATAGTCTGTACCACCTGAGTCATAAATCCGGAGTGACTCATAATTAGTTGGATAAAGATAGTTTCCACCGTCAGTAAAGAGACCACTATGTTGATAGGCAAGATTGATTGCTTCATAAAGAGAAATAGCATTAGCTGGTAAAGTGGTGTAGACAGAATCGGAAAGTTGAGTTTGAGTGCGGGTATCTGCTAAAACTAATTCATTAGAGGCAGTAAGAGAACCAGTTAGGTTAACATTTCCTGAGGCGTCAACAGAAAAACGAGTAATTGGTTCAGACCCAGATTGTAATTTAAGCAGATAATAACTAGATAAATTGTTTCCCACCCATCCGCCAATTAGGTTACCAGAAGTCAGATTGGCATTTTGAATATCCAAAGAACTGTTTTCTTGATTGGTAAGTCTTAAATTAACAGTTCCCAAACCATCAGGAGAAAAGGTAATATCCCCATCAGAAGCAAAAGGAGTTTGAAGAGTAATTGCTTGACCTTCAATAGCGAAAGTATCATTAATGGCTTTTATTTTTGGCGACTCAGCTGCCAAAGTTAATTGACCTTCAGAGTTTAAAACTGGAACATTGTTGGGACCGGCTTCTTCGGCTGGTTCATGTTCTTGTAAAAGATAAGCATCAGCGCTATGGGCAGCCGAAGAGATTGGTTGTCGGGGAGATAGTTCATCTTGATTATCTACGGAAATTCCTAAATAGAGCTTTTCATTTTGAAAAAATATTTGAGAAGGAATTTGATTATCACCTCGACTAATGTCTCCTAAAGGAGCAATAAAGTTACCATTATTATCTGGTTCAAGTTGCCAGTCTTTTGATGTCCAAAGAGGCGAATTATCTTGATTTTCATTATAGATTTTAAAAATAACATTTGCCTTTTGAGAAATTGGCTGATTCTGATTACTAGTTAGCTTTCCTTTGTAAAAAACAATCCACGGCGTATAAGGTAGAGTACTAACTGGAATAGTGCTGGGAGATTGCGTTTCTCCAGGAGCAATCATCAGTTGTTCTGCTTTTTTAAATCGAAGCCTAAGAGGAATTAATAAAAGAATAATAGCAATAATGATTGCCAACCCATATTTAAAAAATCGAAAACGCCTTTTTTCTTCTTCAAGTTGCTTATTTTGATTCTGATCGGCTGGTGGAGTAGTCACTATAGGAGAAAAAACTGGACTAGTAGTTGCTTTGTCAAAAGGATTTATTTTTAGAAGTTTATTTTGAACTGCCCAAGAACAAAATTTTTTAATAGAAATAAACTTCCTTTTGATTGAAGAATCATTTAATCCTTGTCTTTTAAGAAAGTCCTCATATTGTTCAATAGTAAGATTAGTAATTTCTATCATTGATTGTTGATGTTTGTTAGTTTTTTAATCTGTTCGAGATATTCAAGAAATTGTTTAACATCAGAGATATAATTTCTGATTGTTGCCTGACTTAATTTTTCTTTAACAAGACTATTTTGAAATTCCCGCAGAATTTTACCGATATTACCTAGTTTTTTATCATAGTCTTTAACATTCTCAATTGCCGAAGTTGGATTAATTGGTGCCAATTGCTTTTCTTGTAAAAACAAACCAAACATTCTTATGCTAGAAAGATATCTATTGATACTTTTTGTATTTGTTTTTTGATTAATTAGCCAATCACGATATTGACTAAAGGTATTTTGAGTAAGTTGGTTTAAGTTATTTTTAGCAGTCCACTCAAAAAACCGCCGAATATCAGAAATATAATTTTTAATTGATTTATCAGTGAGATTTTTTTGTTTTAAATAAAATTGAAAATTTTTAAGCAAATTATTCATCTGTTAGACAAAAAATAACCAAATAAAACAGCTTGAAACGACAAGCAAAATAGAGACAATGTCAATAATTGCTGCCATTTTTTGATAATTTATTTTATTAACCTTATGACCAGTTAAACCAATTTCCCAATGACTAATATTGATTGGTTCTAAATTAATTACTTGCATTTTTATATTCCTTTCTTGATTATCCGCATTTTGCGGAAAAAATCTTTTTAGCCTTAAAATTAGACAAATTAGATTTAATTAGATAATAATTTTAAAGATCCTTACTACTATAAAAGGGGTTTAATTTTAACGTCAAGAAGGGAAAATATTATTTTAAACATATTGTGATAAGGTATAGAAAAAATGAAGACAAAGCTTGAAAAAAAGTAAATTCTATTTTTCACTCTCATTTTCACAGCAAAAACAATATAATCATAATGTATATAAATATTTCATAATATTAAATTAAATAATTTCTTAAAGATTTATAGGTTTTTAAAGCTTTGTGGACTAAATTGTGGAAAACCGATTACTTGACAGCAAGCTTGTGTTGTGTTTAATTGTAATTAAGAACAATAAAACAAGACATTAAAAATAAAAGACATAGATTAAATGAAATTACTTAAACGTCTAATCCTTTTTAGTTTAGCTTGTGAATTAGATTTTTTAAACAAAAGCGAAGGTTTTGAATATAAACAATATATTTTTTTTTATAAACACCTATCTTCTTATGGTCAAAGCTCAATAAGGGATGCCGTTTTGCAATTAGTAAAGTCAGGAGAAATTGATAAGATAGTTCGTAACAAAACACCCTTTTTTAGATTAACTTCTCAAGGAAGAGAAAGATTGTTGACTTTTTTCCCCATGAGTCTTGGTCAAAGAAAGGTTTGGGATAGAGTTTGGCGGATAGCAATCTTAAATTCAGACCTTCAGTCGGAAAAGATAAGCCAAAAAGTGAGAAAATTGAGAAGGGGGCTAAGGAGTTTAGGTTTTAAAAAGTTAAGTAGGGGGGTTTATATTTCTCCTTTACCCATTAATGATAAGTTGCGGGAATTTTTATTAGAGGAAAAATTAACCGCATTAGTTACCGTGATTGAATCAAGAAACCTTTTAATAGGAGATGACAAACAATTAGCTTATCATATTTGGCAATTGGATAAGTTAGAAAAAAAATATAACGACTTGGTTAAAACGATTGAAAATTTTTTAGGTCAAATAAAGAAAACCAAAAAGAGAACAGGCTTAAATAATAAAAAACTTAGTTTGATTATTAATAATTTTTTTAACATTTTAGAAGGAGATCCCGGTTTACCTAAGAAACTTCTTTTAGACGATTGGCCAGCAGATAAGGCGAAAGAGAAATTTTTATTCTTAATGGAAAAATTAAAACAATTAAAAAATATCTAGGCTAAAAACCAAACTCGGAAGGTTCAACAAAAAAAGGTAAGGAATTATTGTTTTGATCAACAACCTTAACAGAAACGATTTTTTTATCTGTTGGATAAGTCATTCCTTCTTGAGGATTATCGTTTTCGATAACCTCACCATCATCCATATATAGGATAATTTTGACTGGTTGTGAGGTATTTTTTGTCCAAACGATACCATCTTTTTCTGTAACCTGAAGATTGGTGGCCAACTCGTATACAGTAAATGGAAAAGGCCAAGTATTTTGTTTTCCGGCAATATTGACAGAGATAGGGCCGAAGTTACTATTTGGTGGAATAAGAAACTCAATCAACTCGGGAGTCCAATTTTTAATATAATCTTCAGGAACTCGTTGGTTACCTAATAATAATGTTTTTTCTTTAGGATTATTTCCAAAATTTAAACCATGAATAAGGACAGCATCATTAACTTTACCTACAAATGGCCAGACAAGAGTAATTTGTGGTTCACCAGCGGGAATAGGACCATATATTTTTTGGGGAGCAATTGGTTCTGGTTTATCAAAATAAGCACCGATATCACTTTTAGTTTGTTGTTGGGCAGTCCAAACTACAATTGGAGCACTAATTACTACTGCAACAATAAACGTTAGTGCAAAGAGTTTTTTAAAAGATATCCGGTCAAAAAATTTTAAAAGCTTATTCATATTTTTCTAACCTCTATTTGCTGATCCTTTGAGTTAAAGTATATCGAATATTTTTCAAAAAATCCAAGTCGACCAAGGAGAAATTTTGTTCCTCCAGCTTCAGTAAAAACAACGGGAATGTTTACTTTTTCTTCTCCAAGAACAGCCTGCATTTCTCCTCTATAGGCGAAAGAGACTTTACCACCAAAACCCATAAACGTTGATCGTTGAAGTTTAGCCAAAGAATCATAACCAAGTTTTTCTGCTTCTTCACGAGGCATAGAAGAAATTAAGGCGCCGGAATCTAAAAGAAAAGTAATTTTTTGAACTCCTTGATTAGGATAGACAACAGGAATTTTTAGTTGAGGTTCAAAAACGTTGCCAAAATCTTTCCAAGTAACTGGTTGATAAGGGGTCTGCAAAAGAACACCAAGGGTTTCTCTGCGCTTACTAGCATAAATTTGCTTAGTAATAAATATCGCGCCAGTAATAAAAGCAGTAATAAAAATTGCAATATAAGCTAACTTAAGCATAGCTGCTTTAGGATCTTGCATAGTGACTATTCCGCCAGAAGTAGAAATAGCCTCCGGAGCAGGTCTTTGTTTTTGAGCAACAGGGGGTAATGGTTGGGAGGCAGATGGAAAAGAGCCAAAAACACTTTCTTTTGTCTTTTCTTCTCTCGGTTTTAATTCAAAAGATGAATTTTTTTTAGTTGTTTGATTATTATTTGGAACGTTATTAATCATTTTTAATCAGTTTGATGATCTATTTTTTGTTTTAATAGGTTGCCGGTTTGGAGAAGTTTTTTAGCCAAACGAAGAGCTTCTTTTAAGCTTGACTTTTGATTAAAAGAAAGAGTTGATCTTTCTAGTGATTGAGAAAGAAGATCGACAACTTTCTCCATGCTGTGCTTAAAATTTAAAGATAACCAAAGTAAAATATTGGTTTCTTCTTCAGTGATATCTTTTGAATGTTTTTTAACTTTAGTGCTGAGGGTTTTAATTTGTCCACTTTGCTCTAAGGTTTTAACATATTGTTGACCAAAAAATAAAGATAAAGGAGTAATAAAAATTAATGAGGTAAGAGTAATTAATTCCTGCATCGTTAGTTGGGGATGAGCATAGAGAAAGAAAATTATCAGACCCAAACTAAAAACAATCGTAATTGTCGGCTCCCAGGCTAAAGACAAAGCAAATAAGACAAAATAGATTAGGAAAAAAAGCGGTGAATTAAGTCCTCCAGTAGAGAGAACAAGCAAAAGGACGATTAGTAAAAAAACAACAGAGTTAATTATGCTTAGCAAAAATGGAATTTTTTTGTTGGAATGTCTTTGCCATAAATAAGAAGCAAGATAAACAAGGACAAAAAAAGCGACTAGATGAATTGTATAAGGACTCAAAGCAGGGACACTTAGCCAAAAAGAAGCTACAAACAGAGTTCCTAAAATATAAATTGAATGGATAATTAAAGGCAGATTCATTAAATATAATGTTAGACAGTTTTTAAAAAAAATTCAAGCAAGAGTTATAAGCAAAATTACCTTAATAAAGAAAGAATCGTTCTAAAGAAAATAACAAAAACTGTTCTGAAAACAGGGATAAGGCTAGGGAATAGGATTAAAAGTAACAAAAGCCACCAAAGACTTCGTCTTACAAGATTGAGAAAGAAAATTGCCAAAGCAACGATAATTGCTAATGATAAGAAAAAGTGCCACGAAACTGGGAAAAGATTCAGAAATTGGTCGTAAATTTGAAAAATGTTAATCATTTTAGATAAAAAACAATTTTTGGTAAAAAAATTATTAGACCAATCACTACAGAAGTGATTGCTAAAACCAACACCGCACCAGCAGCAAAATCTCTGGGAATAGTCGTTGCTCCATAATCAAGTTTTAGTTCTTTTTTAATGACATTAGAAAGTTCTTCTAAACTAGCATTAAATATTTCTAGCGAAATAACCAGTCCGATTGTAATTACTAAAACTAACCATTCTAAATTAGAAATATGGAGAATGAAGCCGAGAATTAAAACGACAAAAGCAGCCAAAAGATGAATTTTTAAGTTTCTTTCTTGACAAACAGCTTTAAAAATACCCCGAAAAGCAAACTTAAAAGAAGCAATAATTGATTTTAGACAGTTGGTCATTTATGATTAGGATAGCAAGAAAGAAGTATTTTAGTCAAATCATTACAGGTATAATCTGTCGAAGAAAAAAGGAGGAGAAATGTCAGAAAATCCTTTAATCATAGGAGTTGATATTCCAATTTCTGCCACTGCTGTAGCAGATCAGGTTTATAGGGATTACCGAGATGGATTGGTAACATGGGAAGAAGGAAGATCAGCTTTACTAGTTGATGCTGCTTTAAATTTGTTTGGACAGAGGGAAGGAATAGTAGAAGGATAATTAACTTATCAGTCTGATAGTTACACAATGGAGTTGTTAACTGAATTTGGAATTAAGAAATCAGAAATTGTTGCCCTAGCAGATAGGATTGTTTTTCCAAAAGAAGGACAAGTTGACCCAAGTGAAGCTTTAGCTGCCTTTGAGCAATCTCTGGCAGATATTGACGCTTTGCCTAATTTGGTAACGAGATTATTAGGTTTTTAATTTGATATTTATCTTCGAGATTAATAATTGACAAAAAGGGATATTTTTTTTAAAATTAACTTATGAATGAATTGTTTTCTTTCAGTCAGCTTTTAAATTCCAGCCTTCTTTTAAGGAATTAAAGTTGATTGGGAGAAAATAATTTTTTAGGCTCCCAATCGGGAGCTTTTTTAGTATAATAGGAGTTATTATGGCTTATAACCCAAAACAAATTGAAGAAAAATGGCAGAAAAAATGGCAAAAAGCAAAGACTTTTCAGCTAGATTTAGATAAAGCCGAAAAGCCATTTTATAACTTAATGATGTTTCCTTATCCATCAGGAGAAGGTTTACATGTTGGTCATACCTATGCTTTTGGGGGAGCTGATGCTTTCGGTCGATTTAGGAGACTTCAAGGTTATAATGTTTTTGAACCAATGGGGTTTGATGCCTTTGGTATCCATTCAGAAAACTTCGCTATTAAAAAAGGTTTGCACCCGCGGGAATTAATTGCTAAAACAACTGCTTATTTTAGAGAGAAGCAAATGAAGAGATATGGGGGAATGTGGGACTGGAATCGTCAAGTGGATACTACTACCCCCCAGTATTACAAATGGACTCAGTGGATATTCGTCCAGATGTTTAAATATGGCTTGGCAGAGAGAAAAAAGTCTTTTGTTAACTGGTGTCCTTCTTGTAAGACTGTTTTATCTGATGAGCAAGTTGAGCCAAAGCAAGGGATTAATGTTTGTGAGCGTTGTAAAACAGAGGTAACTAGGGAAAAAACAGAACAGTGGTTCTTTAAGATTAGCAATTATGCAAAAAGACTGCTGGATTATCACGGCAGTAAATGGCCAGAAACCACTAAACAGATGCAGACAAATTGGATTGGGCAAAGTGACGGTATAGAGATAGAATATGAGGTAGAAGGAACAAATGAAAAATTAATCTGTTTTACTACTAGGCCAGATACAAATTTTGGAGCGACTTTCATTGTTTTAGCTCCCGAACATCCACAAATAGAACAAATTACATCAAAAGAATACAAAAAAGCCGTTAGCAATTACGTTTCAAAAGTGCTTAAGAAAACTGAACAAGAAAGAAAGATTGATGATAAAAGCAAAACTGGTGTTTTTACCGGCAGCTATGCCATAAACAGACTAAATGGTAAAAAACTACCAATTTATGTCTCTGATTTTGTCTTAATGGATGTCGGTACTGGCGCGGTTGTTGGAGTTCCAGGCCATGATTTGCGTGATTTTGAATTTGCCAAAGCAATGGACTTACCAATTATAAGAGTGGTGGTTGGTCCAGACGGCGACAAGTCAAAAGTCACCAAAAAAGAACAAGTGCAAGAGGAGTTTGGGACAATGGTTAATTCTGAATTCTTAAATGGAATGGATATTCATAAAGCAACAGTAAAAATTATGAACTTCATGGAAAAAAAAGGTTGGGGAAAGAGAAAAACAAACTATAAATTGCGTGATTGGTGTATTTCTAGACAGCGTTATTGGGGACCGCCAATTCCAATGATTTATTGCGAAAACTGTGCCAAAAAGGGCGAAAGTTGGTTTACAACAGAGGAAGCTAAAAAAATAAGCAAAGGGTCAAAATTGTTGACATCAGAAAAAAGATTATCATTAGCAGATGAAATGAAAGGCTGGTATCCAGTATCTGAAAAAGATTTACCAATAGAATTGCCTTTTGTGGAGGATTATCAGCCAAAAGGGAAAGGTCAATCACCTTTAGCAACAATCGAAAAGTTTTATAAAACTACGTGTCCGCGTTGTGGTAAGGCTGGTCGTCGAGAAACAGACGTTTCTGATACATTTTTAGATAGTGCGTGGTACTTTTTCCGTTATCCATCAACTGATTTTGATAATAAAGTTTTTGATCCGGAGAGGACAAAAAAGTGGCTACCAGTAGATATGTATATTGGTGGAAATGAACATGCCTGTTTACACCTCATGTATGCTAGGTTTTTGACGATGGCTTTTTATGATATGGAGTTAATTAATTTTCAAGAACCGTTTAAGCAGTTTTTTGCTCATGGATTGATTATTAAAGATGGTGCCAAGATGAGTAAAAGTAGGGGTAACGTGGTTAATCCCAACGAATATATGGAGCGTTTTGGCGCTGACGCCTTAAGAATGTATTTGCTTTTTATTGGGCCATATCAAAACGGTGGTGATTTTAGGGACACAGGAATGATTGGGATGTATAAATTTTTAGGTAGACTTTATCGGTTATCAATTGAGAGTGCTAAGAAAAAGAATGAGCTTTCAGATATTTTGGTCAGAAAGCTTCATCAAACGATTGAAAAAATGACTAATGATTTTAGCACTCTAGATTTTAATACTGCTATTGCTAGTTTAATGGAATTAGTTAATGTTTGGCAGAGAGAAAAGAAAAATAGCAATAAAAAAATGGTTGGGATCGTTGCTAGGCTGATTTGTCCAGTGGCTCCTTTTTTAGCAGAAGAACTATGGGAGTTGGGTGGTGGTAAGTTTTCTGTTCTGGATAACGGCTGGCCAAAATATGATTCTAGTTTAGTTAAAGATGAAGAAGTGGAAGTAATTGTTCAGATTAATGGGAAAATGAGGGATAAACTTCAAGTTTCAGCAAAAATCAGCCAAAAAAAAGATGAAGTAATAAGCTTGGCTAAAAAATCTGAAAAAATTGCTAAATATTTAAGTGGTAAAAAAATCAAAAAAGAAGTATTTGTTAAAGGTCGGTTGGTAAATTTAGTAACAAATTAAACAACTTCTAAATTCTTACAAAAAAGTAATTTCAAGCAAGTTTTGGAAAATTTTGAGTACAAATTTTCTTGAGGAAAAAAGGGCGGTGGGTAAGTTTTTTACTGGAAACAATAAAAATTAAATAATAAGAATTGTGGGATCAGTCGGGGGTGGATCCTCATCAGGAGACATAATTGTTAGGTCTACAATTAAGTCATAAAGATTAATTTCTGGAGGGAGAGAATAACGAGCACACAACGCTCTAGTTGCTTCACTTATTTCATCTTTAGAAAGACCAGCTATTCCTAGATAGGTAAGTGCATGCCTGGCTGAATCTTTTTGTTCAGTCGTGGTAGGGTGTCCCCCTAAGACAATGAGAAGATCATCAACTTTCTGCTCAAAATAGCCGAGGGCCATTAAAAGCATTAAATCAGCATTTTCTGGTGTTTTATTTTCTGTCATATTTAATATGTATTATATCATAATTTGGCAACAATAAGAGAGATAAGATAAAATATCCAAAGGAATGAAATTAGATAAAAAATTACTAATTATTGTTGGGCCAACGGCTAGTGGAAAGACAAAACTGGCTTTAAAATTTGCTAAAAAATTCAATGGAGAACTTATTTCAGGTGATTCTAGGCAGATTTATAAAGAAATGGATATTGGGACAGGAAAAGATTTACCAAAAAACTCAACTTATGAAAATAGAATAATAAATAAAAAAAGGACAAAAGTTTATAAAAATAATAATGTTTTGATTTGGGGACTAGATTTAATTGATCCCGATCAAGATTTCTCTGTTAGCCAATGGCTGAAATTTACCAAAGCTGTTATTAATAATATTTGGAAAAGACAGAAATTACCAATTGTCGTCGGTGGGACTGGTTTTTGGATTAAGACACTTTTGAAAGGAATTGAGTGGGGAAATATTAAGCCAAACCCAAAATTAAGGAAAATATTAGAGAAATTATCAGTTAGTGAATTACAAGATGAGCTTAAGAAATATTCTAAAGAGTTTCAGAAAAAACTTTCATTAAGTGACTGGAAAAACCCCCGGCGGTTAATCCGAAGAATAGAAATCGCTGATTTTTTTAAAGATCACAGGAGGCAAGTTAGCATAGAAGGGATAGAAAAGGACACAAAACCTTTTGTAATTTGTTTAGAAGTTAATAAAAACGATTTGCGACGCAAAATTAAACAACGGATTAAAAAACGCTTAAAACAGGGATTATTAAAAGAAATAAAAGATCTTTTAAAGAAAGGCTATAACTTTGATGATCCGGGTTTAAATACCCTAGGTTATAAAGAATTCAGAGAGTTTTTCGAGACTGGCGTCAAAAATAAAAAATTATTACTTCAGGTCATAAATCAATGGGAGAAAGATGAGATAGATTATAGCCGCCGACAAGAGGTTTGGCTTAAAAAGTACTTTAAAACAACAGAAAGATAATCTAATATTATCTTGTGCCTTATCAATCTCATCAATCCATTTTAAATTTACCTCATTGGCATTTTTTTCCTCGTAAAAAGGAAGCTCCTCTACCTGGGTTAACAGGACTTTATTTAAATGCCTCCTTAAGAACTTTTGGTCTTTCTTTAATTTCCATTTTTATCCCTTTATACATCTTAAAGATTACTTCTAATTTAAATTGGGTGTTTATTTTTTATATTGTTTCTTTTGGAATAATGAGTTTTCTTGATTATATTCTAGCCAAGGTTGTATCTAAAATTGGCCCTGATTGGTCAGCTTTGATTTCTAATCTATTCCTCATTAGTTATCTTATATGCTTGAAAGCAGCCAAAATGGATCTAAATTTTTTTCTTTTAGCGGCCTTAATGATTGCTTTTGTTGTTCCTCTTTATTGGGGACCATATCATTTAGCTTTTATTAATTTAGGAAAACAAGAAAAAATGGGTGGTCAGGTTACGATTATGGTGTTTTTTAGTCGCGTAGTGGCCTCTTTGGCGCCAGTTTGTGGAGGGCTAATCATTAAAAATTGGGGATTTGACGTTCTTTTTAACATTGCTTTAGGGATTATATTTTTCTCAGTATTTCCTTTATTTTTTGACTCTTACAATAAAAAGGAATCGATTTCTTCTTTTGGGAAAATTATTAGCAGTATCCTTTCTCGAGAAGAAAGACATAATGTTTTGGGCTTTGTTGGCGAGTCAATTGAAACATTTATTGCGGTTGTTTT
This sequence comes from uncultured Pseudomonadales bacterium, assembly GCA_964467735.1. Taxonomy (GTDB): domain Bacteria; phylum Patescibacteriota; class Microgenomatia; order UBA1400; family CAYXSR01; genus CAYXSR01. Next base: position 8,161 of record CAYXSR010000009.1, on the reverse strand, counting down.
TTGGCCAATTGTTATTTTTTTGTCTGTTGGGAGTTACCAAATAGTCGGATTGATCACTTCGGCAAGCTTACTTTTTTCTTTGATAATTCTAATGATTTTAAAAAAATATATTGATCGGCGGGAAAAAAGATTTTTCCGCTGGGGAATGTGGGGAAATGGACTGAACTGGCTAGTAAGAATTTTTGCCAACGGCGCCCGGCAAATATTTTTAGCAGATCTTTCCTACAATCTTTTAGCGCTTTTTGTTTGGACGCCTTTCCATAGCTTAGTCTATAAAAAAGCAAAATCAAAGAAAATCTTTGATTTTGTTGAGTTAAGAGAGATAGTCTTTCATTCAACCAGAATGTTTGCTGGAATTATAATTGCTTGGGTTTGGTGGTGGACCAAAAGTATGTTTTTAGTTTTTGTTTTTGCCATATTAGGTTTATTTTTAGCTCAGTTTTTGGTTAGAGAAGATGCTAAACCTTAACAAAAAACAAAAAAAATATCTTAAAAAAAACCTTCATAAAAAATCGCTTAATAAAATTGCGACGGATTTAAACATTTCTTCTGTAAGAATTGGAGAATTTCTTAAAAAACAGTGGGGGAAAGACAAATATAGAAAATTTGTTTTATCACAAAGCAAAGCTAAGAAGAAGATTACAATACAGACAAAAGTTATTAATTTTAATTTTAAAAAATGGTTTAAAAAAAACATTTTATTTTGTGGTATCTTGACTTCTTTGGTTTTGATCAGTTATGTAAATAGCTTAAATAATGACTTCGTCTCTGATGATGTTGATGGGATTTTAAATAATCCAACTTTGGATAAATTAGGTTGTCTTTTAGTTCCTCGACCTTCTAGTTTCTTAAGAATTCTTTTTTATTTTTTAATTAATAAAATTTTTGGCCGGCAGCCATGGGCTTTTAGATTACTAAATATTAGTCTTCATCTGGGAACAGTTTTGGCTGTTTATCTCCTGGTTTATCTTTTACTAGATAGACTGACTGCTTTTTTTAGTGCTGCTATTTTAGCGGTTCATCCAATTCAAATAGAGGCTGTTTCATGGATTTCTGGCGGCGGCCATGTTCAATATGCTTTTTTCATTATCCTTTCTTTTATTGCTTATCTTTTAGTTAATAAAAATAAAGACAATTATTATTGGTCGCTAGTTTTTTTCGTTTTGGCGATGCTTTCTTCGGAGAAAGCAATAATTTTTCCCTTGATTTTCCTATTGTTTATATTAGTTTTAGGTAGATTAAAAGAAGATTGGAAAAAGTTAATTTTTCCTTTTGTTTTTAGTGGGATTTTTGTTGTTATTTTTGTTTTTTTAGCTTTAAAAAGAATCAGTGCTCTTCAGACAGACTATTACCAGGGGCAAGAAGGAGTCCTAAATCCTTTCGTTCAAATTCCGGTGGCGATTATTTCCTATATTAAACTTATTTTTTGGCCTAAAGACCTTACTCTTTATCATTCAGAATTGAGATTTAGTTTAGGAAGTTATTCTCTAATCCTGATACTGTTTCTTTTTTTCTTAGGCACGATCATTTATTTTTTTAAACGGAATAAACAAATCTTTTTTTGGCTTTCTTTATTTATAATTTCTCTTTTACCGACCCTTACACCTTTTGGTATCTCATGGATAGTGGCTGAACGCTATGTTTATTTAGGAGCAATTGGAATATTCGTAGTTTTGGGAATAAGCTTTAGGAGACTAAGTGAATTAAAGAAAATAGGGGAGTTTAGTTATGGTTTATTTACCATAGTTATTCTTTTATTTCTAATTAGAACTATTTACAGAAACGGCGACTGGCAGAATCAAGACCGCTTATGGCTTTCTGCGGCCAAAACTTCCCCCTCAAGTCCTCAGAATCATAATAACTTAGGTGATCTTTATGGTAGGAGAGGAGAGCATCAAAAAGCGATTGCTGAATACAAAAAAGCAATTGAGATAAACCAAGGATATGCAGATGCTTTCCATAATTTAGCTAATACTTATCAGCAAATGGGTCAAAACGAGCAGGCAATTGAAAATTATCACAAAGCGCTTGAGTTAAATCCTAAGCTTTGGCAGAGCCATCAAATGCTAGCAGCTATTTTTTGGTCTCAGAAAAACTTTAAAGAAGCCAAAAAGGAAACAGAAGAAGCAATAAAGATAAATCCTCAAGAGTCAAATTTATATTTAAATTTAGGCTTAATCTACTTTCAATTAAAAGAGTTTGATCAGGCCAAAAAGGCAGCAGAACAGGCACTTTTTTTAGAGCCAGGAAACCTAAGAGCAAAAAAATTCTTACAAGACCTTTTAAAACAATGACAAATGATTCTTTATTTGAAAATCTTTCAGAAGATAAGTCAGGGTGGGAAGAAATTGTAAAAAAGAATAAACCAATGCTTTTTTTAGGAATGCTTGGAGTTTTATTATTAACGGTTGGAGCTGTTTGTTTAGTTGTTTTTTCCTCTAAAGAACCTCAAATAGAAATCATCTCCTCAGAATCAGAAACTAAAGATTCATCAAATTTTTTATTTGTTCATATAGAAGGAGCAGTTGAGAAGCCAGGTCTTTACAAGTTAACTTCAGATTCAAGAATCAATGATGCTTTGGTTGCGGCTGGTGGATTATCTGATAAGGCCGATAGAGACTGGTTAAGTAAAAATATCAATATCGCTCAAAAATTATCAGATGGTATCAAAATTTATATCCCTTCAACAGATGAACTTAAAACTGGATTAGAAAGTGATTTAGGAGTAGTTGCCGGTGTTAAATCAACAGAGTCAACAGGAGATAAAATTAATCTTAATACAGCTTCTGCTTCTCAATTAGATAGTTTACCAGGAGTTGGTCCAGCTACTGCTCAGAAAATTATTGATTACCGCCAAACTAATGGTTTCTTTTCTAAATTAGAAGACTTGAAAAATGTTCCAGGAATCGGTGAGAAGACATTTGAGAAATTAAAAGAAAAAATAACAATTTAAAGACCTATAGATGAAATTATTTCATTGTTGTTTTCTTTTATTCTTTGTTATATTTTATACTACTTCTTTTATTTTTATTCAGAGAAAGAGACTAAAAAGAGTAGGAAATAATAATTTAATTAAAGTAAAAGGAAGAATATCATCAGATTTACGACTACAGGATAATAATTATATTTTTAAACTAGGCTTTATCAATATAAAAATAGGCCGATCAGAGGTCGAACATGCCTTAAACCAGAATAGTGAGATAGTTGTCATTGGCAAACCTGAAAAAAGAGTGATAGGAGGATTTTATCAGCAAATCTGGCTGATAGATCCGCAAATTTTAAAAGCAGAAAAAAGGGTAGAAAAATCAAAAATAGGGAGTTTAGGCGAAAGTTTGATTGAAAAATTATTCTCAAACATAAAACAACTTTTACCAGAACCTCATGCTTCACTTTTAGCAGGAATATTATTAGGTCGCCAAACAAATTTTTCTTCAAATTTCCTGTATAAATTGCGGAAAACGGGCACTTTACATCTGATAGTTGCATCGGGAGGAAATTTAGCTTTTGTTGCTAATGGAATTATGTTTCTTTTTTGGCAAAATTTTAACATGAGGCGGCATTTGTCTATTTTAATATCATTTATATTTATAATGATATACATAGTAATAGTAGGATTAGAGCCACCAATAATTAGAGCAGGAATAATGGCTTTTTTAGTATTATTGGCAAATTTTTTAGGAAGACAAACAACTACTTTATGGGTTTTGATTTTATCAATTTCTATAATGTTGTTAATAAATCCTTTACTAATAGAGGATATTAGTTTTCAACTTTCGACTGCTTCAACTTTTGGACTAATTATTATGGCTCCTAAAACAAAAAAGTACTCAATTAATTTTTTTCAGAATATTTGGTGGGGAATTAGAGGTGAATTTCAGATTGCTTTAGCAGCTTTTCTGTTTACTGCTCCAATAATTTGGTTTCATTTTCATCAAATTAGTTTTTTGGGACTTTTGGTGAACCCTTTAGTAAATTGGATTATCCCTTATATTATGTTTTTTGGAACAATTCTAATTATTTTGTCTTTTATCTGGTATCCTTTAGCAGTAATTTTTCAACCGTTTTGTTGGGTATTACTTAATTATTTTATTAAAACAATAGTTTTTTTTGGCTAGCTTTAGAAATATTTTCAAATAATGGTAAAATAGGGAAGTTAAATATGGGCCGCTAGCTCAATTGGTAGAGCAACTGCCTCTTAAGCAGTAGGTTCTGGGTTCGAGTCCCAGGCGGCTCACCTTTCTAAGATAAGAATATTTTTATGATTAAAGGTTTTGGAAAAATCTTTTTGACTTGGATATTAGTACTATCTGTTTTATGGTCTTTTGTTTTTTACTGGCCTAAAAACAGTTTTTTAATCGCCTGTAATGTCGGCCAAGGAGATGCAATTCTTATAACCTCCGGTTTTACTCAAGTACTAGTTGATGGTGGACCAAATAATCAAGTTTTGCAGTGCTTATCTAATAATATGCCTTTTTGGGACAAACAAATAGAACTTGTCGTTAATACTCATCCAGAAGCAGACCATTTCAGCGGTTTGAAATCTGTTATAGAAAGATATACTGTGAAACAATTTGTTAGTAATAATTTAGCTAATTCATCAAAATCTTTTCAAGAATTTCGACAATTAGTTTTAGAAAAAGAAATTCCTGTTTATACACCCAAAGTAGGTGATGAGATTAAAATAGGAGGACTGAATTTTAAAGTTTTATGGCCCCAAGACCAGCCCAAAGAATTTTTAGTCTGGCAAAAAGATACCTCAGATATTTTAGGAAAAATATCAACCAACCAAACGAAATTTAATGATTATTCAGTAGTTTTGCTTTTTCAATTCAATAACTTTAAAGCCTTGTTAACAGGAGATATTGATGAAAAGATAGAGAAAAAGATTATTGATCAAAACAAGATAGATAATCTTGATATCCTAAAAGTTGCCCATCATGGGAGTAAATACTCAACCAGTGAAGATTTTCTAAAAGCCATTCAACCAAAAACAGCGATTATCTCGGTTGGTAAAAATCCTTGGGGTCATCCGACCAAAGAAGTATTAGAGAGATTAAAAAAATATAATGTAGACATTTTTAGAACAGATGAACAAAAAGATATAAAAATAAGACTTAATTAATTTGTTCAACTTTAGCTATTTGAAGTAAAAGTAGCGTTAGAAGAAAATTATTGATAAAATTAGATTTATGAATATCAAGAAATTAATCCAAGCAAATTTAAAATCTTCTTTAAAGCTCCAAATCCAGCAGGAGATTATCAGAGTAGCAAAAAAAATAGCTAGTTTGGATTTAAAAACTGATGATTTTGTTATCGAGCATCCAGAGAACGAGAAATTTGGTGATTATGCCAGTAACATTGCTTTAGTTTTGGCTGGAAAAATGAAACAACCACCAATGGTCTTGGCAGAAAATATAGTCAAAGAATTAAAAAAAGATAATGACTTCAAAAAGATTTGTAAAATTCAACTTCAAAAACCTGGTTTTATTAATATATCAATTAATAATAGCTGGTTTATCAAAGAGTTAGAAAGAGTGATAAAAAAAAGTAGAGATTTTAAAGAAAATAGGATGAATAGGGCTAAAAAGGTAATGGTTGAGTATGCTCATCCAAATACCCACAAACTTTTTCATATTGGTCATTTGCGAAATATTACTAATGGCGAGGCAATAGTAAGAATTTTAGAAACCGCAGGATGCAAGGTTGTTAGAGCAAACTATCAGGGTGATGTAGGTTTACATATTGCTAAATGTCTTTGGCAAATTAAAAAATGGAAAACAGATTTAGGTTCTTTAAAAACCTTAGATGAGAAAATTGAATTTTTAGGTAAAGCTTATGTTGAAGGAAATAAAGCTTATGAAACTGATGAAAGTAGTCAAGACGAGATTCTAAAGATTAATAAACAGATTTATGATCAAGATTCAGAGATTAAAAATTTATGGCGAGAAACAAGACAATGGAGTTTGGATTATTTTGAAAGGATTTACCAAAGACTTGATAGTCACTTTGATCGTTATTATTTTGAATCAGAGGTAGCAGAAAAGGGTAAAAAAATAGTTTTAGATAATCTTAAAAATGGGATTTTTAAGAAAAGTAAAGGAGCGATTATTTTCCCAGGGTCAAAGTATGGACTTCATGACCGAGTTTTTATTACTGGTGAAGGAAATCCAACATATGAGGCAAAAGATATAGAATTAGGACGATTACAATTTGCGGAATATAATCCAAATTTGATTATCCATAATGTTGGTCCGGAACAAGCAGGTTATTTTAAGGTTTTATTTAAAGCTTTGGAAAAAGTTTTTCCTCAGACAAAAGACAAAGAATTCCACTTAGCTTATGGTTGGGTGAAATTAAAAAAAGGAAAAATGAGTTCAAGGCAGGGGAATGTTATAACTGGAGAATGGCTTTTGGATAAAACAAAGCAGAAAATTAAACAATCTTTCTCTGAGATTGACGAAAAGACAGCCGAAGCAATTGCTGTTGGAGCAGTAAAATATTCATTTTTGAAGGTCAGTCCATCAACTGACGTGGCTTTTGATTTTGATGAATCGATTTCTTTACAAGGAAACTCTGGACCATATTTACAATATACTTTTGCTAGGTGCCAGTCAGTGATTAAAAAAGCAAAGAAAACAGAATTAGAATTTAAAAAAATAGATTTTAATCAAGAAGAGCTGGCAATCTTGCGCTGGATTTATCGATTTCCAGAAGTCATTTCAGAATCAGCTGAAAACTTAGCGCCTAATATTATTTGTAATTTTTTATATGAACTGGCTCAAAAATATAATGTTTTTTATAATAAACATCGAGTGATTGGTAATGATTTTCGGTTAGGCTTGACAATGGCAACTGCCCAGATTATTGAAAAAGGACTATACGTTTTGGGAATTAAAGCTCCGCGAAAAATGTAGATAATGGATGAACAGGAAAAAGAACAGAGACTAGATTTGCTAATGGCGGCAATTAATGCCGAAATACCAGGAGTAATTATTTTTGTTGAAGATGGTTATGTAATCACCCAAGATTCTGATAAATTTTCTCAATTAATTTCTTTAATTACTGAAAACAATGATTTTCAGTGGTTAATGATTGAAATTTTAGATAGACCCTTAAGACAAGTTTAAGAGGTGAGGGGGTGAGTTGATGGGCAACTCGGTGGTGCGGGGTTTTGATGCAAGGGGTTACTGCGGGTTAGTTTGGCGCGTGGAGGGCCAAACTTCGATGTCAGTGGTACAGTACCAAATGGCACAAAAAGACTACACTGCTAGATTCAGTAGTTCTGGCCGAGGTTTGTGAGCTCGCCGGTGTAGTAGTCCACCAGCGAGGTGTTGCAGTAGTCGGGCGGCGCCCAGGGTTCGTCCTCACTCCAACCCCTATAGGTGAGCTGGAACCAGCTATTCTTGGTGATTATCTCCTGCTCGGGCTCGGCAAACCACTCCTGCATAGCGTTCATATGCGCGATGGAAGCGGCTTCGCCACCAGAATAACAGGTTAAAAGGGCCCACTCAGTAACCCATACCTCAGGTACACCCCAAGAGTTGGCCAAGGCGACGATCTCGCTTATGCGTGCCTTACAATAGGCCGTTCCACCATAACAGTGGACGGCTAAAGCCTCTACACGATCCTTTTCGCCTGATGAGAGTAGTCCCCACCACTCTTCTAACCACCATTTCCCATTATGCCATCCCTCAGTAAAGGCGATGGCCGGTGAGACCAACCTCTTAGTTGGATAAGTGGTGCACATCTGGCCCCAAAAGGCAGCAACCTGCTGCGGGGTTTTGTCACATTGTCCAACGACATCACCCTCATTTGGTCCGAGCAGCCAGGCAGAATCGCCAGTTACTGTCGGAAGGGATCCGGTACACCACAACATGGGTACATCTTCTACTCCCGGACAGTCCGGAGGTGTAGGTCCCCAGTTGTAGTACCAGGCCGCCCCGACCTTTTGGAGCCAATCGCACGGCTTGTTCGGAGTATAGGTTCGGATGTAGGTGGCGCCGATGCCCTTGTCAGGATCATAGTTCCTTTCGACAAGGGGTAGATAGACCCATGCCTCAGGGGTGAACTCCTGAGGCGAAACAAAGGTTAGTACCTCTGGTCCCAGCACGACCGACGTTGATTCTGGTCCCAGCAGTAAAGGTGATTTCTTGGCGTCCAC
>CAYXSR010000008.1:40343-50699 GCA_964467735.1 uncultured Pseudomonadales bacterium | reverse complement strand
AGCGAACACCTACTTATCAACGGTGAGAAGATGAGTAAGTCTTTAGGAAATTTTTATAAACTTGAAGATGTTAAAGCTAAAGGTTTTGAACCATTGGCTTTGCGTTATTTATTTTTAACTGCTCATTATCGAACCAGAATGAATTTTACTTGGAAAAGTTTGGAAACGGCAAAAAAAACGCTTAGTAAATTGCAAAATATTGTTTATGAGTTGCATACGCCTATTTCTGATAGTATGAAATTATCGGATAAAGCAGAGAATTGGCTAACAAAATTTATCGAAGCCATAAGTAGTGATTTAAATATGTCTGAGGCTTTAGCAGTAGTGTGGGAGATGGTTAAAAGTAATTTGAGGAATAAAGAAAAATATAATCTTTTACTAGAATGGGATAAAGTGTTAGGATTAAATTTAGGACCAGAAAAAATTAAGCGAATCCATAAGGTGTCGGTAGAAATTAATGATTTGATTGAAAAAAGAGAAGAGCTAAGGAAACAGGAGAAATGGCAAGAAGCCGATGAAATCAGGAAAGAACTGGAGAATAGAAGTTGGATTGTAAGAGACACTGCTGAAGGGACAGTACTTAGTAAAAAGTAAAGTATGTCAAAAAAAGCTGCCCGCTTTTTATCAATTTTTTCAAAAGCTCTAATTATTGTTAATTTAATTCTCCTTGATATTCTTTTTTTCCGACAAAAGAGTACTAAAGAAACCTATTCTGACCTAGTTGTTCGTCCAGTAACCGAAACAGCCAAAAAAGAGGATAAGATAGTTGAAAGTTATCCGGCTGATACTTGTCCAACAGGATGTTTAGAAAAAATAAAAGAAGCAACGACTTCATTAAAAATAGTTTCTGAACCTACAGCAGCAAAAGAAACTTCTAAAAAAGAAACAATTACTTCTAATCCAAAAGTTTATTATATCCCTTTAGGTTCGGCTAACGTTACTAGTCAAAATAGTTGGAAAGATACTGGTGCTCAAGCGTATGTTGATCTTGCTAACTACAATAATGTAAGAGAAGTTTATTTTGAAGCGAGTATGTATTTGCCTTCGGCCAACGGTCGAGTTTATGCTCGATTATTTAATATTTCCGATAATATTGAAGTTTGGAATAGTGAAGTTTGGGTGGAAGATTCAACGCCAACTTTAGTAACATCAGTTTCACCAGTTCGAACTTGGATGGGAAACAAACTTTACCGCGTCCAAATGAAAACTTCGATGGGTTTTGAAGGAGTTTTAGATTCAGCGAGAATAAAAATAATTACTAATTAGTTTATAAAAATCTTTTTATTTCCCATTGAGTAACTTGAGAGAGGAATTGATGCCACTCTTCTCTTTTAATTTCTACATATCTTTTTTTAGCTGGACCCAGAAGATTAGTAAGCAGTTTGTCCTTTTCTAATGATTCAATTGCTTTTCCTAAACTCTCTGGCAAAAGACCAATCTGGCTTTTTTCTAATTTATTAAAACCAAATTCATAAACATTATCTTCTATCGGTTCTGGTGCAGCCATTTTTTTCTTAATTCCTTCCAAACCAGCCGCTAATAAAGCGGCAAAAGTAAGATAAGGACTGGACGAAGGATCAGGGGCTCGATATTCAAGCCTGGCTGATTGGTTGATCTTATTTTTTGAAGCCCGAGGAATTCTAATTAGTGCCGAACGATTATTTTGTCCCCAGCAAATATATACCGGTGCCTCGTACCCAGAGACTAAACGCTTATAGGAATTGACACTTGGAGAAACAATCGTGCTTAAGGCACAGGCATGAGCTAGTTGGCCGGCCAAAAATTGAAGAGCTAAACGGGAAAGATGATATTTATTTCTAGTGTCGAAAAAAAGATTTTTTCCGTTTTTCCATAAGCTTTGATGAACATGAAGACCATTACCAGGAAAACCAAAAATTGGTTTTGGCATCCAAGTAGCCTTAAGTTCGCTATTACTAGAGTTAGCTTTAAGAACCATTTTTAAAGATAAAACATTATCGGCACTTTTTAATGCCTTATCGTAGCGAATATCAATTTCGTGCTGACCTTGACCAACTTCATGATGATGCATTTCTCCTCGAATACCAAAGGAACGCAGGGCTTTCATAGTTTTTTCACAAATAGCGGTGGCTCGAGAATGAGGAGCATAATCAAAGTAAGATCGAGAATCATGGGGTTTTAAACTTGGCAAGGCGACCCGTTCGAATAAATAAAATTCAAACTCTGCCCCCACATAGTATTCAAAACCCATTTTCTCAGCTTCTGTTAAAACTTTTTGCAAAATTTGTCGAGGGTCAGCCCAAAGTTTTCTTCCGGAGGGTTTAAAGACATTGCAAATAATTCTTAATATTTTCCTATCTTCTTCTGTCCAGGGGAGAATAGCGACAGTGTTAAGGTCAGGTTTTAAAAGCATATCACTTTCTGCTATTCGAGCAAAACCTTCAATCGAGGAACCATCAAACCAAAGACCATTTTCCAAAACATCATCTAGTCGATCAACATCAACAACAACATTTTTGGGTTGTCCTAGGAAATCGGAAAATTGAAGAAGAATAAAAGAGACTTTCTCTTGTTCTATAAATTTACGAACCTGTCTTTTATTCATTTTTAAATAATAAATTCATTGTAACAAGAAGATTTTGAATTAGCAATTGTTTTTTAGTTTTTTGGTAAAATACAAGATATGATTAGGAATTTTAAGCAAGCAGTATTTTTTTTAGAATCTTTAATTCCTTATGGCCAAACTCAAAAATATCCGGGGAAAAGAGGACTTTTAAGACAAAAATATCTGCTAAAACTTTTAGGTAATCCTCAAGATCAATATCCTTGCATTCATGTTACTGGCACGGCCGGAAAAGGCTCTACTTGTTACTTAATCTCAGCGATTTTGAAAGAAGCTGGTTATAAAGTTGGCCTTCATGTTTCGCCCCACCTTCAGTCAATTACTGAAAGAATACAAATCAATAACAGAAACATTTCGAAAAAAAAGTTTACTAATCTAGTAAGACTTATTGCTCCAGTCGTTAAAAAAGTAAGTCAAAACCCAAAGTTCGGCAGTCCGACTTATTTTGAAACTTTAGTTGCTTTAACTTTTTTAGGATTCTTGAAAGAAAAAGTTGATCTTGCAGTGATTGAAGTCGGTATGGGTGGTAAACTTGATGGAACCAATGTTATTAAAAAGCCCTTAGTTTCAATTATTACTAATGTTGGTTTGGATCATACTAAAATTTTAGGCAATACAATAGAGAAAATTGCCAACGATAAAAAAGAGATTATAAAAAATGGTTCAGTAGTTATAAGTGGTGTTAAGCAAACAAAGGTGAAAAAAATTATTGCCGAAAAATGTAAAAGAAAAAAAAGCCCACTTTTGTTATTAAATAGAGATTTTCAATATCACTTTAAAAAAATGGATAGCACTGGCGAAGTGTTTGATTTTATTAGTAAAAATAAAAAATATAAAAATTTAAAGCTTAGTTTGTTAGGTTTATATCAAATAGAGAATGCTAGTTTAGCGCTAATGACGATAGAACAAATGAAAAAAGCGGGATTTAAGATAAAAGATATTGATGTGAGAAAAGCGCTAAGATTAGCTTTTTTTGCCGGAAGATTAGAAATTATAAAAAAGAAACCTTTAATAGTTTTTGATGGCGCCCACAATGGAGATAAAGTCAAAGCTTTGACTAATTCTTTCCCTAAACTTTTTAATTATAAAAAACTAATTATGGTTTTTGCTTTAAAAAAAGATAAGGATTTGGAAAAGATTTTGCCATTACTTATTAATATTGCCTCACAAATTATTGTTACTCGATTTACTGTTGGAACCGACATTGGTTTAGATTTAAGTTATCCCCCAGAAAAAATAAAAAAGATGACCGAGAAGAGATTTGGGTTTAGAAAAATAGAACTTTGTTTAGATCCGAAGCAAGCATTGCGGCGAGCCTTAGTTTTGCAACAGAAAAATGACGCTGTTTTGGTAACTGGTTCGCTTTATTTAATAGGGCAGTTGGAAAACATCAAAAAGAATTTTTCGGCAAGGAATTTATAAGGATTAGACTTTCAAAATAGAGTGGCTTATACTGAAATGATAGGGAGGTGAAAAATAATGAAAACCTTAAAGTTGATAGTAATTTCTTTAGTTGGCTTGGCTATATTATATGTTGGATTAATTTTTGCCGGATTTAATTTACCGAAACCAGCCTTCCTAGAAAAAAAGGGGATAGAGGGCAACGCTGAACTAGAAGTAACTCTTCTTATGGATAATAATGTTAAAAATCCTCTTCCAAATATTGAAGTGGATGTTGCTGAAAAGCCGGGACCACCTCCTAAAGGAGGAATAGGATTGACTGATGAAAATGGAGTGGCAATGTTTAAAATTAAACCAGGAAACTATTTTATTTATTTTAATGACACAGTTTTTCCCAAAAATTTAGCAACGCCGCCTTTGGAGCAAATTACTGTTGTTGAAGGTTCGATAAACGAAAAAACATTATTGATAACCACAAAACCAAGTGATTAAGAAATAAACATAAAAATTAGGGACTTTTAGTTAAATTTTTCTTCTATTTCTTTATTTCACCATTTTTAGGTTATAATGGGGGGAATATGAATCTATCAGTCGGCATAGTTGGGTTTCCGAATGCCGGAAAATCAACTCTTTTTAATGCTTTACTAGGGAGGCAAATTGCCTCGACAGCACCGTACCCATTTTGTACGATCGAACCAAACGTGGGTGTTGTTCCTGTTCCTGATGAACGCCTGGCGGCTTTGGCGAAAACAGTTAATCCCGAGAAAATTACACTGGCAGTAGTGAAATTTATTGACATCGCCGGGTTAGTGAAAGGCGCTCATAAAGGTGAAGGTTTGGGCAATCAATTTTTAAGTCATATCCGGGAGGTTGATGTGATTTGTTTTGTCTTGCGAGCTTTTGAAAATAAAGATGTTGAAAAAGCCGGCAGCATCGATCCAAAAAAAGACCTAGAGAATCTTAAAGCAGAATTAATATTAAAAGACCTAGAAACAATGGAAAAAGTTAGCCATCAAAAAGAAAATGTCCAAAATATCAAGGAGAAACAAGCTCGAGAAAAAATGATTACTAAAATTATCGACGGTTTAAACCAGGGAAAAATGGTTAAAGATATTGTTAGTGAAGAGGAGGAGATAGAATTTGTTCGTTTGTTAAACTTACTTACTTTTAAGCCTTATTTTATTATTCTAAATGTTAATGAAGATGATCTGCGAGAAATAGAGTCGATAATTGATAATTATAAAGATTGGACAGTAATTCCTATTTGCGCCAAAGTAGAAGAAGATCTGGCGAGTTTAAGCCCTGAAGATCAGAAAGAATATCTGAAGAGTTTGGGGTTAGAAAAATCAGGCCTAGAGCGATTAATCAGAACAGCTTATGATTACTTAGGGTTGATATCTTTTTTAACCGCCGGACCAAAAGAGGTCCGTGCCTGGACAATAAGAAAAGCAACTAAAGCCCCCAAAGCAGCCGGAGTAATTCATTCTGATTTTGAAAAGAATTTTGTTAGAGCTAAAGTAATTGACTGGCGTGAGTTTGTTGATTTGGGAGGCTGGTTGAAAGCCGCCGAAAAAGGCAAGGTAAGAATAGAAGGTCGCGATTATGAATTGAGAGATGGTGAGGTAGTAGAATTTCTTATCAGCAAGTAATAGTTGTCATAAGAGAGAACTTTTGTTATACTTTGTAACATGCGTAAATATGAATTTGTTATTATAGTTAATCCTGAGAAGGAAAAAGATCAGACAACATTAGTAAGCAAAATCGGAGAATTAATCAAAAAAGAAGTTTCCGGAAAAGTTGTCAAAAAAGAGGTGTGGGGTAAAAAATCATTAGCCTATCCTATCAAAAAGAAAACAGAAGGAATTTATGTAAAGTTTGATGTAGAGCTGGATGAAAGTAAGATTAAAAAATTTACCGAAGCACTAAAACTAGAAGAATCAATTTTGAGATATTTATTAGTTAAGCTTTAAGGAGACCTGGAACCAGACAGCGATGAGTTATAAAGTTAGATAGATTAACAATTTCTTCTGGTTCAGGAGGAACATGATGGCTTCAAGATCTTTAAATAAAGTTATTTTAATTGGAAACCTAACAAGGGATCCAGAATTGCGCTATACACCTCAAGGGACAGCTGTTTGTACTTTTGGTTTAGCAACCAATAGAACATGGGTTGATTCTAGTAATCAAAAACAGGAAGAAGCAGAGTTTCACAGAATTGTTGCTTGGCATAAGCTAGCTGAATTATGTAGTCAACTTTTGTTCAAAGGTAGAAAAGCTTATGTTGAAGGTCGTTTACAAACTCGTCATTGGACTTCAGCTGATGGACAAGAGAGGACAACAACAGAAGTAGTAATCGACAATATGATTGTCTTAGATTCTCGAAGAAAACCAGAAGAAACTGGGTTAGTTTCTGAAAAAGAGCAAGTTTCCAAGCCAGTTAGCAACGTCACTTCTTCAGCGAAGAAAACTGACGACAGCAAAAAGAAAGCAAAAAAGAAAGAAGAATCAGCTCCAAAAGAAAAAAAGGAAGAAGTAAGTGCTGATGATATTCCTTTCTAATTAGAAAACAATGATTAAAAAAAGAACCAGGAGAAGAAATTATCCAAGAAGAACTTATCAAGTTAAAGATTGTTATTTTTGTAAGGGAAAAGTTGAGCCGAATTATAAAGAGACAGAAGTATTAGAAAAATTTACTACTGATAGGGGAAAAATCATTGCTCGAAATCGCTCTGGCTTATGTCAGAAGCATCAGCGTCGATTAGAAAGAGCAATAAAAAGAGCCAGACACTTAGCTCTTTTACCTTTTGTTTTAGGGATTTAAATTGTGAAAAAAACAGTCCGGAACCTGCCGCTAGCCAAAATTCTGGGTGTTAATCCTCGTAAGGCAATTAACTTTCTTTTAGTTCCTTTAGGAACAAAGGTTGACGAAGGCGACTTAATTGCCCAACGCCTTGGTTTAGGTGGGATAAAGAAAAAGAAAGTAACCAGTCCTGTTTCAGGCCGATTAGTTTCTTTGAAAGAAGAAACGGGCGAATTGGAAATTGAAACTCAAGAGAAAAAAGACGAGGAGACTCCGCAAGAAGAAGAAAATCAAGAAAAAGAACAAAACAAAATAGAAGAAAAAACAACTGATGAGGAAGGAAAAAAATTAGCTTCAGGAATCTTTGGCTTTGGTAAAGCAGAAGGAGAAGGTTTGTTTCTAAAAACTAATAAAATAGGTATTGATGATTTAAATGAGAAGGTTAAAGAAAAGATTGTTTTTTGTAAAGAAATAAAGTCAAAGGGAGTAATCTTTAAATTAGCGGCTTTTGATGCTTTAGGATTAGTGTTAGGCAAAATGAGCGAAGAAGAAGAACAAGAACTAATAGAAGAAGTAAAAGGGAAAGTTTCATTGGCCGTTTTGGTTTTAGAAGACGACGATGTATTAAAGAAAGTAGAAAAAAAGAAAGGTAAATTTTTAGTTGACGGAGAAGAAAAAAAATTATGTTATATCGATTAACCTTAAGACAAGTTCGTAAATTTATTTTAACAATAGCACTGGTTCTTTTGATTGGTGGTATTGGTTGGTGGTTACGCGGACGGTGGGACATAAGACAAATACAATCTGGACAAGCAAAAATTGTTAATTTTACTAACGAAGAAAAAGAAATCGATTTTAGTTTATTTTGGCAGGTTTGGCGTAAACTTGAAGAAAAATATTTAGAAAGAGCTTCCTTGGATAAGAGAGAAATGTTTTATGGCGCTGTCCAAGGTTTAACCGCTTCTTTAGGCGACCCTTATACAGTTTTTTTACCCCCACAAGAAAATAAGGAAACAAAAGAAAATCTAAATGGTAGTTTTGAAGGAGTAGGAATTCAACTTGGTTTTAATGAAGACGAGCAATTGGTAGTTATTGCTCCCTTAGAAGGAATGCCAGCCAAGGCAATGGGTGTTCGAGCAGGCGACTTAATTCTTCATATAAAAGATGAGGGGAAAAACCTAGATGAAGATTTAACTAATGTTAGTTTGCCCGAGGCAGTAGAAAAAATCCGAGGTCCAAAAGGAACAAAAGTTAGTTTAACTTTGCTTCACAAGGGTGAAAGTGAACCTTATACAATCGAAATAGTACGCGATACAATTGTCGTACCTAGTGTAGAGATTGATTTTGTTGCTGATGGGACAGTTGCTCATTTAAAACTTTTGCGATTTGGTGATTTGACTGCCGAACAATGGGAAGAAGCAGTAAATGAAATTACTAAAAAAGGAAATAATCTTAAAGGAGTAGTTTTAGATGTTAGAGGAAATCCGGGTGGGTATCTTAAGGGCTCAATTAACTTTGCTTCAGAATTTTTAGCTAAAGGAGTAGTCGTAAAACAAGAAAACTATAAAGGAGAAGTAGAAAGCTATAGTGTAAATCGTAAAGGAAGATTATTAAATATTCCTTTAGTAGTTTTAATTGATAAAGGAAGCGCTTCAGCTTCTGAAATTCTAGCCGGTGCTTTACGTGATCATAAACGAACTAAATTAGTGGGTATGCCTTCTTTTGGTAAAGGAACGATTCAAGAAGCAGAAGATTTAGGAGAAGGAGCAGGTTTACATATAACTACTGCCAAGTGGTTAACACCTAATGGCGAATGGGTGAATAAAGAAGGTCTCAAGCCCGATTTTGAGGTTCAAAATGACCCTCAAAAACCAGATGAAGATAAACAATTAGAAAAAGCCATAGAACTATTAACTTCAGCTAATTAACTTAAAAGATTTAAAATATTTCTAGGAGGTCTAATGAAAGTAATTATTAAAAAGACCAATGAAGTAAAAGAAGTTTCCTTTGGTTACGCAGTTAATTATCTTATTCCCAATAATTTAGCAGCTTTAGCAACAGACGACCAGTTAGTTGAGTTAGAGAAACAAAAAACAACTGAGAAACAACAAAATTTAGAGAAAAGGAAAATCCAAAAAACATTAGCAGATAGATTATCTGGAAAGAAATTAATTATTAAAGTTAAAGCTGGCAAAGGTAAAAAAATTTTCGGTAGTGTGGGGAAAAAGGATATTTTAAAGGCTCTTAAAATAGAGAAAGAAAAAGTTGATGTTCTTCTTGATAAGGCAATAAAAGAACTTGGTGAACATAAAGTAGACTTGAAAATTGGCGAACAGAAGATTAGTATAAGAATTGAAATAAAGAGAAAATGAAACTAAAAAATTTATTAATTCTTTTATCGTTTATTTTTATTGTTTTTGCTTCGATGGTAGGTGGTGCTTTGGGGGATAGGGTTTTGGGCTACCGGCTTTTAGATAAATGGTTTCCCAGAAAAGAAGCTTCTTTACCCTTCTCTCAAGATGAGAAACTAAAAGTAGTCACAGAAGAATCAATTGTAATAGATGTGGTAGAAAAAGTTTCCCCCTCCGTAGTGACAGTTGGGGTGAAACAAACAAGAAAAATTATCAACCCTTTTGAGGATTTTTTCGACCCTTTTGGATTTTTTGGTCTTCCTAGAAATAATCAAGAAGAACAGCAGCAACAGATAGAACAAGACATTGGTAGTGGATTTATTATTTCAAGCGATGGTTTGATAGCCACTAACAAACATGTGGTGGCCGAAACAGATGCGGAATATAAAGTTATTACGAAAGATAATAAAGAATATAAGGTGGAAAAAATTTATCGTGATTCAACCGTAGACTTGGCAATTTTAAAGATTAATGCTTCTAATTTAAAACCAATTGAATTGGGTGATTCTGATAAATTAAAAGTAGGTCAGTTTGTAGTCGCTATCGGAACAGCTTTAGGTGAATTTCGCAATACCGTTACTACCGGAGTAATCTCTGGTTTAGGGAGAGGGATAGATGCTGGCGATCCTTTTGATGGTTCTTCAGAGCGCTTAGAAAACGTCATTCAGACAGATGCGGCAATTAACCCCGGTAATTCTGGCGGCCCATTGCTTAACTCTTCTGGTCAAGTTATTGGAGTAAATGTAGCAGTCTCTCAAAGTGGCCAGAATATTGGCTTTGCCATTCCTATCAACTTAGTTAAAGAAGCAATTAGTACTTTTAATAAAACTGGTCAATTTGAACGAGCATATTTAGGGGTTCGTTATAAAATGATTTCTAAGGATTTAGCTTTATTAAACGAAGTTCCTGAAGGTGCTTATGTTGTTGAGGTTGTCTCTTCTTCTCCAGCAGAAAAAGCAGGTTTAAAAGTGGGCGATATTGTAATTAAAATTGATGGTGTTAAGTTAACAGAAGACAATGGTTTGGCTAAAGTTGTTCAAAATAAGAAAATTGGGGAGGAGATACAACTTGATGTATGGAGAGAAGGAGAAACAAAAGAATTAAAAGCCAAGTTAGAACAAGCAAAATAATTAATTACTCAA
>CAYXSR010000008.1:0-40243 GCA_964467735.1 uncultured Pseudomonadales bacterium | reverse complement strand
AATTAATTACTCAAATGTAGTATTTTTACTAACTTATCTAACTTGCCAACCATTATATCTTCAACTCTGAATTTTTTATTAATACGGTGATCAGTTACTCGATTTTGAGGAAAATTATAGGTACGGATTTTTTCTGCTCTTTCTCCTTCACCAACTTGTTCCCGTCGAATATCAATAATTTTACCTTGTTTTTTTTCCTGTTCAATTTCCCAAAGTTTTGCCCGGAGTAAATCCATGGCTATTTTTCGATTTTGTTCCTGTTGTCTTTGACTCTGTGATTCGATCACAATCCCAGTTGGTTTATGAATAAGACGTACAGCAGTAGCTACCTTATTAACGTTTTGCCCGCCATGACCAGAGGCATGAGTAAATTGAATTTCTAAATCATTGGGGTTAATTTCTACCTCCTGCTCATCAATTTCTGGTAAGACAGCAACGGTGGCAGTAGAGGTGTGAATTCTTCCATAACTTTCAGTTTCAGGAACTCTTTGAACTCGGTGGACTCCGGCTTCTTTGTTCAATTTTTGCCAGACGTTTTCGCCGGTAATTCTAATTTTTCTTTCCCCAATTTCTTCTATTTTCCAGCCTTGAAAATTAGCAAAGCGAGTATACATTCGCAGCAAATCATCGGCCCAAATTTTGGCCTCTTCGCCGCCGGCTGCTGGTCTAATTTCTAAAATAATGGAATTCATAAGTATTAAAAACCCGCCAATATTTTTAGACAGAAAAAGGCGGGAAAATATCTATTTATTTTTTTGTAACATTTCTTTTAAGGTTTTTGGATGTTTTTCTTTTGGAGCCTTTTTATTTACTTTTTTGCCACCATGCTTTTTACTAAAAGCAGCCGCATCTGCTTGTCTCTTCTGGAAACGTTCAACTCGACCTAAGGTGTCAACATATTTCATTTCACCAGTAAAGAAAGGATGGCAAGCGGCACAAATTTCTACCCTAATCTCTGGTAGGGTAGAGCCAGTAACAAAAGTATTACCACAGGCGCAAGTTACCTGGCAATTATCATAATATTTAGGATGAATTTTCTTTTTCATAAGCCATTATTATAGACTAAGAGATTTATTTAATCAACCTTGTTTGAATTGTTAACCAGGAACAAACATTAAAACTTCCTGAATCCATGGAGAGGCATTATTAAAGTCCTGCAATGCTTGATTGCTTATTAATTCATCCTCCACGAAAGCAGCCCTTATAGGGCGAGCAATTAATGATTCTGGCGACCATCCTAATTCAGTAAATGCCAAGATTGTGTTCTGGGCGCTTTGTTCATTCATTGCTGGGAAAAGAACATTTAACCCTAAATTGCCAATAGATCCGGTGACTTTTCCTTCGGAATCAAGAGTATCAACAATAAAACCAATGACTGACATTTAACTCCTTTCTTTTTTAAGTTTATACTCAGTTAGAAAGACGCCTAAAATAATTAAAATCGCTCCAAAAATAAAGTATCCAGAAACACTTTCTTTAAGCCAAAAGACAGCCAAAGGAGTAGTAAAAATCGGCTGTAAATAAGTAAAAAGAGTGGCTTCTGAAGCTTCAATTAGGCTTACTCCATAAGTATAAGTAAAATAAGCAATAACCGAGCCTAAAGTACTCATATAAATAATTGCTGGTAAACCTTTAGGGTTGATATAAAAGAGATTACCTGATTTCTGATAAAGAAACAAAGGTAAGAAGCTAACTAATCCAACAAAAAAAGATAAGGCAGTGATATTAAAACTAGGATATTTTTTACTTAATTTTTTACTTAAAAGCGAATAGGCAGTCCATGAAATGTTACTAATAAATATTAAAGTATTTCCCGAAAGGCTATGTTGAGATCCAAAACCATCACCGTTTAAAATAGGTGAGATGACAGCGATTAGAGTACCTAAAAAAGCCAATCCTAGACCAAGTTTCTCTTTTTTAGTGACAATTTCTTTTAAAAAAACCGTGCCGCCGAAAACAATCATCAAGGGAGCCGTAGCGACAATCACTGCCGAGTCAATAGAAGAAGTTTTAGAGAGTCCCCAAAAGATAAAACCCAGGGTAAAACTTGTACCACACAAGGCTACTAAAATTAGCAATGGCCAATCTTTTTTCTCAAAAGGGTGTTTTTTAATTTTAGAAATAAAGAATGGGAGGACAAGAATAGAAACGATTAAAAACCTTAGCGTCAAAAATTCTACTGGAGATACAAAACTTAAGGAATGTTTAATAATTGGCGGCGCCACGCCCCAAATTAGGGCAGTAGTTAAAAGCGCTAAATAAGCTTTACTTCGGTTTTCCATTACTTAATTTCCTGAATCGCTTGATCCAAAGAAATAGTTTTTTGTTTACCAGATTTCATATCTTTCAAAGTGACTTTTTTGTTTTTCGCTTCATCGGGTCCAATAATCAAGACATAAGGAATGCCTTTTTTATCAGCATATTTTAAAGCTTTTTCAAATTTAGGGAGACTTATTTCGCAATTAATTCTATTTTTCCTTAGAGTATTTAATATTCTAATAGAATCTTTAATTGTATTTTCTGTGCCTATAACTAAAACTTTAGTATTTGGTAGGGTAATCTCTTTTGGAAAAAGGTTAAACCTATCAAGAGCATTTATTGTTCTATCAAAGCCAATTCCAAAGCCAACAGCAGCACAAGAATAATTAGTAAGTTCTTTAATAAGATTATCATATCTACCACCTCCGCCGACAGACCCTTCTTCAAAATTTGGTATAGTTCCTTCAAAAATAAGAGCAGTGTAGTAATCAAGACCACGAGCTAAAAACGGATTAAATTTTATATTTTTCTTTGGAATGCCTAAAGTAATTGCAAGATTTATTATATTTTGAAAGCTTTCATTGGGTTTCAGTTTTGAAATTTCATCAAATATCAGCAACGCAATTTTTTTATCTACTAGCTCTTTATCGGCAATTTTGTTAATAACAGCATCTTTGCCCTTTTTGTCAATTTTATCCAAGCATTGAAGAATAGATTTTGTTTTATTCTCAAGATAATCATTCCAATTTTTGGGGAGTTTAGTTTTTTCTCTAATAACTTCCCAAATGGTATTAAATAGGCTTCTTCTATCATTTACGGAAATTTCTATATTTTTAAGTCCTAAATTATAAAATGTTTTATAAAAAGTTGCTAATATTTCCGCGTCGGCTAAGTTATCAATAGTGCCAAAAATATCACAATCGCATTGTTTAAATTCGCGATATCTTCCTTTTTGAGGATTGTCTCCGCGAAAAACATTTTGTATTTGATATCTTCTCATAATTTTAGGGAAAAGATTTGGATTACTAGAAGTCTGCGCCCATAATCTAGCCATAGGAACAGTCTGATCATATCTGAGAGCGATATTTCTACCAGCCCTATCTTTAAAAGTATAGATAAGCTTGTCTGTTTCTTTGCCGTATTTTCCAAGAAGCAAAGAAGCATATTCCAAAGTTGGAGTTTCTATAGGTTCGAAACCAAACAATTCAAAAGTTGCCTTTATTTTTGAGACTACGTAATCTCGTTTCTTTTTCTCATCTGGTAAAAAATCCCTAAAGCCTTTTAGTGTTTGAGGTTTGATTTTGTTCATGAAAAACTCCTTTTTATATAATATAACTTTTTAACCACAAAAAACCAGCCCTGGTGGCTGGTTTGTGAAAATATTTTTAATTTAATTTAGAGCATAACAAAACCAGTCACCGCTTGGGTGATTAAATGATAGTCATGATGACTAACAGGTTTTGTATTCATAGGCGCTATTATAGCATACTTCTTCAAGGTTTAAAGTTAACTTTTCGATAAAAGTTTTTTTAATTTTTGAATAATTGAAGAAACAGCTAAGATGAAAGACATAAATAGAGCAATTAGAGATAAAAAGAAAAAAACTGGTTCTTCAGCTTTTGCAAGATAAGAAATAATGTTATGAAGTACAGCGCTAATAAAAAAGATTAAAAAAGCAATAAAAAATTTAGGTAGACGGAAGGGATGAATGAGATAAATAAACCAAATTGCTCCTAAAAACAAAATAAGACATTCAAGTATGGTATTTTTTTGACCTTTGAAAATATCGCGGAGACTGGTAAAGCAAACTAAAATTATAAATATAGAAACCAGAATTTTGACAATAAAAGATAGTTTCATTAAAAATATTTTATCACAAAGAAGCTGATTATTCTCGGACTTCGTTTTCTGAAGATTCAGGGTTATTTTTACCCGGAATGATTAAGATTGTTTTAACAGCGCTAATTTTCCCATTTTTAAGACTATAAATAGCGGCAGCCTTATCCTCAAGTTGAATATCTTCTACTACTGATTCTTCTTTACCCATAATTTTAAGATCAGTTTTTGAATCAAGGGTAACTTTTTCTTTGTCGCCATTTTTTTGAATAGTAATACTTAGGCCGTCAATTTCAGCAACTCGACCATAGATAAAGCCCCTAGCTGGTGATGGAGAAGGAGAGTTAGTTACCACAATTCTTTTAGCAAGGAATTGACTTTGATTTATAAAACCCATTGCAATAATAAAATCATCTTTTTGTAAATCTTCAAAATCAATTTGGGTTTTAGGTTTGCCGGAGATTGTTTTAACAATGTTAGCATCCTTATCAACACTAAATTCAGAAGGTTGATCATTTTTCTGTTTAATAGTTAAATTGTCATTTTCTACTTTTTGGATTTCTCCAATTCTAGCGAAAACTTTTTCATCAAAACTTCCCTTTACTTTTTCAAAGTCTTCATCATTGACTTCTTCCAACCGTTCTTTTATTTTTTCTTTGACTTCATTGGCTGGAATAGCAGAAGGAGTAGTTTCTTCTTGGGCGATTAACTTTCTTGCTCCAACAGATAAAATATAAATTAATAAAAATAAAAAAACGATTATTTTTTTCATTTGATTTTGGCAGTTGAAAAGACAATTGTTAGTGTTTTTTCCATTTGCTGATTGTTACGATTGTTAGCGAGGATTTTTATTTCATTAATTCCACCAATCAAATCTATTTCAGCAGAAAAAAATCCTTCATCGTCAGCAACTATTATTTTTTCTTCTTCCTCACCAAAGACAGCAACAATACTTTGTGGTTCGGTTTGACCAGCAATAGTGATATTATTTTTATTTACTACTAAATTATTTTCTGGTTCATTAATGGAAAGATTAAAGGCAGGTGAGGCGACAGGTTCAGGCTGAGTGATGTTGTTTTTTTGATCGAGATTAGCAACTTTACTATTTTTTTGTTTTAAAGCTTCGCGAGCAGTATAGACACCATAGGTAACTATCAGTCCCATTACAAGACCAAAAATAATTGCAATTACCAATTCTTTTTTCATGTGTCGTTTATTTAAACAAATTGAAAAAAGAAAGTCAAATAGTGTATATTTAAAACATGCAGATAAATTATTTGGGGGAACTTTGTTTTAAAATTAAAACAGCAAAAAAGACAATTGTCTTAGACCCTTTTGAAAAAAATTCACACGGTTTTATGTCGAAGACAGAAGCGGATATTGTAATTTTTTCTTCAACGTCGGAAAAATCATTAGCAAGAATAACAAATGTTCCTTTTATTATCGATGGTCCGGGAGAATATGAAATTGGGGGCGTTTTTGTTCTAGGAATCGCTTTCAATAAAAATACGGATAAAGAGACAACAATTTATACAATAAAAACTGAAGATTTGAGGATTTGTTATTTAGACAATATTAAAGCTAAGTTAACGGAAAAACAATTAGAAGAAATAGGAGAGGTAGATATTCTTTTTATTCCTCCGGTAAATAATAATGGTTTGAAAACTAAAGAAATTGCCGAGATTGTTAATGATATCGAACCGTCTTTAGTACTGCCAGTTCCTAATGAAAATCTTAAATCTTTCTTAGACGAAAGTGGCTATGAGAATTGTCGCCAAGAGAAAAAATTAATAATTAAAAAATCTGATCTGCCACAAGAAACCCAGATAATATTGCTTAATTCATAATTAATATGCCAGATATAAAACTTCCTCCTCATAATGAAGAAGCAGAGATTTCTATTTTGGGTGCCCTTTTAATTGATAAAGATGCAGCAGTAAACGTAGCATCTTTGCTGGAGCCAAAGCATTTTTATAAGACCGCTCATCAATTAATTTATAAAGCGATTCTTTCTCTTTATGAAGAGCGGGAACCAATTGATTTAGTAACCGTTACCGACCGATTGAAGAAACAAAAAAGTTTGAAGAAGGCTGGGGGGAGTTCATATCTTGCATCTTTGGTGGAATCGGTGCCAACAAGTGCTAATGTAGAGATGTATGCAAAGATTGTTCGTGATGCTGCCACAAAAAGAGAATTAATTAGTATTAGTTCTAAAATAACCGAGATGTCTTTTGATGAAGGAGGGGAAGCAGCACAGATTTTAGACAGAGCCGAACAAGAAATATTTTCTCTTTCCCAAAAAAATTTAACGAGAAACTTCATTGCTATAAAGGATGCTTTAGCGGAGTCTTTTGACCGCTTAGATGAGCTTCAAAAAAAAGCTGGCGGTTTAAGAGGAGTTCCTACTGGTTTTAATGACCTTGATGATACTTTGGCCGGAATGCAAGATAGCAACCTGCTAATCTTAGCTGCTAGACCGGGTATGGGAAAGACGGCTTTATCATTGAACATTGCTCAGTATGTATCGGTGGCGGCCAAAATTCCAGTCGGATTTTTCTCTTTAGAAATGAGCAAAGAAGAATTAGTTGATCGTTTATTAGTTGCCCAAGCAGATATTGATGCTTGGCGGTTGAAAACTGGTCGTTTGACAGAAGAAGATTTTGTAAAACTTTCTGATGCGATGGGAGAATTAGCAGAAGCACCCTTGTTTATTGATGATACGCCAGCGCTTTCTGTTTTAGAAATGCGGACTAAAGCTAGACGTTTACAAGTAGAACATGGCGTAAAACTTTTAGTTGTCGATTACTTACAATTGGCTCGGTCAGTAAGACAATGGGATTCCCGAGTGCAAGAAGTTTCTGATATTTCTCAAGGTCTTAAAAACTTAGCCAGAGAGTTAAGAATCCCAGTTTTAGCCTTATCCCAACTATCCAGAGCAGTTGAAGCAAGAGGAACTAAAAAACCTCAATTAGCAGATTTGAGAGAATCAGGAGCAATTGAACAAGATGCTGACGTGGTAATGTTTTTGTATCGCGAAGACGATGAAGATTTAGAAAATATCAACTTGACAATTGCTAAACATAGAAATGGGCCTTTAAGAATAATTCCCTTGCATTTTCGGGGTGATAGAATTCATTTTTATGGAGTAGACAAAAAAAGAGATAAAAAAAAGTAATTTAAAGTCTGTCCAAGAAAGGAAGATAATTATGTCAGAGTCAGCCAACGGTTTAATTCGCGTAATAGGACCAGTGGATTTGGATTTATTACAATTAGGTCATCAAATAGAAGTTTTGTTTGATGAATTAGGTTGTTCTACAGAAGAAGTAACACCTTTTATTGATATGAAGAGAAGAGAATTATCTTTAGTAGAATTACCAGAATCTCTAATAACATCTGAACCAATGGAAACATCGGATAATGCTGATATTGCCTGTTTATTTGTAGAGGGAACACATAAGGAAGCAATTATTGCTACTTTGGCATTAAGTTTGTCAGAATAAAGATTAATATCTCAAAGAAAGAGAGGTTAACAGTGACAAAATTGTCAGAAGTCTATAAATGTAATGTTTGTGGTAATATCGTGGAAGTAATTCATACTGGAGTTGGACAACTAGTTTGTTGTGGTAAACCAATGGAGTTACTTCAGGAAAAAACTCAAGAAGAAGGTTTAGAAAAGCATGTTCCAGTAATAGAAAAAACAGCTACTGGAATAAAAGTAAAAGTCGGATCTATTGCCCACCCAATGGAAGAAAATCATTATATTGAATGGATTCAGCTTTTTGTAAACGGTCAAAATTATCGTCAATTCTTAAAACCCGGTGAGGCGCCTGAGGCAGAGTTTAAAATAGTCGTCAATAATATGGCGGCTTTAACTGCCCGAGAATTCTGCAATGTCCACGGCTTGTGGAGGAGTAAACAATAAAGTGAATTAATAGAATTTAGTGCCGAGGGCGGGAGTCGAACCCGCACGGAATATTACTCCCACTAGTTTTTGAGACTAGCCTGTCTACCAGTTCCAGCACCTCGGCTACTAACTAATATTTTAGCTTTTTTCCTCTTGAAAAACAAATAGAAATTAAAGATTAAATAAAGATTGAAGAGCGGCCAAAATAACTAAAGTTTGAGTCACCAGTCCCCAAAATAAATTACCATTTGACTGATTTTTATGTTCAAAATTAATATACTTATTAAGATATTTATTCTTCCAGTTGAAAAAATAATAAGGAATTTCGACTAAATCTGGAAAAATCGCCCAAAATGCGCCAATCCACAAAAGAGCAATTTTCTTCCAAGAGAGGGCCAGTTTTAAGGCAATAGCTAACAATAAAATGTTAGCAATAAGGGCATCGAGAATAATTATTTTTAAAGAACTTTTACTGACTTTTTTATTTTTCTTAATTTCTGTGTAAAGATGAGGATTCCAATGGGGGATAAAGAAATCTAAGAGAAAATGACTTAAAAGGGCTAAAAAACAGCCTAAAAAGAAATTAGGCGTAGTAAGTAATATAAACGCACCGACCAAGGCATGAGGAGTAGTTAACACAATGATGGGAGTATAACAAGTTTATTATTGACTGTCAAACAGAAATTAGCTATTGTAGTAATGTGTTTCCAACAGTTTTACAAGTAGGACCCATTGTTATTTCTTGTTTAGGTATGGCTTTAGTTGTTGGCCTTTTTTTTAGTATTTTTCTTTTTTGGCAAAAGGCAAGAGAAGAGCATTTTGAAGAAGAAAAGTTAATGGATATGGCTATTCTAGTTTCCCTGGCGGCACTTTTTGGTGCTCGAACTGGTTGGATTCTAACTAATTTCCCTCAATTAGAGGGTACAATTGGCGAATGGTTTGATTTTGTAGGCAAACCGGGATTTTGGTGGTTTGGAGGTTTATCGCTGGGAATTTTAACTATTTATTACTTAAGTCGGAAAAACAAATGGGATTTTTTCAAGATTAGCGATATTGTTTGTTTTGGACTAACTCTTTTTTTAATTTTTGAAGAAATTGGTTTTTTCCTTGACGGCAGCAATTACGGCAAAGCGACTAATCTTCCTTGGGGGTTAAGATTTCCTGGTTTATTAGAGAAGCATCATCCTCTCCAGTTGTACCGTCTGATTATATTAATTTTACTTTTTAGATTAGTTTTCTGGTTAGAAAAAAATTATCGGACTTTCATCTGGTATCAGGATAAAAAAGGAGAAACAAAAGAAGGATTTATTAGTGCGGTTTTTTTAATTTGTTTTGGTTTAATGAATTTTTCTTTTGGTTTTCTTAAAGAGTCAGAGATATTTTTAAAATGGATGAGTATAGATCAGTGGTTTGGCTTATTGACAAGTATGTCAGGCGCTTTTATTCTATATATACGAAGCGGAAAGAAAATAGAATTTGGTAAGAGGGATAAACAAAAATCCCCGACAAGGAGAGCAAAGACTAAATTTAGACATTTTAAAGCGGGTATTGATGCAATAACTAAAGAATAAGACTTAATTTGATTTCCCTTCAATGTTTAAAAAAATTTCGTTGAAGCAAAATTTTAAAGGAGAAAAATGGCAAAAATCAGTTTCCCATTTTCCGTATTGAGACCAGTTAAAAAACATCTAGAAGATAAAGAAAAAAAATTAAAAAAAAGAAAAAGAGATCTTACGAAAGAAGATCCCTTTAGAGATACCGACCGGCTTAATGATAATGCAGCAGTTGATACAGAGGCAGCCGAAGAAGAAGGTCATGAGAGGGTGTTTGTTTTGAAAAGAGAGATTGATAAAACCTTAATAAGAGTTAGAAAAGCTTTAACTAAAATAAAACTGGGTAAATATGGTGTTTGTGAAAGCTGTGGGCAGATGATAGACACTGATCGGTTGGCAGTTGATCCAACGGTTGAGACATGTATGGTGTGTGCTAAAAAAAAGACAAAGAAATGAAGAAGATTTTATTAATACTGGGAATCTTTTTTATTGACCAGCTTTCAAAATTATTATTTTTACGTTTTTATCCTCAGAAAGTAATTCTTAATAAAGGAGTAATTTTTGGCTTCTTAATCTCAAATTGGTGGTTTCTTACCAGTTTTTTATTTATTTTTTTGGTTTGGTTTTTAGGGAGAAAAAACTGGTTTTGTTGGTTAATAATTGGCGGTGGCCTAGCTAATCTTTTTGATCGGTTATTTAGAGGGGGAGTAGTGGATTTTATTAATCTAAAGTTTTGGCCAATTTTTAATTTGGCCGATGTAGCGATTACTATAGGATTATTATTTTTCTTATTATCCATAGTTAGACAACACCAATTTCAAGAAATTCATAACTTAAAAACTTGACTTTTAGTCTTTCTTTGTTAAAATGAACTCCTGTCACGCTTAGCGTGATTTTATGTTTTATTACACTGTTTTGGGACTGGTTTTACTGGGTCGAACGATTTTTAACCCAACTGATTTTAGGAAACCCGATTTTAATAGACATATTCGGAACGATTATTTAGTTTTAGAGGAACAATATAACGAATTAGCCTTGAGAACAGAAGAGAAAAAAGACAAAAAAACAATCCAGTCTTTACCGGGACAAGAAAAAAAACCACGATCAAAAAATACCGGCTCTTTTTTAACTCCTGAAAATTTAGAAATTTTATTTGAAAAATATAGTCAAGAATATAATATCGATAAACAATTACTTAAAAAAATTGGTCAATGTGAGTCTGGTTTTAATCCTAAGGCTATTAATGGGCCTTATGGGGGTATGTACCAATATTTAGCTACCACTTGGGTATCCCAAAGAAAAGCAATGGATTTAGCTGTGGATGAGATTTTAAGATTTAATGCTGAAGAGGCAATTAGGACAGCTGCTTTTCAAATTAGCAGACAAGGCACTGGTGCTTGGCCAACTTGTAGCCTTTAATGAAATTTAATTTCCAAATTGATATTATTAGAATATTGTTATGTTAGAACCAAAAATTATCTTTCAAGATCGGGACATTCTTATTATTGATAAACCGGCAGGATTAGTAGTAAACAGAAGTATGACTTCTCCTAGGAATACTTTACAAGATTGGATAGAGGCAAAAGGAGAAATTAAAAAAGGAACTGAAGAGTTTATAAGGCGAGCGGGGATAGTTCATCGTTTAGATAAAGAAACCAGTGGATTAATGGTTATTGCTAAAACTAACCAGGCATTTAAAAGCTTAAAAAATCAATTTAAACAAAGGAAAGTTATTAAAAAATACTTTTGTTTAGCCCATGGCAGAATAGATCCTAAAAAGGGAAATATTTATTTACCAATTAGTCGTAATCCCAAAAACAGAATGCGTTTTGCAGTCCGGTTAAAAGGCAAACAAGCCCAAACAGAGTATGAAGTTTTAAAGATAATAAAAATTAATAAAGAAGAATTTTCGTTGGTAAACGTTCGGCCAAAGACAGGCAGAACTCACCAAATAAGAGTTCATCTGAAACATATTAATCATCCTTTAGTGGCCGATGGTCTTTATTTATCTTCTAAGCGTTTTAAGCAAGATAAAAAGTGGTGTCCACGTTTATTTTTACATGCTTATTTTTTATCTTTTATTCATCCAAGAACAGCGAAGAAAGTAAAATTTAAAATTGCTTTAGCCTTGGATTTGGCTAAATTAGCTTCCTTTTAAACCGCATAAAATGCGTAAAAAAATGTTAAAATTTAAAGTTCAAGCCAAAAAAGGTTTGGCAAGAGCCGGAATTATTACTACCGCTCATGGCAAAGTTGAAACACCAACATTTATGCCTGTTGGGACTCAGGCTAGTATCAAATCATTATCACCAAAGGATTTAAAAGAAATTGGCGCTCAAATTATTTTAGGTGGAAATACTTACCATATGTATCTTCAGCCAGGTTTAAAAGTGATTAGGGCCGCCGGAGGAATGCATAGTTTTATGAATTGGGATGGCCCGATGTTAACCGATAGTGGAGGTTTTCAAGTTTTAAGTTTAGGAGGACAGAATGGTTTGGCAAAAATAACTGAAAATGGAGTTTGGTTTCGTTCTCATAAAGACGGTAATAAACATTTTTTTATTCCCGAATTATCTATTAAAATCCAAAGAGTGATTGGAGCAGATATAATTATGGCTTTTGATCAACCAAGCCCTCCGGGAGTCAGCAAACAGTATACTAGAAAAGCAATGAATCGAACTCATCGTTGGCTTCAACGTAGTATTATTGAGTGGCAGAAAAAGCCTTCCTATCAGTCACTTTTTGCAATCATTCAAGGAGGGAAATATAAAGATTTACGACAAGAAAGCGCTCAATTTATTACGGAGCAAAATTTACCCGGAATTGCTGTTGGCGGATCAGAAATAGGTAGTAATCTTGAGAAAACAAGTGAAGTTTTAAATTGGATAAAACCAAGAATTCCCTTTGAAAAACCACTTTATTTAATGGGCCTTGGGGTTGGCCCAGAGGATGTGATTAATGCCGTTTTAGAAGGAGTAGATATTTTTGATTGTGTTGCTCCTACTAGATTGGCTCGGGGTGGAGTATTATATAATGGAAAGTTAGTTATCAAAAAAAAGAAAGACGACTTAAAGGTAAAGTTTATTTCTGAATTTGAAAAGGGACGTTTACATATAGGTAATAATCGTTTTATAAAAGATATAGAGCCAATTGATAGGAATTGTGATTGTTATTGCTGTCGTAATTTTAGCCGAGCTTATTTAAGACATCTTTTTAAAGTTAATGAACTTTTATATTTTCGACTGGCTAGCATTCATAATCTAAGGTTTATGATTCATATTTGTCAGCAATTAAGAGAAAAAATATTAAAGTGAAAAGAAAATCTGCTCAAACAAAAAGAACTAGAAACAGTTTTATTCAAAAAATTTTTAAAAAAATATTAAAATTTTTATGTCTAATATTTATCTTAGGTTGTATAATAATCTTTATTGTTGATCTTCGGCATTCAAAATGGGATGGAAATCACACACTTAATTTTGTTGAACTTAATAATGGTGAAATTACTTTTTATTCTTTCCACGCACAAGAAAGAATTTTAAATAAAATCATTTTTCCTGCTGATCTTTTTATTCCAACCGCTAAAGGACTTGGTGAATATAAAATTAGCAATATTTATCAGTTGGGAGAAATGGAGAAAATAGGAGGGGGTAAACTTTTAGCTTATAGTTTGCAAAATCTATTAGGTATTCCTATTGATGGTTGGTTAATAAAAAGAAACTTTTTCCTATCTGAAACTAATTTTAGTTGGTGGGATAGAATAAGAATTTTTTCTTTTAGGAGAAGACTTAAACAAAACGATATTAATGAAATTACTCTTAATGATTCAGCTCTAATTGAGAGGGAAGAATTGCCCGATCATTCTAGAATTCTTAAGTTAGAAACTGGCAGACTACAAGAGATTTGTTTGCGGTTTTTAACAGACTCAAATATATTAAACGAGAATGTGAGAATTCAAGTTATAAACGGAACTAAAAGAGTATCTTTGGCTAAAAACGCTGCCATTTTAATAAGAGGTGTCGGTGCTCAGGTGGTAAATGTTCGGGATGGAGATGAGTTTTTGAATGAAACAGCAATATTTTATAAACAAGAAACAGAGACTCTTAAAAGGTTAGCAAAAATATTTAAGACAGATAGATTAGAACAAAAAGAAGATTTAGAAAGCGATATCGTCTTAATTGTTGGGGATGAGTTTTGGAAAGAATTTTATAGTTTTTAAGATTCCTCGGGATAGGAATTCATTTGCAGACTTGGTCTATCGATTACTTCTGAGGGAAGAAATGAATTATATTGATCTGGTGATATCGGAAAAGAAGGAGTGTTTTTATTACGCTTACTTCTTTTTACTTCTTTTATAAAAATTTCAAGATTATTTTTTCCTACCGATTTAATTACTGATATATAACGATTGCCTAAGCTGATTAATTGTATTAACCTACGTGAAAGATCGTCGGGTAAACGACCAAGATAATTTTTCTTGTCATCACTAACCATAATAAAACGTTTTTTGAGATTTAGATTTACCTCATCGGCTACATTCTGACAAAGCAAGATTTTAGGAGAAGCCAATCTTACCAATTTAACAGTAATTGTTTTTCCTGGTTCTTCTAGAAAAAGACCATTAGTGATTTGTTTTTTCTGTTTATTTATTAGAGGGACGGAAACATTTTCTTTTATTTTTTCTAGATTACGTTTTGCAATAGGGTTGAAACGATCAAGTTTTAAAACTTTTTGGTAAGTTTTTTTAGCAGATTTTAATTCTCCTTTTTCAAGGTAGGCTCTGGCTAGACGACACAAGGCTTCAATACTTTCTTTATCAATTTTTAAAATTTCAAGATTAAGTTTGATGGCCTCCTCCCAGTCTGATACTAGGGCAGCTTTAATCGCTTTTTCGTTAAGCCAAGATAACTCTTCCATACTTTTAAAGATAATAGCCACGATTGAAAGTAAAAGTCAAGATGATATAATAGAATTTAAGATGTCTGGACATTCAAAGTGGAGTACTATTAAGCATCAAAAAGCTAGTGAAGATCAAAAAAGGGGCAGGGTTTTTTCTAAATTAGCTAAGGCAATTACCGTAGCGGTGAAAGAAGGTGGCAACGGCGACCCAAATACTAATGCAAAATTGCGTTTGGTTATGGAGCAAGCTAAACAGGCAAATATGCCTAAGGACAATATTCAACGAGCCATTGATCGGGGATTAGGAAAAGGAGAAGGAGCTCAACTAGAAACCATATTATATGAAGGGTTTGGGCCAGAAAGAATTGCGGTAATTATTGAATGTGTAACCGATAGTCGTAATCGAACAACAGCTGAGATAAAGTCCTTTTTTGAACGTAATGGGGGATCTTTAGGTGCGCCGGGATCCACAAGTTATCTTTTCGAAAAAAAAGGCTTAATTCTAATAAGGAAGAAGAATAATTCAGAAGAACAAATGTTAGAGTTAATGGATTTAGGAATTGATGATATAGATGAAGAGGAGCAATTTATTGAGGCTTATACAAAATCAAATGAATTAGATTCCTTTAAAGACAAGATTCAAAAAGCAGGTTTTATCACCGATGAAGTAAGTTTAGTTTTAAAACCTAAAACAGTGATTCCGATTAAAGATGACAAAAAAGAAAAAATTCTTCAGTTTTTATCTGGACTTGATGAACTAGAGGATGTTCAAAAAGTTTATTGTAATACTGATTTTATTTAATGACTAAACGTCGGCGATTTATTATTCAATCAACAGTTTTATCGTTAGGTTTGCTTTTTATTCAATCAGTTGATATTGGTTGGCGATATTGGGCCATTTTAGGGATTGGCATTATTGCTTATTTTTTTACTGCTTGGTCATTAAGAGAAGAAATAAGAAAAATAAGTTGGTTAGTAATTTTACCCCTTCCTGCTTTATATACAGGATCACTTGGGCTTTTTTATTTTCTTTTACCGGCAGCTTTTTTAACAAGAATAATAGTTGTTTCTCTTTTTGGTATTGGTATGTACGCTTTACTATTAACAGAAAATATTTTTTCTGTTGCTGCCATTAGAACAATTCAATTACTAAGAGCAGCCCAAGCAGTAGGTTTTCTTATTACTCTTCTAACAATTTTTTTCGTTTACGATACTATTTTTTCATTTAAACTTGTTTCCTGGCAGAACCCTCTTTTAATATTTTGTTTTTCTTTTATTATAATCTTGCAAGCTATTTGGAGTATTTCTTTAGAAGATACAATCAGTAAAAGACTTTTTTTTATTACTTTTATTTTAAGTCTTATGGCCAGTGAATTAGCTTTTTTTATTAGTCTTTGGCCCTTAAGTATTACCGCTTTGTCTCTTTTTTTAGTAAGTTTTTGGTATGTTATTTTAGGGATTGTTCAAAATTGGTTAGTAGGGAAGTTGTTTAGTAAAACACTTAATGAGTACATACGAGTGGCCTTAATTATTTTTATCATTACTTTCTTTTTATCTCGCTGGGGTGGATAAAATTAATTTTTAACTTTTTTTAAATTCTAAATTTTACCTGCAAACAAGAAAAAGGGGAGATAGGTGAGTATCCTATAGTATTTTATATTTTTTCACAAAAACTATAGGTTGTTTTTCACGCTAGCAAATAAACAATAAGTATGCTAAAGACTTGTTTCGGTTTCTTTCGGGTGATAGAGTTTGATATATTTGTGGAAAACTCTTAGAAGAGGGTTGTAGAAAGAGAGAGGTAGATAAAGATCTATATTTTTATAACGAGATTTTGAGAGGAATAGGTTTTTAATTTTTTTTAAATTTTTAACATTTTGTTTCTTCCCTAGTAAAAAAGAGAATAGGTTTTTGAGTTGAAGGACGAGATCTTCATAATGTCGTACAATATATCTTTTACGACTAAAAAAAGATAAATCTGAAGAGAAGAGCGGTTTTTGACTTAAAATAAAAACTTTTCAAAAATTACAAAATAAGCTGCTTTTGATTTTAGCTTCTGAAATTACTAGTATTTCTCTATTTTTAAATTTGAGAAAATTTTTTTATAAAAATGCTAATAAAATCCGAACCTTTTGATTTTGGTGCAATAATTGATTTTGATTGATGAGAAAAGCTTTTTTTGACCATTAACTATCTATAGTTAGTTAAATTAGGGGCCTTAGAATTGATCTGGTGAGTTTGTCGCCTGGTATAAAATGTTAAAAAGGAAGATGCTAGTGGCTACACTGACATTTAATGATTTGTGTTTCCCTAACATTGGAATTTCTATTATTTTATCAGCCAATGATAATCCTTCTTTACTAACACCACTTTTTTCATTGCCAACAATTATTGCTAAAGGAAAGTTATTATATTTAAATGAAAAAATTGACTTTGATTTAGTTGATTGTTCTAAAGCAACAATTTTTAAATGACTGTTTGTATCGCGAAGATTTTTAACGGCTTTTTTGATACTCCAAAAATGTTTAAAGGGAATTATTTTTTCAGTTTCAAGAGCAGTTTTTGAAAGTTTATAATTTAACACTACCGGACGTTTATCTTTGTAATTATTGGGAATAAGGATACCGCTGCAACCTACAAGAACAATTTGACTTACTCCAAACGCTTCAGCAGTTCGGAATATGGAACCAACATTATATATGCTTCGGATATTTTCCAGAATTATGGTTAGGTTCGATAAAGGTTTTAGGTTTTGTTTCATAACTTGACTCATTTTAACATATTAGTTAACATAAACTATCAGTTTTTAAAACGTCGTACAATATAAATTTACAAATCAAACATTAAAAATATTTGTTTCTTGGTTAAGAAAATTGATATACTTTGATATGTTTTTAATAAACTATTGACAGACATTAATAAATTATGTTAAAAAATTAATGTCGCACAATCCTATTCCCTACCCTATAGTCATTCTATAGTTATAGAATGTATTGAATTCTCTTTGAAAAAAGAATATTTTAAATAGGGGGAAAAGTCTAAGAGACGAGAAGGAAAATAATTTTGTTTATCTTTCTCAATCAATCTTGTTTAAGAAAGGTAAAGGATTTTATTATTTATGAAATTTTTTAAATATTGAATATAGTTTTTTAGAGATTATAGAAAAAAAGGCAAAAAACTTTAACAGGCGGAGAAAAAATAGAAATTTAAAAAATTAATCATAAAAAAAGATTGATTTATAAGGAATAAAATCGTTTTTAACCATATTAGCAGAAAAAACAAAGAATTGCTAAGGAAAAAAGCTAAAAAACAAGAAAAAAATGCGAACACCAGATTCAAAAACACTTTCAAAGAAAAGTCAAGAAGGTGAAAAGAGTTTTTTAAATAAATGGATTGAGGAATTTTTAGAATACCTTCAAATAGAAAAAAATTGTTCTCCTCTTACTTTACGCAATTATCGTTTATATTTAAGAACTTTTAGCCAGTGGTTGAAGGATAATTTTCCTAAAACAAAATTGTACGACCTTAATATTAAAATTATCAAGAAATATCGGGTTTTTTTAATAAACAGAAATAAAAAAAGCGACAATCCTTTAAAAAAAGTAACCCAAAATTATTATTTAATTGCTTTACGCTCTTTTTTAAAATTTTTAGCTAAGCACGATATTAAAACGTTAAATGCTGAAAAAATAGAATTAGGAAAAACAGAAAGCCGATCTTTAAAATTTCTTAATCCCGAACAACTAATGCGACTTTTAAATGCTCCGAAAATTACCACACCTAAAGATCTTCGGGATAAAGCAATTTTGGAATTATTGTTTTCTACCGGTTTGCGGGTGTCTGAACTAATGAAGCTTAATAGGGATAAAATAGATTTAAAAAGAAAAGAATTTGGGGTTATTGGGAAGGGAGGCCGGCCAAGAGTAGTTTTTATTTCAGAAAGAGCTGCTCATTGGCTAAAAAGATATTTACAGACAAGAGAAGATGATTGGGTACCTTTATTTATTCGTTATTCAGGAAGAATAGATGAATCAAACAAAGGAGAGAAAATGAGACTTTCAGTTCGGTCTGTCCAAAGAATTCTTGACAAATATGTTAAAAAAGCTCGCTTACCAATTAAAATTACTCCTCATGGTTTACGGCATAGTTTTGCCACCGACCTTTTGTCTCATGGGGCTGATTTGCGTTCAGTTCAAGAAATGCTTGGTCATAAGAATATTGCCACCACCCAAATTTACACCCATGTGACTAATCGTCAATTAAGAAAAATCCATGAAAAATTTCATTCTGGAAATTTAGATGGGAAAAAGACTAATTAAATTTTATAGTTTTTAAAATCTCATAAAAAATTTTTATCCCAATAACATTATTTGATTCGGCATTAGGAATAAATTCAATGTGTAGTTTTTTTCCTTTAATATCAAAGCAATAGCTATAAGAAGAAGTTTTTTCACCACTGATTACAATATTTATTTTATGAGCCTGATAGGCCTGATAATTATCAATTTCAATAGGAGGGCTTAATATCCAGTAGTCTTCAGACTGTGGTTTACAAGTATATTCAGGATCATGGGAGTATAATTTAGCAATCTTTAGAAACAAAAGAGCATCGGGAGCTTGAAAAGTTGTTTGGCTTATTTCGTCTCCTGTAAGATTATTACCCTTCTCCCCTTCCTTATTGATTAGCCATTCACCGGGTATTTTAATAGAATAAATATTTTCTGGATCAGTATAACTTTGCCACGGGAGAGGTGTTTTTAATATTGAAGAATTTGGCGAAGAAGACAAAGAAAGATTCTCTGAAGTGGTAGGTCCTTTTATAGGTAATTTTTGATAATTTCTAAAGATTAAGAAACTAACAAAGACAGTAGTAGCGAAAATTAAACAACAGCTTAGAATTTGAAACCTAGTTTTTTCAGTCATAAGTTTTAAAGGTCTTTATTTAAAATTATAGATGATATTTTTTTTCTTTAGCAATAGTACTAGACTTGCCATGTCCTGGTAAAATTCTTGTAGTCTCTGGGAATTTAAAAATCTTTTCCAAAGATTTTTTTAATTTTTTACTATCACTATCAACTAAATCAGTTCTTCCGAGATATCCATCGGCAAAAATTGTATCACCAGAAAATAAAACATTATCAGTTTTATTATATAGACAAATTCCATCTGGTGTATGTCCAGGAGTTTCAATAATTTTCAATCTCTCACTTCCTATTTTAATAATTTCATTCTCTTTTAAAAAATTATTAGGTTTTGGTGCTGGTCCAGAGTCAAAGTTAACAAAAAATTTAGCCATTTTTCTCATACGAGAAAGGAGTGATAAACTTTTTTGATGAGTTAGAAAAGGAATTTTAAAATTTAGTTTTAATTCGTTGACCGCCATTATATGATCAAAATGGCAATGAGTAGCTATAATGATTTGAGGCTGTAATTTTTTTTCTTTAATTATTTGAAGAATATAATCGGCATCATCACCGGGGTCAATGATAATGGTTTTTTTTGTTTTGGGTTCATAAATAAGATAACAGTTGGTAGCTAGTTGACCAACTCTAAGAGTAAGAATTTTCATATTTCAATCTTGCTCTTCGTTATCTTTCTTTTTGAGAAAAGTAACTGCAGCTACTTGGTCACCTTTTTTGCTGAAGCGCATAAGAATTACTCCTTGGGTAGCTCTAGTTAATTGAGGAATATTTTTCAATGGTAATTTAATAACTTGCCCGTGTTTAGAGGTTAAGACAATTTGTTGTACTTCTTGATTAATAAGAAGGGCGTTGACAATTTCTCCTGTTTTTTGGCTAATTTTAGCTACCTTTACCCCAATCCCCGCCCTTTTTTGTAAAGGAAATTGTTGAACAGCAGTTCTTTTACCCACACCTTTTTCCATAATTACCAAAATATCACAAAAGAATTTTCTCCTTTTATCAGTTGGTCGTTTTATTTCCGAAGGAATGGAAGCAGCGCCAACTAAATAATCATCTTTTTTTAACCTAATCCCTCGCATACCGCTAGTAGCTCGACCCATTGGTCTAATTTCTTTTTCAGAAAATTTGATTGCCTTTCCTTTATGAGAAATTAACATAATATAATTATCTCCACTAGTTGCCAGCACTTCCATTAATCGATCATTTTCTTTAAGC
The DNA here is from genome assembly GCA_964467735.1 of uncultured Pseudomonadales bacterium. Taxonomy (GTDB): domain Bacteria; phylum Patescibacteriota; class Microgenomatia; order UBA1400; family CAYXSR01; genus CAYXSR01. The sequence goes on along the minus strand of CAYXSR010000008.1, from coordinate 19,658 downwards.
CGAATAGCAATCAAACCATTGGTTCGGATATTTGCAAATTCATTTATATCAGTTTTTTTAACATTGCCCTTTTTAGTTGCTAGCAAAAGAAATTTAGATTTTTTAGATTTTTTAATAACTAAAACAGCCTGGACTTTTTCATCTTGTTCAATATTGATAAGGTTGATAATTGCTTGACCTTTACTTTGGCGAGAACCTTCGGGTAATTCATAAGCTTTTAATTTAAAAACTTTTCCCTTATCAGTAAAGAAAAATATATCATCGTGGGTACTAGCGTTTTGGATATCAGAAATTTCATCTTCTTCTTTAGTAGTCATCCCAACAACGCCTTTTCCTCCCCTTCTTTGACTGCGATAAGTATTAACTGGCAACCTTTTAATGTAGCCAGTTTTGGTGATTGTTATTAAACACTCTTTTTTAGGAACTAAGTCTTCTTCTGAGAATTCTTCTAAAGCTCGTTTGAAGACTTTGGTTCTTCTTTGATCTCCGTATTTCTCTTTTAGTTTATCAAGTTCTTCAGTGATAATATGAAGAATTTTTTTGGGATGAGTAAGAAGATTGACAAGTTGAGCTATTTTTTCTTGAATTGCTTTATATTCTTCTTCAATTTTTTGTCTTTCCAGGGCAGCTAAACGACGAAGTTGCATATCTAAAATGGCAGTTGCTTGAATTTCTGTTAAATCAAATTTTTTCATTAAATTGGTTTTAGCAATATCAGCATCTTTAGATTTCTTAATTGTTTCAATTACCTCATCAAGATTATCGAGAGCGATTTTTAAACCTTCTAAGATGTGAGCTCGCAAACGGGCATTTTTAAGCTCAAATTGAGAGCGGCGAATTACAACTATTTGGCGATGTTTAATGTATTCTAGAAGAATAGACTTAAGATTTAAGAGTTGAGGGGTTCCGTCGACTAAAGCAACGATATTTGTTGGAAAGCTAGTTTGCAATTCAGTATGTTTAAAGAGATTATTTAGAATTGCCTTTGGTCGACCTTCTTTTTTAAGTTCAATCGCAATCTGTAAGCCTCTTCTATCGGATTCGTCTCTAATATCAGCAATCCCTTTTATTTTCTTATTTTTTACTAAATCGGCAACTTTTTGGATTAATCTTGCTTTATTTACTTGATAAGGAATTTCATGGATTAGAATTTTGAACCGACCAGCCTTACTTTCCTCAATTGAAGTTTTGGCTCGGACAATAATCTTTCCTTTACCTGTGCTGTATGCTTCTCTTATTTGATTCCAGTTATAAATTTCTCCGCCTGTGGGAAAGTCAGGTCCTTTGATATATTCAAGTAATTCATCGATAGTAATGTTTGTTTCAAATTTACCCACCAATTTTTCTGCCGGTATATCTTCGGGATTTTCAATAGTTTTTCCTTTATTGGTATCAAGAATAGTACATTTATCAATTAGTAATTTGATTGCTTCAATAACTTCTTCAAGATTATGAGGTGGAATTTTAGTGGCCATACCAACGGCAATACCATCTGCTCCCATTAATAATAAGTTAGGAAGTTTAGCTGGTAAAAAAAGAGGTTCTTTTAAACTGCCATCAAAGTTATCAGTAAAAGGAACAGTATCCTTGTCAATATCTTGGAGAATTTCGCTGCTTATTTTATCTAATCTAGTTTCTGTGTAACGCATAGCTGCTGGTGGGTCTCCATCAACAGAACCAAAATTACCATGTCCATCAACAAGAGGATAGCGAAGACTGAAATCTTGAGCCATACGAACTAAAGCATCGTAAATTGCCATATCACCATGGGGATGGTATTTTCCCATTGTTTCCCCTACTACTTTAGCTGATTTAGTATATCGACTAGTATGAGAAAGACCCATATTTTGCATAGCAAATAAAATTCGTCGTTGTACTGGTTTTAAACCATCCTTCACGTCAGGAAGAGCCCGAGCAACAATAACGCTCATGGCATAATCTAAATAGGACTTCTTCATCTCCTCGGTAATTTCCGTTGGAATTACTCGGGTTCCATTTTTTTTCGACTTACTTTGATTATTTAAAGTATTATTTTCTTTTGATTCACTCATACTTTTAGAATTTAAAGATTAGTTATTTTTTATTTCTTGCTATCCCCTCTTTTACTTGTTCGAGAGCAGTGGCTTTTTCTTTCCAATCTTTTATTTTTACCCATTTTCCTGGTTCAAGTTCTTTATAATGCTCAAAGAAATGTTTTATTTTGTTTTTCAACATTTCTGGTAAGTCACCAATATCTTTATAAGATTTCATAAAAGGATCAACTTTTTCAGTAGGAACAGCCAAAAGTTTAGTGTCAATTCCTTCTTCATCTTCCATTTCTAACACACCAATTATCCTCGCAGGCATAACCGTTCCTGGAGTAACAGACTGACTAGAGATTACTAAAACATCTAAAGGGTCATTATCTTCTGCTAGGGTTTCAGGAATGAAACCGTAGTTAAAAGGATAATTCATCGCCGTATATAAAAATCGATCAACCATTACCATACCAGATTTTTTGTCTAATTCATATTTCACACTTGAATTTTGAGGAATTTCTATAAAAACATTTATTTCCTCTGGTGGATTTTTACCTGTTGATAACTGCATTTTTGCCTCCTTTTTAAATTTAAATATCTAAAGTTGCTAATTTAGCATGAGTTTGGATGAATTTCCGTCTAGGTGGAACTTCTTCACCCATTAACATATTGAAAACTTCATCTGCTCGAGCGGCATCGTCAATAGTAACTTTTTTAATCAATCTCATTTTGGGATCCATTGTAGTTTCCCATAATTGAATAGGATTCATTTCTCCTAGACCCTTATATCTTTGGAGAACGACTGACTTTTTGGTTTTGTCATTTTTAGCAAGATCACTGATAATATTATCTTTTTCTTCATCGTTATAAGCATAGCGGATTTCTTTACCTTTTTGGATTTTATAAAGCGGTGGAAGAGCAATGTAAAGGTAACCATTTTCTATTACTGTTTTGAGATGTCGATAGAAAAAGGTTAAAAGCAAAGTAGCAATATGTTCCCCATCCACATCAGCATCACACATAATAATAATTCGATGGTAACGGATTTTTTCTGGGGTTAAGGTTTCTCCTATTCCCATTCCTAAGGCAATAATTAAAGCTTTTAACTCTTCGAAGCTGATTATTTTATCCAAGCGGGCGCGTTCAGTATTTAAGATTTTGCCACCAAGAGGAAGAATAGCTTGGAATCGACGATCTCTTCCTTGTTTTGCGGAACCACCAGCCGAATCACCCTCAACAATAAAAAGTTCACTTTTAGTTGGATCTTTTTCCTGACAATCAGCTAATTTACCAGGCAAAGTCATTCCTTCTAAAGCGCTTTTTCTAACAACAGCGTCACGAGCTGCTCGGGCAGCCATTCGTGCTTTTGCTGCCAGCAAGACTTTTTCTAAGATTCTTTTAGCTTCAGAAGGATGTTCTTCAAAATAAACATCTAAAGATTCTTTAACAACATTATAAGCAGCTGATTGAGCCTCGGCATTGTTTAATTTAGTTTTCGTTTGTGATTCAAATTGAATTTGGGAAGAAGGCATTTTAACAAAAATTACTGCTGTTAGACCTTCTTTTAAATCATCACCAGTTAAACCATTCTTCTGTTCTTTGATAACACCTTGTTTGATGGCATAATCTTTAATTGATTTGGTCAACGCCATTCTAAATCCTGTAAGATGAGTACCACCATCTTTAGTGTTTATAACATTAGCAAAAGATTCAATATTTTCAGAAAAACTCTCCGTATATTGAACAGCTACTTCCACTCCAACAGGTAGAGCAAAATCAGTGATCTCTTTAGAAAAATAGATAACTGGATGAAGAGCCTTTTTATGTCGGTTTAAATGCTCAACCAAAGATTTTATTCCGCCTTCAAAATAAAAATTATATTTTTCTTTTGTCCTTTCGTCAAAAATATGGAAACAAAGACCAGCAACAAGATAAGCTCGTTCCCGAATCATATTTTTGATTATAGAGAGACTAAAATCAGTAGTAGAAAAAATGTCATTATCTGGTTTGAAAATAGTTAAGGTTCCATTTTTAATTTGAGAGAAGTACTGTTTAAATAGCGATTTCTCCTGCTTTTTAAGTTCTCTAACAGAAAAAAGAGGCCTACCTTTTTCGTATTCTTGTATATAAGTGTGGTTTTTTCGTTGGACTTCGACTTTCATCCACGAGGAAAGGGCATTTACTGCAGAAGCACCAATACCATGAAGACCTCCAGATGCTTGGTAAACTTGACCATCAAATTTGGCTCCGGCATGCAGTTTGGTCATCGCAATTTCTAAGGCGGATACGCCACTTTTATGTTTATCTACAGGGATTCCTCGGCCATCATCAGCGACCATCGCCAGACCCTCTTTTGTTATCATTACAAAAACATTCTGAGCTGATCCAGCAATCGCTTCATCGACAGAATTATCAATAATTTCTGTTAGAAGATGATGAAGTCCTTTACTATCGGTAGAACCAATATACATTCCTGGCCTTTTTCTAACTGGTTCTAAACCCTCAAGAACTTGAATATTTTTAGCGGTATATTTTTGTTTAATCATAAGAAAAATAGAGAAAAGACAAAAAAAGAAAAACCTAGAATTTTTCAGTCTTAAAAGTTAATAACAATTAACTCATTGTAGCAATTTAGAATACTTTTGTCTAGGGTTAGAAAAAGGAATTACGCCTTAAAAATAGGAGATTGATAGCCTTTCATCGTTAGTGAATTTATCACCACACTTACTGAAGAAAAAGCCATTGCTGCTGCCGCAACAGTTGGATTTAAAAGAATGCCTAAAAAAGGATATAAAACACCTGCCGCTACTGGAATACCAACACTATTATATAAAAAGGCCCAGAAAAGATTTTGTTTAATTTTTTGCAACGTATATTGGCTTAAATGAATAGCTTTTACCACGTCTCTTAGGTCATTTTTTATTAAAATTATATCGCCGGTTTCTATAGCTATATCAGTCCCCGACCCTAAAGCTATTCCTAGATTTGCCTGAGCCAAAGCTGGAGCATCATTAATCCCATCACCAACAAAAGCAACATTGTGTCCATCTTTTTGTAATTTTTTAATCGCAGAAGATTTTTCTTGAGGTAGAACTTCAGAAATCACATCCTTGATAAGCACTTTTTTAGCAATAGCTTGAGCGACGCGTTTGTTATCACCCGTAATAATAGCTGTTTTTTTTCCTAATTTATGGAGAATATTGACAGCTTGTTTAGTCTGTTTTTTTAAAGTATCAGCCAGGGTAAGTAAACCAAGAACTTTTTTATTCTTGACCAAAATGACGATTGTTTTTCCTTCGTTTTCAAATTGGCGAATTTTTTTATTTATATCACTAGTATTAATCCCATTTTCCCTAATTAATCTTTCTGTTCCTAAAAGAAAACTATCTTTTTTGATATTGGCCTTTATTCCTTTACCAGGGATAGCTTTAAAATTTTTAACTGAAAGAAGTTTCAATTTTTCATCTTTAGCTTGCTTAACAATTGCTTGAGCCAATGGGTGTTCGGAGTTTTTTTCTAAAGAAGCCGCCAGTTTTAGAATTTCATATTTTTGATTATTTAAACTAACAATATCAGTTACCTCTGGTTCACCTTTAGTTAAAGTGCCAGTTTTATCAAAAACCACCATGTCAATTTTTCGAGCTTTTTCCAAAGCCTCGCTATTTTTAATTAAAATGCCTGTTTGAGCTGCTAAACCCGTTCCCATCATTACTGCTGTTGGAGTGGCTAATCCCAAAGCGCAAGGACAGGCAATTATTAAAACCGAAACAAAGGCTGTTAGGCCAAAAATGAATGATTGGCCCGCGATCATCCAAACAACAAAAGTTATAATTGAAATAATCATTACCGTCGGTACGAAATAAAAAGAAATTCTATCAGCTAAAAGTTGAATTGGAGCTTTAGAACTTATTGATTGTTCAACAAAGTCTATAATTTGGGCAAGCATTGTGTCTTTACCAACTTTTGTGGCTCGAATTTTTAAAACACCAGTTTTATTAATAGTGGCTCCAACAACATTGTCTCCTTTTCTCTTCTCTACAGGGATACTTTCACCAGTGATCATTTTTTCATCAACGGCTGAATAACCACTTGCAACAATTCCATCAACAGGAATTTTTCCACCGGGCTTAATTAAAATAAGATCCCCTACTTTTACTTGAGAAATAGAAACAAGAATTTCTTTATTGTTCTTAATAATAATTGCCTGTTTTGGTTGAAGCCCAATAAGTTTTTTAATCGCTTGACTAGTTTTACCTTTTGTAAGAGCTTCTAGGTATTTTCCCAGAGAAATAAAGATTAAGATAAAAGCAGCACTTTCGAAATAGAGATGACTATCAGTTAGTTTATTGGGAGCTAACCAAGCAAGAATAGTAATAGCCAAGCTATAGAAATAAGCTGCTGAAGTACCCGTCTGAATTAAGGAATCCATATTTGGTTTTCTTTGAATTAGTTTTTTAAATCCCGAAGAATAGATATGCCAATTAAAAAAAATGATTAAACTGGTAATAATTAGTTGAATCAAGGCAGTGATTTGAATCGAGAGCTTTAACTTAGGCAAACTAAGCATTTGTCCCATGCTTAGATATAAAAGAGGAAGTCCTAGGATTAAAGAGACAAGGAAAGTTTTTCTTAGTTTTTTAATTTTTTCGAGCTCCAAATCTTTTTGATTAATATTTTTATCTATAATTTCATAACCTAATTTCTTAACTGCTTGCTTTATTTCTTCTAAACTAGTTTCCTTGGAGTCAAACTCTATTTGAATTTTTTCAGTGGCAAAATTAACATTAACAATTTTAATACCTTTTTTATTCTTAAGAAAACTTTCGATGTTTACCGCACAGGAAGCACAATGCATTCCTGAGATGTTAAGATTTAATTTTTTTATCATTAGTTTTGATTATATGGACAACTTTGACTTCCGCATCCACCTTGGCAGGTACCACTACAGCTATCACTACCACCACTTATTTGGCAAGTTGCCCCAGTTGTGTTAAGATCTGGATTTTGTTGTTCAGTTGTTGTTGAACTACTATTCTCATCAACAACTTCAATAATTCCTGAAACCATTCCCATCCAACAACTAAATTTATATTTGCCCGTTTTAGTAGGAGTAAACTCCTTAATACTAGTTTTACCAGGATTAAGAGAGATTTGTCCAGGAAAAAGACCTGGTGAAATAATGGCATTGGTGCAGCCACTAATTCCTTTATCGGTAATTTCCCACCTTACTGGCGTATTAACTTTGACTTTAAAATAATTTGGACTGTAAGAATAAGATGAAGCTTCCATTTCTATAATCTGTTTACCTCCTGCGAGAATATTTGTTTTGTTCTGATTAAGAGTTTTTCCGCCGCTAAGATCGCTTAAACTAGGTAAACCAAGAAGATTAAATTGAGCATTTAAATTAAACAGAGCGAAAAATAAAACTAAAAAGCCAGCAGTTTTAAGAAAAATATTAGATAAGTGGGGTTTTGTAAAAATCGATGAACTAGAAAACCCTATAAAAAGAAGTGATGGAAGAGTTCCTAGGGCAAAGAAAAATAAAATTAACCCACCTTGGATTGGATTTCCAGAAGCGATAGCTAGGGCCTGGACAGTTAAAGTAAAACCACAAGGAAGAAAAAAAGTTAACGCCCCCAACACTGGCGGCAAGAAATAGCCTTTAAAGTTAGATTCATTGGCGACGTACCGAGTAATGAATTTTGGCATAGTGATTTGAAATTTTTGTAATTTCTTAATCCCTAACATTTGCAATCCAAGTAAAACCATCAATCCGGAGATAATAAAAATTAACATTGATGATAAAAAAGCTGATATTTGAAAAGCGTTACCAATCAAACCGAGAATTACTCCAAAAGCGGCATAAGACAACAAACGGCCAAAGTTAAAAAACAAATGTGGTTGGAATCGTTGAAAGATTGTTTTATTTGGATAAATTTCTAGCCATTGTTTACTCATAGACAAAACAATTCCACCCACCAAAGCCGCACAGCTAGAAATGCCAGCTAGAATTCCAAAAAGAAAAAATAACAATAAACTAGATTGAGAATTGACTGATACCAAAGAAGATAAACCAGATTTACTAAAAAGGATAAAACTAATAATTAATAATAGTGAGAAACAAGCAATTAAAAAAATTGATTTTATATTTGTTTTATCTTTCTTAATTTGTTTGAAGGGATGATTGGAAAAAATATAACCAGATTTGGCAAAAATTTTATTCAGTCTTTTTTCTGTTAATTTTCCCTTATTATATTCAATTCTTACTTGATTTTTAGATAGTGAAGCTTCAACTGAGTCTATTCCTTTTTGAGTTAATAATTTTTTTTCAATTAAAATTTCGCATGACGCACAATGCATTCCTTGAATAAAAAAAATTTTTTCTTTCATTAGCGGTTAAAAAGATTAGTAACTGTTAATATTTCTTCAGTCATTGCTCTTTTTTTCTTAGTATTATTAGAATTTAAAGCAGTCTTGAAACAAGTATTTAAATGATTTTCCATTAACATTTGATGGGCAGATTTCAAAAGACCAATAACAGCCAGATTTTGTTGCATAATATTAATGCAATATTTATTCTCTTCAGACATTTTGATTATTTTTGTTAAAAGACTATGGGCTTTTCTAAAATTAATAATTGTTTTTTGTTTGTTTGTTTTCATTGCATCTCTCTTTCTAACCCCTACCCTAGGTATAGGTATATGACTTATAATAAATTCAATAAAAAATTATGTCAAGTAGTAAAATTTAGACAGACATGAGAAATCAAATTCTAATTAATTTTTTCAACCAAGGGACATTTTGTTTCTTATGATTCCACCATAAATTTTCCCAAATATAATGAACAACCAGTTGTTTATATTTATCATATTTATTAAAATACTTTAAAAGTTTTTCTACAGAGACTGGTTTTTCTGGATTTTGATTAAAAAATAATTTTGAATAAATTTTTTGTTCCCAGGGAGAAACATGGTTGAAAAAATCCCAATGATGAAAAACATCGAAAAGCAGATACCAAACAGTTGCCGGACCAACACCATATAATTTAAGTAATTCATCCATTTGAACTTCCCTACTTTGTTTTCTTAATTTGAATTCGTTAATTAAACCTTGTCGAAAATAATCATCAATTTTTTTAATTGATCTGGCTCGATAACCGACTTTTAAAGCTCTTAATTCATCCTCAGAAATATTTTTTAATTTTCCTGGCGGCCAAAAACACCAAAGTTTTTTCCCATCAAATTCTAACAATGTTCCATAGTTTTCTAGTAATAATCGAAACATTTGCCCAGATCGTCTAACGGTCGCATTTTGTAAAACAATACCAATAATTAAATACTCATATAGTGAACTTGGATGACCCGGTCTCATTCCTTGTAATTTTTTAATGATGGGACCTAATATTTTGTCTTTTTTAAATCGATAATAAAAATTTTTCAAATCGAGATCTAAATTATATCGGTATCGAATTTCTTTAATTAAACAAAGTAGAAATTCTTTATCTAACTTATCTTTATAAAAAATTTCCACTTTTAGATTTGGTTTAAGTTTTGTTCCAAGATTTGAAAATTTTAAGCCTAGTTTTTTTCCTTTCCAAAACCAGGTCTGCCAGCGAATACCTGGTTGCCACTCATTATCTCCAGAAGTGAAATGATCTGGTTTATAAAATGTTGAATCAAAATCAAAAGGGATTGTCGGAGTTAGAAAAATAGTTTTGATTTTCTGAAGCTTCATGTTAAATCAATTACAAGATTATCTAATACTAATTTTTGATTGATGTTTTGGTTAAGAAAATTTAATGACTTTTGTAATACTTTAATTATTTGAAGTAGCTGCTTTTTTTTAAAAAGTGATGATTTGTTTTTAAAAAGTTCTTCTCGCAATGATAAAATTGCTTGTTCACAGAATAAAATTGCCTTTTCTCTAGTTACTTCTTGTTCTTCGATTAACTTCAGCTTCTCCCCTACTCGACAATTCAAGATTTTTTTAAAAAAATCTAAAGAATTATTTTCTTTACTAATTCTTAATTTTTTAGTTGCCTCTTGAATAATTTGGCAACGAGAAAGAATTGTTGGAATTAAAGCATTAATATTTTGAGTAGATAGAAAAATTAAACTATTTTCTGGCGGCTCCTCAAGAGTTTTTAAAAAGGCGTTTTGAGCCGGTAGAGTCATTTTCTCCGCCTCCAATAAAATAACAACTTTTAAAAAATATTGATATGGTTTGCGCGATAAAAATTGCTGAACTTGACGGACTTGAGCAATTCCAATCGACTTTATCGGTTTAATAATTAATAAATCAGGATTTTTCTGATCTAAAGAAATTTTGGGAAATTTTTTGATATTCTGTTCTGATTTTTCTAAAATGACCGCATTAATTTTTTCTAACGACAGTTTTTGGTTATTAGAAATGATTAAAAAAGAGTTCATTTGCTTGACATTATACAGGGCTAAATGTAAAAATTAAACAGAATGACTGCCCAACAAAATGCTCCTTCCAAGCAACAAAAGAAGACATTAAGCGATGTTTTATTATATCAAGGTGCGATCCAAAAACCGATCTACGATAAGATAAGACTTGAAGCGCTTAATACCGGAAATACAGAAGAAGATATAATTGTTGCTAATAAATTTGCTGATGAAAATGCTATTACTAGAGCGAAAGCAGAAATTTTTAACGTTCCTTTTGTTAATCTTCGAGAGACAAGCATATCTCCTGAGGCTTTAAATTTTGTTCCCGAAGTAGTTGCCCGTCGCTATAATTGTTTTCCTTATGGACTTGATAAAGAAGAAAACGCTTTGTTAGTTGCAATGGTTAATCCATTAGACCTTAAGGCAGTTGAATTTTTAGAGCAAAAAACTGGTAAAAAAATTCTGCCAGCTATTGCCACGCCGCAAGACATCCAAGATATAACTACTCAACATTATGCCCAAAGCCTATCGGAAGAAGTGAGTGCTGCTTTGAAAGAAACAACCGAGGCAAAACCAGGAGGAGTGATAGATTCCAAAACAATGGGTAAAATTATAAAAGAGGCGCCAATTGCCAAAATTGTCAGCACTCTTTTAGAATTTGCCATCAAAGCCAGAGCTTCTGATATTCATATCGAACCCCAGGAGGATAAAACAAGAGTTCGTTATAGAATTGATGGTATTTTGCATGAAAAAATTGTTTTACCGCGAAATGTTCATGATGCCGTTGTATCTAGAATTAAGATTTTATCGGCTATGAAAATTGATGAGAAGAGAATTCCCCAAGACGGCAGGTTTACTTTTCGTTCTGGAACAGAAGAGGTGGATTTGCGGGTATCTTCTCTACCTTCTGTTCATGGTGAAAAAATTGTTATGCGTTTATTGAAAAAAACTGGTAAAGTGCCAACTTTGCCTGAATTAGGTCTAAGAGGTCGTGCTTTGCGAGATATGGAGAATTCAATTATTTATCCCCATGGCATTATCTTGATAACCGGCCCAACAGGTTCTGGTAAAACAACTACCCTATATGCAGTTCTTTCTAAAATTAATACTCCTCGTGTAAATATTATTACTTTAGAGGATCCAGTAGAGTATGAAATTGTTGGAGTCAACCAGGTGCAAATTAATCCATTGGCGGGTCTGACTTTTGCTTCAGGATTACGATCTTTTTTACGACAAGACCCAAATATTATTATGGTTGGAGAAATTCGGGATCAAGAAACAGCTGGTTTGGCAATTCAGGCAGCTTTGACAGGTCATTTAGTCTTCTCTACTTTGCATACTAATAGTGCAGCAGGAGCTTTACCTCGTTTGTTGGATATGAAAGCCGAGCCATATCTTTTAGCATCATCAATGATTTCAGTAGTTGGTCAGCGAGTAGTAAGAAAGATTTGCGAATATTGTAAAGAAGAGTATCAACCTGCACCAGAAGTAGTGCAAAATATTAAGAATTTTCTTGGTGCTCTTTTTCCAAAAGATAAAGAAAATTCTTTAACTTTATTCAGGGGTAAAAAATGCCCTAAATGTAATGATACTGGATATTCAGGAAGAGTTGGTATTTTTGAAGTTCTACCGGTTAACGAAAAAATAAGTAGGCTTATTCTAGAAAGAGCTCCGGCCTCAAAAATTGAACAGCAAGCAGTAGCTGACGGAATGATAACAATGACTCAAGATGGATACCTTAAAGCAATTGAAGGAATTACCACAATTGAGGAGGTTTTAAGGGTCTCAAGGGTTTAAAAATGATGAATATAAATAATTTACTTCAAAAAACAGTTGAAGTTAATGCTTCAGATCTGCATCTTATTGCCGGTTACCAGCCAATTTTAAGAATTGATGGTGGTTTAGTAAATATTGGTGACCAAAAATTAACGGAAGAAACAGCAAAAGAATTAGTTCTTGCTCTACTTACCCCTCAACAAAAAGAACTCTTCTTAGTTAACAAAGAATTAGATTTTTCTTTTGAATATGAAGATAAGGCGCGGTTTAGAATTAATGCTTATTTTGAAAGAGGGAAAGCCGCCGCCGCCCTGAGGCTCTTACCTAGAACAATTAAATCTTTACAGGAACTTAATCTTCCACCAATTTGTAGTCGGTTTGGGGAATTAAGGAGTGGTTTTGTATTAGTTACCGGTCCTACAGGACATGGAAAGTCGACTACCCTAGCCGCTATTATTGAAGAGATTAACCAAACAAGAGCAGAACATATTTTAACTATTGAAGATCCAATAGAATACGTTTATGAAGGTAAGAAAAGTATTATTTCCCAACGGGAAGTCCATTATGATACTCATTCATGGGAAGTAGCGCTTCGTTCGGCCCTTAGAGAAGACCCGAATATTGTTTTAATTGGAGAGATGAGAGATTATGAGACAATTGCGGCAGCTTTAACAGTGGCAGAGACGGGGCATTTGGTTTTTGCTACCCTTCATACTAACAGTTCTGCTCAGACAGTTGATAGAATTGTTGATGTTTTCCCAGAAAGCCAACAAACGCAAGTTAAAATTCAGCTTTCCAATACTTTAGAAGGAATTATTTCTGAGCGGCTTTTGCCAGCAATTGGAGGAGGGAGAATTCCGGCGACCGAAATTTTATTGGCCACTCCGGCAGTAAGAAATACGGTTAGAGAAGGTAAAACTCATTTAATTGATAATATTATTCAAACTTCTCAGGAATTAGGAATGATGAGTTTAGAAAAAAATTTAGCTGAATTGGTTAATCGAGGAAAACTATCCCTAAAGACAGCTCAGGAGTGGTCTCTTCGTCCGGAAGAACTTTCACGATTATTAGGCAGGAGCTAAATGAAAAAATTTTATTATAAGGTTAAAACTAAAGAAGGCCAAAATTTCTCAGGCATTGTTGAAGCCAACAATTTAAAGGATGCGGTTAGAATTTTAAGAGAACGAAACCTTATTATAATTACTGTTAATGAAAAGAGAAGTCAGAAAATCTTTTCTTCTATTTCTCTTTTCCAAAAAGTCTCTAGTAAAGATATAACTGCTTTTACTAGACAACTTTCAACTATGATTACTGCTGGCCTTACTCTAACAGAAGCGCTTTCGATTCTTAAAGATCAAAGTAAACCATCATTAGCAAGTATTTTGGCTAAAATTGTCGAACAAATTCAAGGCGGCGACACTTTTTATAGCTCCTTATCAGCCTATCCTAAAGTTTTTTCGGGAACCTATTTAGCCTTAGTAAAAAGTGGTGAAGCTTCTGGGAAGCTGGATACAGTATTAGCAAATTTATCTGACAATTTAGAAAAACAAGAAGAATTTAAGGGTAAAATTAGAGGAGCTTTAATTTATCCGGCGATTGTTATTACAGGAATGATAGTAGTAGCTTTTATAATGATGATTTACGTAGTCCCTAAGTTATCCCAAATGTATGAAGATTTTGGAACCGAATTACCTCTCCCGACAAAAATTCTGATTGGAACTTCAAGGTTTGTGGCTCGTTTTTGGTTTGTTGTTTTTGCGGGAATTGGTGGGTTAGTCTATCTTTTTAATCGCTGGAGAAATACTTCTGTTGGGAAAATGTTAATCGATCAAAAAATGTTACAAATGCCAATTATTGGCAAGCTGAACCGGGAAGTTATTTTAACTCAAATAACCAAAACATTATCAATGCTTATTAATGCTGGTGTTCCAATTATTGAGTCATTAAACATTATTGCCGAGACCGCTAATAATGCGGTGTTTGAAAAATCAATAAGAATCGCCGCAAAAGATGTTGAAAAAGGTTTACCTTTGGCGGTTTCTTTAAGTCGATTTGACGAATACCCTCCAGTCCTAAATCAGATGGTATCGGTTGGTGAAGAAACTGGTAAATTGGGAGAAGTTTTAAGTCGTCTTTCTCGACATTTTGAACTGGAAACTGAGGTGGCGATCAAAGGATTGACAAGCTCTATTGAACCACTTATGATGGTTATATTAGGCGTAGGCGTGGGTTTTTTGGTGATTTCTATTATTACACCTATTTATCAATTGACAAGTCAATTTTAGTAAAAAATTAAACTTTGCCCTAAAAACTTAAGGGTAAAGAAGGGAGGTGAAAATGAAAAGCCAAAAAGGTTTTACCCTAATCGAGCTTTTAATCGTTATTGCTCTTTTGGGTGTTTTGGCAGTTGGCTTACTGGCAACTATTGATCCTTTTGAACAATTGAAAAAAGGTCGAGACACTTCTACCAGAAATATGGTGGAAGAATTTTATAATGCGGCATTACGGTATTATGCTATTAAAAACTCATTTCCTTGGGGTGCTACTTCTGTTGTTACTAATGGTTTAGATACTTTAACTGGAGCTTTGTCCTCAATCCAAGAAGCTGGTGAACTTAAAGAGGCATTTTTGGAAGCCAGTGGTTTGGAAGATGTTATTGTTAGCTCAACCGTTTGTAGTGGAACTGCCTGTGAAGATTTACGGGTTTGTTTCCAGCCAGAATCAAAAGCATTTAGGAATGATAATAATGCCAAATATGATGGTTCTGGAGCTAATACTGTTTCTGGTTGTCCTAACCCAACAGGAACATCTTGCTATTGGTGTATTAGATAAGAAAATTGACTTTTTTAAATAGAAAAAGAGGGAGTCTAATACTTTTTCTTTCTGCTCTCTCTTTTTTTACTTTTAACCAGGTAAAAACAGTTTACGGTGGTGATTCAGGAGACTATCTTTCAGCCGCCAGTGTTTGGGGGATACCTCATCCTCCTGGTTATCCTTTATTTTCTTTACTAGCTAGTTTGTTTGGACATTTTTTACCTTGGAATACACCAGCTTGGCGGGTGGCTTTTTTATCTTCTATTCCGGCGGCTCTAACGATTGTTTTCTTATATAAGCTTTTAAATCTTTTTTTCAAACCAAGAATATCTTTTTTAAGCTCTTTACTGCTGGCAGTTCTCTATCCCTTTTGGCTTTATGCTGAAGTCGTAGAAGTTTTTTCTTTAAATAATTTTTTTATTGTTTTATTGACCTTTCTTGTTTTCTCATTTTTGCAAACAAAAAAAGAAAAGTATTTATCTTTGTTTTTTCTCTTTTTAGGATTCTCTTTTGCCCACCATCATACAATTATATTTTTATTACCGGCAGTCTTTTTAGTAATAAGAAGGCATGTTTTAAACAAAAAAACTTTTAAAAAAATTCTTTTAATTCTTCCCGGCGGCCTTCTTTATTTTTATTTATTAGTAGCCGCTAGCCAAAAACCGGCGGTTAATTGGGGAAATCCAAATTCCTTAGCTAATCTTTTAAAAGTTTTCTTTCGGGTTGGCTATGGAACTTTTTGGGCCACGCCAGGAATCAACAATAGTATTTTGGGACGTTTAATAAGTTTGGCAGTTTTTGGCCGATTTTTAATTGGTGATTTTGGGATAATTGGTTTGATTCTTTTACTGATAGGAATTTTTATAAGAAATAAAAATAAAGAAGGAATGAACAAAAAAATACTATGGCGATATTCTTTGATTTCGTTTCTAATTTTTACCTTGTTCTTGGGTTATGCTAGTTTTTGGCTTAGTACTGATTTTGGCGTGGCCACTTTTGAAAGATTTATGCTGGCTCCTTATATATTTGTGACGATACTTTTAACTTTTGGAATAGAAAAAATAGAAACTATATTTATCAGAATCTTTTCTAACAAAAAAAAGATCTTAGTCACTTCTCTACTCTTTTTGATTTTATTTATAAATTTACCTTTTAGAAATTTGGTCAAAAACTATCCTAAAATTTCAGTTTTAAAGAGTGATTTTACCGCCGAAAACTTAGCTAAAGATCTTTTAGACACAGTTGAAAAAAATGGAGCGGTATTTGCGATTTCTGACACGACTTTCTTTAATAGCGTTTATCTTTATTATTCACTTGATTATCGTCGCAATGAAGTGAAGTTAATTAATTATTCTGGTCTTTACGATAATTATTATCAGCAGTGGTTGAAAGATAAATATCCTGGAATAGAACTGGAACCACTTAAGCAAAAAGAGGAACCCTTAAAAATGTTTCTAAACAAAAATATTGATAAGTTTCCAATTTACTCTATTCCATCTGTCTCAGTTGATAATTTTTTAGCGATACCTTTTGGTTTACTTTATCGCTATTTTCCAAAAGACCAGCCGCCTTCTTTAGAAAGTGTTTTACTAGAAAACGAGCGACTTTGGCAAAGTTATCACTCTCCCCTATCTGGTAGTTTAGCAAAATATAAAAATCTTTTTTTGGCAGATACAATTTCTTATTATGAAGAGATGAGTAAGCGGCTGGGAGAATTTTTGTTGATTAACAAAAAATATTTAGAGTCAGAAAAATATTTAAAAAAAAGTTTAGAGTTTAAAAAAACTGATTCAGAAACACATCTTTTGCTGGGGCGATTATATTTAGAAACAAATCGATGCCAAGAGGCAGAAGACAAGCTTTTAGAAGTGAAAAAAATGATTCCTGAAAGTCCTTTCCCAGATGCTTATTTAAGACAAGTATATTTAAAGTGTTTCCAAAACGAGCAAAAAGCTAATCAATTTTTAGATTCTTGTTTGGAAAAAGAAAAACAAACAGAGCTACTGTTACCACACTGAAAAAAGATATTATTGTCCCCCAGATTAATGAGTTTGGTTGATACCTGAAACTTATTTGGTGATTACCCGGGGGCACGATTATCCCCCTTTGATTGATATTTATGGGAAAAATAGTTGTTTTTTGACCATCAATTGAAGCTTTCCATCCAGGATAAAAACTTTCACCAACCAACAAAAATGATTCATTTTCTGTTTTGGTTTCAACAACTAACTCATCTGGAGTTTGTTTCATAATTTTTGGCTGGTTTTGAGGAAGGCTAAATTTTTTGTCAGTTAAACTCTCTTCGGTACTTGCCGCACTTGTAAAAGGGTCAAAATTTTCGGATTTTAAAAACAAGACAAAATCAACAATTGTTTGACTACTTTTGATTTCTTTAATAAAACGGATTTTTGACGGGACAGACTTTAATTTATAAAAGAAAACTTGATTTTTTTGTTCAGAAAAACTTTGAATTAAATCGATTGATTCTGGCAAGGAATTTATTTGGAGTGGCGTTAAAATATTTGGTGTTGATGTTAGTTGTAACAGTTTTATTGTCGCTGGCGAAATAAAAATAGAACTAGCAGATTCATCTAAGATTGTGCTTTTTTCGACGAGATCAAACATAAAAGAACTGGCTTTTGGCGAATTGTCTTCTAAAAGATTAATTGTAGGGATGTCGAAAACTAAACTAGAATAAGAGGATAAACTGTTTCTTAAAGATAAAAATCCTTCTGGTTTCTGCCAGCCGAATTTTAAAAGATTAAACCAAACATAATTTTGAGCTTTGTGTGATAGCCAAAAACGTTGATTTTCCTCTTTTTCCAAATAAGACACAATGGCCGGTGGTTTAAGCAGAACGTTTTTATTTAAAACAACTTCAGGATATTGTTGATGAAAATCCCAAAGCTGCCAAAAAGAAAAAATAATTATTGTAAAAAACAAAGCTTTAGGGATTTTATTTTTTAAATAATCTAAAGATAAACTGCTGATTATTACCAGACCAAAAACAGCAATGAAAAAATATCGAGAAGGAATTCGGAAAAAATTAAACGGCATCATGGTAAAAAAGAAATACAGTGGTGAATGTTTCCCAAAACCAAGCAAGAAAGATAAAAATATCAAAACAAACAAACCTTTTTTTTGTTTTAATTTTAAAAAGCAACCAATGGTTACCAAAATTAAAGGGATGACGCCTAGATAAAAAGTATTTTCCCAGAAGATCCCGAGATTTTCGAAAGAAAAGGGATAAGTTCCTAAAGACGGATTACCAAAATAAAAAGGAGAAATAAAACTTAAAATGTGTTTATAGGGATAGGAAAATTCGACCACTTTATCAAAACTTAAACCACCAGATCGAACGGAATTTTTAGTAAGTTCGATGGTGGGCAGCAGTTGGATACTAGCAAACAAGAAACTAACGAGAATTGCCAGGAGTATAAAGATTAATAACTTTTTTTTATGGAATAATTTTGGGGTGAAATAAATGGCAAGAGCTAAAAGGCTAATAAATACGGTTTGAAAATGACCAGTAAAAATCTGCTGGCTTAAAATTAGAGAAAAAAATAGTAAAGATTTTAAATTCTTCGTCTGGCAAAATTTTAAAACTAGAAGAAAAAGCCAGGGAGTCAAGCTGGCGGCTTGGATAATATTAAGATGTCTTACATGACTTACGAAAAATCCGGAAAAAGAAAAAACAATTGCCCCAAAAAAAGCTGACCAAAAAGAAAGTTTTAATTGTTTTAATAAAAGAAACATTCCCCATTGAACCAGGAAAAAAGCGAGAACATAACTTAGATTAAAAGCAACTACTGGATCAAGAAAATAAAACAATAAAAGATTGGGAAGAAAAAAAGTACCAATTTGTCCCTCGGCCAAAACCGGGAAACCAGTGGCAATTAAATTAGTCCAAAGTGGCAATTGGTGATTTTTTAAACTTTGGGATAAAAAATATTTTAAAGAAAAGCCAATATCAAAAACATCAGAACGATTAAAATCGGGAGTGTAAAAAAGACTAATTTTGGGATAAAAAAGCTTGAAGAAAAAAGCAAAAGACATAGCTAAGAAGACAAGCGGAATGATGAATTTTTTTAAATTTAATTTTTGGCGGTCAAAAATCATTACTTTTCTAATTTTAGCGGAAAATCACCAAATAGCAAAAATATGTTAAACTCTTTTTAGTTGAATTTAAAATATAAAAAGAGTGCAATGCTCCGATTATTCAGATATGTGGCATGGCTGAATAAGCATATTCGCCACATAATCTAGAATAAAAGGAGTATAAACTTTTAGGATGTTGATTTATTTTTTAATTTTTATTGTTGGTTTGTGTGTTGGAAGTTTTCTTAATGTCTTGATTTATCGTGAAGTAGAAGAAGGTAAAACTTGGTTGCCTTCTTGGCTATGGGGTCGTTCTTATTGCGATCATTGTAAAAAACAAATTAGTTGGTATGACAATATTCCCCTGCTCTCTTTTATATTTTTGGGAGGAAAGTGTCGTTATTGTCAGAAAAAAATTAGTTTTCAATATCCATTAGTAGAATTTCTAACAGGTATAGAATTTGTTTGGATTTATTTTTTGATTGACAAGAATCTTGATTTTTTTACTGCTTTTGAAGGTTTTTATAGTTTTTTAACTTTA
>CAYXSR010000007.1:0-57127 GCA_964467735.1 uncultured Pseudomonadales bacterium | reverse complement strand
TCTTTATTTTATTGGCTGGCGCATTTATGTGCTTAGGTGCTTTAGGTTATTGGTTCTATCAAACCAAAACCATTAATAGGCCAGAACCTTCACCTGAAGCTTCTGTTTCCCCTAGTCCAGAACAATCAACATCACCAGAAGTATCTTTTTATCCTGGAGTAAGTCCTCAACCTCAAATTCCTGCGGATTGGAGAACATATACAAATACAGAATATAGATTTGAGTTAAAGTACCCAAAAGATTACATACTTTCTGGTTATCTAAAGATTCAAACAGAAGATCTTGATCCTAACTATGGAATTTCTTTAATCAAGGAAAAAAATAAAAATATTGGACAACCACCCACAATAAAATTAAACATTGTTAGAACAGCAAAAAGCGCTCAAGAATTTATCAATTATGAGTATGATAAAGAATTATCTTCTTGGAAGGAAATTAAAGAAAGCAGAGGACTTGAAATAGATAAACCAGAAATAGTTTATATACAAGATACTAGTAATAACCACATTACTGCAAAAAAAACAGAGATTCAAAGGACTCCTATTGCTCCAAATTCTAAAGAAACACAATATCTATTTAAGCAAGGAGATCTTTTATATATTCTTTCGGTAAATTATGGTACTTTTAATCCTGATACCAATGAAGATGGTACAGACGAGAAAAATGCTCTAAGTTCGATATTCTCTAGCTTTAAATTTATAAATTAATTTTATAAATCGATTTTTCTTTACTTTTCCTCTGTTTCATAGTAAAATTCCGCTTACTCCCGTTTTGTGCGGGTTATTATGCTCGAAAAACACAACAGCAACTAAACAAAGGCGTTTAATCTGCTGTTTTTTTTTGAGTTTTGCACGTTGACAATCGAATAACGGTTTTTCACAATTCTAGTTCTCACTCTAAACAGGAGGTAAGTGAGATGAGTAGATTTGGTGATGAGAATAATGGGTTTGGTAATCGGATTTCAACTTTTTGGAACAAGAGAATAAGGAGTGGAACAGTGAAAAGATGCTTATTGGTGTTGGCGACTATAATCTTCATGATTTTATGTTTTTCTGGAGAGAATGTCGCATCTAAAACAGAAGAGATTTGGTTGGTTTATAAGGACGAGACCTGGAACTATTCCATAAGGTATCCTTTTGGTTGGCAACCCGAGATTGTTTTTCAGAATAGTTTAGTAAGGCCATCCCATGTGATAAGGCAGAGAGTCAGTATCTCTGAAGCAATGGATGCAGAAGTCACGATTGATGTCTGGCAAAAAGATTTGGATGTTGAGTTATTAGAGTGGATTCGGCAGAATGAGCCCCTTTCATCTCTTTTAACACTGGGAGGAATTGAGATACCTCTGGCAACTAATGCAGTAATAAGTGGTCAAGAAGCTTTGTTTTTGGCAAAATCTGGGAGTTGTATGTCACCAGCGTTGTTTTTCACTTTCATCAATGCTTCGGATAGGGTTTTGCTTGTTCAATATATAGCGCGTGATAATGGTTCAGCAAGCAATCTCTATTTTTCAATGGTTGATTCTATCTCTCTTGGGATAAACTTACAGACAGTAGAGCCAAATATGTTTCCAGAGGTTCAGCAGGATTTTTCTACTCCTGCTAGTACTTGTGAATTCGCTCCAAATGCTGATGGTTGCTGCGGATATCCACAAATCCCTCACTGGCAGTGTTCTAGGGATACTAGTACACATACCCATAAGGGAAATTGTACCTTCTGGGCAGCCTATAAGCGTCCTGATGTGGGAGCAGCGGTGGGAAGTGGAGATGCTGGAGAATGGGCATATAAGGCTGATTTGGCTGGATGTGATGTTAATGGCACTCCTCAAACTGGAGATATTATGGTTATTGAGGGGAGTCCTGGACATGTTGCCTACGTGACAAGTTTAAGTGACGGTAACGTTAACGTAACTGAGATGAATTGGTGTAGTACATGTCCGGAACGCTCTTGGACCTATACTTCCAGTGGAAAGAGATTTATTCATAGTTGTGGCGGCGACTGTCCGTCGTCGGGCGGAGTGATACTCTACCGTGGCGCTTACTTCGACTGTGAAGAGAAATCTGAAGGCGGAGGCTGGGTTCGCAGGAGTGGCACGGGTTGGCAGAATGTGGGCGCCGGCTTCAATGATCAAGCTTCATCAGTCAGAGTCCCAAGTGGTTGGTCGGTCAAGCTTTTTGAGCATGACAACCGCGGCGGCGATTCGAAATGTTTCAGCGCTGACGAACTTGATTTTCAGGGCGATTACTTTGATGGCGGTGTTTATCTAAACGATCAAGTGTCGTCGTTCGAGGTGTTCAATACGACTGGCTGTGGTTGGTCGCCAACACCACCTCCCACGACACCAACACCAACTCCTACGCCGACTTCAGTTCCGATTGTCTGTCCGTCGTCTGGTGGAGCAATTTTGTACATCCACCCGAACTATGACTGCAACAATCAGGGAGCAGGTCATGGCTACGTGATGCGGTCAAGCACCGGATGGCAGAACGTGCCTGGGGATTTCCAAGACCAGGCGTCGTCGCTGTACTTACCGTCTGGGTGGTCCATGCGTGTCTGGAATGGGTATGATCGCGCTGGCAATACGGCGTGTTTCAACGGTAGCGATAACTACCTTCCAGATAATAACTATGATGGGGACGGATCGGTTAACGACAGTATCCGCTCTTTTGAGGTGTTTAGCTACCAGAATTGCAGCGAGCCACCTCCGCCTAGCTGCCCAGCGTCGGATTCGGGTGGGGTAATTTTGTATCAGAACCCGGATTACGATTGCGGCGGCGGCGGCGCAAATGAAGGTTACTTTGTCAAAACCAATATCGGCGGGCAGGACCTGCCGGGTGGTTTCAAGGACAAGGCGTCCTCGATTGCTGTTCCCTCTGGTTGGAGCGTGAAGGTTTACAAAGATGATTACTTGGGTGGCTCAAGTGCGTGCCTCAATGGGTCGGATACTTACTTGCCGGACAATTCCTATGACGGTGGTGGGACACTCGACGACAGTATTTCGTCGATTGAAGTGTTCAACGCCCCAAACTGTGCCTTGGCAGATTGCCCACAGTCTGGTGGAGTTATCTTCTATCATGACATGGCACACGGATGCTATGGGCTCGGTGAAGACGAAGGTTATGTCATTCGATCCGTGATCGGCTGGCAGAACATGCCTGCAAGCTTTGACAATCAGGCATCGTCAGTGCGCGTGCCATCGGGTTGGAGCGTACTCGCTTATTCTGGTGGTAACCGGACGGGGTCGTCGAGATGTTTGAGTTGGAATTACAACGATTTCAGTCTCGACCAGTACGACGACGGGAACCCCATGAACGACACGATCTCGTCGTTCGAGGTATTTAACACTGGTTCCTGTCAAGTAGCTGACACGACGCCACCAACAGGTGGGATTACGTCGCCGACTGATGGTGCAACAGTTGACTCTTGCCCGTTGCTGATCCAGGCCAACGCTAGTGATAGCGAGAGTGGTGTCGATAAGGTCGAGTTCCACGTCTATTTCTGGAGCACTAGCCAATGGGTACACTTGGGTGATGATAGCACTGCGCCCTACTCATGGAACTGGGATTGCTCGGCTCTGGTTGACCAGGATGTGATCTTGACGATTCACATCTGGGATAAGGCCGGGAACGAAACCATGGACCCCGGAGGCTATGTACACATCAAATTGCGGCGTAATTGTCCGCAGTCTGGCGGCGTGTTGCTCTACGAGCACGCCAATTACGACTGCGGCGGCGATCCAGAAGGCGTGGGTTATGTTCGACGCACCACAACTGGTTGGCAGAATGTACCGAGGACATTTGAAAGTGTTGCCTCTTCGGTACGAATTCCAACTGGGTGGTCGGTGCGAATCTGGGATTGGCCGGATCGAACTGGATCAACAAAGTGTTTGAATGCTAGTGACAGCAATTTCAGCGGCGACCAGTACGGCGATGGTTCGCTCATCAACGATACTTTGTCGTCGTTTGAAGTGTTTGACCAGCCCGATTGTCCGAGTTCGGGGTGTCCACAGACAGGCGGCGTGCTGTTTTATCAAAACGCCGGTTTTAACTGTGGTGGCGAACCCCAGGACGTGGGCTATGTTTTACGCGCTAGCGCTGGTAGCCAAAATATGCCGGTAGGATTCAACAACAAAGCCTCGTCGGTGCGCGTGCCCAACGGCTGGAGCGTTTTGGTTTTTGAGAAAGAAGATTTTGGCGGTGCGGCGGCTTGTTTTAGCACTGACCAGAGTGACTTTGGTTTGGGGAGGACTTTTTCGGGGAGCAGTGTTCTGCTCAACGACCAAGTTTCCTCGTTCAGAGTATTCAATGGTCCGGATTGTCCAGATACGATTCCGCCGACAGGCCGGTTGATCAGGCCACATCCGGGAGCTTTGCTTACCGGACAGGTTTTGCTTGAGGCGGAAGCGACGGACAACGTCGGCATCGCAGGCGTGCAATTCTTCGCCTGGTATGACGACGACTGGCACTTCGTCGCAAATGACAGCGATGGATCAGACGGGTATCAGGTAACTTGGGATGTAACAGGATTGGCGCCGAAATCAGGTGTCTGCATAGATGCTTTAATCCTAGACTTAGCCTGGAATCGATGGGATTCGGTGGCTTGCGACATGCTCATCGTCGACCACATCTACCCAGTCTATCTGCCGCTGGTTTTGCGGTAACCGTTATTCGTGTTCAGTTTTTGGCGTCTCGAGTGAAGGGACTGATGTGGTGAAAACCACGCTGTCTTTTCCGATTTAAGAGACGCCTTTTTTTTGAGAAATTTTTTGAGTTGCCAAAATATAAGCCGCTTGACGGAGAGTTACTCCCCTTTTTGTTGATTCGTTCCAAACTTTGTCAAAAGCCTTGGTAATTTTTGTTTTTAATTTTTGTAAAACTTCAGCTTTTGGCCAGCGCTGATTTTTCTTGTTTTGAAGCCATTCAAAATAAGAAACAGTGACACCACCAGAATTAGCCAAAACATCTGGTACAGAATAAATTTTCTTTTTTTCTAAAATTTTTTCGGCCGCCGGTGTTACCGGTCCATTAGCCATTTCCACAATTGCCTTCGCTCTTATTTTTCCAGCGTTTTTTTGGTTAATTGCTTTTTCTAAAGCGGCCGGAACTAAAATATCAACTTTTAAAGTCAAAAGTTGATCGTTAGTAAGATTTTTTGTTCCTGGAAAATTTTTAAGACTGCCAGTTTTTTGTTTATATTCTAAAAGTTTTTCCATTGACCAGTTGCCTGTTTTATTAAAAACTCCACCTTTTGAATCTGATACGCTAACGACTTTAAAACCACTTTTTTGGGCAAAGAAAGCAAAGAAGTAACCGACATTCCCAAAACCTTGAACAGCAACCGTTGTCTGTTCTGGTTTTAAATGCAGTTTTTTAGCTAATTTTTCTAAAATATCTACCCCACCTTTTCCAGTTGCCACTACCCGACCCTCTGAACCACCAAGTTCTAACGGCTTTCCAGTTATAACCGCCTTTTCCTTGTGACCGACAATTTTTTCATATTCATCTACCATCCAAGCCATAATTTTTGGATCAGTATTGACGTCTGGTGCCGGAACATCGACATCTGGGCCGATATAGGGCTGAATTAGCCTTATATAAGCCCGTGAGAGCCTTTCTAGCTCGTTTTCAGATAAATCCTTAGGATTTACTGCCACGCCTCCCTTACCACCGCCAAAAGGGATATCAGCCACTGCTCCTTTAATTGCCATCCAGGCAGAAAGTGCTTTTACCTCTGATAAATTAACATTGGGATGGAAGCGAATCCCGCCCTTGTAAGGCCCCAAATTATTATTAAATTGAACTCGATAAGCTTTAAATTTTTTGGTTGTACCATCGTCCATTTTCACCGCCACATAAGATTTAATAATTTTATTTGGAGTTTTTAGTTTAGTTTTTAATTTTGGAGTAAGTTTTAAGACTTTATCCGCTTTTTCTAATTGCTTTAAATAATCTTTAAATAAGTCTGCCATTTTTTCTCCTTTCATATACTCCCCGGGAGTATATTGAGAATACAACCTAAGCTTTTCTTTGTCAAGGGTTGTTTAGACTCTATGTTTTTGATAAAATTGGCTTGGAAATTTGTGCGGGTGTAGTTCAGGAGTAGAACGTTTCCTTGCCAAGGAAAAGGTCGTGGGTGCGAATCCCATCACCCGCTCCAAACAGGAAATTGCGGTTTTTCAGCCGACCAAATCCACGGTTTTGTCAGTTGGATTGCGGCTTTTTGCCCGACGATATGGAAGTCCGAGCCAATTTTTTGCAAGAAGCTCCGCTTCTCTTCTAAATTTCCTGAAATTCCTACGGAATTGGCTTGGCGAGCCTCAAAAATCCATTTCTTAAAGAGTTCGAGCCGATTATTTCCCTTCCGCCCAAAATTATTCAGTTCCTCGTTAATCTCAACTTTGCGGTTAATGATTTTTTGTTTTTTAACGGTGTATTCTTCATTGGTGATAGTTTGGTCAAGGTAAGCGTCTAAAAGTCTTGTCAGTTTTTCCTCAAGCGTTTTGAGTTCCGTTTTAAGATTTTGGGCGGAAGCATGCGACTTCGTGGAAATTTCTTTGTAATCTTTCTCCCATTGTTTGAGAAAGTTATTTTTCCACTCGTCGCTTAAAGCAACTTTTTGAAAAAGTCCGTTTAACTGCTCGACTAATTTTCTTTCCTCAACATACTTTTGACTGCAAATCCTGTTTTTCTTGGTGCAACGGTAATAAGTATAGGCAAGCCCCGACGGTTTAATTTTAGTTTCTGCGGTTATGGCTCTGCCGCACTCGCCGCATTTGAATATTCCTCTGAAAGCGTAAGGTTTTAATTCTTTGGATTTTCGGGGCTTGCCTCTTTGTTTGATTATCCGTTGCACATTTTCAAAAAGTTGCTTGGAAATAATCGGCTCGTGGCTTCCCTGATACATTTCGCCTTTGTGTATAAACACGCCGTAGTAGAAAGGATTTTTGAGCATTTCCTGAAGTTTGGAAAAGACGATGGCTTTTCCAGTCCTTCGGCTCACCAAGCCCAAAGAAAGCGACAATTTTTGCAAACTATCCAAAGTGTGTTCGCCAGTGGCATACGCCTCAAAGAGTCGGCGAACTGCTTGCCACCTTTTTTGGTCTTTAACGATGGTATGATGCCTTAATTCGTTTAGGTAGCCAAGCGGAGCAAGTCCGGGCAGTTCGCCCCTCCTTAACTTTTGGCGTATGCCACGCTTGATGTTTTCCGCGAGATTATCAATGTAGTATTTGCTTTGCCCAAAAGCGATGTTAAGCATGAATTTCCCTTGCGGCGTTGCGTCAAACCAAAAGGTGGGGAATTTTAGCGATCCGATTTTCCCAGTGTCCACCAAATAAATAATTTTTCCGCCATCGATGGAATTACGAGCTAACCTGTCGGGGTGCCAGGCTAAAATTCCCCAAGGACCGCCAAGTTCTATTTTTTCTATCATCTTATTAAACAATGGTCGCCCCGGAACTTTGGCGGTTTTGCTTTCTACAAATTCCTCTATGACCTCTAAACTTTCTTTTATGGCGTATTCTCTTAATTCCGTAAGCTGTCCCTCAATAGAGAGAACTTGGCGGTCATCTTCATCTGTGGATTTTCTGGCGTAAATAAAATATTTCATAAATTTATTGTTATCGCTTTTGGGCAACTGCCCCAACGGGGCAGAAAAATTGTCGCTTTCTTGCTCCGCCTGCGGCGAAGTGGAAATTTAGAATTTTCGCAATTGCGAAAAGCAAAAAATTGGCTGTTGAGCAAAAACTCAACTTTGAGCTTCGGTCAAACGGACTTTCATATCGTCGGGCAAAAAGCCGCAATCCAACTGACAAAACCGTGGATTTGGTCGGCTGAAAAACCGCAATTTCCTGTTTGGAGCTGCCTTTATCAAAAAGTTCGGACTTATTTTGAACAAAGCTCCTGACCGCTCGGGCGGGGCGGGAAGGAAAGGGAGTTGGGGGGAAAGGAATTCCCGCCCCGCCCTCGCTTTCGCCACCGCCGAATTTCGTTTTTCGCTTCGCAAAAAGCGCCGCAGGCAAAAGGGATGTTGTGCTTGCCCCACCCGCCCGTGCGCGCACAACAAATTTACTCCCTAAAATTTTGACTGAAAAAGTATTTTGTAGTATCATTGTAATAGTACTAAATGATTTACTATACTGCAATTTAATAGTACTACTAAATATAAACTATGTCAAAGCAAGAGCATCCATTATCAAAGAACCTCAAGAAGTTACGAGAAAAAAAGGGGCTTTCGCAAGATCGGCTCGCAAAACTTGCCGATGTTGCCAACAACACGATTATTAAAATTGAGCAGGGCGAGAATATCAACCCAACACTTGATACACTAAAGAAAGTTGCGAAAGCCCTTGAAATTAGTATCGATGATTTATTGAAATAAACTTATAAAAGGAAAACATATGGGAATTTTTAATAAAAAACAAGAAGTTGACCTTGAGAAATTTTGTAGCGACTTTTATGATAAAAATATTTTAAATCCGGTAATTGAAGACATCGATGCCGGAGCCGTTTTTGTTGATACAATAAAGCGTAATGTTGTAGAAGCAGATAATAATTTTGAAAAAATCAATTCTCAAAAGTTTGCTGACGAAATAGTGCCCTTGCGGTTTGAATTGTTTGCGCTTGCATGGCTACATCAATTTGGAGATAAATCTGCGGTTGCTCAAAGTGTTTTTACAAAGCGTTATTTACACGAAAAGAAAAGAGATGATATCTGGGATACCTCAGAATCTTATAACCAAGCAATTGCTCGTTCTAGCACTCTCGGAAAAACACCCAAGAAAGCTTTTGACAGAGTCTTTCTTGGCAATCGTAACAAGACAATCGCTGATTTATTTGACCAATATCACGTAGCAGGCTACGATCCAAAATGTGTTGCGCGGGCATTGAATCGGCTATTTAATGATACGGCTTGGAAGAAAGGTGTTACTGCTAGTCTATTAATGTTCGCCCTCTGCGATCGCCTTGGTTTTGAGCCTAATTTTGAACCAACTAAAGAAGCACAATTCCGTTTGACCGCAATTATCCGTGGATTTTACGATGGGGCCAAACAAGCCTTGGAAAAGGTAAAAATTAAATAAAAAGAGGGTAATATTGGGTTAACGCAGTAACAATATGAACAAAAAACTTATTAACTATCAGCAATTTCTGGAGCGATACAAAACCGGTGAGATTACTGTTTTAGTAAATAAATCGAAAGCTGGTGATTTTGTTATGTCTAAATTTGGCGACAAACATAATAAACCCGCACACCTTTTCTTTACTTGGTTGGGAATTATTTTGATAATTCCATTACCCATTATTCTATTGATATTTTACGGGTGGATTCACGCCGTTGGTTCTTTTATTATAGGGTTGATGATAAACAGCGCGGCTAGAAAAAGTGCGTCGCAATTTGTTTTGCAAAATATGATTGAGAGTGAGGATTTTTGGGATTATGTTTTGCTTCACAAAGGTGCAATTATTCAAGACAAAGAAGGTAACGAGATAGGATCAGAATTTTTAGATAAAATGTCGAAAAAACATGGCGGGTCTTAATAATATGTTTAATTTTTTCAAAAGAAACAAATCGCAGAGATTGACTGATGAAGAGTTAAAACTGAAAGCAGGCGGAGTTTGTTTTTCAATAATGGTTCTTTCCGAGGAAATAACAAAAAAAATATTAAAAATAATAGAGGATTTTGAAAAAATTGATGTATCGAGTAAAAACAAAATATCTTTTGTAATTTCTTATTTTACTTTGTTTAATACTCAAAAATTTTTCTGGGAAAGAGTTATTAAAAGTGAGGAAGAAGCAAAAATATTTGAACATTTTCTTTATTTGTTTTTTGAAAAAGCAACGAACTTTAATCCCATTTCGTTAATTAAAGAGATTGTTGAGTATGTGGGAAATGAACCTTCCCGTGAGGTGCAATACATTGGGAGTGCAATTTGTAAACAACTTGACAAAAAAGATGCATTTTTAATGCTAGAGATTAGTACTATTTATTCCTCCTTTTTATTGCATGGGTTTCATGAATCTCTAATGAGAGGTTGGTCGTTGCCCAATGAAAAGCTGCAGGAAATTAGCGAGGGATTAAATAAATTGAAAGATAAAAATGAATAAACAACAATATCTTTCAAAACTTATTTCTCGGATAAAAATTTCGTTTTACATTCTCTTGGTTGTTTCAATTTACGAATTATTATATTTTCTGAATAACGGAAGTGGTCTTTCTTTCGTTCTACTGTTGCTTTCCGGGGCGGTAACATTTTTTGCGTATACACTAATGCAATTATTTAATGACATGAGGAATAACTAATATGTGGTGGATAATTTTATTTGTAATTTTAGGTTTATTTCTACTTTTCCGTCTGGTTGTTTTTTTAACTGGGAATTGGAGAGCTACCCTAAATCGCGTTATTACGCAGTATGTAGCTTGGAAACAAACTGAGCCGAAATATTCCGATAAGGAAATTTTTATGTCGGTTTTAGA
The DNA here is from genome assembly GCA_964467735.1 of uncultured Pseudomonadales bacterium. Taxonomy (GTDB): domain Bacteria; phylum Patescibacteriota; class Microgenomatia; order UBA1400; family CAYXSR01; genus CAYXSR01. Next base: position 46,656 of record CAYXSR010000007.1, on the reverse strand, counting down.
CGGTCGCTATCCGAAGCCAAATAAAGATGTTGGTGGGCTATTGGCACGAATGTACGAAAGGAAAAATCAGATAAAACTTGAGGTTGAATCAGAGATTGAAGGCAAAATGAGTATTTTAGATAAATATAGTCTTCCAATTCTTATTTATACCTGCCTGTTAATTGAGGAAAACAATTATCTTAATCAAAAAAAGAGCGTTGAAGAACTTTTGGAGCCGATCACACAAGAAGTGAAACGACAAGGGTTTTCAAAGTATTGTTAAAGGAAAAATGTTATGAATGAAATTATAAAACAGGCACCACAAATTATTCCCGTTTTAACCGATCCAGCCAATTTATGGGTGAGTGTCGGGCTTGCTGTTGTTACGTTTTTAGCTTTGGTGGTTGCATTATTTCAAGAAAGAATCAGAAAGTATTGGAATAGAGCAATCTTGGACATGGAAATAAATTTAGCTCCTCCTGATTGTCATCAAATATCTTTATCAACTCCGCAAGGCGAAATTGTTGGCCAGACAATTTATATTAGAATCAAGATTTTGCATAAAAAAGGTTCTGCTGGCGAAAATGTAGAAATTATGCCCGTGAATTTTTGGCGCATAGATAAAGAAAATAAGTTATCCAAATTAAAATACTTTTTGCCAATTAGCTTAGTTTGGAGTCATTTTCAACCGAGAACAAATACTATCCGTGTTCCAGTTAGTTTATTTAGGCATTGTGATTTTGGTCATTTTGTAAAAACACAAAGCGGAGATCAATCAATTTTAATTCTGGATACAATGGTTCAACCTAATCCAGTCGCCGACAATGAAATCCCGAATATTATTAAGCCCGGAAAATATCAATTTGAATTATTGTTGAGTGGCGACAACGTTAAGGCTTTAAGGAAAAAATGGGAATTAGAGTTTAGCAAATGGAGCGACGATGAAAGTGAAATGCTTAATAGCAATATTAAGATAAAAGAGGTAAAATAGCAGAGTAAAGAATTGAGGCGGTGCGCCAGTTTCACTGGCACGAAATTCGGCGGTGGCGAAAGCGAGGGCGGGGCGGGAATTCCTTTCCCCCCAACTCCCTTTCCTTCCCGCCCCGCCCGAGCGGTCAGGAGCTTTGTTCAAAATAAGTCCGAACTTTTTGATAAAGGCAGCTCCCCTTTTGTCCGTTTTTGCCGGATCGTCTAATGGTAGGACAGCGGGCCTTGAACCCGTCAATCTAGGTTCGAATCCTAGTCCGGCAGCAAGATTAGACAGATTATTATCTAAAAACATATGAAATCCATATCAAAACTTAATGCAGCAGCTGAGATTGTGAAAGCAAACACAATTGCACTCTATCAAGATGCAGCTCAGCCTTCAGTTAGGGTTGTGGGTAAAGCTTTAGCGCAATGTACATCTTTATTTGTTTCTCCAATTGGACGAATGGCAGAGATATTTGAAAAAAATATCCAAAAATATCTCGATAAATTGGAGGGTTATGATGAAGATGAATTAGTATCACCTAATACAAGAATCCTTGTTCCTATATTAGAAAAAATGCGATTTACCAGTGAAGATAAAGTTGCTGAATATTATGCCGAAATTTTAGCAACAGCTTCAAAAAAAGAAACTGCTAGCAAAGTCATGGTAACTTTCATTGAAATATTAAATCGTCTAACTGCAGATGAAATCAAAATTCTCGAATTTATTAATTCTAAAGATAATTTTGTAAAAGTTGACTCTTTTACAGAAGAAGAGTTGTCTAAGTATGGTTTAAAAAAGAATATTAAAAACTTAAAAATATCAGGTAGCCTACCCATAATCGATGTTAATCTATACATTAAAGGACAAATTGGATATAAACCATTGCTAAAAAACTTTAGTTATCTTAAAGATAAAGTTTCACTAACTTTCCCAGAAAATTTGGAATCATATTTGGATAATATGTTATCTCTAGGTTTGCTTGAGAGAGAATTTAGTAAAACATTCGCAATTGAAAAGATATATGAATGTTTAGAGAAACATACTAAGGTTAAAGAAATAAGGGTCAAAGCAACACCTAATCAAAATATAAAACCAGAAAGAGGACGTATTGACATAAGTGACCTTGGGAAGAAGTTATTAAATTTATGTTCGGCAAAGGAAAAAAAATAATATTAGGATTGAACGGTTCGAAATCTTCTGTTCAGCATTGTTCTCCATTCTTAGTAGTTATATAATTTGTTTATATAAAAATTAGGAAAAACAATGTCTGAATCAACAAGCGAATTAACTTCTACAGCAAGAGAGCTAACTAATCCCCGAACTATTTCTAAAAAGCTTGACCAAAAAGGGAGAGATGAAACAGCTGCAGCTGTTTCACAAGCTAGATTTCTTGGACGTACTATTCCCGAAAAAGAAGAAAGATTGGAACAAGCTAATAAAGAAGCGCTTGATTTACATTTTTTAACAGGAAAAACAGAAACAGAAATAACCCAAAGATTAAAAAACGTATTAGTAAAGTTGAGAAGAATGGTTGGTATTAAAGATAGACAAGTTTCGGAAATGGAGCGAGGATTAGGCACAATTACTTCTCAAAAAGAAGCTCTTTATGCAGAAATTGATGGAATTGAGAAAGAATTAAAGGATCTAAAAGCACGACAAGCAGAAGCGCCTGACGCGAGGCAACTACTTGAAGCATATTATGAACAAATTAGGACCTTACCGTTAAGTAATCAGGAGAAAAGAGAAAAACTAACCCCAGAACTATTGGCTAGTCTTTCAACCGAAGAATATATCGCCTTATGGCGCAGACTAAACCCTCATTTTTTAGCACATGTTACTCGTCAGGGGTTTAGAGATCATAACGCAATGTTTTATCATTCTGCTGGTTTACAAGAATTCCACAGTGGTTTTTTGGACGTAATGCGGGACGAAAAACTACTAAGGCCACCACTAGCACTTCAAGGATTAAAAACTCGCGACGAGGAGTCCGTACGAAAATGGATGGAACAATGGGTTTTAGCAGCTGAAAATGAAGATGAAGCAAGAGAAAGATTGGGCAATCTTTTAAACTTTCATTTAGCAACTGCTCCAAAATACGCAGATGAAACAGCTGTTCATTTCGCTGCCCAACTTGTTGCAAATGATTATTATGGAGGGGAAAATGGAAACGAGGTATTCTTCGTGTTCCCTTCAGATATTCTTGCTTCTCAACACAATTTTGCTTTCAATGGGTGGGAAAAGGATTTCACAAAGCCCCAAAGTGAGACAAAATGGAATGATGTTTTTGTTTGGCCGAATACTGTTGAGAATCCTGGAATAATGGTAGATGCTGGGATGGTATTTTTACCTGAAAGCACTCCGGTTGATCCTGAAACAGGCTCCAAATATGCTTCAGAAATAAAAACCATAGAAGGAGAAGAAAAAAGAGTGATGATAGAAGATACTCCCCTGGTTGAATCATTTATAAGTTGGGGCCAGAAATTAGATGCTCAATCTACTGTATGGCAGGCATTTACTAGACATAAAGAAGAAAGAAACTATTGGAGACGAGAAGAATTGGGAACTGATTGTTTTACAACGTGCGTAGGAGAGTTGCAGGAGTTAGGTTTCCAGCTTGATGCCGCTGTCCCACTCGCTAACCAACTAATTAAAAATATGTACTATAGAGACTCTTTTGATAGTGAAATGTTACAGTTAATGATAAAAGAAGCTGGTGCTCAGTGGAAACGAGCAGAAAATACAATTCCCTCAAAAGAATATTGGGAAAAATATTTTGCAAGTAATCCTACCCTACGTCCTAAACATATTCATTACTATGATGGTGATCCAACTTCGGCAATTCTAGAATTTCAACAAGAAAATAATATTGGTAAGGCAGATACCTCTGAAAAGGACGGTCAACTTCTTGGCTTTGATGACCATCATGTAATAGGCATGAAAAAAGACCCCAGAGCTAATCAGGGATATGAGGAACTTGTAGCTGTAGCCAACAAAATAATCTCTGAACATTACACAAGCAAAGAAGAGGAAGAAGTAAAACCTGAGGTATAAAGACTCTTTTCGATAAAATAGGCTCGAACTCTATACAAGTTTTCAGGTATGAAAAAATATAGAACTGCTTGCGCTATCATTCTCAACAATAAAGGAAATATTTTATTAATAAAAAGAGGTAGAGAGCCATATAAAGGTTATTGGAGTTTAATAAGCGGTATTGGTGAATCTAAAAAAGGTATTCCTACAAAGCTTGGGATTATTGAGGAAGTAAATTGTGATCTTCGTACCAATTCTTTTAAAGGAAAATATATTTTTTCCCTACCTGTTTGTAATGATAAGTTTACTGATCAAATAGATGTTTTTTTGGGAAAGGTTAATGAGAAAGAAATAAGAATGCATCCAGGATTTACAACTGACTACAAGTGGGTTTCTAAAAAAGACACTAAAATTTTTAATAATCTTGCTTTTGAACATTCCAGAATAATTAAAGATTTCTTAAAAAGAGAATCAGAATTTAAATAATTTATCATAAAACAGATTGGAATCTAAAAAAAACTATGTTAGCTAAAGCCAAAATTGTTTGGAGTTTATTTTTCTTAATATTACTAGTTTCGGCAGTAAACGTTTTAGGCAAATTGTTTGAACCTTCTTTTTTACAAAGTCGTTTTTTAAGTTCTTTGATGTTATACCTGCCAGTTTTGTTACTTTTACTTCATTCAATTTGGACATTATCTTTTTTTCGCGGAATTTCATTTATTTTAATAGCTGCTTTTACTGGATTTATTTTTGAATTTATAGGATTAAAATACGGAGTAGTTTTTGGAGGAAATTATGTCTATGCTCCGGGTGGAATAAAATTTTTTACCGTTCCTTTAAATGTTATTTTCTACTGGTCAGTGTTTATTTATATCGGTTATTGCATTACTAATTCTTTTTTATATTGGCTAAATAAAGAAAAGCCAGCTAAAAACAGAAAAAATAGTCTTTTATTACCCTTTCTTATTTTTTCTGATGGTTTACTAGTTGTAGCTATTGATTTATTTATGGATCCAATACAAGTAAAAGCAGGAAGTTGGACTTGGCTTGGTGGTGGTCCTTATTTTGGGATACCGATTGGTAATTTTATTGGCTGGATCTTAGTGACAATTATTTCTACAGGACTATTCAGAATATTTGAATTTTTTAATCCCATTCAAGTAGTTAAGGGATTAAAAAAGACCTTTCTGATTCCAGTTTTAGGTTATGGGTTGCTTTTTATTAGTTTTTTTGTTTCAGCTGTCAGAATTGAAATGATAAGTTTAGCTTTAATAGGCTCCTTAACAATGCCTCCTATAGTATTGCTAAACCTATTTCTTTTTAGAAGAAGTCAATTCTTAAAAAGAAAGGCTAAATAATTTGTCATCAAATAGGTTCAGACTTTATTCACTGTTCGCAGTGAAATTTGCTTTTTATTTTCTTCATAGTGTAGTATGAAAATATGGCTCCTTATAAGACAAGAAAAGAGCTTCCAGACTCAGTTAAGGACAATCTTCCAGCTGATGCTCAGGATATTTATAAAGAAGCCTTTAATAATGCCTGGGAAAGATTTAAAGACCCTAGTAAATTGAAATATGGCGGTGATCGGGAGACTGCTTCCCACCGAGTTGCTTGGTTTGCGGTAAAGAAAAAATATTTCAAAAATAAAAAAGGCAATTGGGTAGCCAAAAAATGATAGTTAAACGAAAAGATGGCTATTATGTCTTGTCTGAAAAAACTCGCAAGAATCTTGGTGGACCTTATAAAACAAGAAAAGAAGCGACAAAGCGTCTCCAACAAGTGGAATATTTCAAACGCTTGAAAAAGAATAATCCTTAGAAAAAAGTTGTTAATTTAAATTAAAATAGTGATTTCATCAGCTTCGATAACTATTGGAATAGAGGAATTTTCAACCTTACCTAAAGCACAAAGCATTTTGAATTGGGTAGGAAAAATATCTTGAATAATTCCATCGCGATCTTCTATTAGAATTCTGCCTGTTTCTGGGTTCTCTCCTACGAAAATAAAAGATTGATTAACTGCTTCCATTTGTCGCTGAAGTTCGAGAAGATTAAACATCGGCTCAGCAGCTAGAGTAGCCGCATCTATTATAGGAAACATATTATATTCAATTCCTAATGGTCCTGCCATTTATTTTATTTATTCTGTGAAATTTTCTTAAATTTAATAATTATTAAATTCGGCTTTTAGTTTACTCCTTTTGCTTTTTTTGTCAAATGGGCGAAAATTAAAAAAATGGTTCGGGATCTAAGAAGTTTTAAGATTTTAGTTTTCCTTCAATTTTATCCAGTCTTTCTTCAATTCTTGCTTGAAGTCGTTTTATTTCTTGCAACTGGCGATCAGCCTTTTCGTCAAGTCTAATGTCGTGTTCAATTCTTTTTCTATCTCTTTCTCTTCGGCGGGTAGCGGCTAAATCTCTTCTTATTTCTGCTTTATTGGAAGCCATGAGCAAAAAAATACCAATAAAAATTGCTTCTAAGGACACACTAAAAGTTAGAACATTAATATCAAAATTTAAAACAAGCCAAATACTAAACCAAAGAGTGTGAAAAAAAACTGCCCACCAGCTACCTAAAAACTGGGAGATAAAGTCAGTAAACTTTTCCATAAAAGTTTTAGTTTTTTTGGTAGTTTTCTTTAAAGGCTCAACAATCATATCTTTATTAAAACAATTTATAGCTTAATTCGTCAAGATGTTTGGAGAAGTTAATTAGATAATAATTCCGTCTTGAGATGCTTTGACGGCTACATTCAAGGCTGCGATAGTCATAAGTTGTTCTTCTGTTTGAATGCTAGAAAACATTCCTTCATGCCAAGCCTGTTCTAAAGCTAGAAATTCTTGTTGGACGAGAAGTATTTGTTTAGGTTGTAAACTATCTATTTTTTCTTGATAAAGGGCAGTTAGAGTTCGAATAAGAGATTCTGAGTCCATAAAGGCAAAATTATTATACATTGTTTTAGAAACAATTGACAAATTAAGTTATAGCCAATCCTTGTTTAAACAAAAAATTAGTGATAAGATTTCTGGGTAAATTTATATTAAATTAATCTGCCTAGAAAGAGAGACATTTATGAGTGGAGGAGAAACGCCTGTAGTATCAGAGGGTTTATTAGTTATTGATTTTGGAAGTCGTCCAGATGTAAATGCATTATTAACAGGATTATTAACAGAAGGGAGTGATTCTCCAACGACTTGGGTTGAAGAGAATACTCTGTTTATTCTTGAACAGGCTGCCCAAACATCAGAGAGACTTGCAGAAGAAGCTAATCTTGTTATTGTCTAGTTCTAGATATTTTACAAGTTTATTAATAAAAATCCTCACTTTGAAGTGAGGATTTTGTTTTTCATTAATATTGTAGTCAATGTTCGTGTTCTTCGGCGGCCATTGCTTCTTGTTTGGTTTTATGAACAGTACCGTCTGGATGATTTGGTGGAGAATAAATAGTATAAAGTTTTAAGTCTTTATCTGTTGAGGTATTGATTACATTGTGTCTCATTCCAGCCGGAACAATCGCCACGTCACCATCTTTTAACAAATGTTCTTCTCCTTTACCAACAACAAATTTGGCTTCACCAGCTTCAAGTCTAAAAAATTGATCAACGTTTGGGTGGACTTCGGCGCCGATTTCTTCTCCTGGTTTAAGTGCCATTAAGACTAATTGGCAATGCTGACCGGTAAATAAAACTTGTCGGAAAAAAGTATTATTTAAAGTTAACTGTTCGATATTGCTTGTATAAAAATTCATTTTTTTCACCTCCCTTTTGAAGTTATAATTATTTTTATTTGTTTAACCACCAAATTGAGAAATTAAGAATGCCGGCAAAAGAAACCCAAATTATATATGGCCAGAGTAAATAAGCAGCCAATCGGGAAACTTTTACAAATTTTTGAATTGTTATTAAAATAAAAACCCATAAAGTAATTAATTCTAGAAATGCTAAACCTGGTGATTTAAGAGTAAAGAAAATTAGTGACCAGCAGACATTTAAAACTAATTGCACCAAAAACCAAAAAAGGCTGGCCTTAACTGATTTTTTTCTAAATCCCCTATTCCAAACCAGAAAGAAAGCGACACCCATCAAAATAAAAAGAATTGTCCAAACTGGCCCAAAAACCCAATTTGGCGGGTTAAAGGCTGGTTTTTTAAGATTGGCATACCAGCCAGCAATGGAGGGAGTAGTGAAATTTGAACCAATGAAGGCGGCCGACAAAGTAATAAACAAACTTAGCAATAATCTTAGAACCTTTACCATAGATATAATTAAATCACAAATTTAGTATTGGATGGTATACGCATTTTCGACGATTAGTTGTAAAATTATAATATGGTAGATAATAATTACTTTTTTTTAATTCCGGGAATTTTAGACGGTAAAGCTATCCTAAGATCAACAAAAAAGACATGGAAACAAAAATATGGAATTAACTTGGAAACTTTTGAAACCGGTTGGCTTAGAAAGGAGACTGACTTTAAGTTAGTGTTAAAAAAGGCAGTTGATAAGATTGATAAAGTCTTTCTCAATCACAAAAAAATCTTTTTGATTGGTATTAGTGCTGGTGGGTCGTTGGCTATAAATATTTTCCAAAAAAGGCCGGATAAAATTTGCCAAGTGTTGTGTATTAATTCTCCTCTGAGATTGGGTTATTCGCCAATTCTGAAAGCGACCTCCAAAATAAGTCCGGTTTTTGCCGAATCGATTTTACGACTGGACGAAATAAGCGATTGTTTATCTGAGAATCAAAGAAAAAAAATTATTTTGGCCAAATCTAGATTAGATGGTTGGGTTCCTAAATCAGCGATGGTTTTTCCCGGAGCAAGAATGATTAATTTTTTTGGGATTGGCCATATTTTGTCAATAAATTCAGCAATGAGATTTTATTCAAGAAAATTAATAAAGTCACTTTTAGAATATCAATGAATAAAAAAACAACTTTTCTGATAATTGGTAGTTTTTTTCTTGTGGCTATTGCCGCCGGGCTTTGGTTTATAAAAAATCGACAGGCATCTTGGAAAATGGTTTCGCCTTTAGAAACATCAAAAGAAATTTTAAGATTGAAACCTTTAGAAAAATACGAGTTTGAAAAATTACATCAGCGAGGCGGAAAACCGAGTGAGATTATTTTAGAAAAAGTTTTAAAAGAAGAAGACAATTTTACTGCTTACCTTTTTTCTTATACTTCTGATGGTCGCAAAATTACCGGCCTGCTAAACTTACCGAAAAAAGAAGCTAAACTGCCAGTAGTAGTAATGTTGCGGGGTTATGTTGACCAGGAAGTTTATGAAACTGGAGTGGGGACAGCTCGGGCAGGAGAAGTTTATGCTAATAATGGTTTTATCACTTTAGCGCCTGATTTCTTGGGCTATGGCGAATCTGATATGCCACCGAACAATGTCTGGGAAGAAAGATTTTTGCGGCTTACTTCAGTTCTGGATTTATTAGCTTCAATTAATAATTTAGCCCAAGCAGATACTGATCATGTTTTTCTTTGGGGACACAGTAATGGTGGGATGGTTGCCTTATCGGTTTTGGAAATTTCTGGTGACCACTACCCAACTACTCTTTGGGCGCCAGTTTCTCAAGCTTTTCCTTATGATATTTTGTATTATACTTATGAATTTGAAGATGGTGGGAAAGCTTTACGAAAGTCTTTGGCTGACTTTGAAAAGAATTATGATGTTGACAAATATTCTTTCACTCAATACCTAGATTGGATAAATGCTCCCCTATTACTTCATCAGGGAAATAGTGATGAGTATATTCCGGTTTGGTGGTCAAATAATTTGGTAGACAAACTAGAATCACTGGATAAAGAAATTGATTATTATCTTTACCCCGGTGCCGATCATAATATGAGTGGATCTTGGAACACTGTTGTTCAAAGGGACTTGGATTTTTTCCGAGCAAACTTGAAATAATTTTGACAGATAATTAGTTTACAAAAGAGTTCAAGAATATATAATAGAACTGTGTCAGAGATAAGCGAACAACCAACTAGTAGAGAATTACCTAGGGAATCACCAGAAACTAAAAAATTAAGAGATTCTTTCCTTGATTTAGTTTTAGAAAATCAGCCTCTAAATACTGCTTTAGCCGGTTGGTTAATGGTAATCGCAGTTGATTATGACGACCCCAAACAATTAAAAGATTCTTTGTCGTCTTTTCGTGTTTTGAAAGAAATGAGGACTTCTTTTAATGCAATAGATGACTATTTGGATAATCAAAGCCATGAACAACTTATGGCTAAAGAAGTTTCTTTAGGGAGTAAGCCTTCTCCTATGCTTCAAGAAGTAATGGCTGTTCCAGGAGAAAATCTTTTTCAAAAATTGGTTGATAGTGGTTTAATAACAATGCCAGAATTAATGGCTTTTGGAAATTTGCTTTGTCATTCTTTAAAAGAAGAAGCAAGACAAGGATACTTATTTCTTCAAAACCATGATGTATCCCATAGATTGAAAATGGCTGAATTACATCTACAGGTAGATTGTATTTATTTTGGCTTAATTGCTCATTTTTTCAAAAAAAATCCATTGATTACTGCTGCAGTTGAAAATTTAAGCTTTGAAGATCTAAAGGAAGCATATCCTAGGGTTATAATGGCTGCCCGAGCAGAACAAATTTTAGATGATTTGAAAGATTGGATTGTTGATTTTAAAGAAGAGGAACCAGGTATTAAAGTATCGCCAAACTTCTTTTTAGCCCAAATGGAAGATGCTGGTATAAAACCAAGTGAGGTAATTCCTCAGTTAAAGAAAAAAAGAAGAACTTTATTTAGAGATTTACCAATTGATCTTAGGAATTTATTTAAAGACTTAAAAAAAGATTTTAAACAAGAGTATCCCCAACTGCCTATTTATACTCGGATGACTTTTGATCTTTTCTGGGATACAGTTTTGAAGATAGGATTTTCTACTAAATAAGAGAAAAATCTAATTAAACCCTTAAAATGAATGGCTTAAGAACTGTTTGGCCATTTTTTAATCGAGAGATAATACTTAACCGAGCATTAGTAATATTTTCGTGAAAATTGCAAACTCCACCCGAGCAAGTAGCAAATAACAGTTCTTTAGTATCAGTATCGCCCAAAATTATCGACCCACCTGCTCCCTGAGGAATACCATTGGCGTTGTAAATAATCTCATAGCTACCAGATTCTAAATTATCAAAATTAGAAAAGTTTAATAATATTCCTAGCCTATCTGGTCGAAAACGAACAGACACCCGAACTCCTTGGTAGCTATAACTTTGAACTGGTGCTGAAGATTGTTTTGATTTTCTAGTTCGAGTCCGCGCCGCCTCCACTTTGTCAGGCTGCAATAGGGACAAAAAACACAGAGAAATAAAAATCAGAAGAAAAATTTTGAGCTTTTGAATGAACATATTTTAAATATAGCACGTAAAACATCGTTTTAAAACATGTAAAATAATATTTTAAAAGTTAAAAAGGTGCTATACTAACTTTATGAAAAAGAAAGTATTAATTTTGGCAGTAATCGGCTTGATACTGATTATTGTTGGTTCATTTCTTTTTCAAAATGATCTGCTCGACTGGTCTTCGAAAAAAATGACTCCTTCTTCTTCAGAAAAACAAAAAGAAGAATTTAATTTTGTTTGGGAGGAATGGCAAGATCCAGCTGGTTTCGCATTTGAATATCCAACCCAAGTTGAAATTAATACCCATCCAGAAGATGAAACTAACTATGCTTATCTAGAATTAACAGCTAAAGATAGAGATGGAAAGATAACGATTATTTGTAATGATAGTAAATATAAAGATATTGAAGAGTGGTTGGAACAAGACGAATTAGTAAAAGAAGGCAGTGGTTTGGATACAACAGTCGCTTCAATGGCGGCTAAAAAAGTAGCCGTTGAAAATAAAGAATTAACTGCTTTTATTGATTGGGATCAAGTAATTTATTTTGTTGAAAAAGATGATGGGGGTGTAGAGTTTTGGAAACCAGTTTACAATAAAATTCTTTCTTCATTTCGGTTAATTCCCTTGGAAGGGGAAAGTGAAGAAGAATTTGCTAATTGGTTGGAAGGTTTTCCAACCGAAGGTGTTGATGCGGTAGAGCCAGTAGAAATTATTGAATAAATTATGTTCTCCGTTGTTATTCCGGCTTTCAATGAAGAGAAAACGATCAGTAAGTGTTTGGATTCTTTAGTTAGCCAAAAGACAAAAATTCCTTTTGAAGTGATTGTAGTAGATAATAACTCAAGTGATAGAACAAAAGAGGTAGCAAGAAGATATAGGGCTAAGCTTAATCCTCCGAATCGGAGGATAAATTTAAAGGTTATTACAGAGAGGAAAAAGGGACGTGGTGCGGCAAGGGCAGCTGGTTTTAAGAAAACTAAGGGTGAGATAATTTTTTCCACTGATGCAGATACTCAAGTTCCAGAAAACTGGCTAGAAAAATTGAGTGCTTATTTTGAAAATAAAAATCTAGTAGCTGTTACTGGCCCGGTGAGAATAAAAAATTGTGGCTGGTTTTTTGATTTTTTTTATAATGTTTTTGAACCAATCTTAAGTTTTCTTTATCGACTGATTTTTGGCTGTTTTCTTTTTGTTGGTTCAAACTCGGCAATTAGAAAGAATAGTTATTTGAAAACTAATGGTTTTGATTTGGAATTAACTAATATGGAAGATGTTGATCTTGGTTTTCAATTGAAAAAAATTGGAAAGGTTGAATTTGCTAAAAATGTTTCGGTTATAACATCTGAAAGGCGGTTTAAAAACAAACCACTAAAAGGAGTGTTTTTCTATTTCAAAGAATTTTTTCAATACTTTCTTTATTACCGAAAATAATTTTGGCCATCTAATTGGCAATTCCTGATAAGATTGATATAATAAAACTTGATTTTTAACGGGCCGCGGTGCTGGAACTGGTAGACAGGCGGGACTTAAAATCCCGTGAAGCTAACACTTCGTGAGGGTTCGACTCCCTCCCGCGGCACATTATAAAGAAAGGAGAAAAATGTTTTCATTAACCGGAAAAAAAGCGTTAGTGACGGGAGCCTCTCGAGGAATCGGTAAGGCAATTGCTTTAGCTTTAGCTAAACAAGGAGCAGATGTAGCGATAAATTTTAGATCTAAAATTGAAGAGGCCCAAAAGGTTGCTGAAGAAATTAAAAAACTTGGTCGAAAATCATTGGTTATTCAGGCAGATATTTCTCAAAAAGATCAAGTAGATAAGATGCTCAAAAAAGTGGTCGATAATTTTGGAGAAATTGATATTTTAGTCAATAATGCTGGGGTAATAGATTTTAAACCTTTTGATCAGATGAGTGAGGCAGATTGGGACAAGATAATAGATGTTAATTTAAAAGGTCAATTCTTATGTATTCGAGCAACAGTTCCTTATATGGAAAAAGCTGGCAAGGGGAGGATTATTAATTTAGCCTCGGTTGCTTCTGGTGGCGTTGGTGTAGGTTTTCCTAATCTAGCCCACTATTGTGCTTCTAAAGGAGGTGTAGTTGCTTTGACAGAGGAATTGGCATTAGAATTATCACCCAAAGGGATAAATGTTAACGCGATTGCGCCGGGGGCGATAGATACTGATATGACAAAATCAATTAAAAATAATTCCGAAGCCTTAAAAGGTACTTTAGCTAGGATTCCTAAGGGACGCTTGGGTAAGCCAGAAGACATTGCCGCCATGGCAGTTTTCTTAGCCTCTGATGAAGCTGATTATTGTACTGGCGCGGTATTTTATGTTGATGGTGGTTGGTTAGCGGGTTAACGAAATTACGGAGAGTGGCGCAGCTGGTAGCGCGCACGGTTTGGGACCGTGAGGTCGCGAGTTCAAATCTCGCCTCTCCGACACTTCTGCAAATTTATGATAGAATAAACTTATGTTGAGAAATCAAATTCAGCAAGAAATCATTAAACTTTTAAAAAGCGGCGAAAAAGAAAAAGCCGAAGTTTTGCGTTATTTATTTTCCCAAATCAAAGATGAAGAAATAAATGCCGGCCGAAAAGAATTAACCGACGAGCAAGTAATTAAACTGATTAATAATCAAGTTAAAAAATTAAAAGAATCCTTAGAAGCTTTTCAAAAGGGCGGTCGAGAAGATTTGGCCAAAAAAACCAAGTTTGAGCTGGAAGTTTTAGGCACTTACCTACCCCAACAGATGTCTAAAGAAGAGATTGAAAAAGAAGTCGAAAAAATTATGAGCCAAAATCCTAATTTGAACAATTTAGGAGCTTTAATTGGTGTTTGTGTTAAAAATTTGTCAGGAAAAGCCGATAATGCCCAAATTGCCCAGATTGTTAAAGAAAAATTCTCCAAATAATGAAAAGTTCGAATCCTCAGCAAAAACAATTTTTAGACAAATTTAAAAAAAGAAAAAGCTTCGGCTTTGATAAGAGTAATTTACCTTTAAAAACAAATAGAAGTTTTTCCTTTACTAACTCCCGAACTTTACAAATGTATTCGGGAAAAAGAGGAAAATAATAAGGAGGTTTATTATGGCAGGAGTTCCCGAAGCAGATTTACCAATAATTGCATCTTATCTTGCTGGTATAGGTCATCAGCAAGAGTGTGAATCAGATCCGCGTTTAGCCGCCCAAATAACATCTAATCTTTTTTTAGGCTTGAACGAAACTTTAGGCAACTTAATTCCAGTTACAACAGATACAGTTTTAATGGGACAGGTTTGTTTTTCGTTGGAACGTCAATTTGATGTTAAAGCGCTTGACGGTCAATCTTTAATAATTAAAGATATGGATGCCCTTATTGCTCTTGTGGCTCAAGCTGGTGGTTTAGATGCCGGACAACTGGCTAATTTAACCGAACAAGCAAGTCAATTTTATTTATAACTGATTATTTTCCCACCGCCTAAACAAGTCTCGTTTTTATAAAAAACCGCAAATTGACCAGGAGTAACCGCTCTTTGAGGAATTTTGAAAACTAATCTAAGCTTTTTATTTTTCGGTGGATAAACAGTGGCTGACTTTGGTTGTTGTCCATAACGGACTTTGGCTTGAACTTTAATTGGTTTTTTAATAACCTTTCCGCTGATAAAATTAAAATCAGATAGAAAAACCTCTTTTTTATAATAATTTTTTTCTTCCTTTTTTGAAGCCACGACTAAAATATTTTCTTTTGGTTTTTTATCAACCACAAACCAAGGCCCTTTGCCTAGATTAATCCCCTTTCGCTGGCCAATGGTATAAAAATGAAGACCTTTGTGTTGACCTAAAACATTTCCTTTGGAATCGCAAATTTTTCCCGGCTTCTCCCCGATTACTTTGTCTAAAAATGACGTTAAATGATAATTGTTTAAGAAACAAAAATCTTGGCTTTGAGTTTCTTTTTTAAAAAATCCAAAGCCTTCTTTTTTAGCGATTTTGTAAACCTCATTTTTAGTATAATTTCCCAAAGGGAAAATAATTTTTTTAAGCCATTTTTGGGGTAAAAGAGAAAGATAATAACCTTGGTCTTTGGTTTTGTCTTTGGCTTTTTTAAGCCAGTAAATACCTTTTTTATCAGGCTCAATTTTGGCATAATGACCGGTCGCGACAAAATTGGCTTTGTGGTTTTTAGCAAAATCAAAAAGACTTTTGAATTTCATATAACGATTACAGATTATGCAAGGATTAGGAGTTTTTCCTTGCTGAAAATCATCAATAAAATAATCAACAATTGTTTTTTTAAATTCTTTGGACAGGTCGACAACAAAATGAGGAATATTATATTTTTTACAAACTTTTTTGGCGGAAAGAAAAGAATTTGGATTACAGCAACAACGATTGTTTTTCCAAAGACAAAAACGAAAAGAAACACCCACCGGCTGCCAGTCGGCTTTTTTTAACAAGACGGCCGACATTGATGAATCGACGCCGCCAGACATAGCGACCACAATTTTTCTCCCTGTCATATTGATTTATTATACCTTAAATGATAAATTATTAGCTGTAATGCGGGCGTAGCTCAGCTGGTAGAGCGTCTCCCTTCCAAGGAGAAGGTCGCGAGTTCGAATCTCGTCGCCCGCTCCAGACAATAAGTGGTTCTTAAAATGAATAAAGTTGTTTTAGCAACCAGAACAAAATTAGATGGTTTTGATCTTTGTATTCAGAAATTAGAAAACCAATTTGCTGGAAGTAATGATATCGCTAAGTTTTATATAGTGTGCAATAAACGTCCATCCCAAGACTCCTTACTCGTTGACGGAAAGCCCTGTGAAATAGTCTTTGATTTGAACCCTACGCGTCCTACTAGTTTTAATTTGGTTCTTAATAAGATGCGCAAGAATTCTAAAGAAAGATTTCACCTTTTTACTTACTCTAAAGAAGTGGATATAACAAATAAAAATGTTGAAGATGCATTAAAAAGTTTAGAAGAAGGTAAAAATAAAACTATTGTCGTTGGTTACCGATTAGAAGACAATATACTTAGCGAAAACGAACGCAAAATATATGCTAATGGTTGTCATCAGGATAATAATATTGGTATAGCTTATAGGATTCCATGGAGTACTTGTGCAATATGGAATGAAAAGTTTGTATATTCGAAGAATGACAAAAAGTTAATATTTGATGAAATTTGTGAAGAAGATGGAAACCAATTCCAGAAAATATCAGTTAAGATTAACGGAGAACTCCGCCAAACACCTTTTAAAGGAATGGAGGATGGCTTAGCGATAGCTGAATTAATCACCAAGGATAGCAAATTAGAATGTATTCTCATTGAAAAGATATTGGCATGGAATATAGAATCGGATCCAGGGAGAGTTTTAAGACATAAAGAGAAAATGGCAAGAAAGAACATAGTATTAAGCACTTTTATCCAAATTAAGGGTTATTCGGTTGAAAAATTAATTAAGAATTGCAAGAGCCAGGCTGCATAATAGATAGGCAGTCTCATAAATGGAGATTTACCAACAGACAATCCTTACTTTATAAAAAGATTTAATACTTTGTTTTTGAAAATTAGTTTAGAAAGAAAAATACCGTTAATGGGGTTCGAGCCTAACTATTTAGCAAGTTCTTTTAGTTTATTTATAGCACTTGAGAGTGATATATTTAGTTTAATTACTTCGACGCATTGCTTAGCATCATCAATTGGTTTCTTGGGATTATAAGTTGTAACTGCATCCAAGTATAAGGCGGTTGCTTCATCAATCTTTGTCCTTAACTCTGTTCTTAATTTAAGTTTATCTTCGGGTGTTTTAGCTTTATCAATTTTTTCATTGTAATCTTTAGTTAATTCTGCCGATCTCTTCTGAATGTTCACACGGACCTGCTCTTCATTTTTTTGGAAATATGAGGCATTAGTCCTAACCGATTCATCAAACAATTGACATACACTATAGAAATTACTTATAGCCTCCCATTGGTTTTTATCAAAATCTGCAACAAACAGATATTTATTTTCGCACCAGCTTTCTGTTGGCATTGTTATGGTGTCATATGGAAGCTCGGCAATGGGTTTATCCAGGAATCTCTGTGCTAACTTTAAGACTTTTTCAGCATTTTGTACTTCTAAAAGAATAATATTTGCTGCGTCTTTTTTTGAGTCATTTTTCTGTTTTTTATATAAGGAAAAAGCATAAAGCCCGACAAGGATAGTTGCTACAGCGTTAAACAATGTTGGAATGGAGTTCTCTAACCAGGTAATTTTTAAAATTAATCCACCTATAAAAAGGGATACCATTAAAATGGTTAATGTTAATGCACCCAGAAGAGGATTTTGCCAATTTGGTTTCTTCATAAAAAAAATGCCTTTTGGGCATTAAACAAATTATACCACAAAAGTAATGGTATTTGTTCGTCAAGACTATTCGGATCAAAAAAAGCTTTGAGTAAGTTATCGTTACCCATTCTTTTAGAATCCAGGATTTTGGAGGAAAGCAAGAAGGGCTTCGGCGTCTACTTGTTCAGATACAGACTCACTGGTAGTTATTAATGATATTTCAGCAGCAGGAATTTCACCGCTAACAATTTTTTCTGCTAAGGCTGCTTCTGAATAATGTGCTCCACCAAGAAAAGCTCTTTTGGCTGCTTCTAAATCAATTAAGTCTAAAGGAATTAGTGGTTCTTTCATAAAGAAATTATAGCACAATTATTCGTCTTTTTTTCTTATCGGATCAGTGAAGGCTTGTCTGTATTCTTTGGCTGGTTGAGCAAAAAGTTCTTCCCTGGTCCCCTTGTGTTTGGTTAAAAGAATTTTGGTAATTGGAGTGGCAGTAATTAAAGTTAGCAAACCAAGCAAAGTCATCATTAGGCCAGGACCTCTGGAGCCATAAAGGCTAATTATTTTTCCACCACTAATAGAGATTATTGAAAAAACAATACTAACTATCATATTTAAAGCAGAAATAGCCGTCGCCCGATATTTCGATTCAAATTCTTTATTTGTATATTGATCAAGAATCGAAAACCTAGCCGAGCCAGCAAAATTGGACAGAAAGATACAAAACAGAGCACCCAATTTATTAACCCAAAAACCAGGAACCAGCCCCAAAGTCATAATAATAGGAAACATTAGATAAACTCGATTACGAAGAAGTAGTCTAGAATGGACAAGTAAATAATTTACCACGGCGACAATAAAAAATACACCGGCATAAATCCAACTTCTTTGGGTGACGGTAAAACCAATTTCCGTGGCAAAAGATTGACTGAGAAAATAAATAAAATAGAAGCTAATACTGGCGATAATAACATAATAAATAGAAAAATCTTTGATATATTCGTTTTTAGTTAATTCCTTAATTCCCAACTTTGTTTGGCGAATATAAGATTTGAGGCTGAATTTTTCAGTGTCAATTTTCGGTTCTGTATTAAATATTGTCAGAAAGGCAGCAATAACAGTATTTATGCCAACCAGAATATAGGGCAAGCGAGGATTGATTCCATAAAAATAACCGCCAAAAAAGGTAGCAATAATAAGACCGGTTCTCCAAATCAGTCCCCCTTTGGCAGAATATTTAATATATTCGTCTTCCAAACCCAATTCTTTTAAAGAGTCAAAAGAGAGGGCGACATCGGCTCCGGAAATTAAAGCATTACCCATTCCATTTATAAGATAACCAATCCAAAGATCAATCGACTGTTGGGCTTGGGCAATGTAAAACCAGCCGGCAGCTACAAAAAGAAAACCAACCAAAATTGTTTTCTTCCGGCCAATAAGATCGGCTAAAGCGCCAGTTGGCAATTCTAAAACAACGGTTACTAAATGAGCTAAAGCATAAACTGTTCCCAAAGCAGCCGGGTTGACAAATTTAGTTTCAAAAACATACCAAGTAGTGACAAAAAATATAAGCGACAGAAAAACAGACTTTAAATAGCCTAGTTTAATGTTCAGTCTCATTTTATCTTGGTAAGTAGTCATAAACGTCATTGTAGCATGCTAGCTAAAAGATTATAAGAGGAAAATTATTAGTTAATTGGAATGAAGCGGCCAATAGTTGGGAATCTTTTCTTGACTTCTTTTAAAAGTTCCAAAACAACAAAACCAGAAGAAGCACTCATCAAAACAAACAGCCATTCTTTAGGGGTTAAAGCAACGGTTTTGAATATTTTTTGACCAAAACTATGTTGAACCGCAAATATCTGACCAGCAACACCGAAAATAATTGATGCCCATAATAGTTTGTTTGAGAAAATACCGACATCAAATGCACTTTTTTCTGATCGAATGGTAAAAACCAAGAAGAACTCAAATAAAACTGTACTGGAAAAAGCCAAAGTTCGGGCATGCTCGATTGGTAGTTTCCAAATATAAAGAGCGGTTAAGAATAAACCAAAAGTAGTCGTATAAGCAACAATAGCGGCTAAAATAGAAAAAGGAATGACGCCTCTTAAAATTTCATCTTTTGGCCGATATGGTTTTCTTTTCATAATTCCTTTTTCAGCAACATCAGAAGTTAAAGCTAAAGCTGGCAAAGAATCAGTGGCTAAATTCAGCCATAAAATTTGTAACGGTAAGAACGATAAAGGAATGCCAAACAAAATACAGGTAAAAATTTCGGCAATTTCATCAAAGTTGGCGCTTATTAAAAAGCGAACAAATTTTTTAATATTGAAAAATATTCGTCTACCTTCTTGAATGCCTTTGGGAATTGTTGAAAAATTATCATCTAGCAAAATCATATCAGCAATACCTTTAGTAAGATCAGTTCCTGAACCAACAGAAATACCAACATCAGCTTTCTTAACTGCTGGTGCATCATTAACCCCATCACCAGTCATGGCGACTTGATGACCCAACGCTTGCAAAGCTTGCAAAATTCTAACTTTATGTTTAGGAGAAACGCGAGCAAAAACATTAACTGTAGCCGCTAATTTGATAAATTCTTTTTCATTCATATCATCAATTTCTTCACCAGTTAAGACTTGAGGAGTTTTTAAACCTATTTGATGGGCAATAGCTTCGGCAGTCTTTTTATGATCACCTGTAATCATCAAAACCCTAACGCCAGCACTTTTACAGACTTTTAGAGCGGCCTCAACTTCTTTTCTTGGTGGATCATACATACCAATAAGGCCGGTAAAGACATAATCCTTTAACTGTTTCATTTTCTTACTAGTATTCAATTTCTTTTCACCAAGCGCCAAAACTCTAAGTCCTTTTTCTGATAAGAAATCATTGATTTTAAGTAGATTTTCTTTTTCTTTTTTAGTTAAAGAACACATATTAAAAACAATTTCTGGTGCTCCTTTGATAATCGCTTTACTGCTTTTTCCCTCTTTAATTGTGACTGCCATGAACTTATCAGCTGAATTAAAAGGAATTTCATCAGTTCGAGGATTAACTTTCTTTAATTTTTCATCATCTTCCTCTAATTTTCTTAAGGCAACTACCAAAGCTCTTTCAGTAGGATCACCAAAATCAATCGTTGCATCAGAACATAAAACTGAGTTTCTTACGAGATTAGCATAAATGTTAGTTTTTCCCTTGGGAGCTTTGAATTTAAACTTAGAAGATTCTTCTTTATCAAATTCTATTTTTCCTTCAGTAGAATAACCATTTCCCGAAAATTTAAAAAATCCAGCCTTTGGTACAAAAACACTTTGAACAGTCATTTGATTATGGGTAATCGTACCTGTTTTATCAGAACAAATAACATCAGTACCGCCTAAAGATTCAGCCGTGGAAAGCTTTCTTATTAAAACATTAACTTTTACCATTCTTCTAATACCTAGAGCCAAAGCAATAGTGACAACAATTGGAAGACCTTCTGGAATAGCAGAAACCGCCAAAGAAATGGCAATCATAATCATTTCCATCCAATGACGACCGGTTACTACACCGAGTAGCAGTCCAGGGACAGCGACTGCTATACAAATAACTCCTAAAATCTTACCAAGTTTTTCCAAAGCCTCTTGAAGTGGGGTTTGAGTCTGAGGAGCTTCTTGAATTTCAGCAGCAATTTTACCAATTTCTGTTTCCATACCAATCTGAACAGCGACTGCTTTTCCTCTTCCTTTAGTAATCATACAACCAGAAAAAACCATATTTTTTCTGTCAGCTAGGGCAATTTTTTCAGGAAAAACACATTCTTTTTTAGAAACAGGCAATGATTCTCCAGTTAGCATGGATTCATCAACTTCTAATGAGTAAGCTTCTAAAACCCGGGCATCAGCTGGAATTTTCTCACCCTCATATAAAGCTAAGATATCTCCCGGAACAATTTCTTCAGCTTTGACAGTAATTTCTTCATCGTTTCTGACAACCCTTGCTTCTAATGTTTCAATCTTTTTTAATGCTTCTAAAGATTTTTCCGCTTTGAATTCTTGAAGAAATCCTAAAATTCCATTAACCAAAACAATAATATAAATAGCGACAGCATCGATAATTTCACCGATAAAAAAAGAAAATCCTCCGGCGATAAGGAGGATTATAATTAAAAAATCGGCAAATTGGCCGATTAACAATGAAAGGATAGAATATCCCTTTTTCTCTTTTAATTTATTGGGACCAAAAATTTCGTTCCGATAAGAGACTTCATTTTGAGTAAGACCTTTTTGAGAAGTTTTGAGGGCTGAAAGGACTGCCTCTTTCTTGAGTGAATGAGGCTTTATCTGGGCAGCCTGCGTTGTTTTTATTTTTTCACCCATTCGACAAATCCTAAAAAAAGTTCCAAAAAAAACAATTGTTGGTTCTTTTCCCAACAACATCTATAAGTATAAAATATACATTTTGTTTGTCAAGGATGAGTTTTATCGCAGTTTTGTAAAAAAATTATATAATTGGTAAAATATTGCAAGACATGTCCCAGTAGCTCAGGGGATAGAGCGACTGCCTTCTAAGCAGTAGGTCGGGGGTTCAAATCCTCCCTGGGACACACATAATCTTTCCAATACTGATTTTGCTTCTTCACCCTCTAAGATTCGCGGTTGACTAAAATTCTCTATTTGAATTGGTATAAATTCATAGTCGACAAGTTGGTTATTGGAAAAAGTATATTTACCAATGATTCCTTGTTGAGTTTCTAAAGACCACATTTGATCAAAAATAAAATTCCCCAAAGAATAAACAATTAGTTTATCTTTATACTCCTCAATTGTTTGAACAACATGTGGGTGATGTCCAATAACTAAATCAGCACCATTATCAATCGCTAAATGGGCCAATTCAACTTGGAGGTCATTTGGTTCAAAAACATACTCCTCTCCCCAATGAAAACTAACAAGTACTAGATTAGTTAATTTTTTAGCTTGACTGACTTGGTTAGCAACCTGTTGCTTATCCCCTATTCCACCAACAAAATTAAATCCCAAAAAAGCAATTTTTACTCCTTGTATTTCCCTAACAAGGATATTGTCTAAACCAATATAGTCGATCCCATTTTCTTTTAGAACTTGAATTGTTTGATTAATCCCATCTTCTTCATAATTGGCGATGTGATTATTTGCTAGATTAGCAATATCTACTCCGGCAAAAACTAAACCCTTAACATTTTTCTTATTACCACAAAAAATCATTCCTTCATTAGTTGTTGGGCAATTTTCAATTAATGGTCCTTCAAGATTTATTAAAGTTAAATCAGAACTCTCTAATAAATCAGCTGTTTTTTCAAATGGATAAGTAGAACCATTTTGAGCAATTTGGTAGTTTACTGTTCTTACTAAGCCGACATCTCCAGTAGTAATCAAAGAAATTGTTGGCGCTAACGATGGTGAAGGTGAAGGACTAGGTGAAGCAAATATTGTAGAAGAACCAGAATTAATAAATTTTATTTCTGAAGGAATTTTAAGATTTCTTATAAGAATAATAAAAAGCAAACAAACACCTGTTAAAGATAAAAGATAAACAGTTAGGAAGATAATTATCTTTTTGGGTTTTAATTTCATAATTTTTTAATCATATAACTACCTTCGAGATGGTAGCCAAGATTTTTATAATATTGGCGGACACCAATTCCCGAAATAACACTGATTTTTTTAATTCCCTTCTTTAGGACAATTTCTTCGGCTTTTTTTAATAATTTTTTACCCAGACCCTTGTGTTGGACAAGACTTTCATCTTTTTTATTTATCGGTAATGCCTGTCCGTAGGTATGTAATTCTCTTATAATAGCCGTTTTTCCTAATTCCGGAATAAAATGAGTTGTTTTAGAGAAAACTTGGCTGGGAATTCTTAAGCGCAAAAGGGTATAAAGCTCGTTTTTATTATTTATATATTGTAAAAAATATTCTTCTCCCCCACTAGCTTGGTACTTTATTTGATTAAACTTAATAGTTTGATTATTTAAATTACTTTCTTTTATTTCTCGACAACGAATACACTGACATTGAGTTTTTTGTTTTTTTAATTCTTTGGCTAAAACTTGTCTGATATTGGAAATTTTTGTTCCTGCAGCGATATTGGCTATCGGAATGTCTCTGCCTAGACGGTTAATTCTTACCCAAGGAGGAATTATCTTTTTAATAGCCAAGAGCAAACTTATTAATTGTTTATCAGTATAGGGTTTAAATTTATCATCTTTATACCATTTATATAATTCTGCTTGGAAAGTTACTACACATGGGTAAATTTTAATCATGTCTGGCATAAAATTTTCATTAGTAAAAATTTTTTCAAACATTGTCAAGTCTTTTTTAAAATTACTTCCTGGTAGGTTTGGCATTAAATGGTAACAGACTTTAAAACCAGCATCTTTTAAAAGCTTAGTTGCTTTGATTGTGGCGTTGGTTTTGTGTCCCCTTTTAACCCTTTTTAAAACATCATCAAAAATTGATTGAACACCAATTTCTACTCTAGTGGCTCCGAGTTGACGCATATGTTCTATTTCTTTTTCGTTTATTTCATCAGGTCGTGTCTCTAAAGTAATTCCAATAATTCGTTTTTTAGCGGTCTCATTTATTTTTTGGGCTTCTTTTAAATTTTTGGATTTTTTATTATTAACAGCATCAAAACATCTTTTGATAAATTGTTTTTGATAAGTTTTGGGTAGGGCAGTAAAAGTACCACCCATAACAATAAGTTCTATTTTCTCAATCGCGTGACCAGTCGTGTATAATTGCTTTAAGCGTCTTTTAACCTGAAGATAAGGATCAAAATTTGCCAAAGCGGCCCGCATAACTGCCGGTTCATCGTCAAGATAGCTTTTAGGCATGTTTTGTTGGGTCGGACAATAGACGCATTTGCCTGGACAAGGAAAAGGTTTTGTTAAGACAGCAACTGGAATAATACCAGATAAAGAACGAATTTTTTTGAGCCGCAAGAGCTTTTCAAAATCCTTATTAGGTGATATTTTTTGTTCTTTAACTAATTGTCGATAAACAGTTAAAATTTGTGAATTTTTAGGAAAAGGATTGCCTTTTTGGGCATATTTTCTTTTGGCAGCCAGTAAACTATTAGAATCAAATTGATTCTTTTTAAGAAAGTCGACAATTAAATCTATTAGATAATTTTTTTTGATCATATGAAAACAGACAGAATTATTAGAAAAACTAAAGCCAATTATAACATTATTGCCAGTCATTTTAGCGAAACAAGGAAAAAAAATATTTGGATTGATTTAAGGCCCTTTTTAGATTTGGTAAAGAAAAAAGACAAAGTTTTAGATGTAGGTTGTGGTAATGCTCGTTTATATAAAGTTTTAAAAGATAAAGATATTGATTATTTGGGAATAGATTTTATTGAGCAATTTATTAAAGAATCCGGAAAAGAATATCCAAAAGCTAAATTTAAACTAATTGACATAACTAAAAGACGCGAATGGGAGAAAATAAATGATAAGTTTGATGTAATTTTGTGCATTGCTGTTCTACATCATATTCCAGATAAAAAGACCCAAAAAATGATTCTTGAACAAATAAGTAAACGACTTAAAAAAGATGGAATTTTAATTCTTAGTGTTTGGAATCTCTGGCGGAGAAGATATTGGTTTTCTCATTTAAAACAGATTTTCAAAAAGGTTTTTTTCTTTCAACTAAAATGGCTCTGGATTCCTTATAGTTTGTCTGACGGTCGCAAGCCAGTCTTAACTGTTAGAAGATTTATGTATGCTTTTACCCGAAAAGAACTAGAAACCCTTGCTTTACAATTTGATTTTAAAATATTAAAATCAAAAACAAATAATAACTTCTGCCTGGCTTGCAAAAAAAATTAATAGTTATGTTGAAAGAATTATTTAAAGATTGTTTTAATTTGTGGGGCCCTCATGCAGAACTTCGGAATATCTGGAAACAACTAGAAATAGACAGCCTGGTTAATGATATTAGATGTGCCGTTTTTTCTAGCTGTGGACTTTCTTCAGTAAAAACCAATAGTCCTAATAGAGAGGCGGTGGACCCTCAATATTATTTATATCAACTAATAAAAGGATCTAGTCCGGGAGATTATCGATTGGATCTTTTCTTAGATGAAAAAGGTGTTTTGATAGTAATTCCTTCCAGTGATAATAAAAGATTTTTCCCATTAGAAGAGATTGAGGACTGCAAACAATTAAAAGAAAAAGCTGGTGATTTTTTAGTAGAAGCGCTCTATTGATAATTTTTGCTTCAAAGATTGAAAAATGATAAAATTTTACTGATTTGGTGGCTGTAGCTCAGTGGTAGAGCGCCTGTCTGTGGAACAGGAAGTCACGGGTTCAAATCCCGTCAGTCACCCAAAAGATTGTTCCATCTTTTAGATAAGCTAAGAGTAAAAGCGATTATTCTATTTTGAATTTTTCTTCTTAAAAGGTAAAGTATATTCATGCATCCAGGGTTTACTCGCACTGCCTTCACAAATTGTAACTTCGCCTGTATTTGGATTTATTGAGGGTCCAACATAATCATATTTTTTTTCCCATTTTTTTATAACTCCAGAGGTGTCTAGACCTAGTTCATTGAGCAGATCTAATAATTCGCCCACTGGCATATCTCTATAATGAACCCATTGTGTTGGAGGAGATGTTTCGGACATTTTAACAATTCTAAACTAACATATTTATTTCTTAGACGCAAGTAAAAAATGTAATGTTATAATCTAACTGAGATGACAGAAGATTCGAAGATAATAATATTAAGACATGCAGAAGCCGCCTATCCTGATGATGTTTTATCTTCTCGAGGTGTGATACAGGCCTTAGAAAAAGCAGGATTATTTTCCGAAGTTGATATAACACTTAGTTCTCCTCAACAAAGAGCTATAGAAACGGCTTCTCTTTTAGGGTGCTCTGATATTTTGACTGACTCTCGTTTAGCGGAGCTTGAACTTCCTGATATTAATGCCTCAACAGCAGCTGAGTATGTGATGATGGCTCATGAATTAGCACCTGAAGCTATCCAAGCAAAAGCGGCTGCTTTGCAAGAATCATTACAGTCTCTGGGATTATTATTAGGCTTAGATGATGGATCAGCTTTAGTGATTTCTCATAATTTGGCCATGAGTGGTTTAAGACTATCGTTGACTGGAGAAAAAGTGGCTTTTGAAAATCTTCAGGGATTTGAATTAGAAGTTGGTCCTGATGGAAAATTAATTTTTCTTGGTGATATACTTATATAATTATGAGAATCGCTGTTTTAGGGGCCCATGGTACTGGCAAAACCACTGTTTGTAAGGGAATTGTAGATTTGTTTAATTTTAATTATATTCCAGATGTTGTGGCTGATGCCTATCGGTTAAATTTTACTATTAATGAAGAAACTCCTCCGGAAACACAATTCTGGATTTTGTCAAAACAGCTTGAATTAGAGCGCAATACGCCAACACCATGGATTATGGAGAAATCTTTATGGGACAATATAATTTATGGAGGTTTTTCGATCAAAGATAAAGTTGTTCTTAAAGTAATTGAAGATATTGTTAAAAATAATGCTAAATATGACCTTGTTTTCTACTGCCCAATTGAGTTCCCCATTCCAAACGATGGAATTCGAAGTTTAAATAAAACTTTTCAGAAAGCAATTGACAGAGAACTTCGTAAATATTTGAAAATAAATAAAATTAAATTTCATGAGTTAAGAGGAAATCAAAGACAAAGATTAAAACAAGCAGAACTTCTAATCAGAAAAAGACAGTAGAAAAATAAGAGAGAACTTTTTTATGATAAAATACCCCTTTATATGACTATTAATACCGCTGAAATTCAAAAGATTTTTGGTGAGAACTTAGGAATAATTTCTGATCTAGTTCATATAAGTGAAAAAGGGACTCTTTTACAAATTTCTGGAGGAGAAGGAAATTCTTGGTTTACCGGCTTATTACAATCGGGAGAGGTTAATAGTTTAGCAATTGAATTGATTGAAGCTCGTGGACATGGCTTAGAATTTGTTAGTTCTTTAGAAGCAGCCGCGAGCCAATGTGGAATTGAGGAAATATTGGTGATAGGAGCTTTATCTACAGCTGAACCTTTCTGGGAAAAGGCTGGTTATACTCCGACAACTTCTTTGCCAGTTACTCATAAAAAAATTCTTTAAATATAATTGAAATATTTTTTTAGAAAAGCTTAGTCTATATTTGCTATAATTCTTTTAAAGATGCCTCTGTAGCTTAATGGATAAAGCGGCGGTCTTCGGAACCGTTGATGAGGGTTCGATTCCTTCCAGAGGCACAAAATTAGTAATTTAAAAACATTCTTGATAAAATAGTTTTAATTATGGGAATTATTTTAGTTATCTTCCAAATGTTAGTCAGCGTTATTTTAATTGGTCTTATTTTAATTCAAAGTCAAGGTGGCGGTTTAGGTGGAACTTTTGGTCAAAGCACGCTTTATTCTTCCAAAAGAGGGATGGAAAAATTTATTTTCTCTCTGACAATTATCTTTGCCTTCTTATTTATTGTTTTATCGTTAATTGTTTTTCTAAACCAATAATTTAATGTTTAAAAAAATTCGTTTCTTTCTTAAATTTGTAAAAGCATTGTTTCTAAAGCATCTTAAAATAATTTTATTAGCTGGTTTGATTGGTGGTTTGCTATTTTTCTTCTTACCAAGACTGATTATTTATGTTCCTAAACCAAAAAGAACTAAAAGAATTGGTTTAGTTGGTAAATATACAGTTAATCAACTACCAAGGGAAGTTTTATCATTGTTAAGTGTTGGTTTAACCCGAATTGGTGAAGATGGTTTGCCGATTCCTGCTTTAGCCAAAGAATGGAAAGTTTCCAATGAAGGAAAAACCTACACTTTTGTTCTTCAAGATAATATTTTTTGGCAAGATGAAACTAAAGTTAAAGCTGAAGATATTAAATATGAATTTCAAGATGTAGAACAAACTATTATTGATGATAAAACGATTAAATTCGAACTTAAAGAAGCTTTTTCTCCTTTTCCTTTAGCCTTAAGCACACCAGTTTTTAAGGAAAATTTTATCGGCTTCGGACCTTTTAAAGTGAAAAAAATAATTAAAAAAGGGAATTTTGTTCAAAAAATTATTTTAATTGGTTCTAAGGAAAATATTACTTTTTATTTTTATCCTACTTTTGAAACTGCCGAGATTGGTTTCAGATTAGGAGAAATTAATGTTTTGGAAGATGTTTTGAGAAATCCCTTTTCAGATAAATGGCAGCCATATTTAGATACTCAACCAAAGATTAAAAAAGATGGCTATTTAGCTTTATTTTTCAATACTGAAGATCCTTTTTTAAGCGATAAAACAGTTCGTCAAGCATTAAGTTACACCATTCCTAATAAGCCAAAAGATGAACGACGGGCACTTGGACCTGTTCATCCTGATTCGTGGGCCTATAATTCAGCAGTCAAGCAATATGAATTTGATCCAAAGCATGCCAAAGAGTTATTGACGAAAAGCGATAGCGAGGGTGATCAAAATAGCGAAGAATTAAAAATAAAAATATCGACTACAGAAATTTTTCTAGACTGGGCAGAACTAATAAAACAATCATGGGAGAAAAATTTGAGTATAAAAACAGAAGTAGAGATAGTCAATGAATTGCCAATTGATTATCAAGTATTTTTAGGAATGCAGAAAATATCTTTAGACCCCGACCAATATGCTTTTTGGCATTCCACTAGAACAGAAAATATTACTAATTTTAAAAATCCTAGAATTGATAAACTTTTAGAAGATGCTCGTCGAATTGAAGACATTGAGGAAAGAAAAGAAAAATATTTTGATTTTCAAAAATCTTTATTGGAAGAAGCTCCAGCTGCTTTTATTCTTTATCCAGAAGTTTACGATATTAGTCGCAAATCATTTTTTACTTGGTAAGCCAGCGAATTACTCTTCTTATAATATTAAGAATAAACGAAGCCATAATTAATGAAAGAAGATAAGAAACATTGAAGCTGGCAATAGAAATTGCTCCTACTGAAAAACCCTGGAAACGGAAAGCAACAATTTCAATTTTGTCGATTATCAAAGTAAGAGTTAAAAGGGCCAAAACATCGATTACCCAACCAAACAATCCTAGGGTAATAAAATTTACAGGTAAGAAAACCAATTTAAGAATTGGCTTAAAAATTTTATTTAATAAGGTTAAAATTAAGGCTACCAAGAGCCAATCTAAAAATCCTCCTTTTAATTTTAGACCAGGGAACCAAGTATTGGTAGCTATAAGGCTTAGAAAATTTATAAAAAATCGGCGAAGAATCTTTTTCATTTTTTCTTTCTTGTTATATGAACTATTTTAATTAGTAACATAAAAAGTAAAACGCCGCAAGCTAAACCAAATGGAATATAAATAATTTTGAATTGCCAAAAAGGTTTAACCATAATTTCAAAATTTTTTTCTTGATTGCCAGCTCGAACATTAATAATTTTTGTTCCTGATGATAAAATAGAACTTTTTCCGAAATTTATTTTATGAGAAAATCGGCCAAAAGGAGGAATTAATAAACTGATGATTTTTTGTTCTGATAAATTAAAATCTTTAGCAGAATAATAAATTTCTTGAGGTTCAAGAGCAACATTTCCAGTATTTTTAAGATAAATTTCTCCAGTAATCGGAAGACCAGGAAAAATTTCTTTTGGGAAATTTATTTCGATATCAAAACTTTTAATTGGTTCGGTGACCACACCAAAATCTATTTGGATATTTTTTTCTTTGGCGTCAGATTTTTTATAGGAACCAGCTGGGAGAGGAAGTTCGCTATTTAGACCGTGAAAAACAAAAGCAAAATGATTTAAGTCTAGTTTATTAAAAAAATCTACTCCTCCGGTTGTATTACCCCAAGTAGGGTCAACAGGAATCCAAAGTTTTTTGGTTTCATCATAATATTCGGGCCAGGCATGGAGAATATCTTGAGCAAGACTAAGTGGTCGCAATTTTTCATTAGTGGTGAAGGCAAAACCATTGACTTCTCTGGCTGGAATGCCCGCCGCCCTCGTTAAAGTTATAAAAAGGTCAGTAAACTCCATACATAGAAGAGAGTCTTTGTTTTCTAAAGCTTTTTTAGCGCCTACTCTTTGAGTGTTCCCATCAATTCTGCCATAATCATAAATAAAATTATTAACTAGATAATTATAGATTTGCTTTGGTGTTTTAAGATTTTTAGCTAAAGTTTGAATTTGTTCATCATTTACTTGCCAATATTTTTGAGGAGAAGTATAAGAGCTTTGATTGTCAATAATTTGGTCTGTTACATTTTCTCTTGGACGAATATAAATTTCCGCTGAACCACTGGCCGTTACTTCCATTTGTTGTTTGCTTTTTAAAGCATATACAGCCAGCCAATTACCGTCTTTATCAACCTCCACTGTGTCTGGTTCAGGATTAAGAGTATTGTAATAAACTTTTTGAAACGGAGTTTCAGGTGGTAAAGCAATTTTTGAAATAGAGGGACTGACCGAAAGATTTTCCAAAAAATAAGTCAAATTAAAATTAAAAATTTGCGGCTCGCCAAAAGCAGCAGCGATACCAGTATCTATAGTTCTCTCTTTTTCAAAAAGATAAATCTTTCCCACTTCACTGTTATAGATTTTATTTGGTTGGGGAAATATAAAAGCCGGTTCCTTAAAAATATAAGGAACAATTAATTCTGATTGATAATTAGTTACTTCCTCTGGTTGAGAAATCTTAGGAGTATTTATTTCCAAAATATTGCCATTTTTACTAGAGAAATCATTGGTAGTAAACCAAAGAGTAAATTCTAAAGTATTATCTTTTCCGACAACCTGGTCATTAAAAACAAGCCGAACGGTAGTAGCGTTGCTTTCCTTTTTTATTTCTGGTTGAATTGCT
This sequence comes from uncultured Pseudomonadales bacterium, assembly GCA_964467735.1. GTDB lineage: Bacteria > Patescibacteriota > Microgenomatia > UBA1400 > CAYXSR01 > CAYXSR01. Next base: position 15,092 of record CAYXSR010000007.1, on the reverse strand, counting down.
CCTTTTTTATCTCGAGCTTTAATATCGCTGATTTCTGTGGCACCAATAGAGAAGATATACTCAGTAGCATAAATATTAGAAAGCTTATTACTTAAAGAAACCTTTTGTTCAACGGTGATGCTAGTATCATTATTGACGTAATATTTTATATAGTAACTTGTATCAAATTCCTTACTAGCAAAAACAGGATTAGCAGAGAAAAGAAAAATAATCGTCGAAAACAAAACAAAGATTACTTTTTTAAACATGATAAAAAAATTGTATCGATACTTGTTTGTTAAAGCAATACTTTTAGCTAGGAATTTTAAAAAAAATTAAAAATAGGGCTTGACACTTCGGGTTTATTTGTGCCAAATTAAATACGAAAGGAGAGCAATAAAAATGACTGCCGTAGTTTTATATAAAAGACAAAGACAAGTGTTAGATTTTATTACCCAATATATTCAAAAACATGGCCATTCCCCTTCTTTACGGGAGATTGGTGATGCTTTGGGTTTACGAGCTGTCTCAACTGTTCATGAACACATTGCTGCTTTAGAAAGAAAAGGAGTTATTAAGAAAGAAAAAGATGGATTTGGATTTGAAATTATCGATGAAAATATTGCGACCTTACATAGAGCAGTTAAATTACCAATTTTGGGTTTAATTGCTGCCGGCCAACCAATTGAACCCTATGAAGATCCCCACGCCGCTCTTCAAACACCCCAAAGTATGTTAAGTGGGAAGAAACGAGCTTTCGTTTTACAAGTAAAAGGGGACAGTATGATAGAGGATGGTATTTTAGATGGCGATTACATTGTTGTAGAGGAAGAGAATGAGGTTAAAAATGGGGATATTGTAGTGGCTCTTTTAGAAAATGGTTTGGCTACCCTAAAAAGATTTTTTAAAGAGGCAACTAGGGTTAGGCTTGAACCAGCCAATAGGACGATGAGTCCTATTTATGCCAGCAGAGTACAAATTCAAGGAAAAGTGGTCGGAATTATTAGAAGATATTAAAGGAAACAAAGATTACTAACTATTTTCTTATCTTTTTAAGTTTGTGGTTTAAATACCAAGCTACTATTAAAATCCCAACAATAACGATAACTAGGTCAAATTTTTTAAAATAATTTCCTAAAGTATTCCAATTTTTTCCCATTATTGATCCAAGATAAACAAGTAAAGTTGACCAGATTAAGTCGCCGACAATACTAAAAACAGCAAATTTACTATATTTCATTTTTGATAATCCAGCCGGTAGAGCAATGAAGGTCCTGACTATCGGCAGCATCCGGCCAAAAAAAACAATAATCTGACCATATTTTTGAAATCTCTCCTCTGCTTCATCTAATTCAGAAATATTAATTAGTAAATATTTCCCATATTTTTTGATTAAATTGCGAACAAAAACTTCTCCCTTATAAAAAGCAAGAAGAAAAATGAAACTCCCGCCAGCAAGACAACCTAAAACAGAAATTGCTATTACCCACCAGAAATTAAAAATTCCTTGACCAACCATAAAACCGGCAAATGGTAAAACTACTTCTGAAGGAATAGGAATACAGGCAGATTGAAAAAACATAATTACAAAAATACCAACATAAGAAAAAGAGGAAACTAAATAGATGACAAAATTAGCTAGAGGTTCCAAAATAAAATCAAGCATTTAGATAAATTCTTTTAATGATTGGCTAATATCAACTCGATCAATTTTTTGTTTAATTAACGCTTCATTTTTTAATTGAGGTAAGTTGGCTTGATAAGAAGGACGGTTATCTTTATAGAAAATACCTAATGGTAGTTTTTCTGGTTCTTCTTGGCTTAATTGTAAAGCCTTTTGTTTAGGATAACCTTCTTGTTCCAATTTATAAACTTTTTCTTGATACCATGAAAAAGGCTGAGTTTTATTATGCCAAGTAATACATGGTGTAAGAACATCAATGTAGGCAAAGCCTTGATGTTGGATTCCTTTTACAATAAGATCGGTTAAGAAAATTATGTCACCAGCGAAACCTCGGGCGACAAATGAAGCATTATTGGAAATTGCCGTGTATAAGGGATTAAATGATTCCTCAATTATTCCAAAGGGAGTTGACTTAGTTACTTCCCCTTTGAAACTTGTTGGCGATGCTTGTCCAGTAGTCAGAGAATAAAGTTGGTTATTTAAGACAATATATGTAACGTTGTAATTTGCTCGACAGCTAGCGATGAAATGGTTTAATCCTTCACCAAAAGCACCACCATCACCGGCAATTGCTACTACTGGCATTTTATGGTGAGCCAGAGAAATACCGCAAGCAAGTGGTAGAGAGCGACCATGAAGACCACCAATACCATAAACTTTAGTAAAATTCGCCATATTTGATGAACAACCAACATCATAACTTAAACAAACATCGTTTAGATCAAAATTTAATTTGGCAAAAGCATTTTTTAAAGCTCCAAAGGCTCCAAAAAGTCCACAACCTGGACACCAGGTAGGAAAAACACTCGAATCATATATTTTTGTATCTATCATTTTTTTAATTACTGGTTTTAAAATTTTTAATATATTCAATTATTTCTTCTGGATAAAAAGGTCGACCATCATATTTTAAGAATTTCTCTGTTTCGATACCAGTTTTTTCCCTAATTAGATTACTTAATTGACCTTCAGAATTGCATTCAAGAATAATTACCTTTTTGGCCTTTTGAGTAAAATCTTTGATTTGCTGATCTGGTAATGGCCAAACCCAGTTTAAATGGAGATAATTGGTGTTTGGAAGAGATCTTAAAGCTTCAAGAATTGATGATTTATTTGAACCCCATGAGATAAAAGAAATTTCTGCCTCTTGGGCGCCATAAATTTCTTGTTTAGGAATTTCATTTTTTAGAGCTTCAAATTTACGAGCTCTTTTTTGAACCATTGCTATTCTTTGTTGTGAATCTTCAGTGGCAAAGCCATATTCGTCATGTTCATAGGAATTAGCTAGATGATGAAGCCCTTTTTCTCCCAAAAGTGGACGCGGAGAAATACCATTTTCAGTTATTTTATAACGTAGATATTTCCCTTGTTGCTTTTCTACGAAAGAATATCGTTTGTTTGTTTTTTGTGAAACAAAGGGAGAGTTGGAATAATAACTTTCAGAAATATGTTTATCTAGTAAAATAATTGTCGGCAATTGATATTTTTCAGACATTTCAAAGGCAAGTTTTGTTAATTCAAAACATTCTACTGCATCTCCAGGAGCTAAAATAAGTCTTGGAAATTCATCCTGAGCAGCATGAATAATGAACTGTAAATCACCCTGGCCGCTCCAAGTAGGCATTCCAGTGGCCGGACCTGGTCTTTGAGACACAACCACTACAATTGGTATTTCTGACACTCCGGCAAAACCGAAGCCTTCAGTCATTAAACAAAAACCACCACCCGAAGTAGCGGTCATAGCTCTAACACCAGCAAAAGCAGCACCAATAATCTGATTCATAGCAGCAATCTCATCTTCTGGTTGTTTGACAACAAGGTTATATTGTTCTGCTTTTTGGGCTAAATAATGCAAAATAGAAGTCGCTGGAGTCATTGGATAAGCACTAAAAAATTTCATTCCAGCACTAATAGCACCTAAAGCAACCGCTTCATTACCAGTAATAATCATTTTTTCATTTGGATCGGTTGGTTTAGTAAGGTCAATTATTTTATCTTTATGATCCTTGAGAACATGATCATAACCAGCTTTAGCACAATCATGATTAGCTTTAACTATTTGTTCACCTTTACTTCCAAATGTTTCTTGAATAATCTTATTAAGATGATCAAGAGGTAAGCCAATAAGAGCTAATAGAGCTCCCAAAACAACATTATTTCCCATTAGAGGATTACCAGCAACTTCTTGAGCAATTTTAAAGATCGGGATGCCAATATATTGTCCTTTTTCTTTTTGAGAGAGTTTAACTTTTTCATTATCATATAAAATAATTGAATTATCTTTTAGTTCTTTTTGATGAAGATCGATTGTATTTTTGTCAAAGGCAAGAAGAATATCGATCATTTTAATTTGAGAATAAGCCTTGCTTGTAGAAGTATGAATTTGAAAGGTGTTATGCCCCCCACGAATCAAAGAGGGATATTCTTGATACGAGAAAGTTGAAAAACCTAAGCGAGAAAGAACCTTAGTTAAGAGTTGACCGGTAATCTTAACTCCTTCACCGGCTTTGCCGCCAATCTTGATATTGATTGATTCAAGCATGGCAAAATTGTATGTCATGGGTATGTTAGTGTCAAGAGTTTCTTAAAACTAGTTTTTGCTAAAAAGTTCTCTTTTGCTAAACAAAACATTATAATCTAGATTATGTCAACACTATATCTTGTGGCTACACCAATTGGTAACCGGGATGACATTAGTTTTCGTGCCTTAGATGTTTTATTTAAAGCTAATATCATTCTAGCGGAAGATACAAGAAAAACAAAGAACCTTTTAAATTTCTATTCAAAAAAAATTAACAAATCATTTTCTGGTCGATTAGTTTCTTTCTACGAAGAAGTTGAAGAGCAAAAAATATCTTTAATAATTAATTGGCTAAAAGAAGGTAAAAAAGTAGCTTTAGTTTCTAATGCTGGAACACCTTTGATTTCTGATCCTGGTTATAGACTTGTTCGTCAATCTGTTAAAGAAAATATAAAAATTATCTCTATCCCTGGTCCATGTGCTTTAATAAATGCTTTGGTAATTTCTGGTTTACCAGTAGACAAATTTTTGTTTTTAGGATTTTTATCTAAAAAATCTAAAAAAAGGCAGGCTATTTTTAGTACTTTAAAACAAGTTCCCAAAATAACAATAATTTTCTACGAAAGTCCTTTTCGAATTCAAAAAACGCTTTCTGATTTAAAAATAATATTCGGGAATATCGAAGTCGTTGTTGCCAGAGAATTAACTAAAAAATATGAAGAGATTAAGAGAGTTAAAATAGATAAAATTCTTAAAATTTATCAAAAAAAACAACCAAAAGGAGAGTTGGTAATTCTCTTTAGGACATAAAATTATTTATCATAAAGCAAGCCTTTTTGAGTGGAAATATAAGAAATAACTGAAGCTGAGTTTTTGGCAGCAAACTTCAAAGATTCTTGAATATCATTAGTCTTAATATATTTACCTAAAAATCCGGCCCCAAAGGCATCACCGGCACCAGTAGTATCAGCAATTCTTTTTGGTTTTACAATCGGTTGATGGTAAATTTTATCTTGGGTATAAGCCCAACTACCATGAATATCATAAGTAACTATTAGTAAAGGAACTTTAAGTTTTTTAGCATAGTTAATTTTTTTTAAATCTAAATCTGGAGCATTTCCTTTCCAAATATCAGCCAGCTCGTGAGCATTAACCATAAATATATCAGCTAATTGGAAATATTCATCTAAATAATCAAAACCCTTTTTATACTCATCTCCAGAAAGAGCTAAGACAACCTTTGTGTTTGTTTGTTTAGCGTATTTTATTAAAGACAACTTTAATTCTTTAGTAGTCCTTGCTAAACCAGAGAAAAAAGCCCAGGAAGATTTTTTGAAACATCTTTTTACCCGACTATTTAAATTTAATTTATCATTTGTTCCCCGATAAGTAACAATTGTTCGTTCTCTCCCCTTTCCTAAAAGAATTATCGAAGTAGTAGTTTGTTCTGAATGGTCTTCCAAAAGAGCAGTAGAGACTTTTTCTTTTTTGAGATTATCAGTTATTTGTTTACCAACACAATCATCGGCCACCTTTGACCAACAAGATACTTTAAAACCTTGGCGTGATAAAGAAACAGCGGTATTAGTGGCACCACCGCCTAAACAAATAGCAAATTCGTCGGCCACATATTTTCCACCATAGGCTAATGACAACCTCATTCCTTTTTCTATTTCTGGGAAATCATTAGATTGAAAGAAAAGATCAAGAGTGGCGCTACCAATTGTTAAAATATTTTGTTTTTTCCAATTTTTTGTCATAAGTCTCCTTATTGTAGCTTTAATTCATTTTGAATTTTTAATAGTCGATTATATTTAACAACTCTTTCTCCTCTTGCTGGTGCGCCAAATTTTGTGTAATCAGCTCCCACCCCAACCGCAAAATCAGCAATGAAATCATCTTCTGTTTCCCCAGAACGATGAGAGACAATAACTTTCCAGCCAGCATTTCGGCAAATTCTAATAACTTCAATTGCCTCTGTAATTGTGCCAATTTGATTTGGCTTTACCAGAATAGCATTACAGGCTTTCTTGTCAATGGCCATTTGAACTCTTTCTTTATTAGAACTTAAAAGATAATCGCCAACGACAATAGTATTTTTAGCTAAAGCGGCGGTTAATTCTGACCAGCCTTTCCAATCGTCTTCTATTAAAGGATCTTCTAGGGTGAAAAGATGGTACTCTTTATTTAATTGGCTGTAATATTCAATAAATTCTTCACTAGTTAAAGCTTGAGAGCGATCTTTAATGAAATATCTTCCATTTCTATAAAAAGAATGAGCGGCCACATCAAGGCCCAAAAAGACATCTTGGGCAAGTTTATATTTAGTTTGACCAATTGCTTCAATAATTATTTCCAAAGCATCCATATTAGTAAATAAATTAGGAGCAAAGCCGCCATCATCACCAATGCTGTGAATTGCGCCTTTATGGATCAAAACGTTTTTTAAAATATGATAAATCTCACTTCCGCATTGTAATGATTCTTGGTAAGTTTTTCTTGAAGAGGGAATAATGTGAAATTCTTGAAAGTCAAGGTTGCCAGCTCCTTGTCGACCACCGTTTATAAGATTAAATATTGGAGAAGGCATTTTCCCATTTTCGTTTAATTGATATTTTATCTTCAAGTAAGAGTAAGTTGGTAAGTTGTATGCTTTTGCGGCCGCTTCTAAAACTGCCTGGGAAACAGAAAGAATTGAATTAGCACCCAGTCGGCTTTTGTTTTTGGTACCATCAAGTTCAATCAACACCCTATCGATATCGCTTTGATAAGAAGCATCCATTCCGATTAAGGATCGGGAAATATATTGATTTACATTGCTAACTGCTTTTAAAACGCCTTTTCCTTGAAAACGATCTGGATCACCATCTCTAAGTTCAAGAGCCTCGTATTTACCATTAGAAATACCAGAAGAAACAGCGGCAACACCAACATGACCGGTTTCTAAAAAAACCTCGGTTTCGACCGTCGGTACACCTCTAGAATCAAGAATCTCCCTTGCTCTAATAGCTTTTATTTTTTTAGCCATTTTTATCTACTGATTTTTTCTCGGCTTCATAAATAATTTCTCTTGTTTGCTCAATCATATCGGGAGAAACAGAAACACTGGTTATTCCCCACTTTACTAATTTTTGGGTTAACTCTGGATATACTGAGGGAGCTTGACCACAAATAGAACTAGAAATTTTATGTTTAAGACAGATTTTGATAACTCTTTGTAGGGCCCATAAGACGGCTTCGTTTCTTTCATCAAAAACTGGAGTAACTTCTTCATTATCGCGATCAATTCCTAAAATCAGCATTGTTAAATCATTAGTTCCAATAGAAACACCATCAATCCCGACATCAATAAATTTATCTAGCAGAATTACATTTGAAGGAACTTCGACCATCATCCACAGTTTAAAACTGGGTGATCTATTTAAGCCGGTACTAGCAATAATTTTTTTAACTTTTTGAAGTTCTTCAATTGTATGAACAAAAGGTATCATAAGCCAAAGATTTTTCAAACCCAGCTTATTTCTAACTTTTTTAATTGCCTTAAGCTCTAGTTCAAAAACTGCTTCATCATGAATATAGCGAAAAGCCCCTCGGTAACCCAACATTGGATTAGCTTCTTGAGGTTCATATTCTTTTCCTCCAGTTAAATTAGCATACTCATTGGTTTTAAAATCAGTGGCTCGGTAAACAACTGGCCGACCTTCAAAGGCTCGACAAAATTTCTCTATACCTTCGGCAAGTTTGTTAACGAAGATTTTCTGTTTTTTATCACGAATTAATTTTCGAGGATGAATACCAATATATTCGGAAATCATAAATTCCGCTCGCAGCAATCCCACCCCATCAATATTTCGTTTAGCAATTTCTAAGGCCAAATCAGGTTCGCCTAAATTGACATATACTTTAGTAGCGGTTTTAATTCGAGAAAGATAATCAAATTTTCTTTTATCCATCGTTTCTGATGGTTGCTTAGCAAGGCTTTTCTTTTGAGTACTTAAACTACCTTTATAAACTTTGCCAGTAGCAGCATTCATGGTAATCACTTGGCCAGTTTTAATTAATTGAGTAGCCTTATCCGTTCCGACGATGCAAGCAACACCTAATTCCCGAGAAACAATTGCCGCATGAGAAGTCTGACCTCCTTTATTAGTAATAATCCCGACTACTTTTTTCATAGCAGGGACAAAATCGGGGGTCGTCATATCGGTTATCAAGATTTCTTTTGATTTTACTTTCCCAATTTCTTTAGCTGATTTAATTATTCGAGCATAACCACTGACAATTCCTGGGCTAGCCGGGTCACCTTCTAAAATTATTGGTAAATCAATTCTTTCTTTTTCGGTTTCCTTTTTTTCTTTATCGGACTCTTTTACAATCGTGGTCACTGGTCGAGTTTGGACAATATAAAGTTTGTTTTTTTCTAAGGCCCATTCAATATCTTGAGGAAAAAAGTAATGTTGATGAATTTTTTTGCCAATTTTTGCTAACTGGACAATCAGTTTATCAGAAAGCTTTTGCTTTTTTTGAAGACTTTTTTTAACTTTAGTTTTTTTAGTCGAAGTACTGGTTTTTATTAATTGAACTTCTTGTTTATTTATTTGTTTGCTGATAATTTCAAAAGATTTTTTATTTACCTCATAATGATCTGGAGTGACTGACCCTTGAACAATAAGTTCTCCCAAACCCCAAATTGCTTCAACAACAATTATATTCTTATCATTAGTAACCGGCTCAATGGTGAACACGACTCCAGAACTTTTTGATTGAACCATTTTTTGAACAGGAACAGCAATTCCAACTTTAAAATGATCAAAGTTTTTCTGCTCGCGATAAAAAATTGCTCTAGGAGTAAAAAGAGAGCTCCAAGCATCACGAACTTTCTCAATCACATTAGACTCACCTTTAACATTTAAAAATGTTTCTTGTTGGCCGGCAAAAGAAGCATCTGGCAGGTCCTCAGCTGTTGCTGATGAACGAATAGCCACTAAGGTTTGTTTTAAACTTCCGCCTAATTTATCATAAGCAAAAGCAATCTGCTTGGCTAGATCTTGAGGAATATCACCTTTTCTAATAAGTTGCCTAATTTTTTGAGAGGCATCATTTAATTGTTTTGCATTGTGGACATCAACGGTTTGTAAAATTCGTTTTATTTCTACTCGAAGATTATTTTTTTCCAAGAAATAAAAATAAGCACCAGAAGTGACAATAAAACCAGGAGGGACAGGGATCCCAAAAGAAACCATTTCTCCCAAATTGGCACCTTTACCACCAACTTCAGGGATATCTTTTTTATCGACTTGTTTAAACCAAACAATATACTTACTTTCTTTGGTAGCTTTTTTCTTTTTTTTAAGCATGGGCAGTTAAAACTACTTTTCAGTGTAGCATAAGCTTTTAAATAAATGAAGTAAAAAATATTACTTTTTTAACTGTTCTTTAAAATAATCAACCCAGGGAATTGGGGCGGGATCTAAATTGTTAAGCATACTTAAATAAAAAGCCGTGTAGGCCCCAAATTGAATTAACTCAAATACCTGGTTAAGCTTTGTTTTTCCGCTTAAATTAATTTCGATAGTTTTAATATTGTTTTTTTCAACTACATTTTGAGTAAGGTCAAATCTTTTTTGGATAATTTTTGAATAAAAATTTGATTTAAAGAAAATAAAAATTAAGTTTTTCGAATTATTGTTAGGAAATTTGAGACCCTCCATTAAGTGATGATTGAGTTCTGGAATATAACAAAAGTTACTAAAATTTTTAGCATTTTCGTTTAATTGATTATTAAAAACATGAACAGCACCCTTTAAAAAATCAGCGGTTACTAAAACAGGAATTTCTCCAAATATTTTTTTCGCGGTACTCTTAGCAATATTTCTACTGGAATCAAGTTCAGCTTTAAGACCCTTTTCTTTTTTTTCTAAAAAATTGACAACTTTTTTAACTTCATCTTGACTAATTTTAATTAGACCAGCTTTGGCCAACATTGCTATTTGTCCAAAAATTGAATAACCAACCGCCATTCTCGGTTGATTGCTTGGATTATGGACGGGATTTATTTTATACCAAGGAATATTTTCTTTTTGAGCAATTTCTCCTAATTTACCGTCGGTAGCAATAACCAGACATTTTATTTTTTTGGCTAAGGCTTGTTTGGCACAACTAAGAGTTTCTTCGGTATTGCCTGAATAGCTAGAAAGAATAATTAATGTTTGTTTATCAACCCAACCTGGTAGATAATAACCTCTTTTTATATCAATCATGATTTTGTTTTGAGAAAAAAGGGATTGAATTACATGAGCTCCTAAAGCTGAACCACCCATACCACAGACTAAAACCTTATTAATGTTTTTATAGTCAGAAGAGATATTAATTTTATTAACGGCATTCCACGCATGCATACATTGGTTCGATAAAGCATCTATCGAACCTAAGACATTGCTTTTATCAAGCTTTTTAATTTCCAAAAAGTTATCAATATTGACCATACTACTCCTTTTTAATTTTAAGATAAAATTTTAATAATTTGATGATGAATGGTTTTATTACTGGCGATAAAACCATTCTTAAGAGTTGGTTTGATTTCTTGACCATTAAGATCTGAAACATATCCACCAGCTTCACGAACAATAATAAATCCAGCCGCTACATCCCACCATTTACAACGACAAGGTTTATTTAAATGAATAACAGCCTCACAAGCTCCCATTGCCAGCCAGGCTAAAGAAGCATTTTCTTCCTGAAAACCTCTAATTTTATAGACTTTATTATTAATTTTTTCTAATGCCTGCCAGTTAAAATCTTTTTCGGGAAGATGAGTATAAAGATATGATTCCATAAGCTTTGACTGCTGGCTGACTTTAATTTTAACTTCATTTTTCCAGGCACCGCCATTTTCCCAAGCATAGAAAAGTTCTTTGGTGGTTGGTCGATAGACCATACCTAAAATCAAATGATCTTTCTTTTGTAGGGAAATTGCGATATTAAAATTTGGAATCCCTCTAAAAAACTCTTTAGTTCCATCTAGTGGATCAATATACCATTGATAAATAGCTTTAGGATTTCGGCAATAATTTTCTTCAGCGACAATTCCATGATTAGGAAAGTTTTTTCTTATTTCATTAACAATAATTTCTTGAGATTTTAAATCAGTCTTAGTAGTGAAATCAAAGCCCTTGTTCCATTTAACGATAGTGGTTTTATTAAAGTCAGCTAATAATAGCTTTCCTGATTTTAGAATTGCTTTTTTAGCTACTTCAATGCCTTTTTTAAGATTAATCATTATTCAAAAGCGTCAGTATTAACGCCACTAGAAAAATCGATTTCTTTATATTTGTGTAGAATCTCGGCGATTTGCTTTTTAAGTTCATCGTATTCTTTTTGAGTTTTCCCTTCAAATTTAATAGTGATATAAGGGCCATTTTGAGATGCTCTAATAATTGCCATTCTAGTTTTGGTATCCATTCTAACGCCATCGATATTGATGTACTCTGCTTTTGGATAAAGTTTTTTTAAGTCTTTGGTTATTTGATTATCAATTAACTTGAATTTTACGGCATCAGGACAGCCAAGTTTTATTTCTGGACTAGAGATATATTTTGGTAGTTGGCTAATAACTTGACTTAAAGTTTTATTTTTTCTGGCCAAGTAAGATAAAATTCTTAAAGATGAAATTGCTCCGTCATCATGGCCATAAAAATTATCACAGAAAAAGAAATGGCCAGATAACTCACCACCAAAAGGAGCTCTTTCTTCGGCAACCTTAGCCTTAATAAAAGAATGACCAGTGAGCCAAATAATTGGTTCACCGCCAGCAGTCTTAATTGATTCAGGAACAAGCTTAGAACAAAGAGTATTAAAAATAATTTTGCTCTTGGGTAGGAAATCCAAAACATCTAAGCCAAAGATAGCCACTAAAACATCATTCCAAATAAGATTACCCTTTTCATCAACTACCCCTAACCTGTCACCATCAGCATCATAAGAAAAGCCAATATCGGCTTGTTCTTCAACCACTCTTTTGGCTAATCTTTCCTGAACCTCTCTTTCTGTCGGATCAGGTGTTCCGTGAGGAAAATTGCCATCAGGTTTAGTATTTTGTTCGATTACTTCGCAACCAGCTTCTCTTAAAATAGTTGGTAAAAATGGACCAGTAGCGCCATTGCAACTATCAACGACAATTTTGAATTTTTTATTTAAAGAAGCTCTTTTTAAAATATCTTTTTTATAAGCAGGAAAAACATCAACTTTTTTATAAGTTCCCTTTTTCTTTGCCTTAACATATTTGCCAGATTTAGTAATATCTCGAAATTCATGGATTTCCTCAGTTACCATAGTTTGGGAAAAACCAACCGCCAGCTTCATCCCATTATATTCTTTGGGGTTATGAGAAGCAGTAATAAAAACACCACCCTTAGATTGATAATAATATTGAGCAAAATACATCGTCTGACTTAAACCCAAGCCAAAATCAATAACATTAATTCCACAACTAAGCAGTCCTTTTATAAAAGCATCTTTGTACTTTTCACCAGTCAATCGGTTATCCATTCCGACAACTGTTTCGTTTATTCTTCTCTTAGCCAGAAAAGTTGCATAGCCTTTTCCCAATGCTTCTAAAACATTTTCATTCAGTTCCTTGTCAACAAGACCACGCAAATCATAACCTCGGAAAATGACATCGGGAATATTTTTAGGATTAAACATAGTTTCCTCCTTTTTAATATTAAAACATTTTCATTCTAGAGTTGAGAAAGCAAAAGGTCAAGTTGCCAACTCAAAGACATTGGCGTCCGACCTGTTTTAATGTTAATATCAATTTCTAGTAATTTTTTATAGATTTTTTTTAATTCTTCTAATTTAAAGTTTTCTGCTTGACGAATAAATCTTGACTTCATCCAGGAAGGACCTGATAAACCTTCTTCTCCCAAATCATTTGCTAAAAGCAAAATTCTTAATTGACGAGCCAGCATATAAAAAACCATTTCCGCCGGCTGGTTTTTTAAGCATTGATGAAACAATGAAAGCATTAATTTATTATTTTTGGGTTTTATTGAATCGAGAAACTTAAAAATAATCGCCGGAATTTTAAAAACTTTAATCTGGCAACTATCAGGGAGTTTATTGGTAATTCTTTTACCACATTCCTTTTTTTCCCAAAAAATCAAATCAACATCTAGATCAAAATTTTTAAAATAAAAACTAATTTCTGTTTGTCTTTTTGATTTAGGGGCGGTGAATAAATTCTCAATAATAATTAGCTTTTCCTGACCAAAAAGAGAATTAGTTTCTAAATTTTGTTTAACTTCCGAAAGTTCTACTTTTAAACCATCAAGCCGAATGATTTCTTTATTTTTTTCTTTAGCTAAACTAATATGTTCATTTAAAAAATTACGACTGGCAACCTGATTTTCTCCGTGAATAAAAAAAATCACTTGTTGTTCTCCATTTTGGCAAATAATTTATTAACAATCCGCATATCTATCCTTCTTCCTCTGCTACGGTGACCAAGTAAAGCACCAGAGAAATTTTTGGGAATATGTAAAAGTTCATGAATTAAAACTTTGGTTTTTTGTTTCTTATTAAGTCTGTCAAATTTCTCTGATAAAACTTCAATACAATAATGAGGTTTTATTTTTAAAGCTTTCTGCCAAATATTAGGCATTGACCAAATTCGAGCAAAAGCTTTTGATGTCGAACTGGAACTTCGAAAACAAGAAATTTGAGTTGCACAAATATGATCAAACTGGAGTTTTTTGACAATTTTTTGAATATCTTTTTTAATATCAGGAGCAAAATCAAACTTGACCATATCAATGGCTTTTTAAAATAAATTTTTAAAATTATTAACTTACCTTGTAAACAAGTGAACCTTTAGCTACTGGTTGGTCAACTTTTAAACCAATTTCTTGACCAGCGACGGCATTATTGATTGGTTTATGTTCTTCTTGCATTGATTCAACCTTTTGCTCAAAAGTTTCTTTGCCTTTTGTTATTTTAATTTTGTCACCAACATGCAAAACATCACTGAGTAATAAAATTGCCACGCCAATTTTATCATAATAATGGACAACCTTACCGATTTTAGAATTCTTCATTTTCACCTCCTTTCTTTCATAGGCTAATTTTATTTTAGCAGATTGCGCAACTCTGTTTTTCTAAAAACGGAGTTAAAGCGATCAAGAAAAGACAACCAGATCAGCCTGGATGTCATTTACCATTCATTGCATGACAAATCGCCACCGCTAAAGCATCAGCCGCATGAGTGGGTCGAGGAATTTTTTTAATTCCCAAATGTTTTCGAACAGCTGATTGAAGATCTTTTTTTTGAGCCCGACCATAATTAGTTAGGTTTTTTTTAATTTTTAAAGGAGAATATTCAATAACTTTTATTCCGCAATCAGCGGCCGCTACCATTACTGCCCCAATTGATTGACCAACCGAAGAAACAGACTTAGCATTTCTAAAAAAGAAAAGACCTTCAATTGCTAAAACCTCAGCTTTAAATTTTTTAATGAAATCAACAACCTCATCGTGAATAAATTTTAGTCTTTTTTCCTTATCAATATTATTTTTGGTTTTTATACAGCTATGCTCGATAAGCCTAGCACCATTTTTGGAGTTTTTTGTCTTTTCAATAATTCCTACCCCAGTTTCCGCCAACCCAGGATCAATTCCTAAGATTATCATAATATTGATTGTAGCATGGTTTAATTGGTATAATCAAAAAGTTATTTTAATCTATTTTGACGGGTCCGTAGCTCAGTTGGTAGAGCAACTGCCTTTTAAGCAGTAGGTCGAGAGTTCGAATCTCTCCGGACTCACCCGTTTTAGAAATTGGCCCCGTCGTCTATCGGTTAGGACATCACCCTTTCAAGGTGAAAAGATGGGTTCGATTCCCGTCGGGGTCAC
>CAYXSR010000006.1:0-57475 GCA_964467735.1 uncultured Pseudomonadales bacterium | reverse complement strand
TATTATTAAAACTCCTTTTCTCTCTCGAGTCAAAAATTTCCATAAACCCAAAAGGCTAAAAATTTGTCTGGGAATAATTATTAAACAAATTTTTATTAAAAATGAAAGTTTAGGAGAAAAAATTATTTCTGAAAAAGGAAGAAAAATAATATAGATAAAAAGAAAAATATCTGATTTTTTTTCTTTTTTAATGATTGAGTTAAAAAGATAATATATTTCTACCAATAAACCAAAAACACCAATAATCGAAAGGTGAGAAAGCAAAAAAGGCAAATCCCAGAAAAAAAGCCATCTTTTATAAATATCTAAGATGAAAAAATTAATTTTATTATGGAAAAATCTCACCACAAAGAAAGGAAGACCAACATCATTATTGATTTCCCCTTCAATTTTCAACTTCAAACCATAAGAAGAAAAATGAAAATCACTTTTGAAATCCCAACAAGAAGAAAGATTTTTTAATAAAGTTAACTGAAGTATAAGAACAATTCCAATTAATAATTTTTTAATTAGTCTTAGCTTATTCATATTTCCCATAATCTTGCAAAAATATCATTATTTGGCGAATTTGGTAAATAAATAACATCTAAGATTTTTTCTGATGGTTTCTCAACAAAATTAGTAACATAAAGTAAAGGTTTGTCTTTTAAATCAATTGGTTTCTTCCAACCAGGCTGAGTAAAAATCGGTTTTATCTGGTCGTTATAAAATAAAAAATAGATGTATGGATATCCTAGTTGCTCATTTACCACAATTGCTTCATATTTGTCTTTATACTTGGATACTTCTTCAACAAGCTGCTTATATCCTCCTCCCCATTCTATAACATTAGTTTTTGGATAGTGAATATAATAATAGTGTAGATAAAAAACAAATTCATAAAAAATCAATAAGCAAAAAAGTACAAAACAACCTTGTTTCCATTTCGTTTTAAGAATAGACCATAAATAAACCATTCCTACCGATATTAATATTAATAAAGGTATTAATAATAAAAATGCTCGCAGAGCATGAGGTGAAGGAAGAGCTAAAGATGATGGTAAAGGAGATAAAATGAGTAAACTCCCGAGTATTTTACTTAATAGACTTTTTCTGTTCTTAAATATTATATAACTTCCTAAAAATAAGAATGGTAACTGCCATTTGGCCAAAACACCAAACTCTCTTAGACCATGACGACCCATATAGTCACCAAAATTAAATAAAAAATTAAAAGAAAAATGATTTATAAAATTTTTTAAAAAAATTAAGAAATAATTAACAAGATTCTCAACAAGTGATTTTTCTCCATAAAAATTAAAAGCAGTCGTTTCTAAAAATCTTGCTTTCCCTTCTGAAGAAAAGGAAAATTTTAGCATTGGTAAACTTAGAATAAAGAAGATTAAAGTTATAATAAAAATGTCTCTTTTCTTCTGAGGAATTTTCAATAGGAAAACGATTGATAGAAAAACTAAATAAAACGGAGTTATCAATCTGAAACTATTATAGGTATAAAAAGTTAACGTCAAAAAAAGAAAACCTAAAAATAAATTAATTGTTTTCTTTTTTTTCCAAAAAAGAACAATGAATAAGGAGCCAAAAATGAAAAAAGATAAAGCTAAACTTGTTTCAAAACCAGCTCGTGATAATTGAAGATGCCAGGAAGAAATAGCCAAAAGTAGAGATGATAATAAACCAATATTCGAAGCTTGACTATTAAAAATTTTATTTTTAATAAATTTTGCTTTAAATAGTTCTTTAGTTAAAAAATAAGAAGCTAATATCGATAATGAACCAAAAAAAGCCGAAGGAAATCGCACAGCAAATTCAGTTTTACCAAATATCGCTATTAATATGCTTGTTAAATAAATATAAATAGGTAGTTTATATTCACCAAATGCTTTAAACCATAAAGGATATTTTTTATCATATTCATCAGTGCCATTTTTTAAAATAGAGTAAGCATTGTAACCAATAGAGACTTCATCAATATAGAGACCCGGGGGTGCTTGTGTTAATCTATAGAATCTTAAAAAAACAGCTAAAAAGAATATTAAGATAATAATTAAATTCGGATATTTTTTCATTTATTAATTAAAATTGCTGGTTTTTCGTCTAGATAATCAATTATTTTAATCGGTTGCAATGTCTTAGGAAATTCTTCTGGAAACCCAACAAATAAAGTTGTTCCATTCTTCTCTTTTAAGTAGTCAAATTCCCTAAATTCATATTTATCAAACTTGTTTCTCTGTTCAGCGAAGCCACCGCTAACTGTTCCTCCATGAATTAAATATTGGTTAGGATCATATTTGGAATAAAAAAGCCAGAAAACCCAAGGATATTCTAATTTTGTAGAAACTATTATTTTTTCATAATCCTGCTTACTATCTTCTGTGAATTGAACTGCTTGTTTTCTACCATAAAGCCATTTATCTGACCACTGTTGAGGCAAAGCAATATAATAACAATAAAGATAATATTTTATATTTAGTAAAAGTAACCCTCCCATTAGTAAGCAAAAAACTAAACTTGTAGTTTTTTTTCTAAGCGATAACAACTGATATGTTTTATAAAAACCAAAAGCAGCAAAAATCTCAAAAGTAGGGATAAATAAGGCTGATCTTATGGCGTGGGGCACACCCCAAGTAACTGAGGCTGGTAGCGGTGCTAGTAAAAACCAAATTAATAAAACTAAACTTTCTTTTTTCAAGTAATCTTTTATAAGAAAAAAAATACCTAAAATTATAAAAGGCAGCTCCCATATATACAAAAGCCCCATTCCTGGAGCATGATGTAAGGGGACATCGGCTTTTAAAAATAAAAAATCAGGTCGAAAATGGACAAGATAATTATTAAATACTTTTATAAAATTTTCCCAGGTTATTATTGATAAGCGGCGATTATAAATTATTTTGGCTATCGACCCCCATCCTTTTTCTTCAGCCGCAAGAATTTTTTCAGCTGACTGCTGATAATTTTTTTCAATTTCAAAAATATTTGTTGCTTTAAATCTCATTTGAACTTCAGAATCAAAGATAAATGGTGAAAAAACAACTGCCAATAGAAAAAAGGGTAAACAAAAATTAATTATTGCTTTTTTAAAAAAGACAATTTTTTTTCTAAAGAGAATTAACAGATTTAACCACATTAACGGAAAAACAACTCTAGCGCTATGATAAGTAAAAAAGCCTAAACCAAAACAGAATGAAGAGAAAAGTAATAATTTATAGTTTTTAAGACTTTTTAAAAAAAGTAAGTTTGCCAGCACAAAAATAAAAATACTAATGGTTACTTCAAAGGCTGCTCTGGAAATTTGTAGATGCCAAGGAGAAATTGCCAGTAAAAATGCTGATAATAATGCAACTTCTCTACATTTTGGAAAAATTTCTTTTACCAATAAGAAAACCAAAAGAATTGTCAGACCACCCAGAAGGGCAGCTGGAAAACGAACGCTAAATTCATTCAAACCAAAGACGGCAATTGGAAAAACAGCTGTATATTCATAAAACGCCGGCTTCCAATCATCAAGAGAACGGAAAAATAAAGGGAGGCTTTTACCAAATTGGTCCTTGCCTGTCTTAAGTACTGAATAGCTATCATAACCCATCGCCACTTCATCCCATTGCAAGGATGGAGGAATACTATTCAGACGATAAAATCTCAAAAAACCAGCGAGAATAATGATAAGTAACAACAAAATCTTGTTTATTTTCATAAAGGTAGCAGTTTATAAAAAAACATAAAAATATATTAGTCTTACTTGGTCGATTCAATTTTATTATAACGATAATACTGCAAAGTCTTCCACTCTTCCTCTGTAATGTCTTTAACTTTGTTTTTATTTATATAAACACCTGAAAAAGTGGCATCCCGTGGTAAATTAACATAATCATTATCATCCAAAAAAGGAAATAAAGGATTCTCAACTCCCAAATATTCCTGTCTATACCAATAGATAAAAGTTGGTTTATTTTTGACTAAACCTTCTGTTATTTCATTTCTAAATTTGGGCACTACATAGGCCCATGAAGAATAAAATAAAAAGCGCGTTGACAGATCAACATCTGGCAACCAGTAAAGAATCTCTTCGTAGGGAATGACTGCCAATGTGTCGTCTTTGTCTGCCAATGTCTTAAAGGCAATACTAGCATCAAAAACTTTAGAAAACTGGATATATTGAGTTTCAACCGGGTCTATTTTCTCCCAATAGAATAAATTTCTGTTAAAAATAAAAAAAGAGCCTAGAAGAAGAAACAGAAGAAACTTTTTTTTGTTGTCCGAAAATATCTCATCCTGAACAATAATAAAAGGTAAAAAGATAAGAAGACCAACATAAGGCAAAGAATGAAAAGCATGAAAATAAATACCACTTCCAACTGGTGATCTTAAATTGGAAATAAAAAGAACTGTGAGTAAAAATAAAGTAAACAACAGATTTTTTTTGTTTTTTTTAGCAAACATAATTAGAAATACCAGAAAAATAATAAAAATTAGTGCCAGTGCCTGAAAAAACGGATTTGTTAGATTGAATAACACCTGCAAGGGATAAAATGGTATTTTAAGCAATCTAAAGTAAAATGGTTCCCTTACATCAAAAGCAACACTTGAACTTTTCGGAATATAGAAAAAAATGTTTGCCCAAATAGTTCCTTCAAAATAATAATAAAAAGGAATAAAAAGAAATAACACCAAGGTGGTGATCATTAAAGGCAAGCCCAAACTTATTATTTTCCAAAGCTCCTTCCTTTGCTTAAAAAATAAATAAAGACCTAAAACCAAGGCTACGGGAGCAGCCGGCAGTAGATTAAAGCTTGCCCAAAATATAGACAAAGAGGCAATTATGTTGTCAAATTTAGTTAGTTTATTGCCTTTAAAAAGCATCCAAACAGAGAGTATTAAAAATATTAGCGGATAAACAACTATTGTCTCAGCTAAAAATAAATGACCTAATAAATAGTATTTAATAAGCTCATAGATAATAATTGGGAATATCAATCCTAAACCAAATCTTATTGTTAACAAAATAGACCAAAGGAAAGAATAAAAAATAATTGCCTCCCTGTGTCTTTTAACTACAAGATAAAGATTGTCAGGTTTTGTGACTTTTTGAACAATGGCAGAGAAATAATAGGTCAATGGTTGATGCTGAGAAAAAATATCCCTGTATAAAATTTTCCCATGCAGAAGAAATTTTCCTATAGAAATATTGTCACCTTCATCGGTAAAAGAAAAAGTAAATAGAACGCGCCTATATATTAGATAAATAACTGTAAAAACTAAAGTAACTAGTAGAAATCTTAATAAAACAAAAGAATATCTTTTAATATCTTTCATCACTCAAGTAATCGAAAATAAAGTATCTTCATAAAAGCCACTAGTCCATCCCTAAAACCAATTTTTTTCCCTTCTGTATAATCTCTTCCGCTATAAGATATGGGAACCTCATAAATTTTAAAACCTTTTTTCAAAATCTTAGCGGTTACTTCTACTTCAAAATCAAAAGAATTAGAACGTAAATCTAAAGATTGTAAAATCTCCTTTTTAATTAATTTATAGCCAACTTCAACATCAGAAATAGTTGTATTAAATAAAATATCCATTAATAAAGAAAGACTTTTATTGGCCACTAGGTGCCAAAAAAACATATTCCTTCTTTCTCCTGTAAAACGAGAACCATAAACAACTTGAGCTTTCTTTTTTAGAATAGGATTCACTAAACGAATTATATCTTCGGGGTCATATTCTAAATCGGCATCTTGAACCAAAATATAATCACCCGTTGCCTGTTTTAATCCTGTTCTTACTGCGGTTCCTTTTCCTTTGTTTTTCTCATGGAAAATTGTTTTTATTTTCTTTTTTTGACTAATATTTTTAATAAGTTCTTTCGTTCCATCAGTCGAACCATCATCTACTACAATCACTTCTAAAATTACCTTTTCTATTCTCAAATCAAATAATTTATCAATAGTTTTTTTAATTGTCTTTTTTTCATTGAAAACTGGAATAATTATGCTAAGTTTCATTTTTATATTTCTCTAGATATCTTTTTACTTTTAATCTTAAACATAAGTATAATGATATATAATCTAGATATTGAAAGCAAAAGAATTATCTTAATAAATAATGTTAATTGTTATAATTCTATTATTTATCTGTTTCTTCTATGAAATCTTTTTATTGGGTAAAGGTCTTTTCTTAGGTGACAACCTTTTAGTCATTGTTCCTCATAAAATATTCCTCTGGGAGAATCTTAAAAAGGGTGTTATTCCTCTGTGGAATCCTAACATGTGGGCTGGTTTCCCTGAAGTTGCCGATATTACCCTTGGTTTATTCAATCCCTTTAATTTACTCCATTTTTTGTTCCCTGATCTAAATGGGGTTACGATTGTCGCTTTAATTGCCTACTTCTTGGCCTTTGTCGGCACTTATTTATTCTTAAAAAATGAAAAATTAGATAAAACAGCATCATTATTAGGAGGGATTATTTTTGCCTTTTGTGGATCAATGATAAACATTTCTTTAGATATTATTAGAATTGAATCTATCTGTTTTTTACCCTGGATATTATTATCAATAAGAAAAAATAAATTTTTACTTACCACTTTTCTACTTACTTTAAATTTTTTAGTTGGGCAAACTCAACATTATTATATGGCAGTTCTTTTTATATTTGGTTTTTTACTCTTTTTCTCAAATCCAGAGAGTCGCTTTAAAAAAATATTTATTTTCTTTATAAATGTTTTTTTCTCATTGCTCATCGGCGCCTTCGCTTTATTACCACAATTAGAATTAATTAGTCTCTCATCTCGATCTGGAGCCGATTTTGGTTACAATACAATCTGGTCTATGAATCCTATTTCTCTGATTCGTTTCTTTTTTGCTAATTTCTGGGGACAGCGCAATAAAGGAATCTTTTGGGGACAAAATATTACCTATTCTTTTGGATATATTGGTTTTTTCAGTTTAATCTTTATATTCTCTAACTTCAGAAAAATAACTAAAAAAACTATTTACTTTATCATTGTTGCAATTATTAGTCTTTTAATTTCTTTTGGGAAATTTAATCCTTTTTATAAAATATTTTTTATCATTCCTGGTTTTTCCTTCTTTAGAAACCCCTCTTCATGGCTAATTATTTATTCTTTTGCTTTAGCTTGCTTAACTGCTTTTTTAGCTGATAAAAGAAATTTTTCTAAAAAGCAAAAAATATTTTTCTTTATAGGAGTAGGGTTCTCTTTGGTTGGTTTATTATTATTAATTATCACTAAACTTTCTCCTGAATTACCAAATGAAACTCTCCAGTTAATTGCCAAAATAATAAATAAAAATTTATCGGTTTTTCATAATATAGAAGTCGATCAACAATTGACTAATCTCTTTGCCATAAATTTATTTATCCTTGGATTATTATCTTTTTTTCTGTACAAGAAATATAGTCTTAAGTTTCTAACGCTAATTATTTTCCTTGATCTGTTTATTTTTTCTAAAGGTGACCTTTTTTTAGCTCCCAATCTAGAAAAAACCTTCCAACAAGTTTCAAATAGTAACCATATTAAATTTTTAAAAGAAAGTCTTGATAATTATCGGTTTGTCTCGACGGCTGAATTTATGCCAGTGAGGGGAATGAGCATTTATATGGGTGATTATTTCCGAAGACCGCCTTTTATTCAGGAACCATTTTGGTCTTTAACAACCGATGAATTTAAAACATTTAAGAAATATCGACATACTTTTGGTCTGTTATCTCCTAATATTTTCACTGCTTACAATTTAAATTCTATTAATGGCTACTCTAGTTTTTCTTTAAAGAATTTCAATGAATATTTTAGTACTCCCTCAGAAAATCTATCCGCCAGCGCTCAAAGAGTTGCCAAAGTAAGACAAGAAAATAAAGATATTGCTGACCCAACAAGAATCAATTTTGATTTAATTAATTTTAATGATCCACGATTAGATTCCTTATCAGTAAAATATATTCTTAGTGATGAAAAATTAGCACTTGGAAATAACCATAAAGAGGTTTATTCCGACGAAGAATTCTTGATCTATGAAAATAATAAAGCATTACCTAGGGCTCAAATCTTTAGTAAAAATGGAATTCCTAGAAATGTTCCCGAATTAATCCAACCAAACAGTAATAATATTGAAGTAAAATTCGATAATTATTCTTATCAAGAAGAAGACTATCTACTACTAAGAGACACTTTTTATCCTGGGTGGGTGGCTTTTGATGAAAATCAAAATGAGCTAATCATAGATAAACAAGATATTTTCAAAAAAGTAAATTTACGAGAAGGAGTCAAATTAGTTAAATTTGAATTTATACCCAAGAGTTTTTATTTAGGTTTAAAAATCTCACTTATTTCTATTGCCTTAATATTCGCTTTTATTCTCTTAAGACGCCTAAAACTCTTCAAAGCTAAAACAAATCCTTTCAAAAAACTCCACCTTCTTTGTAAAAGAGAAGTAATTAAATGATACGGAAACCATATTAGGTGCCAAAATAAATATTTGCCATGTAAAAAATATTTCCAATAGAAAAGAAATTGATTTCTATAATTTATTGATTCAATAAAAGACTGCTGGTAGGAAGTCTTAATAGCTCCTTCTTCATGTTTATGCCAAACAACTGATTCTGGCTCAAAGTAGTTTTTATACCCCTTAAGCCAAGCACGAAAACCCAAATCTACATCTTCCCAATAGAATGGAGAGAAAACCAGATCATACCCTCCCAATTCCAGCCAAATTTTTTTACTAAAAGCAGCCGCCCCTCCTACTGCCCACAAAGAATAACCAGAACTATTATAATTAGAATATTTTTGATGAAGAAAAAAACCTTTTTTAAAGACACCCTTTCCTCTTCCGTGAAATTCGATTGAATTATTTTTTCGAACTTTTTCTAAACAACTAACTGAAAAAGTATTCTTAATATCAAAATAGGAAATAAGAGGTTTTATAAAGTTCTTCTCTGGAACAACATCGCTATTCAAAAGAATTACTATTCTTCCTTTTGCAGCCTTAAATCCTCGATTACACGAAAATGAAAAACCTTTGTTTTTTTTATTAATGATTATTTTTATCTGTGGATAATTATCTTTTAAGAAATGGACACTGTTGTCTTTGGAACAATCATCCACAACAATAATTTCCCAACCTCTTTTACTCCAAGTTCTACAAGCTTCTATCACCTTAGGAAGATTTTTAGTAAGTAACTTCTCTCCATTATAATTCGGAATAACAACACTAATCTTCATATATTCTCCTTTTTTGTTTCATAGATAAAAAAACCCGGTGAGCCATCTTGTCTTTTAATAATTTTGACTAATTTTAATTTTCTAAAATCATCCTAAACTAAAATATTTTTATAATAATTTAAGTCACAAGTCCCATTTCCAGGATACAACGCTTTCTCATCTTTTAGCAAAGGTTATTTTTATTTTCTACATATTAATAAAAATTAAATACTCTTTTTATTTTGACAGAAGATTTTCCTTCAACTACCCAAAAACCATATTGATATTGGTTAACCCTCTCTGCTTTTTCAATCTTATGATTAATTCTTAATACTAAATTAGGATAATAAGCATCGGAAACAATAACAAAACAATTCTTTTTAGATTCAATCTCTAAGATTGTCTCATTTGAAGAATATCTTAAGATTTCTATCTTACCCTCACACTGTCCTTCTTTAGAGAAGTAAAACCTAGGTAAAACATTTTTATTTTCAAAAAGCTTTGTCTGTCCTTCTTCGATAATCTTTACAAATCTACCTGGTGGTAATTCTTCAAAACTCAAAATATATTTTACGTTTAAAAGATTTACCAAATCACTGTTAATATTTTTGGGATTAATTTGACGATTGAAAGAATAATTATTTTCCAACTCAGCAATAAACTCTCCATAATCTCTCAGAAATAAAGGATCATATCCTTGAATGGTTTCTAGATGATAAATAGAAGAAAAATTAGCTGGTAAAATTCTATCATCAAGGCTCATAATTCGAAAAGGTTTTTCTTGATTCTGTAAAAAAGTCAGTATCTTGGTGTCAGGAAAAATGAAATCTTTTTTAACAAATGGATTATATTTGTTAAAAAATCTTAAAAGATCAAACAGTAATAAAAATAAAATAGCCATCATTAAAACACTCTTAAACTTTTTTTTACCAATTAAATGTAAGAAGTAAACTCCACAAAATCCTAAAAATATTGCTGAAGGAAAAATAAGATTTCTCTTAGTAATTAATAAATTAGTTGCCAAACTATTGTGAATAATTTTTGGCATCAATAATGTAAAAATCCACGTTCCAAAAATAATAGAACTAAAAATAAAAAATTGTTTTATTGAATTTTTTTTAAGAAATCCTTCTGCCCCATAAGCAGCTAAAACAGAAAGTGAAAAACAACTGATAATTAAAAGCCTAGCTGGAGAAGAGGTAGAAATAAAAGGAATCTGTAATTTAAATGGAATTTGAGAAATGAAATTATTTGTCGCCAATAGAATAGATAAAATAAATGAGAGCTTAAAGAAGATTTTTTTTCTAAATTTTGTAGTGAAAAAAAATAAAAAAGCAAAGAAAAATGGAATGATACCGATATAAGAAACGTATTCTCCATAATTCCATTTACCCCAATAATTCAAAGTTGCCGGATTACCAAAAAAATCAGGAAAAATAAATTGGATTAAATTTTCCCAAGGGATAAATAAAATCTGTGGAATGTCTATCTCTCTCATACTCCTCATTATGAATTTAAAGCTAGGAATCCATTGAATAGACGTTATCAATAACAGTAAAAAATAGATTAGAAGCACTAACTTGATTGTTTTGCTTTGAATTATTTTCTTGTTAGAAAACATTACATAAACTAAATAGCAAACCGTAAATATCTGAATGTAAAAAGCAATCTGTAGGTGTCCAGCAAAAAAAGAGAAACAAGAAACAAAAAGAAAAAGAAGTAAAAATTTATATTTTTTCTTTTCTACAAAGAATTTATCAATAGAGTATAAAATTAATGGTAACCATAAAACAGTATGCCCAATATTCCCCCACTCAAACCAAGAAACTATGAAACCAGAAAATCCAAAAGCAAGTCCTCCAAGTAAAGAAGCAAAATTACTTAACTTCTTATTCCCTAAAAAAAGATACATGAATATAATTGCTAAAAATGGTTGAATTAAAATATAAAAACTCCAGGCTAAATTAAAGTCGAATAAAAAAAATAAGAAATTGAAAGGATAAAAAGTACCTGATTGGAAATTGGCTAAAAGAGGAGTTCCGGAAAAAGAATAATTATTCCATACTGGTAATTCTTTTTTTTTCAAAAATTCTATTACTAATTTTTTCCAGGGATATTGTTGTCTTATTGGATCAGTTATCAAAAAATTTTTAAATGGATAACCTCGTGCATAATCTTGAACAAAATAATCTCTAAATGGATGATACATTCCAACAATTGTATCAGCAGGAATAGGAAATAAACCTTTAATAAGAAAATTAATAAAATATAAACTAATGAGAACTAAAAAGAAAAATATCAAAAAATGTTTTTTAATCACGGCAATCATTTAACTATTTCTCTTATTTTTCTACAAAAAATTACTTTGCTAAATTCTCTGCTTGATTCAATAGAGTTTTTAGAAATTTTTTCTCTTAAATTTTCATTTCTACTTAAATATAAAGTTAAATCTATTAAGTCTTTTTGAGTATTCCATAAAAATCCATTGTGACCGTCTTTAACAATTTCCTTTTGACCTCCTGAACTAATAACAACAGGGACACAACCAGATGCCATTGCCTCAACCGTACTAATACCGAAATGTTCTATTTTTTCTGGATGTTTTTCCGAATCTTCACCGAAACCAGCAGCATGCCAATAAATTTTTGCTTTCCCATAAAATAACTTTAAATATTTAAATTCTATATCTTTTATTAAATCAATTTTATAACCTCTCGCTTCTTTTTTAAGATATTTATAAAAATCCTTACCTTTTTTAGCACTAATTCCTCCCACTAATATCAGGCGCCAATTTACAAAACCATTATTACTCATTTTCTTAAAGGTCTCTATTAAAAATTCTTGTTTTTTATTTTGAGAAAAATTATCAAATCTACCAACAGAAATAATTATATTTTCTTTTTTCTTAGGTCTAAAATCCCCAACAGAAACTGGTGGATAAATAACAAGGCTTCTAATTTTAAATTCTTTATCAATAAACTTTTTAGTAAATTGTGAATTACAAATAATTTTTTTTATAAGTTTAAGTTTTAATTGATTTATAAAAGATTTTCCTCTTATCCCTATAAAAGGCATCTGGAAATGAATAAAGTTATTTTTAGAAAATAAAATAGGAATGCTACCGTCTGATAAGAAAAAAATTGATTGATATTTCTTGGTATATAGATATTTTTGGAGTAAATTCGATTTACGACTCAAAATATCAAAAACTTTTGAGTTAATTTTTGACTCAGAAAGAGATAAATTAAATCTTCTTTCAGCACTTTTTATTATTTTTTCATCGCGCCAAAAAATCTCCACCTCATAATCGTGTTGCAAGCATTCGGCAACAGTTAAAATATACCTTTCCCCACCGCCTAAGGTGTCAAGATAAGGGCTGAAAATTCCTATCTTCTTTTTCTTTGTCATTTTCTGTTAGAATTAAAAAGCTAGATCTGTACATATTAAATCATAATGGAAAAAAGATTAAAAAACAAATTTCAAAAGGTCATTTTTTTATCGCTCTTATTAACTACCTTTTTAATCTGGTTTAAAATAAGATTTTTTATTGCTAATAAAAATAATTTCCCTGATGAAATTGATAACTTCACTGTTGGTTGGTTAATGATAAAAGGAAAAATATTATATAAAGATATTTTCGTTCATCATTTTCCATTTATGTATTTTTTGGCATTTTTTCTTGAAATTTTTAGTCATCAATTTATAACTTATCGCATCTTCATGATTGGTTACTCTTTTATTTTTTGGATTGTCATGCTTAAAATTGTACAACATCAATTAAGATGGACAGTTTTAGTGACAATGGTCTTGAATGCTTGGAGTTTAATATTTTACGGTGGTCATCAATTTACTTCAGAGACTCTTTTTTCCTACTCTCTTTTGGGCTCATATCTAATATTTATAAATAAATTATTATATTCCAAAAACCATAAATTCTCGAAACAAGAATTATTACTCTTAGCTTGGTTTTTCATTACTGTCTTTTTTTCTTCTATTATTTATTTTTTATCATTCATCCCGCTTGCTATTTCTTATATTATTAAGAATAAAAGAAGTTTTTCTAAAACAGATTTTAAACAGTTAAGTAAATATCTATTCCTTCCTATCGCTATTATAGCTATTCTCATAACTAGCTATCTTGCAGTAAATAATGCTTTAAAAGAAACTTATTGGTCACTTTTTACTTTTAATAGAACCTCTTATAGTCAAAGATATTCACTTGGAGATAATAGTCTTAATAATTTCTTAGTAAAAATTTTTAATGATTTTGGAAATCATTTTTATCAACTAATCAAAAAATCTATTTCTCTTTTGTTAATTTATTTCCAATCACTAAAAGCTAATTTAGCGCTTTTAATAAGTTCTGGTAATTTTGAAATTTTTAAGAAAAATCTGTTTATCAGTCATAGAGAAATATTTAATAATCTTTTTACTTTTGAATTTCTTATTTTTCTTTTTTTAATTTCTGGGTTATTCGTCTTTATAAGAAAAAAGAAATATCATAGTGCTTTGCTAACTTTATTTTTTACTCTTAGTGTTCGTTTAAGATATGGAGAATTATTTCATATCTCTAGTTATTTTTTATTTAGTTTTTTCTTAATTGCTTTTACATTAAGTGTCGCTATTCAAAATAGTCTTAAACGGAAAACTATCTGGTTTATTATTCCTCTTTTGTTAGTGGGTCTTTATTATTTTAAAATGAAGCCTGAATTTAAAATCAGAACTTCTTATAATCTTAAAGATGAGTATCCTGTGTTAACTAAATTTATTAAAGACAATACTGAGCCTAATGATAAAATTTTTCAGATTAATATTGGTTCTTCTGTTTATTATCTTTCAGAAAGAGAACCATCAAATAGATTTATTTTTTATTATCCATGGGTTGATTGGACTCCTAAACTGGCAACAGAAGCGATAACTGATTTAAAACTTAAAAATCCGAAATTAGTTTTAGTTAATTATGAAGCTGTTGAAAATTCTCAAATATCATACCAAAATTCTTATATACAAGTATTAGAAATTTTAAAACACGATTACAATCAAAAAGCTACTCTGAATAATGCTTTTTCTATCTTCTCAAGAAAATAACTTGCTTAAAAAATCTTTTAAAAGAAGTGTTTTTGTCTTTAAATTAGCAAATTTTAAGCCAAATCTTAAACGTGATCTTGCCATTTGTTTCTCCTTCTGCTCACTGGTAATCCCTAGTTGAGTTCCAAGATTCTTATGCCATGCTTTAGCAAAACCATTATAAAAAACAGTTAATCCTTTTTTCCTTGCTCTCTGACATAAATCCACATCTTCCCAATACATAAAGTATTTTTCATCAAATAAGCCAATCTTTTGAAAAACATCTGTCTTTATCAACATTGCACAACCAGTAGTAAAATCTGTTGGTTTTAATTTATTAAATTGATTGTTATCTAGTATATCAACACCAACATGGTTGGCATAAATATTATTCCAGTCAATTTTACCTCCGGCATACCAAATAACCTTACCTAAATCTGATTTTTTGTATCTTTTCTTATGAAATTCAAATCCAGGAACAAAATAAATTTTAGGAGAAATAATATCTTTATCACCTTCTATGAGCTCATTTAAACAATTACTATCAAGCCAAGCATCATCATTCAACAGGAATACATAATCTAGCTTTTTTTTAAGAGCGATTTTTATTCCTTGATTATTAGCAGCCGCAAATCCAATATTTTTATGATTTTCTATTAAAATAATATTTTTTAAGGTACGAAGTTTACTAACTGAATCATCTTTAGAGTTATTATCAATTACTATTATTACTTGATCTAGATTTCCTTTTTGCTTATTAAGTGAGTCTACTGCCTTAAGCGTTTCGCTAATTCTTTTATAATTGACCACAATAGAAGCAATTTTGTTGGCTTTTTTCATTTGAATCTTATCTTTTTTAATAAAACTATTAAAAATATTAAGCTAATTATGCTAATAACTAATCCATTTTTAAAGCTTTTTGGAAAATATCTAAATACTACTGTGTGTTTTCCTTCAGGAAATCTTACCGCTCTAAAAGCATAATTAGCTCTTATTATATCAGTCGGTTTTCCATCAATAAAAGCCTCCCATCCAGGATAATATGTGTCTGATAAATATAGGATCGCATCACTATCCACTTCTCCCTCTATAACTACTTTGTTTCCTGAATAATCTATTATTTTCGCATCTTTAATTTCTATATCTTGCTTCTTAACACCCTCTATCTCTTTTTCAAGAACAATTGTTTTATCAATATCAAGAAATTGAGAATATACTGTTTTTAGGAAATTTTTATCGTCTTGTTGTACTTCATAATCAAAGGCTAAAAAGGTTCTGGGCAAGACATTTATGTTTTCAAAAATTTCCCATTTATCATCTTCCCAAATTTGTGGTCCAATATTCTGTTCTAAGGCTCTTCTATTTCTATCGTTATCTTTCTTTAAACCAGCAATATATTTAACCGATAAAAGATTTAACAACCTTTTTTGAAAAAAATCATCCCAACCTTGGTTTTTATAATCAGAATAGCAAATTTTTGCTTCAATTCTTGACGGATTATCATCATATTCTCCTTTTTTACCACATCCTTCGAAAAGGCGACCATACCACACTGGATACATTGCCTCTACCCCGTCTGGAGAATAAATCTTATAAACTGTTTGGAAATTAGGATTAATATAACCCTCTCCATAAGACCATGAACGAAAATAATCAACGCTTTTAGTTTGCAAAAAACTTAAAACACTGTGATTAGGAAAAACATTTTTTCTTTCAGAGAAGAAAAGATATTTATTACAAAAATAAAGTTGATAACTAAGACTTATTAAAATAATCATTACTGCCGCGATTTTTTTAATTGATTTTTTAAACAAAAGACTTACAAAACTAACAAAACTAATTGTAGAAAAACTCAAGAATGGGAGAACTAAATTTCTTTTTATAATTTGAGTTTGATCTAAATTTAACTGTGATATCTGCCAAAAATTATAACCAGATTCTAAAAGAGTGACATTTCTATTTTGAACTAGTCCCCAAATAAGATAATAGCCAAGAGAAAGAACCACAACTGATAATACAAAAGGAAAAACATTTTCTTTTGTATTTTTTTCTTCAAAAAACCTTTGAAATCCTAATCCTGCCAAACATGCTAAACAAAAAGCACTAATAATAAATACTCTACTGGGAACAAAAGAGGATAAAACCGGAAGTTTTAGATTAAGAATAAAAAGACTAAAGATATTTTTAAAACCATATAAAACACAAAAAATAGTTATTAAACTAAAAAAATAAGATAACTTTCTTTTCCTTAAAGAAAACATTTCAAACAAAGAAAAAAGCAAAACTCCTATAACCACAAACAAAACACTTTCTTTATAAAAGCCATTTCCCCAAAAATTATGTACTCCTGGATTCCCAAAAAAATCTGGTTCTAAAGCAGTTATCAAATGTCTTTTTTCTAATAAAAAATCATCAATAAATTCTTTAGGGATTTCTGTTGATCGTGGAGAAAATTGTAAAGCTTCTATTGATGGTAAAACATGGGCAACAGTAATTCCAATCACCAAAATAAATAAAAAGCAGATTGCAAAATTATTTTTAAAATTTATCTTTTTAGTTTTATCTAAATAAAGTCTAGAAAATAAATAAATAAAAGAAAAAACAATCACATAAAAACTAAATTGAAACCAACCTGATAAGATCGAACTTAATAATCCAAAAAACGCAATTATTAAATATTTTTTTTCTTTATTTCGTATAAATTTCTCAAAACTAAATAAAATTAATGGTAGCCAAAGAAATGAGTGAAGAATAACTACCCCATCTTCTATCCTTACGATTACAGGTCCAGAGAGAGTAAACGCCAAACTCGAAAAAACTGCTGCCAATTTACTTTTCAAAATAGTACTAGTAAAAAGATAAGTGAAAACAAATAGTAAAAACACACCTAAGATTACCAAAATTGTCCAAGCATTTATTGGGCTGGTTAAAAAATAAATAAAATTTAAAGGATAAAAAACAGCAGTTTGTGAATTAGCCAAACTCACAT
The DNA here is from genome assembly GCA_964467735.1 of uncultured Pseudomonadales bacterium. Lineage (GTDB taxonomy): Bacteria > Patescibacteriota > Microgenomatia > UBA1400 > CAYXSR01 > CAYXSR01. Next base: position 40,207 of record CAYXSR010000006.1, on the reverse strand, counting down.
TGCCTGAAAAATTATATGGATTCCAAAAAGGAATTGAAAATTTACTTAAACTTTCTTGAGCAAAAACTCTTTGAGGATAAAAAATTCTTACATCATCTACTCCCATAGGTTTAAAGACATAACCACTTCCTACATCCGAAAACCAAGGCTGATAAAAGGAAACTAATAGGTTTGAAGCAAAAGGAATTCTGTTATTTAAAAAGACTTGTCTAAAAATTACAAAAGTTATAAATAGAAAAAAAACAAATATTGAAAATTTTTTTACTCTCATTTCAACTGCTTCAATAAAAATCTTAATTCCTCTTTAAAAACCCTTCCAAACAGAAAAAATAGACTTATTACATAAATTGATCCACTTATAAAAACACTAATAAATAAAGTTAATAAGTTTGAAATAAATATGGCTTTAAAAATTTGAAATATTAAAACCATAATTAAAGTGCTTAAAACTGCAGGTACAATATTTTTAAAAAAACTAAAATCTAAAAATTTCTTAACATAAAAAAGAGCAATTAAGCCAAAAAAAGCTACTAAAAAGGAAGCAATTGCTACCGCATTATAACCAATTAATTTAATTCCTAAAGGAGTTAATATCCAGTTTAAAATTGTCATTTTAACCATAATGTTAAGAGTTTTTTTAATTCTGCCAGTCGAGTTAAGAATATTAGTAAAAACATTAGACAGTCCACCAAAAATACCATTTAAACAATAAAAAGATAAAGAAAATAAGGCGGGTAGCCATTTCTGATATTTAGGAAAATAATTAACAAAAGATGGAACAGAAATAATCATTCCTACCATCATTGGTAAAATTAAAACTGTCATCCAAAAAACAGTCTTTTCTAATGCTTTTCTCAATAATTCTTTATTATCTTGCACTCTAGCATAGGCGGGAAAAGCAACTTTGTTAACATTATCCAAAACAAAGCGTAATGGAAAAAATGCCCACTTTTGACCCCACCCAATAAATCCGACTTGAGTCATGGGCAATATTTTGCTAATAAAAAGAACCATTAAATCATCTTTTAATAAAGCCAAAATAGAATTAGCTTGGAAAAAAATCCCTACATTAATCAGTTTTTTAGCTGCATCTCTTTTTATATAGATCCTAGGAAAGTATGGTTTAATTAAATAAAGTGCTATTAAACCAATAATTCCTCGGGCTAAAACAGCATAACTGAAAGAAGTAATCCCCTGGCCTTTCCAAGCAAAAAAAACAGCTACTGAGTAAAAAACTATATTTTCTAATATTTGAGGAATTACTAGCTTGTGGAATTGCAAATCTCTCTCAAGAAGAATTGTGGGAATAGTTTTTAGAGAAGAAAGAAAAAAACTAACAATTAATGCTTGGATTAAAAAAGTACCGGCTTTTCCAATATTATAAAACTGAGAAATTTTAGGACTTATTAAAAAGCTAATTAAAGAAAGACTTAAAACTAAAATCTGCTGAATTGTAAATGTAGTAGAAATATGTTCATCGTTTATTTTTTTTCTTTGAATTAAAGCTGCTGCTAAACCAATATCAGAAAAATATATTAAGAAATTTATCAAAGCAGATACAGCGAAAAAGACACCATATTCTGCTGGTTTAAGAAAAATTGTTAGGCCAAATATTGCTGCTACCGCAATTAATTGAACAAAAAATGTTCTTCCAGCAAGAGTAGCAATTCCTCTTACACTACTTTTAGCATATCTTTCTGGTTGAGTTATCTCTTCCATAATAAAATAATAAAAATAATTAAAGTTATTAATGAAACCACGTTCGCAAAAATAATTAAGTAATCTTGATAAAAAATTTCTAATTTGTGATTTCCTTTGGGAACAATAACTGTTATCAATTTTAACTCATTATTATCAGAAACAGAAGTCTTTTGACCATCTAGTTTTGCTTGCCAACCATGAAAATTAAAATTATTAAAACGGAAGGTTAGGTCTTTTAATGCTTGAACCTGGATAATCTTTTTCTGTGGTCTGTCTAACAAAATATTAAAATTGCCTTCTCCATTAATAATTTCACCTATACTATTACTGATGTTCTCTGGCTCAATATTAGGTATTGATGTCCCTTTATCGCTTAGCTTCAGTTTCACTCCTTTTGGAATATATTCGAATGATGAACGACTAACCTCCCATCTTATCCTTTGCTGATTAGTAAAATCCTCGTCAGTTTTATCCGGAAAATAAAATTGAGGTTTGAATAATTTTAAATTGAAAAAAATTATTATCCCTAAAATTAAAAAAAGACATAAATCTTTAAACCTTTCATTGTTTATTAAACGTAAAGAATAGCTAGCAATTATAGAAATAAAAAAACCAACAAAAATCAAGAATCTCCAAGGAAATTGCAAATACCAAAGAGGTTTAACCTTGTCCCAAAAGAATCTACTAGTTTCCAAAGTCAAAAAACAAGCAAAAATTAAGAAAACAATCAAGGGGTATACATAGATATTATTTTTCTTTTTACGAATAAATCGAGCCAATATTATAAAAATAGAAAATAATGCCAAAATTATGTGGATTTTTCCGATTTTAAAAGAAATACCATCAAGCTTTCCTTGTGCTGATCCACCATAGCCCCATAAAGAATTCCATAATTGTTCTGGATAAACAAAATGAATTTTATAACTGGCTAACTCTTGAGTTAAAATTTCGTCTACAATCGTATATTTTTTTTCAATTAATGAAGGTATCCAGAAAAAGGCAGATAGTCCAAGTGATAATAATACGAACCCTAATAATGACTTCCAGTTTCTAAATTTTCTTTTACAAAGCAAAAATCCCAAAAAAGGAAAGAGAAATAAACAAAAAGGTAAAGCAATAAGACTATGGGTAAGTATTAATAAACTAAAGAAAAGTGAACCTAACAAAAGATATCTCTTCTTAGAGGTTTTATCGAATTTTATAAGAGCCCAAAAAATTGCCGGCAACCAAACAAAAGAATAAAATTCCGCCATTGCTCCTCTTACATAAATAGTAACTGCCCGATAAGGTAAAAATAGATATAAAACACTTGCTAGAATAGCTTCTCTTTTTCCAAATAAATCTTTTGCTAAAAGATAAATAAAAAAAGCAGATAAAAGGAAGCCTGAAAATAAAATGATTTTAAAAGAATTTATAAAAGAAAATCCAATTAGATGAAATATTTCCGAGAAATAGTAAATTAAAGGAGGATAAAAAACAAATAATGGATAACCATAGCCAAAACCTAAATTTTGAACCCACCGAACTGGAAATTGACCGTTTTTCAATGCCAAATCTAAATCAAACAATCTCGCTAAATGTTGAATATCATGATAGGAAAAAAATCCCCTTCTAAAAAGAGGTAAAGCCACTAAAATTATCGTCAATAAACAAATGAAAAAAATAATTTTATTTATTAAGAACAAATTCATTTTTTTCATTTGTTTCTCTCTAACAAAAAGATATATAGTAAAAAGCTCAGCGCAACCAATGAAATAACATCTGAAATTAACCGTAGACTTCCCTCTTTAAATAATAAAACAATTTTATGTTGTCCTCTGGGAAGAATAAATTTAATTGTTCCCGTCTGTGACTCAATATTAAAACCTTCTTTCTGGTTATCAATAAACAATGTCCATCCGGGATAATAATGCTTATTTATCGTAACCTCTGTTTCATTATCACTTTCTAAAACAAAATTAATCTTTTGCGTTTTTATATTTAAATCACTAATTTTTGTCGCGGGATTATTTAATTCAACTAACTGTAATGGTCGATTTTTAGGAAAGTCTTTAACCCAAATAGGAGTAAACTCGTCTCTAGTTGTACTACTAGATTGATTGGTAAAGTAAAAATTATCATTAACTTCTTTGTGCCGACTAAGTTGCCAACTATTAACTCCCAAAAAAATCATTAAAACTAAAATTATTATTAAGAAATAATTTTTCTTTATTTTTACTAAAATTCTTCCTAAAAGGATTGTTAAAATAATAGCTACAATCCCAAAAACCCTCCAGGGAAATTGAATAAAAGGAATAAATGGACTTAGAACGGTTTCCCATAGGGTTTTAGATATATCGAGAGTAAGAAATATTAATACCAATACATAACCAATCATAAATTTATCTTCTTTTTTTAACCATTTGCCGAAGAAAAGAGTTATGGAAATTAAAACAGAAAGTGCTAATAAGAGTGGCAAAGAAAAAATATTTTCTATTCTTGTTAAATTATTACTAAAAATAGGCAAATTTCTAATCAGATTTTTCAAAGACAAAAACCGATCATTAATATTGGATAAAGCAATCTCTTGCGAATGGGTAAAATTCCTCTCTAGAAATGCCGGGAGACTAAAAAATGAACTTGATAGAACTCCTAAAATTAAGTAATAATAAATATTTTTATCTTTATAAATAAAAATATTAAACAGTATTATTGTGCCTATTGTTAGCAATGCCAAAATATTATGAGAAAGGATAATTAAAAAAAGAAAGAGTGATATTAGTAGTAAAAAATGCTTGTTTTTTTTCTCACGATAAAGTTGCAAAAACAAAAAAATAAATGGCAGTAAACTAAGTGCCAAAAGTTCACCAATTGATGAACGATAGAAAATATTAATTGTCGTTGAAGGAAAAAATAAATAAAAAATTGCACAAACAAAACTAGGAAAATTCTTTTTAGTAATACTTTTACCTAAGTAAAAAGCTCCCAAACTACCAATAATAGAATACAAAATAATAGAAATTTTGTAGGCATTAATTAATCCCAATCTAGAAAAGAAATAAATAACAGAACCAACATAAAATGGCAAGGGATAAAGAAAGTTTAAAACCGGGTAACCATAACCATTATTTAAATCTAAAATTCTTATCGGGAAGTGGCCATCTCTCAAAGCTCTAATTGTTGCTCCAAGCCTTATTAACATAAGATCACCATCATCACTAACGATGAAACCTTTTTTAAATAATGGCCAGAGTAATAGAAAGTTAGCCAGAATTATTAGAAAAATAAAAAAAACCTTAGAAATCTTCATTTAAAACTTCTTTTTCTTTATCATTAAAAAGGTAAAAATTGATAATACTAAAATGCTAACAAAACTTATCCTAAGTCCAATCAAAATACTCGCTGGTTTATAAACAAATTCAACAACGTGTTCGCCGCTGGGTACATAAACTGATCTAAAAGCATAATTCGCTTTTAAAATATCAGTTTTATTACCATCAACAAAAGCTTGCCAACCTGGATAATAAGCATCAGATAAAAACAAAAGAGAATTAGCATTATGGTTGACCCTTATCCTAACATTATTTGGTTGATAATCAATGATTTCTACCATTCCGTCATTATTGCTCTTCTCTACTGGTAAAGTAGGAATATTTCCAGAAAGAATTAGGATTTTTCTAAGATCAATATTTTTATCATAGATTTTTTCAATAATCTTATTGCCATCATTCTCTACTAAATAATTATTTACTAAAAACGCTCGTGGAAAAACGCTTTTTCTTTCGTAAATTTGAAATTTTTCCTGTTGCCAAACCAAATTATATTTATCCTGCGGAAAAGTATTTAAGTCCGGTTCCCAATCACTTTTTGGATCTTCAATCTTACCCACAATATATTTAACTCCTATTAAGTCAAAGATTCTTTCTTTAAAAAATTTATCTTCCCAAGGAAAATAGGCATCCGCCCTGGAAAAATCTTCGGACAATTGTAAAAATCCTTCATAGGTAGAGGTTACCAGTTCCCCATAATCTTTTATTCGTAAAACATCATAGCCAGCCGGACTATAAACTTTGTAAGGAATTTGGAAATTGGTTCCTATTTCTGTGTTTTGAAGACCATGAAATCGCCAAACCCCCTGATTCCGTAGCCAGGTCAAAACTATATGTTTAGGGTAAAATAACTTTTTCGGAGCAAAGGACAAAAATTTATTAGTAGTATGGATAAACAAAAATAAATTAAAAAACAAGGCGAAATAAATTAGACCTGTTATTTTTCTTTTGTTTTTTATCTTCTTTTCATTTCGGAAAAAATTATAAACAAATAAACAAACAAAACTAAAACCAAAAACCCCGATTGGAATAACTAAATTTCTTAAACCGGTCATAAATCTGCTTCTTTGAAGCAAATCTACCTCTCTCTGGTAATTTAAAAATGTTTTTATACCAACCGTTATATAAACAAATCCTATAATTAAAAAGGGTGGTAAAAAGTGTTTTAAAGATAATTTATTTTTAAGAAAGTAATCCAATCCCCAACCAATAAGAAAAGCTGAAGCAAAATAAAAAGGGATAAGCATCCGTGCTGGAGCAGTACTAGAAATGATAGGAATTTTTAGCTTTCCGATAATAAAATTTAGTGGCGTTGGCAAAGCCGCCAATAAACTTAAAATCCAAATAACAGAAAAAATTCGTACTTTTTTGTCTTTTTTCTTTAAGCCGAACAAAAGAGTAAAATAAATTAAAACCAAGCTTATTACTCCTATAAAGGGAGTCAATTCGCCTGGACCTTCATAACCCCACCAATTACCAGTCGAGTGATTACCATAAAATCCAGGAGCTAAAAAAGTAATTAAACTCCTGAAAGGAATTGTCCCATGGGCAAAAGCCCGACGGCTAAATTCATTACCTAGAAATGAATTCAAATAGAATTCTACCGTGGGCAATATTTGAATCATACCTAAAAGCAAACCAAAAAAACTAGCAACTAAAAATCTCAATAAATCTTTGGTTAAACCAAAAAGTAAAAGGATGTACAGCAAATAAGAAGCAAAAGCACAAATAAATGACAATGGGTGGCCAGCAAACAGTGATAAAACCCAAACGATTGATGTAAAAATTAGATATCTTGTCTTTTTATTGGTCTTACTATCTTTGTATCTAAGACTAAAAAAACATATCAAAGGAAGCCAAATTAACGTATGTCCAACAACTCCTAACTCAAACCAAGAGACTAAAAAAGTATTTAACAGAAAAGCTAAGCTTCCAAAACTAGAAGCAATTTTGCTTAATTTATTTTCCCTTAAAAATAGATAAGTAAAATATAATCCCAAAACAAGTTGTAAAATTATATAGATTGTCCATCCTGATGGAAAATCAAAAATTAGAAAAATTAGATTAATAGGATAAAATTGGGCTGATTGAAAATTAGCCATTAATGGATTGCCACAAAAATTATAAGGATTCCATAGGGCAAGTTTTCCTTTTTTAAGTTGATCAACAATCAGTGTCCTCCATGGAATAGACTGTCTAACAACATCGGCATTTAAAACTCCCTTATAGGGTACCCAGGCAGTATATCCTTCATATCCACCATAATACCAGGGAAAGTTGAAAGCAACCAAAAAATCTAAAGGAGCAGGAATCTTTCCTTTAAAAAAGGTTTCTTTAAAAATGACAAGAGTCAAAAAAAAGATGAAAAAAATTATAAACTTATCAAGCTTTTTAATCCGCCACATTCTCATTTAGATATCCAATATTTTAAATAACCTAAGAAACTTATCGCTTTTACCTTTTCTAACTTCAAAAACTTTTTCTAAAGGCCAAGCACTTGGAATTTCTTGAGTCTCGTTTATAATAATGTAATTTTCTCTCTCTTTATCAAAGATAACTTTGTCACTAGGAATATTGTTTAGCGGCCAAACACCGGTAATTTTTATATTAGGGTTGTTATAAAAATAAAGCTCAATCGCATATGGCAATAAACCAAAAGTTCCTTCTGTGTAAAGATTAATCTTTTTAACTTGGGTTTCTTTCTTAAAGAAATCAACGACTTCAGGAATTCCGCCGCCGGCAAAAATGCTATCAAAAAATTGACCCTGATCAGCATCGGGGATATTAGCATGTATAGGATTGGTTAACAAAGTAAATGAAACAATCATAGAAGGAATAATAAGTATTAATAAAAAACCATAAACTAGAATTTTATTTTTAATAATCGAATAAATAACACTTAACCCATAGCTTATTAAAATTATTAAGGCAGGAGCAAAAAACAGAATATATCTAGGATATAAAACTTTGCCAAATAAACCATAAGAAAAAAGGGGTCCCACAAACCACATCAATAGATAAATTTTCTGTTTAAGAAACATTTTAATCTTAAAAATAATCCCCATCAAAGCAACAATAATCAGGGGCCAAGAAAAATAAACTACTATCCAACCCCAAATTCCCCTCAAGTTACCAAAGAAAAATGGGAAAGGATCTGCAAGTACCTCATTGAAAGAGCGGACAAAAAATGAGTTTTTCTGAGTAATCATATGCATTAAAGGAGATAATCGTAAAATGTTATACATTACTTGCGAAATTAAAAATGATAATAGAAAAAGGGCAAAAAATTTTATTATCTGATTCTTAACACTTTTAGTTTTTGAAATAAACATTAGAGTTAAAAAACTTAAGATAAGAAAAAAAACTGCCGGTGATTTGGTTAAATAAGCGCAACCCAAAACTCCCCCTAAAATCAAACTTACATCTAGCCTTGGTTCTTTGGCTAATTTAACAGCTAAAAAGAGTGACCAAATTCCAAACATAGTTAGCATTGAATCAACTAATGCTAATTTGTCATAAAATAAAGTAAGAGGTAAGAGTATATATAAAAAGCTGGCAAAAAATGAAATCAAACGCTTGTTAAAGAACTCACAGGTCAAGAAAAATAAACCAATAAGCGAACCTAGGCCACAGCCGACAGAAACTAGTCTTCCCGCCAGTAAGGGCTCTTTCAGGAATTTCATCACTATCATCGTCACCCACATGTATAAAGGTTGTTTACCGTCTATTAAGGAAATAAAACGAAGTGAGGCATCATATGAAGCAATTTGACTCCATCTTAAATAAATTGCTTCATCAGTAAAAATAGGCAATTTCAGAATTGATATTCCTCTTGTAAGAAAAAAGAAGATGATTAAAACTGAAAAGCCGATAATATTTTTAATCTTGTTGTTCATTTTTGTTTTATTGTACCACTGAAATTAATGTCTTGTCTTTTCTGAACTATTAATCCGCTAGTCATTATTTTTTCCTCTATTAACTTAGTATCGGAAAATCGCTCATACCAACCAGAAAATCCTCTTCCCTCTTTTGGCTCCATGATTAAATAGATTATGTCTGTTTTTTGTTGTCCTTGTGTTTTATGTTGAGTAAGATTATATCTTTCTTTGTTGGGCACATAATCTGTCTTTCCTGGTAAATAAGAATATTCTTCGGGCCAATATTCATTTTGCTTACCTCGCCACCAAAAAAGATATTGATAAGCATAATCATAAATTGGTGGAGTAAAAACATAAACTTTAAATGGCTTGTCATTGCTATCTTGATAAATATAATTCACTACTTCGATTTCACCATCAAAATTACTAAAATTTTTGTTATTTTTTGAGAAATTAAATCTTTCAGTAAAATTTAATGTTACAAGGTAGCTTAGCAAAAATACAATTACTGCCAATCTCCCAATCAAAGTCTTATCCTGCAACTCCCTTAAAGTAATTGCTAGGAATAAAGAAAAAATTACTGGTAAACCATTTAAATACCATTGTTTAAGCTCTGGAGGGAAAATAAACAAAAAACCGAAAAAAGGGACTAGAAGTTGAGAAAACAAGACAATAAATAATTTTTTAAGATTATCTTTTTTTCTTAAGGATATAAAAATTATTAAAATTGCTATGAAAATAAGTACTCCAATAAAAGGTTGTCTAACAGGAAGAGATTCATTGTAAAAACCAAGAAATTTTATAAACCTATCTCCTAGTCTTTGCCAGAATGGCAATTTACCTTCCAAGGATTCATTATTGCCAGTAAAATAAGCAAGCAAAGACCTTGTTTGTAAAAATGAATGACGAAATTCAAAAATTACTTGAGGAACAAAAGGAATAAAAAAACAAATGCCGGCAATTATTACATTTTTTAACTTAAAATGAATTTTTTCTTTAAAAATTAAGTAAAAAACAAAAATAATAATTGTTAACGTAGAAAAAATAGCCGCCGCCGGTTCCAAATGAAAATTAAAGCTTGTACTAAAAGCCGCTAATCCCAAAAAAATTACCTGTGCTTGGTTTTTAACAAAAAATAATTTATAAAGCGAATAAATAATTATTAAGGTAGTAAATGGCAAAAGATTGGCATGAAAAGCAAAAGAAGAAAAGCCGATCATTGCCTGCGAAAAGGTTAAAATAAAGGCAAAAATTAATCCCAAACCTTTATCTTTTATTTTGCTTCCGATTAAAAAAGCTAAAAAAACAGTTAAAAGATTAAAAAATAAACAAAGAGTTACTCCTCCTACTGGATGGCCGTTAAAAATAATAAAAGGAATCGTTAATAAATAAAACCAGCCAGGCCCAAAAAAAATTCCCTGTAGACTTCCCCAGGGACCAATTAAGGTGGGTTTTTTCAAAACCACAATATCTCTGGTCCACAAAAAATCTCTACCCATATCAAAAGAAAAAGGAAATGAACCAGTTAACATAGGACGAAGTCTAATCAATAAACCAAAACAAATCAAAAGAAATAGGCCGACAAAAAATTTGTCGTTAATTAAGCGCTGGATCGTATTCATAACCTCTTAATTGTAAACTACCCTCATAATCTTTTTCAAATAAAAACCGTATGTTCTTTTCTTCAGGTTTTGGACAATTTTCATTTGTTTTAATTAAACAGAATTGATAAAGTTTTTTTCTAAGGCCCGTTTGGCCATCCTTTGGTCGATAAGACCATCTTTTATAACCATAATCTTCAAACAAATAATGAATAAGGGGGGCTTGTTCTACAGGAAAGGTTTGATAATCAAAATGCTCTCCCTTGCTTAGTCGATATGGCTCATCCATCATTTTCAAAATGTAGTCCAATTTGATTTTAGGTTTAAGTTGATAATTTATCAAAAACAAAGAATTTATAATCAACAAGATCCATAGAAAAAATTTAACAATCTTTTTTTGCTTTAAAAATAAAACCAAAATAAGAGTTAAAATTGTCAGCCAATAAAAACAAAAAACAAAAGAACCAAGTTGGCCGTTTCCCAAAATATAGGCCGGAAAATAAATAATTCCTAAAATAATATGTAAAAACTTAAATCCGGACAACCCATAAAAGAAGACAAAATTTCTTGAAGCAGAAGCGATTTCTGCTAGAAAGCTATTAACTCCGCTAGGCCGACCAAAAAATATGAAGGTTAGAAATGTAGTAACGGCCAAAACTAAAATCGTTTTAAAAGGTATTGCTTTAAATCTTAAATCTAGAAATGTTTTTGTCACTAAAATATAACACGTCGGTAAAAGTAGCAAAAAATACCTTGACCAAATCGGAATAATATTTAAGAAAATAAAATAAAGAACTGTCCAAAAAAAGATTAATTGGTAGCTAAAGCTTTCAGAGGATAATTTTTTTTTACCCCTAACAAAAAGTAAAATTAAATGTAGAAAAAGAATTAATAAAATGGGTAAAAAAAACCACCACTCTTCAATTCTTATAAAATTATAAAGACCATACCATTTGCCAAACCAAGTTTGCCAACGATTTAAAAGCATTAACCAAACTGCTCCCCCGTAAAAAATTTTTTCCAACTTATTACTATAAAACCAAATTACCCAACGATGGAGTTTTAAAAATTCAAAGAAGTTATGATTTTTTAAAAAATAAGGAAGGTGTACTAAGCAATAAACAAAAAATGCCGGTAATAAGTATAAAATTATGTTTTTCAAATTTTTTCTCTCTTTACTAAAAATACTGGCTAATAACAAAGAAACAACAATAATAACACCCAAAAAATAAGACTTTGTGGCAATAAAAATTCCCAACAATATCGCAGGAATTAATTTTTTAAAGATTGATTTGACAAAGAATAAATCGGCTGACAAAATAAAGCTTAAAAAGAAAAAAAGTAAAACTAAATCAATTGAACTAGCAGCTAGTTGTCTGACAATTACCGGCTCACTAAAAATTAATAAAGACAGGAAGAATGATAAAAGTTTCTTTTTGGTAATCTTATATGTCAGAAAGATACAAACCAAAAGGCTCAAGAAATAAAAAATAAACGAAACGGCAAATCGATTATTGAAAAGCAGAGTTGTTTCCCCTAGAATATATTTTCCCAACGGAGAAATTTCCGGATTTAACAAAGACAAATCTTGACCTCGTAAAATAGAGATACCCTGATAAACATACAAAGCATCATCACCAATTCCCTGCTTGGAATAAGGATCGCGCCAGCCAGATTTATTATATTGTTCCTCCCAATAGAAGAAATCATAAGGTTCATTTAAAAGATGCAGCTTAGAAGAAATATTGATACGAAAAAATAAAAAACCTATCAAGAAAAAAAATATTATTTGAAAAAGCTGTTTAAAACCTACTTTTATTGGAAATTTTCTTAATAAATACATTAACAGAAAAAATTAATAATGAAATTAAAATAATAATTGTTTTTGTCCTTTTTATAGAGAAATCCCAATTACCGAAGTAAAAAAATGGCAAATAAAAAGATAAAACTGTCATTTGCAAAAAAATACCTAATCTCTTCCAAAAATTATTATCGATTAAAAAAACAAAGAATGGAAAACTCCATAATAAATACCACGACTGAAATTCATTCTTTAAAGAATAAAATATTATTATCGAAAAAAGTGCTAAGCTTGCTAACAAAATTATTTTTTTAAAGTTAATTTTTTTAATCAATAACTTCATTGAAAAAACCGGCAATAAAACTATGGTTGCATATTTTAAAAATACAGAAAGCAATAAAGCAACCAAACTAAGAATTTTCTTTTGTTTAATAATTAGTAAAAAAGCCAATAAAGCAACTACCATCATAAGCAAGTCGTTATGACTATTTATTAGAACATCAAAAATAACCACTGGCGAGAAGGCAAAGTAAATTAAGATTTCTTCTTTTTTTGAATTAAATAATTTGTCAGCAATTTTATAAACCAGCCAACAAGCCCATATGTAAGGTAAAAATCCAACAAAGAATTTAAATAAAAAAAACGTTGGTAAGAAAATTTGTCCACCTAAAAAAGAAGGAATTAAACTATATGTTGTCCAAACCAACGGATAGGGATTAGTTCGATGAATCCAATGCATGAACCTAATCCAAGTATCTTGAGGAAAATCAAGAGCCCGAAATTCATAAGGATTAAGTCCATATTTTGTAAAAATACGAGCATCGAAAATATAATTAAATAAATCATGAGAAAACATTGGATAAGACAAAATTAAAACCAAACCTGTAAGTAAAATTAGTTTTTTAATAAGATCAAAATTAATAATTTTCTTTTTATAAAAAAAACTAAAAATAAATAAAAATAAAAAACTAGCACTAAGAAATAAAAATAAAATAAAACTACTCAAAGGTCTTTGAAAATAACCAATATAAATTAATTTTTGTTGAATTTGTTGATAAAAACTCTGGCTAGAAAGAGTTAAATTTAAATCAACTTGAGTATAAGAAAAAAGCAAAAGTAAAAATAGATATATTAAATAACTAAGAAAGAGCACCCTTCTAATAAGTTTTGTGTTTATCATAAGAACCTAAAAGATTATTAATTTTTATTCGAAGAATATCTAAAAACATTCTCAATGAGTCTTTAATAGGACTAACTCTTTCTGTTTTAAAATGCCGCCAGGATACTGCTATCTCTTTTACTTTATATCCCATTTTGTTTGCTAAATATAAAATTTCTACATCAAATGCACCAGTATAGGCATCAACTGTTTTTCTTTTTTCTGCTACAATCACTTTCTTAATAATTTTTTGTATTGTTTCTCTTCTAAAAAGTTTGAAGCCACATTGAGTATCCTTAAATGGCAGTCCAACAATAAGCCTCACCAATAAATTAAAACCTCTGCCCATTAGATGTCGGTAGAATGGTTCTTTTTCCCGTTTTGCTCCTATAATTTCTCTTGATCCAATTAAAATATCAAAATTCATTTCTGCTTCTGGTATTAATTTTTCCACCTCAGAAATAGGCGTTGACTGATCAAAGTCGGTAAAAAGAATTAGCTCTCCCTGGGCTTCTTTAATTCCTTCTTTCACAGCCTGATATTTCCCTTTATGTTCAATGTTAAGCAATCTCCAGCTTTTTTTATTTCTAATAAAATTCTCTGTCAATTTTCTCGTATCATCGGTCGAACCATCATTGATTACAATTATTTCCACAGAATATCGTTTATCTTTAAAGTAATTATCTACCTGGGACAAAACCCCTCTTTCAAAGTTTCTTCTCTCATTAAATGCTGGAATTATTACTGATAAAAACTTCATTTTTGTTATCCTTTTGGTGCTGGTTTACCAATAAAATCGACTGATTCTTCGTGATGAATTAAACGAAAAACAGTAAAACCAGCTGGTGCCGGCCAACTTCCGACAATTTCTGCTCTTCCAAAACCAGCCACCTCCCAAAGAGGATGACCTAGCGGTCGACATTCACTTTGTTCGCAAACAACTAATAATTGCTCTGTTATTTCTTCTTCTAGGGGTGTCGGTTTATAACCGGCTATTTCTAAAAAATAACGATATCCATGATCAGAATTGCCTTGAGTAATTAAGGCAAAATTAAATGGCTTTCCTTCTGTCTTCTCAATTATCATTTCCGCAATTTTTTTAGTTTGTTCCATTTGCTTGTTGGGAGATTTATGTAAAATATTGGTTTTATAATCGGTTTTAATGATAAACATAAGCAATATCATCCCCATAATCAATAATACTTTTCTCTTATCGATAATTCTTGTTAATGCTAAAGAAAAAAATATCACCGGATAGGGGAAAAGATAGGCAAAATAATAATCATAAACAGCTTTCTTATACAGTTTAATGAAAACCAAACTTCCTAAAATAGATAATAAAAAAATTAATGTTCTTCTTTTGGTAATTTTAGGCTTAACAAGTTCTATTAAAAAACCCAAAAAACTAATAAACAAAATAATCTTTCCTAAAACAATATTATTAAAAACTAAAGTTTGCCGAAATAATTGATTAATTAACGCTAAAAAGTAATTATGAATTATTTCTCTAGTTTGTTCATGAGCAATCAATAAACCGACTTCTTTTCCTTTAAAAATAAAATCAATCAAAGATTTTGTGTTAGGAAAATTATGACGTAATTCAAATAATAAAAGTGGAGAAAATGTGATTAAAAAACCAATAAAAACTTGTAAAAAATCTTTAAGAAATCGTTTTTTCTTGGATAAAAATAAATAATTAATCAAAATTACTGGAATTAACAAAACTCCCATATAATGAAGCTGTAAAATGATTCCTAAAGATAAACCGATTATCCAAAAATAAGATTTTCTATTTTGTAAAACTGCTTTCGCTAATGAATAAACTAAAACTAAGGAAAAGAGAGGTAAAATATTTGGATTCCATGAAGAGCGTGAATAGATAATGATTAGTGTAGAAATTGAATAAATAAAAGCCGCTAAAAGACCAATTTTATTATTCAAAAATTCTTGGCAAAACTTATAAATTAGAAAAATTGTCGCCAATCCAAAAAGAGCCACCATTACTGCTCCACCGACTGGATTCAAATTAAAAATAAAGATAAAAGGAACCATAAAGTAGTAATAAATTGGACCTAGGAAAAATCCACCAACTGATGCCGTTGGCCCTAAAAGAGTAAATTTATGATCAATAATTATTCTCTTAACCACTAATATATCTCTTCCTTCATCACCTAAAAAAGTCATATAGTCAGAAATTTTATAAAATCTTAAGAAGGCTCCCAAAAGCAATATCAAAAAAAGTAGCCAAAATTCTTTTTTGTATAAATTATGTTTAAAAAAATCAAACCAGAGCATAACCCCCTCAATGGCTGCTTTGCTAACTACTTTTAGCTTGGCTCCGGTTTGAACCCCTTTATCTCTAACATAATGGGTTACTGGAACCTGGATAATTTTTAAATCCGCTTTTTTGGCTCGAACAACAAATTCGCTTTCTGTAATAGCACTCTCTGTTAATAAAGGTCCTATTTTTTCTAAAGCTGTTTTGCTAAACAATTTAAAACCGCAATCAATATCTTTAAAATTAACACCAAATAAAATTAGGTCTGCTAACCAAAGACACTTAGCTAAAAGCTTTCTAAAAAAACTATCTTTTCTTTTTTTACGATAACCAATAATTAAATCTGCCTTGGTTGTATATTTCAAAAATTTATTAAATTCATTAAAGTCAAATTGACCATCTGAATCCATAAAACAAATCCACTCATATTTAGCAACCTCCATGCCAGTCTTCAAAGCTGCTCCATAGCCTTTATTTTTCGAATGATTAACTAATCTAACCGATGAATATTTCTTGGTTAACTTTTCTATGATCTGTTTGGTTTTGTCGGATGAACCATCATTAACAATAATTATTTCATATTGTTTGGCCACTGATTTAATTTTAGCCAGAACACTAAATACCACTCTTTTAATACTTTTCTCTTCGTTATAGGCTGGAAGAAATACAGAAAGTTGATTAAGTTTCATTTCTTATTTCTTAAGTTTCCAAACAAAATTGACATACATAAAATAGTTCCAAATTAAACCAATTAAAATACCTACTGCTACTAATAAATTTTCTATAATAAAGGAGCGTCCAAAAAAAGTAACTCCTGTTCTTACGACTATAAATTGAATTAAAATAGAACCCAAAGATACTAAATTGAATTGACCGAACTTAGCTATTAACTTCCCTATTCCTTGTTCTGCTTTTATTTTCCTGTCTTTAAAAGTCCACATATTATTTATAACAAAGTTAGAAATAATTGCTATTTCAACAGCAATGGTATTGGCAAATTCTGGTTTAAGAGAAAGGCGTAATAAGTTAAAAATAGAAAACTGAATAATTGCTCCAATACCCCCTACAATAATAACTTTTATCAATCTTTGAGAGTCTCTCCATCTTAAAGTCAAAACCAATCTTAAAGTATCTTTAAAATTATTTTTTGGCATCTTGGAAATCCCTTCTTCTCTTGGCTGAAATTTTATTGGGACTTCTTTTACTTTTGCTCCTCGTTTAACAATTTCATAAAGAATCCTAACTTTATAGGCATATCGCTTGGAATAGTCATAAGCCGTTACTTCATCAAGATTTATACTATCTAAAAACCCCTTAACTTTAGTTAATTTAAAGCCACTAGTAATATCGTTGATTCCTGGAATCCATAAAACTATCCGAGCAAATAAACTACCAAAAACTGAAAGAAATTTACGATATAACGCCCATTGTTTTGGAATTGAGCCACCAGTAACATAACGAGAACCAATAATATAATCATATCCTTTGTCTATTGCTTTTATCATGGGCAGCAAATCATCTGGATTATGTTGAAAATCAGCATCCATTTCTACTACCCAATCAGCACTCAGTTTCTTCATTGCATATTTCATTCCTCTGACATAAGCCACCCCTAAACCCTCTTTTTTACCACCTAAAAGATGAATATTTTTATATTTTTTCATTGCTCCCTTCACCACTTTTGCTGTCCCATCTGGAGAACTATCGTCCACAACTAATAAAGCCAATTTATGTTTTTTAACCTTAGGAAAAATGTCTTTTTCTAAATAATTAATCATCTTTTGGATATTTTCTTTTTCATTATAGGTGGGAATGATAATAACAATTTTCATTTAAATACTCCTTTATGGATGTAAAAAATTAATTAAACTTTTTGAAAGCTTTTATTGTTTTTTCAAGTCCTTGTAAAAAATTTATTTTAGGTTGCCATTTTAAGACTTTTTTCGCATAAGAGATATCTGGTTTTCTTCTTTCAGGATCATTCTCTAATCTTCTATTATATTTTTTACTTACTTTTGAATCTGTTAACTTTATTATTAAATCCGCCAGTTTATTAATGGTTATTTCCTCTTGACTACCTAAGTTAAAAACCTTAAGCGTCTTGTCAGTAACTTTCATTGATTGAATAATTCCCTCCATTAAATCATCTATATAACAAAAACTTCTGGTTTGTTTCCCATCACCAAAAATCTCAAGATCTTTTCCTTTTAAAGCCTGACTGATAAAAAGAGGTAATGCTCTACCATCCAAAGGATTCATCCTTGGTCCATAAGTATTAAAAATTCTTAAAATTGTTGCTGGCAGGTGATATTTCCTATTAAAAACACTAATTACCATCTCCCCAAAACGCTTTGATTCGTCGTAACAAGCTCTCTCTCCAATCGGATTTACATTACCAAAATAAATCTCCTTCTGAGGATGCTCTAAAGGGTCACCATATATTTCTGAAGTTGAAGAAAAAATTAGTTTAGCTTTAGTATCTAAAGCCAGTTCACATAAATTATGAGTCCCTATCGAATTTACTAAATAGGTACTAATCGGCATTTTAAGATAGCTTTTTGGACTCTTCGGATGAGGTCCGGCGGGACTTGCAAAATGTAAAATAAAATCTAGTTTCTTGGGAATTAAATGTTTGGGAATAGGGTTGATTACATTGAGGTTTTTAAAAACAAAATTTTTATTATCAAATAAAGATTTTATATTTTCTTCACGACCAGTACATAGATTGTCAAAACAATAAACAGAATGCTTTTCGTTTAAAAGTCTTTCACATAAATGAGAACCAATAAATCCTGCCCCACCAGTAATTAATATTCTCATTAACTTTTCCTTTCCGCTTTTAAATCCGCCTCTACCATAATTTTTACTAATTTATTAAAGTCAACTTTTGGTTGCCATTTTAAGACTTTTTTTGCTTTAGAATAATCAGCTCTTAGTAAATCCACTTCTGCCGGACGCTTTAATTCTTCTTTAGTCTCAACATAATCTTTCCAATTTAAACCAACTTCACTAAAAGCTTTTTTACAAAACTCAAAAACAGAGTGTGTTTTTCCGGTTCCAACCACAAAATCTTCTGGTTTACTTTTTTGAAGCATAAGCCACATTGCTTCAACATAGTCAGGGGCATAACCCCAATCTCTTTTTGAATCTAAATTACCTAAAAATAGTTTCTTTTGCTTTCCTAGTTTTATCCTACCAACCGCTCGAGAAATTTTCCTAGTAACAAATTCTTCTCCTCGACGGGGAGATTCATGGTTAAATAAAATTCCAGAAACAGTAAACATATTGTAAGACTCTCTATAATTTATAGTAATCCAATGACCATAGAGCTTAGCAACACCATATGGGCTACGAGGATGAAAAGGGGTTTCCTCATTTTGAGGAGTTTGTTTAACTTTACCAAACATTTCTGATGAAGATGCCTGATAGAATCTAATATTGGGCTTTATCAATCTAATTGCTTCTAATATTTTTGCTACCCCTAAGGCCGTTACTTCACCTGTCAAAACCGGTTGAACAAAAGAGGTATGAACAAAGCTTTGAGCTCCGAGGTTATAAACTTCGTCTGGCTGACTCTCTTTAATTGCATAAGTCAAAGAATTTTGGTCAGTCAAATCAGCTGAAATAAGTTTAACTTTGTTTAATATGTCGGCAATTCTAGAATAATTAGGAATACTTGTTCTCCTAGTAATTCCATAAACTTTATAGCCTTTTTTTAACAAAAATTCTGCTAAGTAAGAGCCGTCTTGGCCGGTAATACCGGTAATTAATGCAGTTTTCATTGTTATCTCCTTTTTAAATTTTCCACATCTGATTGTACCATTTTTTCAATCATCTCTTTAAACGATGTTTTTGGTTTCCAGCCCAAAATTCTTTCTGCTAAGCTAAAATCACCTATTAAAGGTCTTTTTTCTTCTTTTCTAAATAATTTCTTATCTACTTTAACGTATTTTTTCCATTCCATTCCTAAATAAGAAAAAGCTATTTCGCAAACATCTTTTACTGAATGCAATTTCCCAGTAGCAATTACAAAATCTTCTGGCTTACTTTGTTGAAGCATAAGCCACATCGCTTCAACATAGTCAGGGGCATAACCCCAATCTTGTTGAGCGTCCAAATTACCTAAAATAAGTTTATCTTCCAATTCAAGTTTTATTTTTGTAGCTGCTAAAGTAATCTTCCTCGTAACAAATTCTTCTCCTCGACGGGGAGATTCATGGTTAAATAAAATTCCACTTACCAAAAATAAATTAAATCTTTTACGATATATTTGAATAAGGAAATGACTAGCCGCTTTGGAAACAGCATAAGGATCAGTTGGAACAATCTCTGTTTTTTCATTTTGAGGGTAAATTTTAGGGTTTCCAAATATTTTAGACGAAGAAGCCTGATAGAGTTTTGTAGAAGGAAGTTTCTCTTTAACTATTTCTAGAATCCTTGTTAGTCCTAAAGTATTGATATCCATTACTAGGCTTGGTTTTTTCCAAGAAGTTGGAGGAAAAGTTAAACCAGCCAAATTATAAATTTCAGTAGGCTTATATTTTTCGATAATTCTTTTTAAAGAATCTTTATCTAAAAGATCTCCTTGTTCTAGAATTAATTGATCTTTTATTCCATCAATATTTTGGTTACCAACACTGAAAGCTGAGCTAACTAAACCAATTACTTTATAGCCTTTTTTTAACAAAAATTCTGCTAAGTAAGAGCCGTCTTGGCCGGTAATACCGGTAATAAAAGCTACCTTCATAACTTTTTTCTCCCTATCCCTTCATATTCAAAACCCAGTTTTTTTAACTTATCTGGATCGTAAATATTCCTTCCATCAACAACCACAGGTTTTTTCATTAATTTTCTAATTTTTCTAAAATTAAGGTCTTCAAATTCTTTCCATTCAGTAATCAATAATAATGCTTCGCTTTTTTCTAAAATATGATATACGTTTTTACCATACTTAACGTTTTTCAAAATTCCTCTGGCTTTATTGATTGCCACTGGATCATAAGCAAAAATTTTTGCCCCCATTTTTTGTAATTTATCGATTATCAAAACTGATCGCGCCTCTCTCATATCATCAGTATTTGGCTTGAAAGATAAACCTAATATGGATATTTTTTTATCTTTAACACTTCCATTACAAAGTCTTACAACTTTATTTATAAAGTAATTAATTTGATCTTTATTAACTTTATCTACCTGTTTTAGAAAATCAAAATTATAACCAAGTCTTTTAGCAAAACTAATTAAAGCCCAAGTATCCTTGGGGAAACAACTCCCCCCATATCCTAAACCGGCTTCTAAAAATTTATCTCCAATTCGCGGATCAAGACCTAAACCTCGACTAACATTCTTTATATCTGCTCCTATTTTGTCACATATTTGGGCAATTGAATTAATATAAGAAATTTTAGTTGCTAGAAAAGCATTTGCTGCATATTTTATAAGCTGAGCGCTTTTCATATCACAAATAACTCTTGGTCCTGGAATTTGTTTATGAAGTTTTAAGAGTTTTTTAATAGCTTTCCGAGTTTCTGCCCCAATTACTACTCTTGAAGGATGAAAAGAATCTTCAACCGCACTTCCCTCTCTCAAAAACTCTGGACAAGATGCTAAATCAAAATCCATCTTTGTTTTCTCTTCTATAAGTTTTCTTACTTCATCATTTGTGCCTGGTGGAACAGTACTTTTAATAACTATCACCGTGTAATTCTTTAAATGCTTAGCAATTGATTCTGAAGCTTTATAAACATAAGACAAATCATAATCTCCGTCTTCTTTTGGAGGAGTACCAACACAAATAAAAATTACTTCTGTATCGATCATTGCTTCTTCATAAGAAGTAGTAAAATGAAGGTTTCTTTGCTTGATCCCTTTTAAAACTAATTTCTTTAATCCCGTTTCATAAAAAGGAACCTTACCTTTCTTAAGGCTTTCTATCTGTTTTTCATTAATATCTAAAGCCCAAACTTTATTTTTAAAAGAAGCAAAAAGCGCTGCTGTTACTAAACCAACATAACCAGTACCCACAATAGTGATATTCATAGAATAAAGTATAACAAGAAAGGGAGAAAAATTGAAGTTCAAGAAAAATGACAAAATGATGTCTCATTTCTGTTCTTCTAAGTATAGATTTGTGCGATCTGTTAGAATATAGACATCATGAAAATTGATATCCTGACTTTATTCCCAAATATGTTTAATGGTCCTTTTGAGGAATCAATCATTAAAAGAGCTATTAACAAAAAACTCATCAATATTAATATTTATAACCTCAGAAATTGGACTAAAGATAAACACAAAACTGTTGACGACAAACCATATGGTGGAGGCACAGGAATGCTTCTAATGATCGAACCAATCTATAAAGCCATCAAGGAATTAAAACATAACAAAACAAAAGTAATATTGCTTACCCCCCAGGGAAAAGTTTTTAGTCAAAAAAAGGCTAAAAAACTATCTAAAGAGAGTCATTTAATTTTTATCAGTGGTCATTATGAGGGTTTTGATGAAAGAATAAGAAAACATTTAATTGATGAGGAAATTAGTATTGGTGATTATATTTTAACTGGGGGAGAATTGCCAACAATGGTTATTATTGATAGTATTGTTAGGTTAATTCCGAGAGTTTTAGAAAAAGAAGAAGCTACTGAAAAAGAGTCGTTTTCAAAACTAGGATTACTAGAATATCCCCAATACACTAGACCAGAAACTTTTCATGGTTGGTCTGTTCCTAAAGTTTTGCTTTCAGGTGACCATAAAAAAATAGAAAAATGGCAAAAAAAGCAAGCTTCAATCAGAACGAAAAGAAGAAGATCTTAGACATTAGTCTTTCATTTGCTGTTTCATTTTCAATAATGCTTCTCTTATATTCAAAAGGCGAACCCCTAACTTTTCTTTCAATTTCATATTAGAAAGTGGTAAATAATGTTGTCTTGGTCTTATATCTTTTTGTTTCAAATATTCAGAAAGGCTTGTTTCGATAATTTTTTCTTTTGGCAAATCAAAAATATTTGCTACCATTAGAGCCAATTCATATGGAGAAAGAGGTGTTGATCCGACAAGATGAAATATGCCTTGAGGCTTTATTATAAATATTTTCTCCAAAGCCTTGACAATATCGTCAATAAAAGTTGGGGTAATTATTTGATCGCTAAAAAGTTTAACTTCTTGATTCTTTTTCAGTTTATGAATTATTTTTCTTACTAAATCTTCTTTTGGTTTTGGTTCCAATTTTTTAGAAGCCCTTTTCGCTTTAAATGGAAAACCAGTTCTTAAAATGACATTTTTGCAATCACATTTTTTAACTTCTTGTTCTGCCCAGAATTTTGTTTTGCCATACCAATCGATTGGATTTGGTTTGTTATATTCTGTATAAAAAGTTTTTTTCTTTCCATCAAAAATAAAATCAGTTGAGATATGTATCAAATATTTTTTATATTGTTTGCAAAGCTTGGCAATGTTTCTTGTCCCCAAAACATTAACCCGATAACACAAGCTGTTTTTATCTCCTCTTTGTTTCCAAGCCGCATCAACATCTGTAAAGGCAGCTAAATGAAGAATTGTTTCTGCTTTTGAATTTTCTTCAAACTTTTTCTTTAATAATTCAAAGTTAGTAATATCAACGCCCTTATCTAAACTAAAATCAATAAAACTAAATTTATCTTTTAATAATTCAACAACTCTTGAACCTATTAAGCCAGATAAACCAGTGCCGATAATCTGGGGACTTTCTTTTTTATTTTTTGTCATTAACCTGTCCTTTTTCTCACTTTATCCCAAGAAAAAAAGCTACCGTCTTTCAATTTAAATTTATTGAATGGTAACCGGCCTTCTTCCTTAGAATCATAAAGTTGAGTGGGAAAATTTAAAATAACTACTTCTTTTTTACCAATGGTTAAAAAACAATGTAAAACAGCCTTGGGAACTAAAAGTAAATAACGACCATTATCTCTGTTTGATTCCCCCATTTTAAATAAATTTAATTGTCTAAACGTTGGAGAATCTCTACGAGCATCTGCCATCGCTAAAACAAGATCTCCTTTCACTACTACAAAACGATCAATCTGTTTTGTTGGGTGAATATGCCATTGATCCTCATCTCGAGCTACATGTGGTTGGGTTATTGAAAAATAATTTTGCGAGAAAGGTTTATCAACTCCATAAACATCGTTCCAGTTTTTTTTTATTGTTTCGACTAAAATTCCTCTTTCATCACGATTGACTTTTAAAGGTCGAACAACAACATCTTTAATTAAAGGATAGCTTTTTAGTTTATCTAGAGTGAAAAAATCAATCATTTTTTTTATATTGTTTGGTAAAATACTCTTGTTGTTTTTCTTTTAATGGCTTCCACCACCATTCATTTTTTCTATACCAATTAATTGTTTTCTCCAACCAAGTCTCAAAATCATATTGTGGCTTGTAACTTAATTTTTCTTTAGCTTTTGTCCAATCAAGAGCATAGCGTCTATCATGACCTGGTCTATCCTTAATAAATTCAATAGAGCTTTCATTTTCCCCCATGATTTGGCAGATTTTCTTCACTACCGCAAGGTTGTTAACATCTTCCGTCATCCCACCAATACAATAAGTTTCTCCTAACTTACCTTTTTGTAGAACTAAATCAATGGCTCGACAATGATCCTCAACATAAAGCCAATCACGAACGTTTAATCCATCACCATATAGAGGGATTTTTTTACCTTCTAAAAGATTGGTAATTGCTAGAGGAATAAACTTTTCAGGAAATTGATAAGAACCATAATTATTGGAAGTATTGGTAATCGTCACCGGCAAACTATATGTTTTAAAATAAGCCCTAACTAACATATCCGAACCTGCTTTACTAGCAGCATAAGGACTATTAGGTTTGAAAGAAGTTTCTTCGTTAAATTTTTCTTTTGAGTTAAGTTCTAGGGAACCAAAAACTTCGTCAGTTGAAATATGGTGAAAATGTTTAACTTTGTTTTTCAAAGCGGCGTCTAAAAGAATTTGAGTACCCACAGTGTTGGTCATTACAAAAATTGCTGGTTCTATTATTGAACGATCTACATGAGATTCAGCGGCAAAATGAACAACAATATCAGTCTTAGACATTAAATCAGATACCAATTTTGGGTCACAAATATCTCCTTTAATAAACTTATAATTTGGATTTTTTTCAATATCCTTTAAGCTCTCCAAATTGCCTGCATAAGTAAGTCTATCTAAATTGGTAATAAAATCTTTTGGATGTTTCTTAAGCCAATAATGAATGAAGTTTGATCCGATGAATCCGGCTCCGCCGGTAACTAAAACCCTCATTTTTAAGTTTCCTTTTCTAAAAGTTTCTTTAATAAAAAAGCAAGCGATAAATAATCTATTTCCCATTGTACCACTACTAATCTTTTTTTCCAATTATCTTATCTGTAGAGCTTAGAAAAATTTAACAGCTTCTCTTTAGACTTTCCTCACCAAGTAGCTTATAATGAAAACATGCTAGCTTTAAAGTTGGTCTCCACCAACAAATATCGCCTTCCTAAAACTGGCAGGATGAAAGCTGATGTTTATGTTTATGCTAATCCTCATATTCTCCAACTCATTCAAGATGATCTTTCATTGTCTCAATTAAAAGAAGCTGCCAGCTTAACAAATGTCGTTTCTCCAGTAATTGGAATGCCAGATATTCATCAAGGTTTTGGTCTACCAATTGGCGGAGTAATGGCTACTAAAGGATTAATAAGTGTTGGAGCTGTTGGTATGGATATAAACTGTGGTGTACGAGTTTTAACTAGTCCTTTAAATTATCAAGTCGATAAAATAACCCCTGAAATATTAACAACTTTAATTAAAGAAATTGAAAAATTAATTCCTGCTGGATTAGGTAAGGAACACAAAAAAGATCTTAACCTTGATCTCAAAGATATTGTTGGTAAAGGTGTTCCCTATCTTGTAGATAAAGGTTATGCTCTTCCGGAAGATTTAAAACATACAGAAGAAAATGGTCATATGCTAGAGGCAAACTACGAAGCTTTAAGTCCCCGAGCCATTAAGAGAGCTGCAAACCAACTTGGAACTCTAGGGTCTGGAAATCATTTTATAGATATTGTGACAATTGAAGAAATTTTTGATCAAGCTATTGCTTCTCAATGGGGGGTTTTTAAAAATCAAATTTGTATTATGATCCATTCCGGATCAAGAGCATTAGGTCATCAAACTTGTCTTGACTATACTAAGTTATTTTGGAAATTAAAAGATAAGTATGGTATTGATGTTCCTCGTCAGGGATTAGCCGCTTTACCAATAGAAACCTCTGAGGGTAAAAAGTATTTTGGGGCAATGGCGGCTTGTGTTAATTTTGCTTTTTGTAACCGACAAATGATGACTTATTTTGTCCGTCAAGCTTTTGAGAAACAATTCGACCAAAAACTAAATCTTTTATATGATGTTGCTCACAATATTGCCAAATGGGAAGAATATGATGGAAAAAGATTAGTTATCCATCGAAAAGGTGCTACCCGTGCTTTACCAGCTGATCATCCTCAAAATCCTGAAATTTACATGAATACCGGACATCCAGCAATTGTTCCTGGAAGTATGGGTACAGCTTCTTATATTATGATCGGTGTTCCCAAAAATAAAGAAACTTTCCATTCTATTAACCATGGTGCTGGCAGATTAATGAGTCGCAATCAAGCAAAAAAAACTATTAAAGAAAGCGACTTTGAGAAAAGCATGGAAGGAATCTTACACAACAAACCGTTTCATCATATTGCTGATGAAGCACCACAGGTTTATAAGAATATCAATGAAATTGTCGATATTTTGGTAGAAGCCGGTCTTTCAAAAAAAGTGGCAAAACTAAAACCTCTGGCTGTTATTAACGGCTAGCT
Organism: uncultured Pseudomonadales bacterium; assembly: GCA_964467735.1. Classification (GTDB taxonomy): domain Bacteria; phylum Patescibacteriota; class Microgenomatia; order UBA1400; family CAYXSR01; genus CAYXSR01. Next base: position 13,613 of record CAYXSR010000006.1, on the reverse strand, counting down.
TCTTTTATAATCTCTTGCTTGTTCCAAAAAAAAGAAAGAAAAATAAAAAAGCAACGGCACAGAACTAAAAGCAATCAGGGGAACCTTGTTCAAAATAAAAAGAATAAAAACAATTGCCCCAGCTAAAAAATTGTCAATGAAGCCAAACGCTAAAATATAAAAAGCTAGTCTCTTTTTATAAAAATGATAAGGGAAATAATAAACAATTGCTCCGATTAAAGAACAAAAGCCTAAAATTCGCCAATAAATTGAACTTAAACTAAAAATATTCAGTAGCTGTTGAGGTGCTAGTAAAAGAAAACTTCCCCAGGGAAAAACTAGAAGTAAAAGGTTAAGCAATAAAACTTGCTTAAATCTTTTGATTCTTTTCTTTAAAACCTCTTTTACTCTTACTTCTTTTTCCCACAGAATTAAGAAAATAAATAAACAATAAAAAGACATAATAATCCAACTTTCATAGGCCCATAGTCGACGGTGTAAAAAGACGCTTCTAGGAGTATTTAAGAAATGATAAAGCGCATAAGAAAAACCGGTAATAAAATTAAGATGGATAAAAAAATAAAAATAGCGTTTAAGCTTACTCATCCTATAAAGGATTATAAAAGATTAAACAAATAAATGTAAAGAAAAATATCTTATGACCAATTAGAAAAACTTTTAAAAAATAAACTTTCTGGTATAATACATGCATACTAAAAATTACCGAATAGAGGAGAAAAAATGTCACCTGATCATAAAGTTTTTGTAATAGATGATGAAGCATTAATGACAGACCTTCTTTCAAGGTATTGCGCTTTACAAGGAGATAATGTTGTTGGTAGTGCTGAAACTTTACAAGTGGCCTTAGAAGCTCTTCCACAACTACTTCCGGAATTTGAAGCAGATGTTTTAGTTCTTGATGCAAATCTTAAAAGAGGCGTACATACTGGTGAAGATGCCCAAACAATATTAGCGGCAATGACAGAGCTTAATCTACTAGAAGACATTACTGTTATTGGATTTTCTGGCTCTAAGAATATAGAAGGTGTCCATTTCAATGTTTCTAAACCAGATGCTCGTCAGGTAGCTGAACTTATCGCTAGCTTGATATAATATAATTATGTCAATTTCACTTCAAGAAGTTATTATTAAACAAGATATTCCTTTAGGTGGGATAGTAAATAGTGTTTTGACGCTTGGACCAGGAGCCGGTGTTTTTGAAGGACTTTCAGCTCATATAACTGGCGTTGATCCAGAAACTGGTCTCCACAACTTTAATGTCTTTCTTCCCGAACCAATTATTTCACCACGAGGAAAACCAATTGAAGGAGTCATCATTGTTACCGCTTCAACCCTTCATGCTCCTCTTTATGAAAATCTTCTTATTTAATCCCTATTTTTTCTTTTTCTAATCTCACTACAAACTTTTTTACCTTCGGGTATCATTTTATGAAGACTTGAGATTTTGCCACAATTATTGTAACTGTCACATCCGCCACAGTTTTCAACATCCTTTCCTAACCCACATTTTCTTACTTCACACTCATGACAATGTCGATATAATGGTTCGCTTAAAGATAAACATCCCAAACAGTTTATATCTTCTGGTTTTAAGTCTTTCTCTCCATATTCTTTCGCCCATTTCTTGGCAGTTTTTTTCCTCAATTCATCATTATCATTTTTCAGGGCTAGAAAACAGGGACAATCGCCGCAATCTAATCCACACATTGATATTTTTTTCATGTTATCCTCTCTCCCAAAATCATTTTGGGTGGTTTTAGTAAACATTTAGAAAAATCTTTAAGAAAATGAGTTAAACCAGACTTTGTTGCCTTTCCGTGGACGATTTCGTTATCTAGCTCCCAATATAAAACATAAGTGACAACCTGTGGCTTTCTAGTTAGTTTTATTGCTGCCTCGCCTTTTTTGGCTCCAGCAAAACTAGTTGATCTATGAGTTCTTTTCATATATCTTACATCAACTACTCCCGGATAATTTGTGTGATGTTTAAGAACTTTTTTTATTAACTCCTCAAATTCTTTAGTTTTGTCTGGTTTAACTTCATAAATACAAATTTCTACAAATGTTCTTTTCTTCATCTTTCTCCTTTCTTAAAGCTTTTTTAAAAATTAAATTAATGGGTATTTTACTCCATTCTTCTTCATTTTCTTCTCAAAAGCTTTTTGAATATCAATCTTGTTATCATGGGCAATAATCAATACCCAATATAAAACATCCATTAATTCTTCTTGAAAATGTCTCTTTTGATTTTTAGGAATTTTATGGTTAAGAGAATAATTAAAAACCTCTAAAAATTCAGCTGCTTCGATCAGTAAAGCAATCGCCTGGTTCTTTGGAGAATGATATTTTTTCCAATTTCTTTTTTTCCTAAACTCAACTACTTTTTTAGTCAATTCTTCTAAATTTGTCATCTTACCATCTTATATTGTTCTGGGTACCAAGCCGGATTACAAGGCATAAACATAGTTGCCTTCCCCTGCCAATAAAACTTTTCTCCTGGTTTGATAAGAATCAAGTCTCCTTTCTTAAATCTTACTTTTTTACCATTAACTACTACTTTCCCAGAACCCGAAATAATATAAGCTAATTCTTTACATTTAGTATTCATCGCTCTACCTTTATCTGGCTCTCTACCATATAGTCTAATCACGGCGCCATTAATGTCTTTATCACCTAAAGGATATTCAATAGTCATACAACCCTTACTGTTTATATGTTTAGTTGTTTGGTTACTATGTACAATTTTCATTTTCCCTCGTTAATATAATATTTTTTTCCTTTTAACTTGTCTGGCAGTAAATCTTTTTTAGTATATTTATCATAACCTTTTCCATAGCCAACTTCTTTCATTAATTTTGTTGTTGCGTTGCGAAGCTCCATGGGAATTGGAAGGTTACCAAATTTCTCAACATCACCCAAGGCTTTCATATAAGCATTATAAGCTGATCTATCTTTTTGAGCCTGGCAAAGAAAAACTGTACCAGCGGCTAAGTTCTCCTGACACTCTGGGTAACCAATGGTATTGCAGGCTTGGAAAACAGCATTGGCAACGACTAGGGCAGTTGGAGAAACAACGTCTTCGGAAGCAAAGATGACCATTCGGCGAGCAATAAATAAAGGATCTTCACCAGCGGCCACCATCCGTGCCAAATAATACAAAGCGGCATCAACATTAGAAGCCCTCATAGACTTAATAAATGCCGAGATTGTGTTGTAATGCTCTTCACCAGCCTTATCATATCGTAAATAAGGTGATTGTAAGGTAGTTTTTAAAATATCTAAACTAATCTTTTTAGTTTTCCTAATTTTTGTTTTAAATAATTGATAACTATTCTCTAAAAGATTAATCACTTGCCGAGCATCACCAGCGGAAAGATTTATCAACCAATCTCTAGTTTCCTGATCAATTTTTATTTCTTTATCTAATGCTTTTAAAGCTTTTTTAATAATTTTTTCAATCTCTTTTTTTGTCAACTCATTTAATACAAAAACTCGACAACGAGAAAGCAAAGGTCCAATTACTTCAAAAGAGGGATTTTCGGTAGTTGCCCCAATTAAAGTAATCGTTCCGTTTTCAACATATGGCAAAAGATAATCTTGCTGGGCTTTGTTAAAACGATGAATTTCGTCTAAAAAGACAATTGACCCTTTTTGAAAAAGCCCCTCATTAATTGATTTAACTACTTTTCTAAGATCATTCTTACCCGCAGAAACAGCTGAAAATTGAAAGAAATGTAAACCCATTTCTTGAGCGATAATTCTGGCTAAAGAAGTCTTACCACAACCCGGCGGTCCCCAAAAAATTAAAGAAAATGATTGTTTTTTTTCGACCATTAATCTAATTGGTTTGCCTTCGCCAACTAAATGATCTTGCCCAATAAAAGTCTTTAAACTTTGAGGTCTTATCTGTTCTGCTAAAGGAGAATTATTTTCCATTAATTCTATAATAACCACGAACAAAAACCGAAGTCAACTACAAATCAAAAATTAAGCTATTACCAACGTTAATCTTGTGTTTTCGACAAAAACCGCTGTTTACTTCCAAAATAAACATAGTTAACTCTTTATTTGTTCCATATGAAGGGCAGGGATCTTGTTTGCAAGGCTGTACCTCTTCTAAACACTCAATTACCTTTTTATCTTTTGAAATAAAAATCATATCTAGAGGAATTAGAGTATTTTTCATCCAAAAAGTATACCTATCTTCTTTATCAAAAACAAAAATCATTCCTTCATCTTCAACCAAAGAAGTTCGAAACATCAAACCTGTTTGTCTTTCTTGAAAACTCCTGGCAATCTCGGCAAAAACTTTTGTTTTTTCTGAATTATTAAAAACAATTGGCGTTTTACCAGGTCTTATTTCTTTTTCTTTAAAACTATTTCTTAAAAAGAAAGTTAAAATAAGGAAGATAAAAATTAATAAAATCGAGTCAATTATAAGCAGGGTTTTTTTATCAATCATCTATTTCAAATTCTAATTTGAAATCCAAAACCGGCACTGGTTTTAATTTTTCTTCTGTTCCTTCAATGGATTTTAATTTTTCTTCCAATCGGAAGATTTTCTCTTTTATTGCTTGCATTCCAGAAATTGGACTAGCCAAAGGAGAAGCGCTGTTTGAAGGAGCAACTGATTCTATTGTCGGAGAAGGAGAAATTTCTTTTTTAGTAAATTTATTTTTCAGTTTAATTATTAAAAGTAAAACTCCTGCAGCTAAAATAAAACCTAACAAAATTCCCAGTAGTAAAAGTTTTTTATTTTTTTTACTTTTTTGTTCTTGCTCTTTGTCTATTAAACTTTCTTCTTTTAATTCTTTTAAGGGAATCTTTTCGTCACTACTAATTGGTGGTAAAACAGTTTCTTCAGTCATTGCTTAAAAGAGAAAAGATTTCTTTTTGATAAGAAAAAGAGTCTTTTAGATATTTAATCCCTCCATCTAAAAGAGATTCTATTTGATTATAAATTTTTACTAAATCCTCCCGCTTCTCTTTTTTGTAAAGTTCTTCTAATTTATCTTTAGCTAGGTTTGTTTGCTGTTCTGACAGTCGATTTTTCTCTTTAGCAGCCGTTAACCAAGGAATTAATTTTTCTTTTAAATCTGCTTCACTCGAGGCTTCTACCTCATCATTTAAAGCTTCCCATAGTAAAACACTATCTTGCTGAAGTGATTGGTTTTTTTCTAAATCAACTAAGGTTAATGATTGATAAGTAAGCTGGTAGATAGCTAATTCTTTACTTTCCAATTCAGCAGAAAGACTAAAAAGCTGTTGGTAGTCGGCAAAAGGAGTAGTATTAACTTTTTCTTTATGCTGATCTAACCATTTAATTTCTTCATCTAGTTTTTTAACTGTTTCTTCTTTTAAAGTCAAAGGTGAAATTGTTGCATTAGCAACTTTACTTCTAAGAGCAATAAAATATGTTCGTAAGACTTCTGCTCGCTGAAGAATAATCTTTTTTGTTTTCTCTAAAGCTTCGTCTCTGGCGGTTAAAGTTTTATACTTTGAATATTTATCACGAGCTACTAAAAAATTATCATAGGCTGTTCGATATTCTTCATACTGAAAAAGGTAATCAGTTTCTTCTTGAGCAAAAATAGTTTTAAAAGGAAACCACCAACTAATTATCAGTATTAAACCACTTAAAAATATTCCAATTTTCGTCTTTCGACTAATCTTCATTTTGTTTTGTCTGCCCAATAATTATTGACTTCCAGCAAAGCGTCAAAAGTACCAGCATCTCTCCAAAAACCACGAAGTTCTGCCCAGCTCAATTCGTTTTTTTCAATATAAATATTATTAACATCGGTAATTTCCATTTCCCCTCTATCTGATGGTTTACATTTCCTAATATAATCAAAAACTTTACCATCATAAATATAAAGACCAGTTACCGCATAATTTGATTTTGGAGATTTTGGCTTTTCCTCAATTTTTATAATCTTTTTATTGTCTTTAGGATCAAAGACTGGCACTCCAAAACGTTGAGGATCAGGAACCTCTTTCAAAAAAACCATTGCTCCTTTTTTAAAATTTTGAACTGCTTCGGAAATATTAGCATCAGTGGTATTATCTCCCAAAATAACTGCTAGCGGTTGGCCATCAGCAAAATCTTCACATAAAGCTAAAGCATTACCAATACCACCCTTTGGATTTTCTTGAAAAGCATACTCCAAATGCTTTAAGCCTAATTCCTTACCATTTTTCAAAACTCTAATAAAATGGCCAGCATGCGGCCCAGAAGTAACTACAATCACCTCTTTTATTCCGGCATTAACCAATGTTTGGATTGGATAAAAAATCATTGGTTTATCATAAACGGGCAGAAGGTGTTTATTGGTGGCAAAAGTGAGCGGATAAAGCCTTGTCGCTAATCCCCCAGCTAAAATTGCTCCTTTCATATTTCCTCCTTCCGATAGCCTAAAAAGCTATCCTCTAATAATGACTGAAATTAAAACCAAACAAGCAAATAAAGATATCAAAAAATATTCTAAGACTATCCGAATGTGTAAATCTTTTATTAGCCAATGGTGAACTACTCCCCAAATAAAATAAAACACACAGAAACCAATTGTAGCTGGAATTCTTAACTGTGGCAAGTTAAAGAAGGCAAAAAAGGATGTTGCTCCTAAAAATAAACCGACAAAAAGAATTAAATAATGAGTCTTTTTATTTGTTTTTCCCATTATAAAACTTTTCCTTGGCTAGTAAGCCAAACTGTAAGTAAGATTATAGCTAAAAATATAAAATGAATAAAACTTTTTCCTGAAATTCTAAATATTTTATATTTTTTGACTAAAGTAATATCAAAAAGTAAAGCCACTAAGACAATTCCGATTAAAACTAGGGATAAACTTTTAGTTACCTCAAAAGAAGAAAACCAGGTTTTAAAAATACCTTTCTGATTTTCTGATGATAAAAGAGGTTCTGATTTGAAAGCTTCTTCTTCATAAAAATATTGTTCGGCTGGTTCTCCTTGTTCCTCTTGAGAAACTTCCGCTTTTTTTAAATTCTCACTAGTATCACCTAAAAGTTGGTAAGTTAATTGTTCTGGTTCTGTCGGAGTAGTTGACTTAGGTACTGACGCCTGTTGTTCTGGACGAGTACCAAAAAGTTGAACAACTAAAGTAGTTTCCTGACCTTGTAAAACTCCACTAACGACCGCAATCCCAATTTCTTCATATTCATTATTTAAGATATTGTCTCTGTGGGTAGGCGAGTCCATCCAGGCTCTGGCAATTGAATCTGGATCAGCAAAATCTTTGGCTAAATTTTCACCAGCAAACGTATAATAATAACCAGCGTTTTTAAAAAACCACCAAGGACTTTTACCACTTGGTGAATTGTGTGACCAATAATTTTCAGCAAACATATCAGCCGCTTTGGAGGTAGCAGCGTTTATTAATACTGGATTAACTCTTAGGGCTGGAAGGCCTTGGTCAGCCCGATATTGATTAGTAATATCCACTAATCTATCTGAAGAAATATTGGCGATAACTCCTAAAACGCCCGGGTAAGCTTTGGTGAGTAAAGTTAAACCTAACTGGAAAGTACCGATTAAAAAAACTAAAAAAGCTAAAGAAGATAAATGAAGAATCTTTGGTTTGTGGTTATTTCTTTCATGAGGAATAAATAAAAGTTGAAGTTGGGCAATCATTTTAAACTATTTAGTAATCTCCTTCTAATTATTTAGTTTAAAGAACTACATTAGTAAAAACAAGTTAAGAGAATTAATCATCTGAAGTCTTAAAAAGCCAGTAAAATATTCCTATTATTCCTAAACCGCCAATAATCAGTAACCAAGGCAATTTCTTTTTAGTAGTTTCACCCAAAATCTCTTCTTCATTAGAAACCTCTCCTGTCTCTTGCGAACTCTCTCCTTCTTCTTCCTTATCTTCAGGATCTTTTTCGCTTAAAACTTCACCTTGAGAATCACTTGGACCCGTCTGAACAACTGGTTGCTGACCTTCTATTGTTTGACCATTGACTGTCTCACCTGTCGGTGTGGTTGCTTCTGAAGAAGTAGTAATACTATCGCCAACTAAATCCGAACCATTGCCGGCTTTATCAACCGAACGAATCGCATAAAAGTATTCTTTATTTTCGTCAGGCACTGCCCAATCCGTATATTCACTGTCACTATTTTTACTTACTCCCACACTAGCAATTTTGGTTCCCTCATCGGCATTAAAATCACGTTTATCTGCCCGGTAAACATAAACTTTATCTAAATCATCACTGTCTGGATTATGCCAGGTTATCTTATAGGTTTTGGTACTAACTTTTTGTTTGGAATAATTTTCTGGTTTTGGTGGTGCACTAGTATCAACTGTTGTTGATGTTTCACTAGAACTGCAATTGTTTTCATTATCACAAGCAGTTGCCTTAAAATAATACTTCTTGTCTTCATTTATCTTTGAACCATCAAGACTAGTTTTGTTGGCATGTTCGGTAAAAGTACCCAAGTCTTGCCACAAACCGCCTTCTTTTAGATATTCCAAGTGAACATCTCTAAGACCAGCTTCACCCAAATCCAAAGCAGTATAAGAAATTTCAAAATCTCTTTTATTCAAATATTCAGGCAATTGAACAATTGCCACTGCTGGAGTTTGAGTATCAGCCGCCCAAACGGCTGTAGGATTAAAAAGGCTGAATCCTAAAAATGAAATTAGAATTATAAGCTGAGTTATTTTTTTCATTTTCTGATTTCTAAAAATCTTTAAAACTGATCCTAATGATATTAACACCAAAGCTAAAATTAGCCAAAAAGTAGGTGAACCAGTGGCTGCTCCCAAAACTTCGCCAATTGTGCTGGCTCCCAAAACTTCACCTTGTTCTACATTATAACCAGCAGACAAGCTTCCTGGTTTACCAATATCAAACGGGTCAAAGACAACGGCTGAATAAACTGTTTCCCCTTCTTCTGGGTTGCCATAAGCAACAGCAAGATTATAATGAGTACCTTCAATTGAATCATCATCTATTGTTATCTCATAGGTTAATGTGCACTCCTCACCGGCTGCTAAATCACCAATACTCCATACAAAAGGATTGCCTGACTCAACTAAACTAGGAGTTCTGGGGTTAACGCTACAAACCAAGCTAGCAGAACCTGACTGATAAGTGAAATAATCATTAATCGGTTGAGTATCTTTAATAAAAACATTGTAAAGGGTATCTTCTCTATCATTAACAACAGTAATACTATAAATAACACTATCACCTTGCTTTAGAGTATTGCCTTTTTGATCATTATCTTTACTAATCGTCAATCCTGCTGGTTCTCCGCAACTAAATTGAAGTCCAAAATCAAAAATCGTCGAAACTCCCTGATATTCATTTCCTGCCTCCGGATCCATAGTCACTGTCCAGTTATAAACCCTACTATCATTAACTGGTATCGTTCCTAAGTCTAATGTTCCCGGTGCAGGTAGATTAAATAAGGTTTCTAAAGTATTATCAAAATAACTAACCCCACTTTCTATATCAGTCAAAACCACTTCTGCTAAGTTATAAGGATCACTAATACTTTCTTCTGGAATGCTTAAAACTAAAGAACAACTATCGTTAATATCTTCGTTTACAACAGTAATTTGTCGTGTATTTGTATATCCTGGGTAAACATTAAATTCTTCAAACAAAGGAGTTCCCGAAGGACTAATATTACAACTCGAAGCACTATCAGGACAAGTAACCGTAAGGTCCGCTGCCAAAGCTTTAGGAGGAAAAACCAAAACTCCTAAACTCAAAAGTAATAAAGTAATATATTTAAAAATTTTATTCATTATTTATTCTCCCACTCAAAATCTAAAGTTGATGTACCTAAAATTTCTTGTCCGTTCTTATACATCAAAAAGACTTGTCCTTCGCTAATATCTTGATGAGGAACACAAACTAGACCTTCGCCGGAACAAGTACCAATATAAATTGGGTCTAATTCTAGATTTTCTTCATCTACATTTTTACTTTTCTCTCCTTGAATCAATTCCTCTACGGTCTGGCCTTCAAACATATGTTTATAACTCACCGAATATCTAACTAAATCAAAACCAGTAGCATTACTAAAAGAAATTAATAAATTATTATTTTCTTGTTTTAAATTAACCTGAATATGACTGTGAGGATTTGTGCCAGGATTTGGTGTTGAATTATCTATCCAGTCGGCAGCAGTATTAGTATCAACTCCTACAGGATTCCGACTGATTGAATGTCCTTCAGAAACATCAATAACTGCTGGATTAAATGCATAAGTGTCTGTTTCCCAACTTACCGCATCAACTTCGCTATCATCTGCTTTTCTTAAAACTAATCTCTCATTATCATTAGAAAGACCATTCCCTATGTTCCCACCAAGAACAACTTGGATTGTTCCCATAGGAATTGACCAAAAACTCCAGGTTGAACTTTGAGCAGTAATGACAGCAAAACCATTAACTGGAATTGGGCTTGAAGAAGGAATAACATCACATGAATTATTATCACAAAGCTTCCACCCAGTGATATCAATCGGGCTTGTACTCTTATTATAAAACTCTACCCACTCATTCGCTCCTTCTGATCCTTTATCACCTCCAACATCATAGTAAACTTCATTAACTACTATTTCTTCTGTCGGTTGAGAAGGTGGTGAACCTGGTTCTTCCTGTTGTTGTTCACAGCTATGAAGATTACCTCTAACTGCATCAAGATCAAAACCATCTGAATTATTAGTATGCGATCCATAATCGGTTGTATCTGTTAAGCGAACATAACGGATCCAACTTAATCCTACTGATGTTAAATCAAAACTATTAATTCCGTTGGTCACATGATTCGTGGCTTCTCCAAGATCATACCAAAGAGTACCATTTTGACTAACTTCAACTCTTGCTTTCTCTTCGGGATAACTGAAACGGTTTCCCCAAGTAACTTCATAGACAGAAAGATCATCACCAGTAATATTCATTACTGGATATTCAAAAGATGCAATAATCCAACCATCTTTTCCTAGGCTGTAAAAGTTAACCACTGGCTGAGGACTATCATCCACTCCTAAAACATCTTCAGGATCTGATCTTTCCGGAAGTACCGGACTGCCATCTTTACGAGTACCCTGGCTATAGTCCTCAACGTTATTTAACCAGCAAGAACCTTCCTCACAAGCCCAATTTGTACTACCAATGGTATTACTTAATGTTTCTTCGTCAGTAAATCCCCAACTTCCATCGCTATCTTGTTGATAACCTTGATAAACAAAATTAAACTGACAAGTAGAATTTTGATAAGCTTCGTCTAAATCTGAAGGAATAAAAATTTGATAAAAAAACCACTGTTCTGTTCCGTTACTAGGATCGGTATCAAATTCATCATCAGAGTGAGGAATAATAAAATCAGTGTCATCAAGTTGGTTTAAACTAACCAAAGATCCATTATATTTTAACCTCATATCCCTGCAGGTATAACCTAAACTTGGATCACAATGATAATGGTCATACCAAATTTTAAGTTGCAACTGGTTACAAAAATCTGCATCTCCTCCAGTAAATTGATAAGAAACTCTATGTTTCAAAGGAAAACTAGCAAGGGTTTTACCCACATAAATATCTCGAGCAACTGAATCTCCAGGAGATAAATCCTCTGCTCCCGGAACAAAATTAGTTTGTCCCGAACGAACAGTCAAATCTAAAACACCAGTTTCCACAGGATTATCTTCTGCTGTTAAACTACTAAACAACCAAGCACCGGTGTTTCCAAACTGTGTTAAACCAAGACCAACAATTAACAACAAAATTCCGATTATTTTTGCGACTGGTTTTAAAATAAAATTGTCCTTCATTTTTTCTTCTTTTTAGACGATTTTTTCTCCAATTCTTTTTTCATCTTTGCAATTTCTTTTTCCGCTTTTTCTTGATAATGATTTTTAATATTAGTTATCAAAGAAGCCAGTTCCCAAACAATTAAAATTACTGCCGGGATAATGACTAAAAGAATAAATCCTTTTCCTGTTTGAGAAAAATTAGTAACATAGCCCACAAAAGGCACATGCCATTGATATAAACCAATAACATTGCCCGCCGGAACAGTCCAAAGATCCACAGTATTATTGGCGTCACCTTTAGTAACAAATTCATATTTAACAACTTGTTTTTCCTTTTCTTCTCCATCAACATCATACTTTTTTGTTTCTTCATCTTTTATAACTTCGGCAATTCTATGAGTTACTACCGAAACTGCTCCTGTCTCATCATCTCTAACTTTAAAAGTAATAATGTCATCTTTTTTCAAATCTTCTATTTTATATTTGCCGGCGTAAACCATCGATCCTACTGGCAGGGTTGGTTCCATTGAGCCAGATGTAACATTGAAAAAATTCAAACCCAATCGTGAGAAAAATGGTAATTTTGTTGCAAAAGATAAGGTAGCTAAAACCACCAAAAACAAAACCAACAATATTTGTATTAAGGCACTTAATACTTTTAACACCTTATTCTTTTTTATGTTCATACCAAGCTGCCTAATCTTTTAGGCAGCCTCTATAAACACAAATCCTTAAAAACTTGGTGCATCTACCTGTTTAGCTTGAGCAGTCAAATCATATAAATAGGTAGCACCCTGATAACAGTTACCTGCATTCTCACTTAAATTCATATCCAATCTGTAAATAGCAAATTCCTTTTCATTTAAAGTAACATCATCATCTACCCAGTCACCAGGACTCAATACAAAAGTATCTACTGTAGTAGAAGCGGGTGTCCAACCAGTACCTAAATCCATTAATGCATCTCTTATATTTCTACATTCTTCATGAGATTCACAGCCTGTATCAGGATTATGGCTTAAATTACCATAACGATAAACTTCTTTAACCTGTACAAGGTTGGCATTCCCACTAGAGCCACAAGTTCCATCGCCAAGCCTACCACTATCAGCAACCCAACCACCTGAGGTTCGGAAACGATAATTTAAAGGCAATGTGCCTTTATTTCTTACCGCAACCCAAACACTAAAATTTCCAGCAGGAAGAGTTTCTACACCAGCACCTCCAGAATAAGCTACAAAAACTCCTGGTTCAGCATTCACCCATGGTTCAAAATCTTCTCTGTCTTCAGAAACTCCATCTACGTCCCTTACAACATTGTATGCATCATAGAGATTCCAATCACCAGAGTATGTATGGGTTCTTGTGGAATCAACCGCTAACAAGAGAGTACCAGTAGTAACCTCATTATCAGCTGCGGTTACTGTACTAGTAAACCAAGCTCTAGTGGCTGTTCCGACTGTTGCCAAAACAACTGATAAAACTAAAAGACTTTTAAGTATTTTTTTAAGCATTTATTTTTCACCCCCTTTCATTTTTTCCTTATTTAATTTTTTAAAATTGCTATAAAAAAACCAACCTCATCGGTTGGCTACTGATTTTAATTCAAAATTTGATTGTGCCCAATTGGTTTTCATTTTTAGTTTTAAAACAAAGAAAATACCCAGTATCTTTTCTGGGCAGGAAAAGTAACTATTAAAGGTTATACCAAAAGCGTGAAAAGCTTGTCAAGTTTTTAATTTTAATCTTTTACCAACTTAGCAATTACTAACAATCTTTTTAGAGTAGTTCCGGGTGGTGAACAGGTTTGTAAAACCAAAAA
>CAYXSR010000005.1:0-60546 GCA_964467735.1 uncultured Pseudomonadales bacterium | reverse complement strand
AGCTTCTTTTTGATTAGATACTGGTTTTCCTTCTATTAATTGATAATTTTCTGCTGCCTGCCAGCGAGAAGTAAACATTTTATAAAAACCCCTAAGTGGCTGGTGGTAAATTTGTGGATTTAAAAAAACAAAGACGAAAAAGAAGATTAAAATTGTTATTATTAAGCTGCTTAACATTATTTTTGCATCAAGAGATTTCTTCTTAAAATTATAAAAAGACACCAGAATAAAAACTCCAATAAAAAATAGTAATGATAAAATCCCGATTAATTTTACACCGGCTGCTAAAGCGGTCACTAAACCAATGAGAATACTTAAAAAAATAAATTGAGATTTTTGTTTTTTACAAAAAGACTGAAAATAAAAGTAAACTACAATCAGATTACTAAAAAAGAAGAAAAGCTGAAAAGAATCAGTCATTGCCATCCGACCGTAATACCACATTAAGTTATTATTAGCTAATAAAATCACTGCTATAAAATTAAAAAAAGGTTTCTTAAATAAACTAGTAAAAATAAAAACTAAAATAAACACTCCCAAACTGAAAATGACCGATGTTTTTCTTCCTTTATAAATCAATTCTCTTGCCGGTTTAAGAGATTCAGGAATATTTTCAAATTTTTCAAAGAAAAGTTTAAACCACCAGTTTTGATTGTTTATTTTGATTTCATTAAACTTTATTTCTTTTTGAAAGGCTTCTATATCTTTTATACTGTTTAGGTGCAAAGTCAAACCATAAATATAGGGGCCAAGTTTAGGCTGATCAAAATCATCCTTCTGCCAACGAGGATCATCTATCTTTTTTTTAATAAACAACAAGTCGAAAAATAAAGATTTCTTTAGAAATAAATACTCATCAACATGGAAAACGTGAATTTTTACATCCTTCCAATAAAGATTAAAAACAAAAAAACCTAGAAAGAAAAAAGTAATCAATTTTAAGAAAAGACTAATTTTTATCATCTGAAGTAATCTTGTTTAATCTTTCTCTACAAAAAAAACTCCATTCGTTAATAGCTAAACACTTTTCAATTATTCTCTTTTCCCCATCTTTCTCATTCTCTGATTCATAAATATCTGCCCGCACAATATATAAAAGATCTAGCCAAGGATTGATTTTTAAACCTTTTTCTGCTGTCTCTAAAGCTAATTTTAGATCTTGTTCAAAAAGATAGAATCTACTTAAAAAGTAATAAACCTCTGACAAGTAAAATTTTTGATAAAAAGCATAATCTTTTCTCTTTAAGACTAACTCTTCTGATAATTTTTCTATTTCTGCGTAGTCTTTTTTCAAAAATTTATCTTTAATTTTTTCAACAGTAACAAGATCATCCAAAAAATCTTTATACTCTTCTTTTTGATCTACATTAATTGCTTTTTGGAGCCAATGAATATTTTTATCCCAATCTCTTTCATGAGAAGTTAAAACCGCTAACCAAAAATAAACCTTAGCTTGTTGTTTTTCACCTAGTTGGTAAAACTCATCTTGTTTAATTAATTGAAGTAGAAAATCTAATATCTTTTCTTCATTCTCGAAACCCAAACACTTCAGACTACATGTTTTTCCTTTAATATTTTCTATTGTCTGTAATATAGAAAATAGTTCTCTTGGAGAATCTTTCCATTTCGGCCAATTACTGGCAATTTTAATATAAAGTCCTATTGATTCTTGAGGATTAAACTTTATGGCTTTTAAGTAATTGTCTTTAGCTTCTTTAAAATTGTTGTTTTCATAAAATAAATCTCCTAATAAAACAAAGTTCTCATCATAAATTGGTTCTAAAAGGACGAGTTTTTTAGTTAATTCTATCGCTTTATCTCGATCCTTATTTTTATAAAAATTAATTATTATTTGCCAATTCTCTAATTTAAATGGCCAAACTGCTAGAGTTTTTTGATAAAAGTGTTCCGCTTTCTGATGATAGGTTTTTTCCCCTATGCTTGTCCCAAAAAACAAAAATGAATTAGCAGTAAATTCTAAAATACTTATCGCAAAAATTATTGTTCCTAAAAAAAGAAATAAGGTTTTATCCACTATATGTTTTTTATTAATTTGAGATTGTGTTTGAGTCAAATATCCCGTAATTACCCAAAAAAGTAGGAAAACAGAAGGAAACTGCCAATCATAATCAAAAAAAGAATGGAAAATAGAAGTAAATACGCCAATTGTTAAAATTGAATTCAGACTGAATTCTTTTTTAAGATTTTTAAAAATATTTTTTATCACAAAAAATATTAATAATAAAAACACTGCTCCACCCAAACATCCAGTTTCCACAAATGTCTGCAAAAAATGATTATGAACATACCAAGACCAATCAAAAGAATTGCTTTGGTATTTTCTTGAAAGGTAGCGGAAATTATCTAGTCCCCAACCAAATGGTCTTTCTTTAAATGATAAAATTGCCTGCCGCCAATATTCTAGACGACTCTCAACAGGTAACTGACGGAATATTTTTTTAATAAGTAAATTATTAGAAGATTGAATTTTGTCTTCACCAAAAATATAAAAGCCACTAGTCCCAGATATTAAAACTGCAATAACTAACAATATCATCAGAAAATTCAGTAAATTATAGGTTTTTACTTGCTTATTAAATCTTAATAAAAAATTCACTGAAAGAATTATTAAAATTGCCATCAACATGCCTCCGCGGGAAAAACTGAAAATAAAACCAGCTAGAAAAATCGAGCTTAAAATTAGAAATAAAAATCTTTTAAACTTTTCTGTTTCTTTAAATAAAAGAAACAAACTAATAGGAAAAGCAAAAATTAAATAATCAATTAAGTGATTATGGCCGAAGTTAGCAAAAATCAAGTTCATTGTCGAAAATGGTGGTGTCTCTTTTATAAAAAGAAGGTAAAAACTCAAAAGACATAAAACTAGACTAGGAAAAATAATACTAATAATTAAAAAATCTTTAAAAAACTGTTTTTTCTCATCGGCTAAAATTCTAGATGTCAGAAAGAAGACAAAATAAACAAAATATAAAACTAAACTATTTAAGCTTCTGGAGAAAACAGAAGATAAAATTGTTGATAATAAAGCTAAAATTAAAAAACCAACAAAACTAATGAAAATATTATCTTTAACAATCTTTTTCTTCGCCAAGAAAAAAGTCAGTGGTAAACAAGAAGAAAGCAATAAAAAACGTCCAATACCTAAAAATTCACCTTCAATTAAGGGTAGAAAAGCCAAGATTAGAAAAAAGAAGTAAAAAATCATTAATAAAATAATATCTGTTAAAAGATAATATTTCCAGTTTAGAAGTAAATTCAAGAAAACCCCAAGAGCACTTTAAGACAGAAAGCACATTAGCCAACAACAGGCTAATAGTCTTTGGGGTTTCACCCGAAGAAAAGGTGGCAGATATCGCCAAACTAGCAAGCCTTCGACCTGCCACCTTTCTTCCTCAATCGCTCTTCCTTTATTCTTCTCGTATGACCAGGGGAAGAAAAACTTGTTGCACGAACTCATCGGCGCCGAGGTCGGGTAAACCGAGACGAGACTGACCATCAATGTCGTTAGAGACGCTTGACAAAACTCCCTTGTCTTTTGCCGCCGACTCCATCGCAATGTGATATCCGTCGCCTGTGAAACAGGGATCGCCCACGTACTGGTTCTCAATCGATACCCCGCTCAAACCAGGCATCGGGCTATCCCAAAGAACACCATTGACGGTAATAGCGCTACCTGATTCTACACTGATAGGAATCGTATGACTGACAAAGATCGTATTGACCAAACTAACGTCGCTGTATTCTTCATGCCACTGGCTTTTGGCAAGGTGAATCCCTTCGGAGTTGGCGACAATGGTGGTGTGGAACATATCCACATCTCCGCTGGAAATGTAGACTCCACCACCAACATTAGCGTGGTTATCAACAATAACGTTGTTTACCAAACTGAGGACACTATATTCCACCATTAGTGCGGCACCCTTCCAGGCAGTATTTCCACTGAACATATTCCCTGTTAAGTCAGCGGGACTATTGTCAAGGTAGATCCCGCCGCCGCAACTCCAAGCAGTGTTTCCGCTAATCTTGTTGCTGCGAATCTCAGCCGCACTGACCCATAAAAGGAAGCCTCCTCCGTCTCCGGCTGTGTTGCTATAGATATTGTTTCCTTCAATAACAGCCGGACTGTCAAAAAGGTAAATTCCTCCACCAACATTAGCGTGGTTATCGTTAATCACGCTATTTTCTAACGTGAAACCAGTACGGTAGCCGTAGATCCCGCCGCCAGCATCGCTATCCCACGGATCGCCGGCCAATCCTGCTGCCTGTCCACCGGTAATCTGCAAACCTCGAATCGTTGGATTAGCTCCATTGGTGATGTAGATCACCCTACCTTCCCCTTGGGCGTCCAAAACAGTCGGATTGGCAACCGGATCGGAAACGCCCCAATTGCTATCATCATAGCCGCCGAGAATGGTCACTGTTTTACTGACATACAGCATCTGAGTGACTACCCCGGTAGCAACAACGTCGTTGCGAGGCCGTTGACTTACATCTGCGTATCTCCCCGCAGCAACCTTGATGATATCACCCTCACTGGCAGCATCCACGGCCGCTTGAACAGACGTATAGAAACATGTGGAGCAAACATGCAGCTCTGTTGTAGCCAGAGCTGTCTTTCCCAAACTGAAAAATAGCGCTGCAATCGCAAGAAGCGCAAGTGCGCTGGCCACTCCGATAAAAATCTTTCCTCTTGATCTGGCGTTCATCGCTTTCTCCTTTTTCAGATAGCTACAAGGTTACAAATTTCCGCTTTTACTTCTCGTTTTGTCTCATACTCAACTCCTTTTCTATTCTCTCTGATCTTTCTGAAACAGGAATGGCAACAAAAAACTTTATTTTTTGCTCTCAATCCTGTTCCAGAATATTGAAGAAGAAAGTTCTCATGCTCTTGGGATTTTCAAAGTGCAATCTTGTTGGTTCAGCAAATTAAAGCTGCTTTTAGCGATAACTACTTTTACCACAAGAATAAACAGAAAATAGTAAAAAAAAGCAATCTGACAGTCTCAAACTCTTAGATTGCTTTTGATCCATTATCTTAAGATTTAATTTTAAAGAAAACGCCTGATTTTTCAATGAGTAATAGATATATAACTTATATTAAACGGAAAATTGTTTTACTTTTTTAATAATAAAGTCCACTTCTTTATCTGTTAGTTGAGGATATAGAGGTAAAGACAAAATAGAAGTTACTTGTTTCTCAGCAACTGGAAAGTTTCCTTTCTTGTACCTTAAAAAATTTAAAGAAGGTTGCAAATGGAGAGGATTCGGATAGTAAATTTTTGTTTCAATACCATAGTTCATCAAATATCGAGCTAATTTATCTCTTTGTTCACATAAAACAGTATAAACATAATAAGAAGGTTCACAAAAAGATGGAACTTTTTGAGGCTTCAAGAATGATAAATTCTCAAATGCTTTATTATATCTCTGAGCAATCTGAGATTTTCTTTTAAGCCATTTTTTAAAAAACCTAAGTTTTACGTTTAAAATAGCTGCCTGAATATTATCAATATTCCCTGTTAAGCCAATTAATTCATGAATATCTTTATCTTTCCCTCTGCCATGATTGCTAATCATCTTTGTTTTTTCAAATACTTTTTTGTTATTAGTAACAATTGCCCCGGCATTACCATAGGCTCCGAGGGTTTTTGATGGATATAAAGAAAAACAACCAATATTCCCTAAACTTCCAGCTGGCTTTCCCTTATATAAACTACCTTCTGCATGAGCACTATCTTCAATAATAAATAAGTTATGTTTTTTGGCAATTTGTAAAAGCGAATCCATTTCTACACAAACACCATAAATATGAACAGGAATGACTGCCTTTGTCTTATTGCCGATAACTTGTTCTATTTTTTTCACGTCAATATTCAATGTCTGGCTGTCAATATCAACAAAAACTGGTCGAGCTCCAACATTAATAATTGCTTCAGCAGTAGCAATAAAAGTAAAAGGAGTAGTAATAACCTCATCACCATAACCTATTCTTAATGTCTTTAGAGCAATTATTAAACTATCAGTTCCTGATTTAGTGCCCAAACAATATTTACAGCCAACAAGCTTAGCAAATTTTTTTTCAAATAAGTCAGTTTGCTGGCCATAACAATATTCTCCTTTCTCTAAAATAGAGTTAATCTCTTTTTTAACTTCGTTCTCAATTAAACGATATTCTCTTTTTAAATCTAAAAAAGGAATTTTCATATATCTTTTAAGATGCTCTCTAATAATTTTGATTTCTCAATAAGTATTTTTTCAGTTGATCTTTGGGTTCTAATTCGGTTAAAAAAACTTTTCATAACTTCATAAAGTGTTTTGTCTTTTCCTTTTATTGTTTTTTTATTCTTTAAAATCAATTGTTTGTTTTCATTATAAAAGTATTTTCTAATCTCATCGCTCTTATTATCTTTTTTTTGCCAAGATAACACTCCTTTTTTTCCATAAAAAATCATTTCTCTTTTTGTTTCTGGATAGATCCAACTTAGAAAAGAATAAGTTAAACATGAATTAAATTTTAATTCAATAAAGGCACTATCTCTATTTTTGTTAAGAAAGACTTTTTTACTGATTTTGGTTTTCATTGATTTTTTTCTAAGCAAAGAGTAGAAAATAGAAAGATCATGTGGAAAAAGGTCAACTATTACATTTGTATAAGGCTTTATTATATTTGGTGAGAAACGCCAAGAATCTATTCTTAATAACCTACCAATATTATTTCTTTTGATCTCTTTTTTAAGAGATAAAAAACTTTTATCATATAAAAAAGTTTCATCCTGCATTACAATTAATTTTTTCTTCTTAGCTATTTTTAGAAGGTCTCTGAGTTGTATAGAATTTAAACATATTGGTTTTTCCACCAGAATATGCTTTCCAGCAAGTAAACATTGCTTGGCAATGGTATAGTGGGTGGTTTCCCAGGTAGCAATTATACAAACATCAACTCTATCATAAACTTCAGAAAGATTATTGAAGAAATCAAGTCTATATTCATAAGCCTTTGCTTTCTTAGTCTTATCAGTATCAACAATGCAAAGGTATCCTACTGTTGATTTCTCAAAGTTTAGAAGTATCTTTACTAATTTTTCTCCCCAATAACCAAAACCAACAATTGCTATTTTCATTCTGTATAATTTAACTTATATGAATAAATTAATAATCTCAGTTGTTATTTTAACAAAAAACAGAGCAAAACTTCTAAATAAAAATCTCTCCTCTCTTTCTAAACAAATTATAAAACCCTCAGAGATAGTTATTATTGATAATAATTCTATTGACAAAACACAAGATATAATTAAAAAATATAAACGAACTTTAAAAATAAATCACGTTAAAACTGCAATTTCTGGTTATCCTAAACTTTACAATTTAGGAATAAAAAAAGCTAAGGGAGAATTAATTTGTTTTTTAGATGATGATTGCCTTGCATCCAAAGATTGGCTTTTTGAATTAATAGAATATCATAAAAAATATCCAAATTCTGTTATTCAGGGACAAACGTTTAGTCTTCCTAAAAATAATCTTTACGCCCAGATAATGGGAAGTCATTATCAAAATTGGTTAAAATCTAATTTAATTAATCAAACAGAATTGAGGTTTTTAGATAATAAAAATTGTGCTATCCCCAAAAAGATTTTAAAAATATATAGTGGATTTTCAGAGAAACATAGTATTGGTTCTGAAGATTTAGAATTGAGCCTTCGGTTGAGAGGAAAGGGGATAAAAATTATTTTTTGCCCTCAAGCAATTGCTTACCATCATGAAAGAACTAATTTTAAAGAATTCTTAAAACAACACTACCGAATTGCAAAAAGTGAAGCAAAAATTAATAAATTTTTTCCTAATGATATTGGTTTATTTCCAGGAAAAAAAACTTTTTTAAACTTATATTCAGCAATCAAACAAGAATTTTTCTTCTTAAAAAGTGGTGATTTTATTAATTTTTTAAAACTTCCTTTTGTCTATCTATTATTATTTTTCACCAGAATTTTTGGCTATCTTCAAATATGATTTTATTTAAAAAACACAATTTCAAAGTTCTCTTATTGTTTTTATTTCTAATCCACGCTTTTGCCGATATTTTTTATTTAAAAACAAATGCTCTTCCGCCTGCTTGGGATCAATCACTTCATCTTAAAAATTCTCTGACTTTCTATCGTTTAATTAAAAAAAATGAGTTTACGAAATTAATTAAAGTTAGCCAATATTATCCCCCTTTTTTTTATTTATCGACAGTTCCTCTATATTTCTTTGGCGAAACAGCAAATATTGCTTTGTGTGTTAATTTATTTTATTTAGTAATACTTATGTCTGCTGTTTTTTTAATTGGAAAGTCTCTTTTTAATGAAAAAGTTGGTTTTTTATCTACCTGTTTAATTTCGTTTTATCCGGCAATTATTTCAATAAGAAGAACTTATTTGATTGATTTTAGCCTAACCTCATTAATTGCCTTATCAATTTATTTTTTAATAAAAGCTAATTATTTTAAAAATCTTCGACACTCTGTATTTTTTGGCTTAAGCCTTGGCATAAGTATGTTGACAAAATGGACAGCTGTTTTTTTTCTGATATTTCCTTTACTGAATACTTTCTTTTTTGCTATTAAACAAAAAAATATTAAGTTGAGGTTAAAAAATGCTTTAATTTCTTTCCTATTGGCCCTCTTTGTCTTATCAATCTGGTATCTTCCAAATTTTAAAACTTTATACCCAGCCATCATTCATTATGGAAATGCTAAAACTTCTCAGATTGATATACAAGAAGAGGATGCCATAATGAGTCTTACATCAAAGTTTACTTTCTATATTAAGGCTATTCAAAATCAAGTATTTTTATTCTCTTTTATTCTTATACCTATTTTTGTATTCATCTTTTTTAAGAAAAATTTTCTGAAAAGCAAAATTTTTCTTTTAGGTTCCATTTTTTTTCCTTATTTGGTTTTTTCAATTATTCAAAACAAGGATATAAGATATACTTTACCATTATTGATTTTTGTTAGTTTAATTTCTGCTCTTGGAATCTTTAGAATTAAAAGAATTTGTATTAGAAATTTATTAATTCTCTTTATCTTTATTGCCGGAATAGCTCAATTATTAACTCTAACTTTTGGTTATCCAAGATTTGAAAAGCTTATTAATCTCAATCTTTATCCCCATACGAGAGTACTTGAAGAGAAAAGCTGGCAAATAGATAAAATTTTTCAAATTTTATCTTCTGAAGCCGGAAAATGTCAAAAGGCAAATTGCAAAGTCATTGTTCTACCTGATCATCCTTATGTTAATGGTTTAACTTATCAGTATTTTGCCTTCTTAAAAAAACTACCTATAGAAATTCACAATGCTGCTTATATTCCTAACAAAGACTTAAAATATCAAATATTAAATAATGATTATATAGTTCTAAAAAGTGAACCGATAACTCTTTCCTCACCCTATTTTACAATAGTTGAGAATGCCTATAATTTATTCCAGAAAAATATAAATGAATTTGAAAAAATAAAAGTAGTTATTCTTCCAGATAATTCTAACTTAATAATATACCGATCATTAAAACAAGACATCCCGTAAAATTTTTAATTTATTTTTCTTTATATTCTCTTTTACTGAACAAATCATCCAGCAATCATTACATAATTTTGTTTGTGCCAAAAATTGTTTTCTCTTTTGTCCTTGCCAAATTTGATTAAAGTTTTTTATCTTTAAATTTCCAATTTTATAATTTTTAAAATGACACATATAAATATTTCCTAAAGAGTCCATATAGAAAAAATTTTCTCCGGCTCCGCAAGGTATTGGTCTTCTGCTAGTTTTTAAATAGCTAATCGTTTCTCGATAAAACCAAGCTTTCACCCAGTTTTTGGGATTGATGCTCCTAGAAAAAAATTTACTTGTTTTTATCAGATTTTGTCTACAATCATCAATTGTTGGTCTCAAACGAATATGTTTTTTACCAAAATAAATAGGCGAATCGTGAACTATGTTTAAAGAAAAGTTTAATTTCTCTCTTTTGCAGAATTCTAACATCTTTGATAATATATTCTTATTCAAATCCATTAATGTAAAAATAATTCCTAAATCTTTAACTTTATATTTTTTAAGAATTTTCAGTGTTGTTCTTGCTTTTTTAAAAGCATTAGGAAAACCTTTAATCTTACCGTGAAGTTTTCCAAAACCATCCAAGGAAACCCTAAAAGAAATATTTTTATCTACCTTAAGCAAATTAGGAAGAGTTTTTTTTATTTTTTCAATTAATAATCCATTAGTAGTAATTAGTAATTTTGCTTTTGGACAACGTCTCTTAATTATTTGAACAATTTCCACTAAATCATTTCTTAAAAAAGGCTCACCCCCAGTAATATCAATAGAAGTTAAGCCCGGAGGTAATTTGCTGAAAATTTCCGGTTTGACCTCTTTTTTTATCTTTTTTTTCCAAATATTACACATTACACAACGAGAATTACATCTTAGAGTTATAGCAATAAAAGCACCAGATGGTTTTCTTTTTCGCCTCATAAGCTGTTAGTAAATTGAGTTAATGATTGCACTAAATTTTTATTCTCGTGATTGCTTACAGCAAAAATATCTCCTTTTTTACTACCTAATGTATAATTTTTAATTAATCCTTCTAATTCTTTTCTGTCCGAGATTACTTTGGCAAGCTTTCTTCTTTCTAAAAACCTACCAAAGAACAATTGATGATTGTCTATATGTTCGTCAAACTTCTTTAAGCGAGTAATAACTATTGGCTTTTTGCCAGCTTGCCAACAAAGATATATGCTTCCTGGACCACCGTGAGTAATCACAATTCTGGCCTTTTTCATAAATAAAATTAGCTTATTAAAAGAAACTTCTTTAAAAACTTCTATATTTGAATATTTAAATTGATAATCGCTGTTTCCTTTTTGGACTATTAGTTTTTCTTTTATCTTAAGTTCAATTAATGCCTCATCTATTGTTTTAAACATTCTATTAAAGGCAAATTTTGTTGTTCCAATAGTTACAAAAATCATAATGTCGATCCCCAAAATTCAGCTTTCTTAAAAAACTTCCTTTGAAATTGGTGTTGGACTAAAAACTTGTTAACAATTGGATAAACTAATCTTCCAGATAAACTAGGATAAGCAACAAAATCATAAGGCTCCATAAAAATTAATTTAACTCCCAAAATTTTACCTGCTAGAAAAACTGGAGGAGCAATTCCCGCTCCACAAGAGAAAAGTAAATCTGGTTTTTCTTTCTTCAGAACTTTAAAGGCTAAAAGAAAATTTCTAATAGCATTAATAATATTCCTTGATTCTGGAAAAAAACCATAAAATACTTTTTCTTTCTTTAATAAGCACGCGCTATCCTCTCCTTTATCAGTAATCCAAAAACGATTATATTTTCTCCACCATTTTCTTAACTGATAAACTTGAAAAAGATGTCCTCCGCGAGAGGTGATCAGACCAATCTTCATATTTAAAATGAATATTTAATTTTATAAAAAAGCCTGCCAAGTTTATAAGGAACCGGGTAAATAAAAAAAATAGGCCAAAAAAGTAATTTTTGGGTAAAATTCAGCTTAGCAATTTCTTTTTGACAATTTTTTAACCAAGATAACAATGAAACTTTTATCTTTCTTTGTCTAGGATTAATTTTCTTTTTCTTCAATAATAACTCATCAGCCATTCCTTGAAAAAAATTTTTAGTCATTAATTTGAAAAATGAACTAGGATTATAATGATGAACAACAATATTGGGTATAAAAAACACTTTTCCTTTTTTACTTAAAATCTTTCCAGCAATGTTATCAACATTAATACTATGAAATAAAATCTCTGGATCAAAACAGAAATTCTTAACTAATTTTTTCTTGAAAGCAAAATTTTTAGTGTCAAAAAAACTATTTTCATCACCTAATAAAGAAGTTTTTGTTATATCCTCAAAATTCTCCATCAACCAACGAATATAGTAGCATTGGTAAACATTTGCATAAATATTTTCCCTTAAATGATTTTCTGTTTTTCCTACAATTCCATCAAGTGTTGTTTGTTTATCAAAAGTCTTTTGTATATTTTCTAACCAATTTTCCGAGGCTAAACAATCATCATCAATAAATACAGATAATTTTCTTTTTGTCTCTTTTATGGCCCTATTTCTAACAAAAGCTTCTCCTTTATATCTTTCTGTTTTGTAAATTATCTCAAAGTTTTTCTTAAAATCAGCTATAATCTTTTTAGTTTTATATTTATAACTATTATCAATAATAATAATTTCGCCAGGCCAAACTGTCTGTTTCTTTAAAGAATTAAGACATTTAGTTAAAAAGTCAAGTCTACCCGCAGTAACTATTAAAATGTTTATTTTAGAATTTTTCATTAACCTATGAAAAAAAATTGCTACTTCTTAATTATAATTTTAGTTTTCGGCTTTATTATAAGGCTTCTTTCTGTTTTTAAACAAGAATTATGGATTGATGAAGCCTATTCTTTATATGCAATCAAATTTTACAATTTTCCTTATGATATTGTTCACCCTCCTTTTTACTATTTAATTTTAAAGATATGGACAGCTGTTTTTTTTAATTTTCGATGGGCAAGGATATTAAGTGTTTTATTTTCTATAAGTTCTCTTTATATATATTTTAAATTAACAAAGTTAATTTTAAATAAAAATTTTGCTTTACTATCGTTATTTCTATTAACAATTTCTCCCTTTCATGTCCATTATGGTTGGCAAATTAGAATGTATTCACTTTATATATTATTAACTATCTCTTCTTTATATTTCTTTTTTATCATTTTTAAACAAATTAAAAATAAAAATTCTATTAATCCAAAAGCAGTTCTTTTATTTTTTATAATTAATCTCTTAGGAAGCTTAACAAACTATGGGTATGGTATTTATCTTTTCTGCCTCTTTATATTCCTTGTCTTTTATATGTCCAAAAATAACTTGTTTTTTATTCTAAAAAAACAAAAATCTTCAATCGCTTTTTTATCAGCTCATTTAACTATTCCACTTTTTTATTTTTTACTACTGAACAATAAATCAGGCGATGTTCTTGCTCTCACTCATTGGATAAAACCAATTAACTTGGAAAGAATTTTTTTTATATTCCTAAGCCTTAATGGTCTTTATAAAGATGTTTTTGGTTTAGTACCAATCAAACCAGGGCTTTGCTGTTTGTTGGTAATCATCCTCTTCTCTCTTATTTTTTATGGCTTTTGGCAGTTTAAAAAAAAATACCCTCATATTTTTATTTTATCCCTTATTATGGTTTTTTTACCTTTTTTTATCATCCTTTTTTTTCAACAAATTAGCTCTATTTCTGTTGCTTTACCTCGAACATTAAGTTTTATTCTTATTTTTAATCAACTAGCCTTAGCATGTTCTTTATACTTTTTGATTAAAAAAGATAGATCTAGCCTTTTTAGATCTGGTCTATTAGCATTTTTTAGTTTTGTTTTTTTCATTAATCTTAAAACACATACAATTATTAACCTAAAATCTTTCTACATTGAAGAAGAATATAAAAATACTGTTCTTTTTGTTAAGGAAAATCTAAAAAAGGATGATGAATTATTGATATTACCAACCTATTTTCAACATTTGTTTTGGTATCATTGGGGAGATTTTAACAGTCAAAATGAAAATTTATACAAAATAACAAAACTTGTCGAATCTAATATTGCTACCGAAAATTATCAATTTGAGGATTTAAAAGCGGTTAAAAATAGTCTTTTCGTAATTGTTAATTCTCATTCTTTTCTCTCTAAAAATGAATTAAAATTAATTGAAAAATTATCCCAATCATGCCGTGTTCAAAGCACAGGTAAAGAAACGAAAATTATTGTCTGTCCTCAAGATTCTTTAAAAATAATCTAACAGTATTTTTCCAAGTAAAACTCTTAGATAAATTTATGCATTTTTTACTTATTTTTTTTCTTTCGTCTTCTGATTTCTTAGAAAATTCTAATATAATCTCACTTATTTGTTCTTTTGTTGGTTTAGCAACAATCAAGTCTGAATTAATTGTCCTCTGCCAATCTATTACTCCTTGTACTTTATTGCTGATAAGAACAGGTGTTCCACAAACCAATGATTCTAAATAAACCAAAGGAAATTGCTCGAAATCTTTAGTCGAAATTAAAACAGTTAAATCATGTGTGTTATAAAAAGAAACTATCTGTTTTGTGGAAGGATTTTTAACTAAATTAATATTTTTTTTGTTTTTTAAATATTTTTTAATCTCTTTTTCAAAAACCATATCTTCTGAATCTGGATAAACAATTGTCAAAAAATATTTCTCTTTATCTAAAAGATTAAAAGCCTCTACTAATTCTCTTACTCCTTTCTCTTTTACTAACCTGCCAACGTATAAAATTTTAAGCTTGCCATATTTTGATGGTTTAAAGTTTTTTTTTGGTTTGAAAATTTTTTTATCAAGGCCGTTGGGAATAGTATAAATTTTTTTCTTATCAAGAGATGGATATCTTTTTAAAATTATTGATTTTGAATAATCTGTCGGAACAAATATTTTAAAAGCTCTCTTCAATACTATCTTTTCTATTTGAGAAAAAATAACCAAAAACGGAAGTAAATAAACATACTTAATGAAAAAGTTTAATTTTTCATCTTTTATATATTTAAAAGTAGTTTTATTATTTTCTCCATAGTTAAAACCATGAAAATGATAAATTATTTTACTTTTTCTAAACCTTGAAAAGAGAATAAATAGAAATAGAAAAACAATCGATGGAGAATAGACATAATTAAAATTCTTATTTTTATAATTATTAATTTTTTTTAATCTTTTTAAAAAAAGGAAAATATTGCTTAAAAAATTTCTTAGTAGTCGAAATCTGCCCAAGGGAAGAATAAAATGATAATTTTTAATTTCTTCTATTAAAACCCTCAGGTTTTTATTCTTAGATAGAATGCTACAAATATTTTTCGTAGCTAAATATTCACCACCTGGTTTCCTACAAAACACAAATAAGATTGAAGCACTATTTTCCATTGCTTTATTTAATTTCAGAGATTTCGGTAATCATCGGCCAAACACTAATGTTCTGAAGATGAAGTGGGATTGTCCTGTTTGTCTTTAAACTTATGTCATCCAGAAAGAAATATTCATTATTGATTTTTTTTGTTGTTAATTTAATCGTTAAAAAAACGTCTTTCAGTCTTGGATCAAACTTTCCATAAACATTTCCAGAATTATCAAAAGTATTCTTTTGAGCAGGGTAAACTTTTTTATCTACAATTTCTGCTACTATCTGATTGTTAGAATCAAACACTTTATCTCCAATATTTATATTATCGCTAATAAAATTCTCAACCCCTGTTGTTTCGGAAAAAGTAGAATTGTAATCTAGAAGCTTTGCTTGAACTAAAAAATTTACTTCTTCATAGGGATTCTTTAAACCTTCTATCTCTACTATCAGACCTTCTACTAAGATTTTTTCTAACTTAATTCTTAATCCTTCTCCAATTACCACTGATGTGCCTTCATATTTATTTTCTCCAGTTCTATTGTTGTAAGTAGTTTTCAATTTTAGGGTTAAATATACTGCTTTTTTGTCAATAGAATTATCATAGAAATAAACGTCCATTACCTCTGCTTTGACTCTTCCTAAACCATCTTTTTCCTTCATTCCTTTCTTAAATAAATAGGCAAACCAGGAGGGGGAATCAGTATTCGCATATAAAATATTTTTTTCTGTTATTTTTACTTTAACAGTTAAATAATGACTTTTTCTAAAGAAAAAAATAAAAAAAGCAACTGTCAATAAAGAAAAGCTGGCGAGAATTATATAATCAAATAGTTGAAATCTTTTAAAAATCGAATTTTTTTTATTCATCTTTTAAATTAATTCCTCTAGGTTTTTTCTATCAGTATAAATCATACTTAAAAAGACTAAATTCTGCAAACTAGGTATAAAGGGTTGCAAAAAAGCATTTAGGAAAAGACTAAAAAAACCTAATAACAATGATAATAACAATATTCTTTTATGAGAATTTTTTTCTCTATTGATATCTTCTATTAAATTTTTGAAAATAAAAAAACAAAGCATTGCAAAAAATAAAAAAGAAAATATTCCTACCTGAACTATTAGAAATAGAAACCCATTATGAACTGCTTCTGGAAAATAAGAAAAAATACTGCTTATATTAGTTTGTCTATTTATATATGAATAAAAAATTGACATTCCTAATCCTACTCCAAAAAAAGGAAATTCTCTTATTGTTTCTATTGTTTCTTTTATTAATTGAATTCTTGTATAACCACCACCATAAACTTCAAAAGAATAAAAAGTGTTAATTATCCTTGGAAATAGAAAAAATATTACAAACAGTAGAAGGAAAGGCGAGATAAGAAAAAATAATTTTAACAATTCTTTTGTTATTTTTAATCGAAGGTTCCATTTTTTTTCAACAATAAAAAGGAATAGTAAAAAACTAACGAAAAATGAAAACCAAGCTGAACGACTAAGAGTTAATAAAAAAACTAGAAAAGCAGAAAGAAAAGTGAAAAGAAAAGTCTTTCTCTGACTTTTAAATTTTAAAAATAATGAAGGTAAAAAAATAAACAAAAATAGGAGTAAAAAATTTGCCAACCAATTAGCATGAGAAAAAGTCCCAACGGGACGATAATCTAAAGCAGTTGCTTCTAAACTAGGATCTATAGGTAAAAATTCCGAAGATTCTTCTATAGAAATTCCTAAAGGACTGCGTTTTATAAACTGAATAATCGAAATTATTACTTCTAGAAATATTATAGAAGAAAAAATTTTGAAAGAAGACAAAAGTATATCTTTCTTGTCTCGAATTAACTCCTTTGCATAAAAATACAAAATAAGTGACTCTATTGAATAAAGACTATAGATTAAGGATATTTCTGGTCTAATCGAACCAGCAATGGAGGCAATAATTAGAGATAAAAAATAAAATAATAGGAGCATGCTAATTCTATCAATCTTAAAAACTCTTTTCTTTCCTGAAAAAAAATCTCTTATTAAAAAGATAAACATTATAACGATTAAAACTTCTTTAATGGAAATAATAATATTACTAGCAATTCCATAAGGACGAATAGACAATCCTAGCTGCCAAGCAGGAACCAGTTCTATAACATAAGTTTTACCTACATTAAAAGGCAAACTAGCAAGAAAGACTAAAAGTAAGGATTTTCTAAAATCTTTGTTGAAAAAATAAAGAACAAAAAGATAAATAAAAAAAAATGCAACAAGAGTTTTGTTATTTAAATTGAAAAACAAGAATAAATAAAAAGCTAACGTTGTCCACACAAGGTAGACTTCATCTTTCATTCTCTTTAAGATAGAATTATATTCTCTATATGGTGTCATCTATAATAAGAAACAAAATTGTTATTATCCCCTATAATTTACCACAATGGTGGGTGTGTGACTATGTACAGCAAACGGAAAAAATACTTGCTAAATCAAACATCATCATAAATTTTTTATGGGAGGATGCCTTATCAATTAAAGAGCTTTTGTTAAAGAAAATAAAAAACAAAAAAAATATTAATTTAGTTAAAAGAAAAAGCTCGTGTTTTTATATAACTCCCATCCATTTTATTCCTCTAAGAAGATTCCAGTTGGTACAAAAATTAAACCTTTGGATAAATATTTTTCTCCTCCGTTTTTTCTTAAAAATATATAGCAGTTTTATAAGAAAACAACACAATATAATACTTTGGTTATTCGAACCCAGACATAATCTTTTTCTTAATAAATTCAATGAAACTCTAGCTATATACGATTGTGTAGATTTTTATTCCTCGCCCATTCTTAAAGAAGATCAACGATTAAAACAAAAGGAAAAAGAATTAATTAACAAAGTTGATGTTGTATTTACAAATTCTCCCTCATTATATCGAATTAAAAAAAGGTTTCATCCGAAAACATTTCAAGTTCCCCAGGGTTTTGCGGCCAAGCTTTTTTTTAAAAAAACTCGGAATAATACAATTCCCAGAGATTTAAAAAAAATTATGAAACCAATTATTGGCTTCATAGGAAATATTGACTATCGCATTAATTTCAAATTAATAAACGAATTATCTAAAAAAAATCCAGACTGGTCTTTTGTTTTTCTTGGCCCAAGCTGGAATGATCCTACTACAGATAAATTTTTAAATCTTGAAAAAAATCTAAAAAAATTACAAAAAAATGATAATGTCTTTTTATTAGATAGAAAGTCAAAAAACCAAATTATAAGATATATCGAAAATTTCAATATTGGAATAATCCCATATAATATAAATTATGAATTTTGCAAATATTGCTATCCTATGAAAATTTTTGAATTTTTTGCCCGAGGAAAACCAGTAATAAGCACTCCTATTGAATCATTAACTTCTCTTAAACCTTATGTCAAAATTGCTAAAAATGCTAATCAATTTGAGAAAGAAATCAAAATAATTCTTAAAAAAGGTTGGTCAAAAAAATATCAAAAACAACAAAAACAACTAGCGATTGTTAATTCTTGGGAAGAAAAAATTGGAAAAATCAGTCAGATTTTAAAAAAAGAATTTCCAGATAAATTCAATGATTAAAAAGAAAATAATTATTATTGGTGCTGGACCTATGGGGCTTTCAGTCGCCTGGAGGCTGAAAAAACAAAATTTTAATGATTTTCTAATTTTAGAAAAAAATTCATATATTGGTGGACTATCTGCTAGCTTTCAAGATGATAAAGGTTTCTTTTGGGATATCGGAGGTCATGTTATTCATGATAAACAACAAGACTTTGTTAAATTCTGTCAAAAAATATTGAAAAAGAATGTTGCCAGACAAAAAAGAAAAGCTTATATATATTTCAAAAACTATTTTATCCCTTATCCTTTTCAGAATAACATCTCTTTCTTGCCAAAAGCCTATAGGGATAAATGTTTAAAAGATTTAGAAAATCTGCGAAAAACAAAATCACATCCAAAGAATTTCTATCAATGGATTTTATCAAACTTTGGAGAAGGAATTGCTAAATTTTTTATGGTTCCCCAAAATGAAAAAAGCTGGACTTATCCTTTGGAGCAATTAAATACAAATTGGTTATCTAAAAAAATAAGTCTCCCACCTTTATCTCTTATTAGAAAAGAATTTAAGAGAAAAAACAAAAAAATATTAGATTGGGGACCGCATCAATATTTTTTTTACCCCAAAAAAGGGGGAATTGGGTTTTTATGGAGAAAAATGGCGAGTTTATTTAAAAATTCTATTCTCTTTGAAACAAAAGCTAAGCAAATAGATATAGTTAAAAAAACCATTATTATTCAAAAAGGCAAAGTTATAAAATTTGACATACTTATCTCAACAATTCCAATTAATGAATTAATTAATATTTCTAATTCTCCTAGAAAAACAAAAATATTATCCTCAAAACTTAAATACAATTCGGGAATAGTTATTGGATTGGGTTTCTCTCAACAACCAAAATTTAAAGATTGGCATTGGATTTATTTCCCTAATAAAAAATATCCATTCTTCAGGCTTTGTCTTTTATCAAAAATTGGAGAAAAAACAGTTCCTAATAAAAAATATTCATCTTTTTTAGTTGAAATCTCTACACGCAAGAAACAGAACAAAAGATATGATGAGTTAATCAATAAAATTAGCAAACAAATAGGAAAAATATTTTTTGACAATGAAAATATCAAACCAATTACAACTTTTTCTTTTTTTCCAAAATATTATTATCCAATCCCAACATTAGATAGGGATAAAACATTAAAGACAATCAACCAATATTTGAATTTAAATCAGATTTATTCTATTGGTCGGTTTGGCTCATGGAAGTATGAACTAGGAAATATGGATAATTGTTTTATGGAGGCTAAAAATTTTATGAAGACTTTTAATTTAAAATAATCTTTTTATTTCTTGTCCATTAATTCAAAAGAACATTTTTTAAAACAATCTGGATAAAAAAGACCTCTATTTAAATTCCAACGCACTTTTTTATATAATTTTGATGTCCAAATTTTTGAAAAGGCTTTTTCTCGGATATTTCCTATTTTGTTTGATAGAAGACAACAAGCTTGGACATCACCATAAGAATTAATAAAAACAGAGTCACTTACATAGGGACATTTTTTACCAATAAACCTTTTCTTGCTTAAAGTAACACCGTTTTTTTTAATTGAATGATTATTCTGATACAAAGTTTTATATCTTCTAATAACAGCAAGAGCATTATTCGGAATCGTAGAAAACTGAACAACTCTTTGTAAATCTTTTATTACAGATTTAATCTGATTCTTTTCCAGTAAAGTATTCGAAACAACAGGCATTAAATTATCAAACTCTATCTCATCAACAGCCAGTTTTTGTGCTAAAGCAACGAATCTTTTAATTTCTCTAAAATTTAATTTTTGAATGACAAATAATAAAGAAATTTTAATAGAATGTTCTGAAAATTGCTCATGAGAACTCTTAAGAAACTTTATTATTTTGATCACCCTTCCAAAATCATTCTTGCCGTGGATTTTACAGTAAGTTTGTTTGTTAGAAGCATGAAAAGAAAATCTGATAAGATCCCATTTCATATCTAAAAGTTGTTTTACTCTCTCTTTCGTTAGTAGTGCCCCATTCGTCATAAGATATCCATAAAAACAATGTTTTTTAATTAATCTTAAAATCTGCCATATCTGAGGATGGAGTAGTGGTTCCCCACCTCCTGTTACATTGATAGTATAAGTGCTTAAAGGCAATTCTTTAAACAATTTCTTATATTCAAATAAAGCTAGTGAATTCTTTTCTTTTTCTAATCTTTCTGTTTTAGTCTTACCCTTAATTGTTTTTCTCCAACACATGATACAATTATGATTACAACGATAATCTACAGGATTTATACGAAAAAAAACTGGTCCTTTTGAATAAAAATTAATTCTAAAGTTGCGCGAGAGAAACTTCTTAATTCCTAAATTGAGATGAATTTTATTGATAGTTTTGATTAAAGACCTAAACCATGCTTCCATATATCAATTATTCTTTACTAAAGGTTCTTTTCTAGAAAAATAAAAACCAACTATCAAGCCTCGTAAACAGAAATAAATTTCTTTCATTCTTAGAATAAATAATGACAGACTTCCTTTTCTAAAAAAAATTAAATACTTTATAGCTTTTCTTAATTTCCAATATAATTCTTTTAAATCATTGATTATGATTTTTTGGGCAAATTTTTTTCCTTGGAAGGCAAAATAACTATAACAAGCTACTTCTCCACATAAATAAGACATTTTTTGTTTTTTAAGTTCTTGATTAGTTAGCCACCTATTATGCCACGCTTTGATTTTAGGATTATATAAAATTTTATAGTTATTAAATAAAACTCTTAAGACAAATTCTGCATCTTCAGCATTACTACCAATTGACCCTGGACCTAACCAATTTTTAAAAAATCCTACTTTATCAAATACTTCTCTTTTAAATGCCATATTATTACCAAAACCAATATTTTTGATATGAAAACAAGGTTTGGTAATAAATTTCTTTTTATTTTTTAGAAAAGTACAGGGACAAATTTTATCTTTATTTGACTGTGGTTTATAAGGCAAAACTTTGCCAAAAACACCAGCTATATCTTTATGTTTTTTAAAAGATAAATAAATATTCTTTAACCAATCTTTATCTACAATACAATCGTCATCCGTAAAGACAATAATCTGTCCCTGGGTTCTTTTTATTCCTTGATTTTTTGCATAACCGACACCTTTTAAAGCTACATTAATATTTCTAACACCTTTCAAGGTAATTTTTTGAAGACATTGCTGAACCACTAAAATGTCAAAATCTCTAAAACTATTTTCTTTTATAGATAAGAGGCAATTCTTAATTCTTTTTTTCCTCTTGCCATTAGTGTTAATGATGACAGTAATTTTAGTCATTGTGTTAATTGTTGATAAAAATTAAGTGTTTCTCTAGCTGTCTTTTTGATATCATAATGGTATTTCAGTTCAGCATTATAAGTTTCGAATCTAAACCTCAACCCTCTATCTTTTAATAAAATTAATATCTTTTCAGCTAAATCTTTTACTGCTCCAGGTTGAAAAAGCAACCCATTAATGTTATTTCTAATAACTTCAGGAATGCCTCCGGTATTACTACTGATTAAGGCTTTATCAAAAGATATTGCCTCTAATAAAACTGTCGGTAAATTTTCATTTCCCACTGAGGGCACTACACAAAACAAACAATCTGAATAATATGAACTTAATTGTTCTCTTGATTTTCTAGATAAAATAAAAATTTGTTTTTCTAATTTATGACTCCTAAGATATCTTAATAAAAATGTTTTATAATCAACCATTTTTTTATTATCCTGCATGTTTGTACTTTCACCAATCATTAATAATTTTATCTTTTTGAATTTCTTGCTTATTTTTTTGAAAGCCTTAATAATAACATCTGCTCCTTTCGCTTTTTCCAGCCTACCTACGAAAAGAATATAATTCGTAATTTTGTCCTTTGTTAAACATTTTATCTTTCTGTCTATCTTCATTCCATTAGATATAACTTCAAAATTTCTATTACCTTTTACCAGTTTTAATAAACATAAAATTTTTTTATATCGAGCAAGCATATATCTTGTAGGAGAAGTAATAGCAGTAGCAAAAATTACAGAAAGTAGCTCTAAAAGACTTATTAAATAATCATCAATACTAAAAGGTAGATTATTATCCTTCTTGTAAAAATACCAACCACGGTGCAAGCGAACTATCAGTTTTTGTTTTGAAAATAATGAAATAAACAAAGCACTACTACCCCATTCTGGAGTCTCAATAATATCAAAAGGGCCATGTTTTTCAACAAAAAGATAAACATCTAAAATCCAATATAGCCTTTTAGTAAAATCTGATAAAAACCTATTTAATATCCCTAAAAATCGATAGTAGATTTTTAAGAAAACAGTTTTCTTTTTTCTATTACTATGGTGAATTCTATAAATCTTAATACCATTTTGATAAAAAAATTCATTTTTGTTTCCCGGTGTTAAAATAGAAACTTGGTTACCAAGATTAACTAGCTCTTCTGCTAATAAAGTATTATATGTGGAAACACCACCCCATCTTTTGCCTTTCAAATCTTCTGGAGAAACCAACAAAATTTTCATAAGTTATCTAAATCATAATTACTTGTTTTTCTTACATAAACCATTAAATTCTCTTATAATAATTGCTTTTGCTAAACTTTAACTCTTCCAAGTAAAAAACTACAGCAAACATTAATTTCATAAAATACCCATACTCTTAAACGCTTGTTTATATTGCCTTGTTGCTGTCTTTAATTCAAACTTTCTCAAAACTGTCGTTTTTCCTGCTTTTCCCATTTTAGCTGCCATTAAAGGATTTCTTTTTAATAAAAGAATTTTTCTAATAATGTCGTCTGTTGAATTATTAGTCAAAAATCCATTCTTACCATGAGTAATAATTTGTTTTATTTGTCCCAGACGAGAAGCAATAACCGGCTTAGCCAACATTAAATAATCGAATATTTTCATAGGGGAAAAATAAAAATTATCTTTTACTCTATGTGTTTTAGGGTTTTTATATAAAGCCAAACAAATGTCTGCACAAGAAATGTTGTGCAGAAATTGCTTATATGGAACCGAGTCTAAAAGGATTATATTTTTGGTAAAAGTAAATTTATGCCATTTATAAGAACCAAAGATTAAAAATACGATTTTCTTATCCAAGTAGTATATTTTTTTAGCCACTTTTTCAATAATATCTAAACCCTGCCATGGATAATTAGCACCTCCTCCCCATAAAACTTTAAAAAAATTAGGATTCTTTAAAATTGCTATTGAAGAGTTTTGTTGGTTTTTGTTTCTAACCGAAGACATCCTTTGAAAATCTGTTTTATCAATAAAATTAGGAATAACATAATTACGGTTAATTTTTAATACTTTCTGAGTATAATTTTCCATTTCATAAGAAACACAAATAGTAGCATTAACTAATTTTGCTAATAGCTTTCTTTTAACATTTCTTATAAAAACGGCTATTTTTATTTTTTGACTGTTCTCAAACCAATAGGCTTCTTCTAAAGAAGCATGGATTTCCCAAATTAAAAATAATTTTGGCTTTAATAATTTAAGTAAAGAAAATTTCTCCAAAATACCGGTGCCATCTAGTTCAACATATAAAATATCAACATTAGGTAAAATTTTAAAAAGTGAAATCATTTCTTTAATAAAGTTTATTTTCCCACCCATAAAATTGTGTGTTTTTACTTTCATGCCTGAAGCAATCAAGGCTTTTTTTCTCAATAGAAAATTTGTCAAATGTGCTTCAAAACCGAGTGGAAAATAATGGTTAATAAATAATAAAGTGGGTTCTTTTTTCATTGTTAATTCTAAATTTTATTCTTTGAGGAATTAAATTTATTTTGTTTTAAAATGAGTCATTTCACTATTAATTGCATTCTTATTCTGCACTAATTGTCATCGAAAACTAAACAAATTATAATAAATTGGTCAAGAATTTGCATTTTTCTTTAGTGAGATAATTATTATAAATTGTGATTTAAGATAGAGGATAAAATAAGAAAGCCATGTTTAATAAATATTTCATTGACCTGCTCTTTGCTTTAACAGAAAAAGAAATTAAGGCAAGATATAAATATGCGGTTTTAGGATTTTTGTGGATTTTTATTAATCCTTTAGCTCAAATGGTAGTCATGGGTTTTGTTTTTTCTTTAGTTTTTAATTTTGGTATTAAAAATTACTATCTTTACTTATTTGCTGGTTTACTTCCTTGGAACTTTTTTTCCTTAGCCATTAATAAGGCTACGCCAAGAATTGTTTGGGATCGAAACTTAATCCAAAAATCTAAATTTCCTAGAGAAGTTATTCCTCTTTCTATGGTTTTATCTCATTTTTTCCATTTTATTATTTCTTGGATTCTTTTCTTAGTCTTTCTTTTATTGATAAAACAGTGGCAATTCTTTAGTTTGGTTAATTTAGGATCTCAGTTGGTAGCTGTTTTTTTATTATTAATTTTTTCCTCTGGAATTTCTTTACTAACCTCATCATTAACAGTCTTTTATCGAGATATAAATTTTATTACTCAAATGATAATTATGCTTTGGTTTTATATTACGCCAATTATCTACCCAATATCTCTTATTCCAGATAAATTTCTTAAGATCTTTTATCTTAATCCTTTGGTCTCTATTTTCTGCTTTTTTCAAAAACCAATTATTGATACTTTTGTCCCATTTTCTATTATTTTAATTCATGTTTTTATTGTTTTTGTTACTTTTGTTTTTGGCTGGAGGGTTTTTAGAAAAAAAGCAAAAAATTTTAGTGATTGGTTATGAACAATATAGCGATTAAATTATCTAATATATCTAAAAAATACATTCTTCATCACGAGAAACCAACCCTTGTAGAAAGTTTGTTAAAAAAGAAGGAAGAATTTTGGGCATTGAAAAACATAAATCTGGAAATTCAAAAAGGTGAAAAAATAGGTATTATTGGCGCCAATGGAGCAGGAAAATCAACTTTACTTAAAATTATTACTGGAATTACTGCCCCAACAACAGGACAAATAAAAACTACTGGAAAAATTGCTTCTCTAATAGACCTCGAGGCTGGTTTTGAACCTGACTTAACAGGTGAAGAAAACATTTATATTAATGGTCTTTTATTGGGAATGACAAAAAAACAGATCAAAACTAATCTTAAAAAAATTGTCCGGTTTTCTGGAATTGGAAAATTTATCGATTCTCCCCTACATACCTATTCCTCCGGTATGAAATTAAGGCTCGGTTTCTCTATTGCAATTCATTCTAACCCAGATATTCTCATTATTGACGAAGTTATTACTGCTGGTGATGAAAACTTTAGGAAGAAAAGTTATAAAAAAATTCAAGAATTTTTTAAGGACAAAAAAACTATTCTTTTTGTTTCTCATAATCTAGAAACTATTGAATGGCTCTGTCCAAGAAGTTTGTGGATTG
The DNA here is from genome assembly GCA_964467735.1 of uncultured Pseudomonadales bacterium. Classification (GTDB taxonomy): domain Bacteria; phylum Patescibacteriota; class Microgenomatia; order UBA1400; family CAYXSR01; genus CAYXSR01. The sequence goes on along the minus strand of CAYXSR010000005.1, from coordinate 34,559 downwards.
ATAAAGGGCGGATAAAGATTGTTGGCCGAAGTAAAAAAGTAATTTCCCAATACTTAAAAACCTAACTTTCCTTTTCAATATATTGATCAACGGCAGCTTGTAAAACTTCATAATCTTTTTTGTCTTTTTCTATTGCTAATCTTTTTAAATCTTTAATTGTTTCTGGTTTTAAATAGCTAGAAAATTTTTTAAGCGAAGTTTTTTGAGTATTTGTATTCTTACTGGTTTGCTTGCTTTCTGGTTTATTTTCTGATCCTGAACCATCATATAAATTAATCGGTTTTACTATCTGTCTATCGGAAAACAATTGAGTTCTTTTTTTAATTAGATCTTTTAAAGTTTTTGTTTGATTCATAATTTTTTACCACGGGAGGTCTTCCCTTTTGGTTCCTTTCTTAAAATATGATCAGTTAATTGAAAGTAAGCTTGACTACCTTGATGTTCTGGTCGATAAAGAATTATTGGTAAACCGACTAGACTTGCTTCAGTATGGCGAATACTAAAATTTACTTGAAATGGATAAACTAATTCTTTATAAGTCTCCAGTACTGTTTCTAAAACTGTTTTAGCCATGTTTGTCCTTTTATTTACCATAGTTGGTAAAATTCCGGCAATTTTTAAACTTGGATTTAATCCCTTTCTAACCTGCTCTATTTCTTCTAAAACCTCTCTTAATCCTCTCATTGCTAAATAATGAGTTTGTAAAGGAATTATTACTTCGTCAACAGCTGCTAAAGCATTCACTGTCAAATAACTTTCTGAAGGTGGAGTGTCAATAATGATAAAATCAAATAATTGTTCAATTGGTTCCAAAATTCCCTTTAAAAGACCTACTTGGGTAGCTCTCATTCCAGCTTCTGTATCTGCTAAATCTGGATGAGACGGTAAAATAAACATTCCAAAACTAGTTTTAGTAATTGTTTCTTCTGGCTGGATATTTATGTCAGTAAAAAGATTATTCACATGTCTTGTAAGTTCAATTGGATCAATTCCCAAACTTATTGTTGCATTAGCCTGAGGATCTAAATCAATTAAGAGAGTTTTTTGCTTTTTTTTATGAAGAGCGGCGGCTAAATTTACCGCCGTTGTGGTTTTACCACTTCCACCCTTTCTTAAAACAACAGCGATTTTTCTGGCCATCTTTGAATTTCCTTTTTAAAATTTGATGCTTGGAAGCTTTTAAAATCGTCTTTTATTCTTAAATAATACTTATACAGACAAGGATCATTTTACTTCATTTATTTAATAAATTGAAGGGCAAAAACTTTATCTTCGTCAATTTGGTCTTCAAAAAGAACAGTGTTTTTTTGAACTTCACCTTCAGGAGTAATCTTGGCAAGTTTAAAATTTTCTGGATAATTAACTTGTAAAAATAACGGTGAATCCCCTATTCCTGGTTGTTTTTGAAAATAAAACACATAATATGCTTTTCTATTGTTAAAAATTAACTTTCCGGGTAAACGATAAGTCACTTCGATAACTTTCTTTCCACCTGGTTGAATTTCGGTATAAAAACCAATTACTTCTTTCGAATTTTGTCGAGATATATCTATCTTTTCTCTGTCAACCAAACTCAGCTTACTCTCATCCACTCCCTCCTTTAATTTTATTAATTGGCTATTTTCTGGAATTAAGATTCTTAAATAATTTTTATATTGTCCTCCTGGCCAACTTGTCGAAGGACTACCATTTTCCCAAACCAAACGTAGAGTCTCTTCTAATTCTCCACTCTTCAAAATATTTATTGTATGATAAACATTTCTCTTAGTATAAAAATTGGCTTTATTTACTCCTAAATTAGCCTCTACAGGCATTAAAAAATCAGTGAAGGGATAATTATTAGAAATTCTAGAATAAATTGATTGTGGCAAAGTCATTCTTAAAGAACCACTCCAACCATTATCTTTAATAATTCTCATAGAATTTCCGTCTTCAAGGTAAATTAAAAACTCTTTCTTTCTCAAGCTCTCTGCTAAAGAGAGCATCACCTGAAAGGTCTCTTCTTCGTTTATTTCTTTTAATCTTTCAAAAATCGTCTCTCCTACTTGCCCCATAAAATCACCTTTCTCTTTAAGGTCCGAAGAAAAAGTAATTTTACTATTTTGGATTGCTCTCTCTAATAAATTGTCACTAGTAATTTCTTCTCCAAAAGAGTCTATTGTTATTGGTCCAACAACATCTAATAATTGTCTAAGAGTGTTCCAAGTTAAAGCAAAAGTACCATCTATTTTTTTATTCAACTCCTTTGCTATAAACCATTCCGCCTGAAAAGCACTCGAAGGAAAATCAGGATTCCAATTAGAATCTCTCAAATACCAAACCTTTTCTCCTAAATATTTTTTCAATTCAGGCGGCGGCTCTGTTTTACCAGCAAGTTGGTTATCAGCTAAATAAACATCTTTTACTTGAAAATCTAAAATTTTTCCTTGTTGAAAAGTTAATAAACCAAAAGAAGAAATAAAACCTCCAGTAGGACGAATTTCCAAATTGTCTTGAAAAAGAATTAAATAGGTCTTTTTTTCTTTTATTCCAGTTATATCGGCTAAAGTTTTAATAAAAGTTGACATTTTACCAAGTTCACTATTTAATTCCTCTATTTCCTTTTTACTACTTTTTATATCTTCTAGCCTTCTATTAAGTAACTTCGAGGAAAAATCTCTATTCCTATCTACTTCTGCTAATAATATATTGGTTTTTTCCCGGATATATTCTATCGAAAGAAAAGTTCTATTTATTGTCTCTTGAGGATTAAGTTGCTTTTGAGAAAATAAAACTTCTTTTAAATCTTTTAGATTAGCAGCCAAAGACTCATATTTTTCAAAACTCTCCCCTATTGGTATAGCCATATCATAAAAATTTAGAAGTTCTTCTATTTTCTCGGAGTTGTTTAAAAACGGAACTGTTTCTGTTAAGGCAAAAATTGTTTTTTTACCTTTTTGAAATAAACGCTTTACTTTTGTTCCCTGCTGACTAGCTTTAATAACTTCTTGGTTTTTAAAAGCCATAAAAGCCCTATCAAAGGTTTCTAGACCATTAATGAAATAAAAGGTAAAAAGAATAAAAGGAAGAAGAAATAAAAAAATTGTTGTACTAAAAACAATTAAAAAAAGCTTTAGTTTCATTGATTTTTTTATAACCTTTGTTTCTTTCTCTTCTTTTCCGGAAGTTTGCTGGTTTACTTGTTTTTCTTCTTTTTTCTTCTTTTTTTGTCTATTTTCCTCCTGTTTTTTTTCAAAATCTTTTATTTCTGTATGTAACCAATCAATTGTTTTCTTAATTCCTTCCTTAAGGGTTGTTTTCGGCTTCCAGTTTAAAAACTTCTGCGTTTGAGTTATTTCCTTTTCTAAATCAGTTTCTCTTGTTTCCTTAGCTTCTACATAGTCTATCGAGATATCTTGATTAGCTTCTTCTTTTATTAAATGAACAAAGTCAGAAATCGTAATTTTCTGATCAGTTACTAAAGTAAAAATTTTACCCCCAGAGTCCTGAAGAAACATTGCTTTTAACAAACCATAAACTATGTCTTCAATAAAAGTCGGGTAGATTATCGTCTCTCCTTTATTGGGAATCTTTAAATTCTGGTTATTTTTTAACTGAGAAAAAATCTGAGAAATAAGTCCTCCCCTATCCAAATTCATCCGTGGCCCATAAATATCTCCTAAACGAACAATTCGCGCGTTTAATTGATAGTTTTGAAAATATTGAAAGGTTAGGTTCTCAGAAAAACGTTTGGCTTCATTTAAACTATATAGCTCTCCTTTTTCTTTACCAAAATAGTCAACTAATTTATTTTGAGACACAAATCCTTCAAAAACGTTAATTGACGAGCCTAAAAGGAACTTTGCTTTATTAGAAATAGCCAAATCAAGAAGATTCTTTGTTCCTGAAGAATTAACTAACGTGTTTTTAAGAGTCAAAAATTTTTTTTGAGGAGAATAATCTAAACCGGCTAAATGAAAAATATAATCTAACTCTGGCAAACCCAATCCTGACAAAGAGTTATTAATATCTTTTTTTATTAAATGAAAATTATCATTAACCAGCAAGTCATCAATATTTTGTTTTTTTCCTGTAGAAAAATTATCTATACAAAAAACTTCACAATCTTGGAAAAGAAGATTTCTACAGAGAAAGGAACCAACAAATCCCGCGCCACCTGCAACTAAAATTTTCGGTCCCTGTGAAATAACTTTGGATTTTGTTCGAGCAATCTTTTTTTTATTCATCTGGGCAGCTGTCTTGGCTGTTCTTCGCGGTATATTCGCGAAACCTTTAGGTTAGTCTTTCAGAACACGTGTCTTACTACATCTATCTAAACATTTATTAACCAACTCGTCTGCCTTTTTATTATACTTCCTTTCTACATGATGATAAAAGATTGTTTTCTTTATTTTTTCCTCTATTCTCTTTATTTGAACAGTCATTCTTCTTAATCTTTCATTTTTAATCTTAAAAACTCCTGTTAACTGATTAACAACCAATAAAGAGTCTAGATAAAAATGAATTTCTTTGTTTTCAGAAAGGCTTTCTTTAGCTAACCACTGTAAGGCTAGCAAAACACCATTATATTCAGCAACATTATTAGTTGTTCTACCCAAAAAAAATGATTGCTGATGAATAGTCTTGTCTTTTTCATCTTTTACTAAAAAAGCTGCTGCTGCTAATCCAGGATTTCCTCTTGAAGCTCCATCACAATAAATAGAAAGTTTTTCAATCATTTTTATCTACCAGTCTGATTTTTATTTTTGATTAAGAAGGATTGCTGAACAAGCATAAAAAGACTAAAGGTCAACCAATAAAGCACTAACCCTGAAGGAAAGCTAAAACCAATTAAAATTGTCATTAAAGGCATCATATATAGCATTTGCTTTTGCATCATAGCCGCCATATCATCCTCTTTTTCTTTGGTCTTCTCTGCTTTTTGTTTAGCTGCTTCTGCAGCAGGCATCATTTTTTTGGAAGAAAGAAATTGAGTTAAAGCAGAAGCTAATAAAAATAAACCCGGAAGGCTATCTAGTTTTAAGATTAATAAGTTTAATTGAAAAGGAAGTTTTATAAGATCTGGCTTTGTCAAATCAAGATATAAAAAACCTGTCTTTATTGCTTCTGTTTTTGGAAGCTGCAAAAATGAATAAAGAACGGCGTTTAACTTCTCAATAACATCTCCGTTTGGCCTAACTACTTGGTTAAAAGCTTGAAACAGGGCAATTAAAATTATTATTTGGATTATTTGTGGCAGACAACCAGCGGCTGGGTTTACCCCCGCCTTTTTGTAAAGCTCTATTTGAGCTTGGGCAAAGGCTTTTTGATTATTTTTATATTTTTTCTTTAATTTCTCAAGTTCTGGAGCAAGCTCTCTTATTTTAGAAGACGATTTAAAAGAAGGAAGAGTTAAAGGAATCAGGAGTGAGCGGATGAAAACAGTCATTGCCACAATTGCTAAACCTAAATTCTGTCCTAGAATTTGATAAAAGAAGATTAAACAATTAACTAATGGTTGATAAAGTAAAGAAAACCAAATATTCATTTTTTATACAAGTGGGTCTTTGCCTCCTTTACTCCACGGATGACATTTCCCCACCCTTTTTAAACACAAAAATATGCCCTTTATAATACCATATTTTTTAATTGCTTGATAGCAATATAATGAACATGTCGGTTGAAAACGACAATTAGCATCTGACAAAAAAAGACTTTTTAAAGTTGAACTATGAAAAAAAGTACTTTTTCGATAAGCAGAAATTAATTTAAGAATGATTTTTTTCAACATCTTTCATTATTTTTTCTCTGATTAAAAAATCTTCTGTCTCTTCTTTTATCTCAAAAAAGTTTTTTTCCATTGCTTTTTTTTTAATCAAAAAAATTAAATCAGTCCCCTTTTTTATTTTTTTTAAATTAATTCTTATTGTTTCTTTAAATAAACGCTTTATTTTATTTCTTTTAACCGCCCTTTTTTCTAATTTAATTGGAACAATAACTGCTATTCTAATTATCTTTTTTGTATTTGGTAAAACAAAAATCCTAAAGCTTAAAGAATTAAGTATTTTCCCTCTTCTTAAAATCTCTGGAATAAGATAAGCCGGCAAGCGATAATTTTTAGGAAGCATTCTTAAATTGTTAAACGTTTTCTTTTTTTTGTTCTTCTGCGTTTTAAAACTTCTCTCCCCTTTTTATCACTCATTCTTGCTCTAAAACCATGAACTTTTTTCCTTTTTCTTTTTTTGGGTTGATATGTTCTTTTAACCATGTTTTTTAGTATAACATAACTTATAAAAAGATAAAATATTTTATTTTCTAAAAGCGGCTTTTTTTGATTAATTTCCTGCTTGACTAATTGTGGAAAACTTTGTAGTTTTAAATTAACTTGGTTTCAAAAAAATTTTAAACTATAGTTGTTATTAAAAGCTTCTTTAAAAGTTTTTAAAAATAAACTTCTGCCCTTAGGTTTTTAAATATGGATAAAAAACAGCTTTGGCAAGCAGTTTCAGAAGAGCTTAAATTGACTTTATCAAAACCCACTTTCTCTGCTTGGTTTAACCAAACCCAAATAAATAAAATAAATAAGCTATCAAAAAGAAAACAACAAGTAGAAATTATTGTCCCCAATTCTTTTATTCAAGAAACATTAGAGGGACGTTATAAAAGTCAAATCAAAGAAATTATCGATAGAATTACAGACAAAGAAAATACTATTGTTTTTACGGTTAAATTAATTAACAAAAGAATTACAAAAGAAAAAACTCTAGGACCACTTTTTTCTAAAGATTTAGAAAAACAACAAGAATTGGCGGTTTTAAAAGCAATAAGACGAGCAGGCTTAAGAGAAGATTTTACTTTTAAAAATTTTGCTGTTTCTTCAACTAATGAGGTGGCTTATGCCGCTGCCCAAAGCGTTGCCAAAAACCCAGGAAAGATGTATCAGCTTCTTTTTTTATATGGGGGAGTGGGAGTAGGAAAAACTCATCTTATGCAAGCAATTGGTCATATTATATTAGAAAAAAATCCTCAAACCTCAGTTGTTTATTGTACCGGAGAGGAATTTACAAATGAAATTATTCAAGCAATTCAAACTAAAACCACCCAGTTTTTTCGACAAAAATATCGTTCGGCAAAAACCCTTTTAATTGATGATATTCAATTTATTGGTGGTAAAGATGCTGTCCAAGAAGAGTTCTTTCACACCTTTAATACCATCTATAAAGCAAAAGGACAAGTTATCCTTACTAGTGATCGCCTTCCTCATGAAATTGAGGGTCTTGAAGATAGATTACGTTCCCGTTTTGAAGGAGGATTATCAATTGATATTCAACAACCAAATTTTGAATTAAGAACAGCTATTTTATTAATTAAGGCCAACCAATGGAAGCAATCTCTTCCTATGGATGCTGCTCAAATGATTGCCGCTAATTTTGAAAGTACCAGAGCATTAGAAGGCTTTCTTATGCGTCTAATCACAGAATCATTAAGAAAAGGGGAGCCTATTTCTCCTTCAATGGTCCAATCTTTGTTGGGTGAAAAAAAGGATGAAAAAGAATTAAGAAAAAACATCAAACCTGAAGAAATTCTAGAAAAAGTATGTTTATATTTTGATTTAAAATTAAATACCCTAAAAGGTCAAAAAAGAAAACAAGAAATTGTTGTTCCTCGACAGATAGCGATGTATCTCCTTAAAACGGAATTAAAACTTCCTTTCATAAAAATAGGAGAAATCTTTGGAGGAAAGGATCATACCACTGTTATGTATGCTGTGGAAAAAATAGGCAAACAAATGACTATCTCCGAATCTTTAAGGCTAGATATCAACACAATTCATAAAAATATTTTTGGGAAGAAATAGTGGAAAACATTGTGGAAAATTATTTTTAATAAGTGGAAAGGTGGAATACTTTTTTAATTATTTCCACTTTTCCACAAAAATAATTTTTTTTTAACAAAAAAGTTAACAATTTTGAATTGTTTTAATTAACATATCTAAAAAAAAATTTGATCTTTTAAAATGAAAATTTTCCACTTTTCCACTGTTCTTATTACTAATACTATTAAACAATATATATTAAAACCTAGATATTTTATTAAGAAATTGATATTATATTTACGGACTAAAACTTAACTTTTATTTATTAAGGAACAATGAAAGCCATTTTACTACAAGAAAATTTAAACAAAGCTCTTTCTGTTGTTAGTCGTTTCGTTGGAAGCAATTTAACACTTTCTGTTTTAGAAAATATTCTTTTTACAGCAAATAAAGAAGGTTTGGAAATTTCAGCGACTGATTTAGAAACAGGAATAGTTTTTTGGATTCCAGCTAAGGTGGAAAAAGAGGGGACTTTTGCTTTGCCAGCAAAAAAAATAAGCGAATTTATTTCTTCTTTACCAACAGAAGAAGTAACTTTAAGTCAACAAAAAGATAAAATTACTATTTCTTGTAAAAATTATAATGCAACTTTTAATACAATAAATACAGAAGGCTTTCCTGAAATTCCCACAATCAAAAAAAAGCAAGAATTAGGTAATATTTTTAATTTAAATATAAAAAACTTTATTGATATTGTGTCTCAAGTTGCTTTTGCGGCGGCAAATGATGAAAGTAGACCTGTTCTAAATGGAGTAAGATTTAGTGTTAATAATAAAAAACTACAGCTAGTTGCTACGGATGGTTATCGATTAAGCCTAGAGACAATTTCCTTAAAAGAAAAAATAGAAATGCCAGTAACAGTAATTCCCGCTCGGTCACTGGAAGAAGTTGTTAGAGTGTTAACGACGAATGAGAAGGAGGAAGAATTTAAGATGGCTTTTACCAAAAAAAATAATCAGGTAATTTTTTCATTCGAGGGGATAGAAATAGTGACTAGAATTATCGACGGAACATTTCCCGATTTTGAAAAAATTATTCCCAAAGAAGGGGAATCAAAGTTGAAAATAGATAAAGAGGCTTTAGATAAAGCAATTAGAACAGCTTCTATTTTTGCTCGAGAAAGTGCTAATATTATTAAGTTGGAATCAAAGGCAGGAAAGTTAAAAATCAGTGCTAATGCCCCTCAAATAGGAGATAACCAGATAAATTTAGATGTAAAACAAGAAGGACCAGATTTTCAAATTGCTTTTAACTGGCGATTTTTACAAGATTTTTTAAGTGCTTTTTCAGAAGAAGAAATTTTATTTGAAGGGAATGGATCTCTTCAGCCAGGACTTTTTCGATCTCCAAAAAAGTCATCTTTTTTACATATTATTATGCCTGTTAGGGTTGAGAGCTAGAAGGATTGTTAGTTTTTTTTTGAGAAAAGACTTCAGTTGAACGGGGATTTGTTTGTTTTTGGTCTAATGGAGAAGAGGGTGATTTTTTTTCTGAAGTTTCAGTATCGACGTAGAAAAACGGTTTATTCTGTCTAGTAGAAGATTGAAGAGGTAGTTCTTTTTTTGCCACTGGAGAACTTACTGTCCCTAAAGAAGGAGAAACTTCTGTATTTTGCGAAACAGAAACTGGAGTTTTATTAACCGGTGTTTGATTTTGAGCTTGAGTGGGAGAGGCAGTTCCTTTTTGTTGTTGAATTAACTCTTGTGGTTTAGAGGTAATAATTTGATGTTCTTCCGGAGAAGCAACAACTCTCATAGCTACATGATTGTTTCCAGCAAAAAAGATTCCTCGGCCAATTTCAGAAGCAAGTAAAAGGTTCTTTTCTCCTTGAGATAAATAAAAAACCTTTGCTAAAAGATCAATGGCTGCTGGCGATTGTTTCATTAATATTTGAATAGAAGAATTAGTAATAATAGCTTTACCATATTCACTATTCATGAAATCTTCTACATCTTGAGTAATAGTTGTTAACCCAAGATAATATTTTCTAGCCCTTTTAGCTAGACTATAAAGGAAATCGGCAGAATCTTTATGTTTCATTAAATACCAAGCTTCATCAACAATTAAAAGTCGTTTTTTTAACTGTTTTTTAATTTTTGTCCAGACATAATCTAAGAGGATAAACATCGCTACTGGTCTAAGCTCTGCTTCTAATTCTCTGATAGAAAAAACGGTAAATGGATTTTTTAAACTAACGGTAGAGTGTTGATTAAAAATTCCTTTTAGAGAGCCTTTTATAAATTTTTCTAGTCTAGCAGCCATACTTTTGGCTTGGGGATCTTCCATCCCAATAAGAATTTTGTATAAATCTTCCATTAGAGGAGGCTCTTTAGTTTGGGTAGCAGGATCAGTAGTAATCCCTTTCTGTTGGTAGGTTAAAACCAAGGCTTTATCTAATAAAGCTTCTTCAATAGGGGTGAGTTGACCCATAATAATTTTAAAAAGAGAGTGGAGAGAAAGAATTTTCATACTTAATTCATTTTCTCCCTTCTCAAAAACACCAGAGAGGTCAAAGGGATTAATTTTGGCAGGAGAGGAGAAGGAGAAACTAATGTATTCTCCATTCACTGCCTTAGTGAGGTTTTGATATTCAGCTTCTGGATCAATGATGATAACTTCAGTGTCAAACATTAAAGACCTTAAGGCTTCCAGTTTAACGAGATAGCTTTTACCAGCACCAGATTTGGCTAAAATTAAAGAATTGGCATTTTCCATCGTAAATCGATCAAAAACGATTAATGAATCATTGTGTTCATTAATTCCATATAATATTCCTTTATTATCAGTAAGTTCTGAGGAAGTAAAAGGAAAAGTTGTGGCCAAAGAAGTGGTATCCATGTTTCTAGTTATCATTAATTTGTCTTGGCATGTTGGAAGGGTTGTTTTAAAAGCTTCTTCCATCTGAAGAGTAGCTGGTTTAGCGACAATTAAAAGAGAGCCTAAAGTTGATTGGACTTTTTGAGAAACATTATTCAGTTCCTTTTCTGTTTCTTCAGGAACTGTAATATAAAGAGCAAATTGAAAAAATCTTTCCGCTCCTTTTGCTAATTGTTCTTGTAAAGCTCGAGCATCCTCCAATTTAACCTGGGTATCAATGTTAATTACTCTTCCTCTTTGGACATCTGTTTGAATTTCTGCTTCCATCTCACCAATTTTTCTTTTAAGGTTTTCTAGAATTCCTTTTCCTTCAGCAGGATAAATATACATGGCAATATCTAATGAGTGGTCAAAGTTTATTAAAGGGGCTAGCCAATTGGCATTTACAAAACGAGGATATCCAGCAACGAAAAAAGTTCTAAAAAAATTATCGCCAATTTTAATGTGATTAAAGTCTACTTCTAGGGCTGGAGGGGCAATGACATCTTTTACAGAAACTAGACCCTGAGAGAGAACTTGAATTGACTCTTTTTTTTCAGGAGTTTTATTTTTTGATTTTCCAGATTTGGTTAGTTGATTTAAAAAAGGTAAATTAATCATTTTTTATTATTTTCTTGCTCTTCAATGGCAGCGCTAACTAAAGGTGTTTGGTAATCTTTACTTTGGACAAATTTTTGTCCTTCACTTTCTGGATTGTAAATATTATAAAAAAGTTCAATTAGTTCTTGGGTGCCAAGCTGTTTTGTCTTAAGACCAATTCTGGCAAGCTGTTTTATTATATGGTCTCTTTTAGGATGAAGATTTGTTTTAGCCTTTTCTAAAATATATTCTTTAGGATAGGGTAGTCCCTTTTTGTTTGTTAAAACGCTGGTAGTTATTCCTAATTCCAGGGATGAAAAAGGAATAATAACATAAAACTTTTTATCTAGAATTTCATTTTCTTTAACAATTTTTTCAATAAATTGACGGTAATTTTTAATCCAACTTTTAAGTTGAGGTGATTGTTGTTTTTTTTCTTGGGTTTGTAAAAGGTTAAGATAAGAAGAAATGTCTTTTTGTTTAGAACGAATAACAATTTGAATTGGAAAGGATAGGGAATTTAAAAGACCGGCATAAGCATAAATAGTGGCATCTTGTTCTGTTTCTGATAATAAACCAAAATTAACAGCGCTTGCCTGAAGAATCATACAACAAGACCCGTTTTTGAAGATAACAACATTATCTTTAATATCTTCAATATCGAGATGTTGTTGAGTACTAGCTCGAATTGGAATTTGGGCAGGATCCATAGTATTAATAAAGTTTTAAGGGCGGAGAATTATCCGCCTTGATTCCCTCTAATTTTTCTTTTGCCTTGATTCTTAAAGGGGGAACATTTTTTCCCTCTAATCTTAACTCAATTATATCAAACTTATAATTATCATGTTCAATAATTAATTGATAAGTGCCACTAGGAAGAGGGGTAGCCGTAAAGAATTGACCTAATTTGTTACTTTTTAAGGCTCGAACAGTATCACCTTGACTATTTTTAATCTCAATTAAGGCATTAGTGATAATTCTTCCTGATGAGTCAGTCACCATGCCAACCAAAAGATTAGGGATTTTTGGCGGCTGAGGAATAGGAACAAGTTGAGAGAATTCTGGTTTAACAGTTTTTTTATCAGAAAGATCGACTGGCTTAGGAATAGCATGAACTGGAAGAGGGGGAGCTAAAGGAGGAGCAGTTTCTATAACTGGAGCCTGTTTTACCGCTAGATCTTCTGGTTTAGCAGCTAATTGGGAGGCCTTTGTCTCAGAAGATATTTTCTCTTCCTTAGTTTCTGTACCATCGGCGGAAAAAACAACAACTTCTTTTTTAACCATTTCTTGTGGTTTTAATTTACGGACATTAATTTTAACCGTTGCTTGGGGAGAGGGACGCATTCGGATAGATAAAGGAACGTGAGGATTTAGAGAATTTAATAACTTGGTAATTTCTTGAAGTCTTTTATTTGTTGTTTCTTCGGGACCTAGAGTTTCTGGCAAGGTTTTAAGATATTCATCTAAACTTGTTCGTGAGGATTGTTTTTGGATAGAACTTACCTTGGGAACACCTGGAGGAGAAACAGATTTTTCTAAAAAAGAAGGTTTTTTTTCTTTTTTTTCCCAAACATATTGAGTTGGAGAGTAGATAGATTTAAAAAAGTTAATAAACCAAATATCTAAGGATCTTTCTTCCAAAGGGAAAAAAGCCAATAAAACTCCGCTAAAGCCAGAAATAACAATTAAAGGCCATTTGAAGATAGGAATAATAGGTAGAGCATAAAAAATCCAAGCAACAATTATTCCGCCTGCTAATTCCAAAAATTGTTTTAAAGTCATATCACCGACTAGGCGAAATTGGTAAGACTGAATATGCTGGGGAACAGGATGCTGTTTCATAATTTTTAGAGCATTTCTAAATTATTGATTATTTCCAGTATACAAGGCAGGAAAAAATTTGAAAAGGTATAAGAATATATCAATTTTATTCAAAAATGACTTGGTGAGTGTTTGGATCGATCCCTTTTGAAGAAATCCAATCAATAACTTCTTGCCTAATTTGCTCTTGAGAACCTTGTTTAATGGTTACTTTTAAGACAAGGGAATCAGCATAAGTAAGATGGTATCGGGGATTGTCGATAGGTAAAAAATCAATTAAAGGATATTTTGAGAAAGTAAAACTAGTTTCTTCTTGAATCACTTCTGTTTCTGTTCCCACTCTGGTTTTAAAAGTTTTTTTAAAAAGCTGTTTTTCTTTTTGATATATATTTAAAGTATAGTAACTGTTTTGTTTAAGCATTTCTTGGGGAATCAGAAGCAATTTTTTTTCATCAATTATTTTGTCAAAATTAAATTCCGGAGAAGTAACGACGACAATATTTTCTGGTTTTTTATTAAAAATAAATTCAAATTTTTGATCGAGATCAATATTATTGGTCACTGTTGGTTGAGCTTCAACAATACGAAGCTCTTGTTTTAAAAATAAACTAACAATAGCAAGAACGAAAATAAGAAAAACTAGGAGATAAATGATTTTTCTATTTAAGAATTTTAATAATTTCATTCTAATTAATTTTAAACAATTAGTTTGTTCTTAAAAAGCCGCAATAATATTGTTCTAAAGTTTCTTTAGTGAGATTTCTAAATTGGACAATTCCGGTATCTCCCATAGCTTCAGCAACCTTAACAATCACACCGTCAACATTTATAACAATTGCGACGTGACCATATTGGCCTTTGCTTGAAGCAATATAATCACCTTCAGCTACTTGGGTCCAGTCAGTTTGAAGATTAGGTTCACTGCAATAGGCCTTAGCGTGACCGCTAGGAGGAAGTAAAGAGCCCTGACTTATTCCCAGAACAAAACCAACACATTGTAGATTATCAAATCGTTGAATACTAGACTGAAATTCGTCTAACACATCCTGTTCTAATCCTTTTGTTTTTAAACAATTTTTGGCTGTTGACCAACTGCTTTTATTGACAATAACACCATTGGTTTTTGATGGTTCAAGACCTTGACAATTGAGAAGAATGTTAACGACATCAATTGCCATTTGAACAGTAGTTGGACGAGGAGGATTGCCGATTTCTACTTTTTCGGTTGCAACTACTGTTTCAGTTGTTTTTCCTACAAGAGCAGTTAGCTTGAAAGTATTTCTAATTCTAGTGTCTTGGTAACGACTATCAATATTGCTGATCTGATAAGTTAAAACAGTTTCTTTATCAATAATTGTGGGAATTTCTTGAGGATTGACAAGGGTTAACGTTGGTTTTGGGGGCTCACCTGCTAAGCTCTCTAAAGAAAGACTGTCTTCTATTTGGATATTAGTTAAGGCGTCTTGTTTTGGAGTAATCGTAACAGTATAAGTAATAGTTCGAGGAACGGCGACTTCCAGATTAGAAAATTGATTTTTGTTAGCCTTTTTTTCAATTCTTATATAGCGAGATTCAAAAGGTTTTACTCCTCTTGGTTCTCCCCATGGGTAAACCCAAGCAGAATAAAAACTTGCCAGAGTAATCATGGTTCCAGTGCCAGTAACTGCTAAGGCAACAGGGGCGGCATTTGCTAAAACCGCTCCAACTTGAGCTCCAGCATGAGAAACTCCTTGTATAACAGAGCTTAACCCTTTACCCAAACCATTAAAGACATTAGAGATAAAACCGCCAATAGAGGAAAAGCTTTTATAGATGAAAAAGATTGCTCCTAAGGCACCGCCAGCCATTAATAGAACAGGAAGAGAAGTGAAAAACAAAGAGATAAGAGGAGTGGCAAGAAGCAAACCAACTCCACCAATAGTAATTACCTTTCTGGTTCCAGGAGAAAGCTGCTGCCAACCCTTTTTTGCTAGCAAAGTTACTGGATTATATTTAATAAGAAGAATAGCGGCTTTTTCTATAACCCAACCAGCAACAGCTCCTAAAACCGTGCCAAGAATAGGAACAGGAATAATAGAACCAAGAGCACCACCAACTACTGATCCCAAACCCTCCTTAACAGCAAATTTCAAAAGAGCTTTAAAGCCATTTTTTACTAACTCTTCTGCTGCTTTATCAAAGCCTTTTTTAATAAGGTAGGCAGCTGCCTTATCAACTGCTTTTTTTCTTAACCAGGAGAAAGCCTTTCTTTTCCCCAGATCCCACAAGCCACTTGGGCTTAAGTTAGGGAGAAATTTAACTACTTTAGCAAGTTTGTCATGTTTTTTTAAAAAATTATTCCAAGCTTGTCGGCTTTTAAATCGAGGATAAAGAAAACCTAAAACCTTATGATCTTTTATTTGTTTTTCAATAAAATTTTTCTTATCAAAGATTTTCTGAGAGATAAAATCTTTTCCAAAAGCAAGTGGGCGGAAAGGATTAAGACGGAAAACCCGATCATAAATTTTGTATTTAGCGTTGTTTATAGTGGCTCGGGCTTGAAAAACAGAGAATAATAATTTATTTAAACCCTTCAGTTTTATATCTCCAGATTTTATTAATTTTTCCAGCTCTCCCAGCTGGGTGCTTAATTCTCTTATTTTTAATAAACGCGGATCATTTGGATGAAGTTTTTTGATTAGGGTAAGATCACCAATGGAAAAACCATCTTCTAAGCTTTTCGCCAGATTGGTTAAAGTTTGTGAGGTGTGACCATTTAAATAAAATTTAAGAGTAGTGAAATCAGCATCCAAACTATTGCTTAATCGGAGAAGTTGGATTTCAGTTAATGATCCTGGTTGTCCAGCGGCATTGAAAACAACTTGCGGTAAATTTTTTCTTGGTAGAGTATTAAGAGCTTGTAAAGTTGTTAATTGAGGAAGGTCTTCGATTTTACTGGCTCGGAAATTAAGATTGAAAAAGGCATGCGCGTCACCTTCAACTTCTTGAGTTAATTGGCCAGCCGCTTGTTCTATTTCAAAATAACTTTTCGTGTTGGAAGGTAGAGGTTCATTTGGATCTCGGGATGGATAATCAACAGTCAAACCTGCATCTTGAACGATCTTTTGAAGAACTTTTTCAGTTGTTCGATCAATGCTTTGAGAGACTTTAGCTTGCGGTAAGACTTCTGAATCAATTAATTCATCACCCAGTCTTTGTTCTATTAAATTAATTTGTTGGTTGATTAAAGCTGGTATTGCTTCCAAGGCTTCTGTTTGTTTTTCCAGAGGAATAAGAGAATAAACTTGATTAGTATAAAAGGCTTGTAATCTAGTGGTAAGTTCATCTCTTTGAGGGGCAACATAACTTTGGAAAAGTCGAGTATTTTTTAACCGAGTTAATTCTTGTTTTTGGGCAATTATTTGAGAGGGTGTTTGATGAATTCTACTAGCATTTAAAGCCAACTCGATTGTTCTTTGAAGATATGTTTTTCTATCTAGTCTTTCAACAACTGGAGCAACTTCAGGTGAAGCTTGGATCGTAACCGCAACAGAACCTTGTAAAGTAATGTTTGAATCACTATATTTACTAATTTCTTTAACGGCGGCCTGGGCGGCCTTAGTTTGGAGTAAGGAAGCTGATTGTTGGACGCGCTCACTCGCAGTTTCTTGTGCTTGACGATCGGCAGTAAGTTGATCAATTTCTCCTTTTTGAACTCTTTTGTTTTGAATAGTTTGTTGTTTTTCCAATTCAGCAGAATAACTATCGACTAAACTGTCGGTATATCTTTCAAAAGCGACTTGGGCAGCAATTGGCCCATAGGTATCGGCGAGTTGCCGTTGTCTTTTAAGCTGAGAACTTCGATAACGCTGGTCGCTTGGCTCTTGAGCCAAGATGGCGGCTAAAGCAACTTCAGAATTCTTTTGAAGTGATTGTTGAAGCTGAACGACGCTGCCAGCTTTGTCTAGTAAATCTTTGTTGTGTTGTTCAATTGTTTGGCGAACTATTTGACGGACGCTAATGCTATTTTGAGGATCAACTTGTTGAACTTGAGAAGCCGCTTGTTCAAGAACTTCTCTGGAAGGTAAACCAGTTTGTTCAAAGGGAAGATTGTCCTGAAAGATAAAAGCAGTGATTGCTTGACGAATAAGAGTTAGATTTTGAGAATTTGGTTCTAAGGAGGCAACTGTTTTTTCTGTCTCGTTTAAAACCGGGAAAAAAACATTACTAAAAAACAAAGAAAAAGCTGGAGTTTTAGTAAATGGTTCGATTAAAGATTTTAAACTAGCTTCTTTTTGTGAAGTTATTGGTTGTTGAGAATCAATAAAATTTAGCCATTCATCAATTGCTTTTAAAACCTCTTGTGCTTGTTGAAGTAAAGAAGAATCCATTTGTTATATATGATACCAAAAAAGCCACAATTAGGCTATTTAAAAGATAAAGAGCTTTTGAGAGTTTTTTTAGAAATTTGAATGAGTAGTTGAGTAGCTAAAAGAAAAATTAAGTCAACAACGATAGTAAAAACTAAAGCGCTATTAATACTTGTTAAGACATTAGCTAAAAAAATATAAGTTTTTTCTTCTAAAGAGATTTTGAGTTTTATACCTCCTAACCAGAAAGCTATTTGAACCAAGAGGATTAAAAGAAAAGGAAAGAAAGCAGGCTCTAGGTCTTTTTTAGAGGAAAACATAGTGTTAGAGACAATAAAGATAAGACAGCAAGAAAAAACTGCCAGCCACCAGAAGCCCGCTTTCTGATTAAAAATTTCTTGTGGATTTTGAAGCAATGGAAGAAATTGGAAATAGAAAATAGTTGTAAGGATAGCCAAACCTATTATTAACGGAGCCAAGCCAATTAGCGTTCGTCTAATTAGCCCAGAACGACTAATTTTTAAACTACCCACTCTTACTTCTTGGCTTTCTTTAATTTCTGGTATAAACGAAAATTCACCAGTAGGAACTTGGAGGATTTCCGCTGTCAACATGTGAGCAACTTCATGAATAATTGTTCCAGGAAGAAGAAAAAGGGAAAATAGATGGACAGCTTGGTATTTATTCTTAGTTAAAAGAAGGAGAAAGAGATAAAAGTTTTTTTGAAAACTTAAAGATATAAGCAAAAGAAAGATTAGAAGACCAACAAAAATTAAAAATAATCCAAATAATGACATTAATTAATTGTAATCTTTTGCCTTAATTAAAGAAACAAGATAAAAAACAATAACAGTTATTAATAATCCTTGTTGAGTGGTATAAAAATAATGATCAAATTGAGCTAACAAAAACCACTCGACTAGTAAGAGAATAAAAAGAGAATTTTTTTTAAACCCTTTTTTGAGGAAACGAAGGGATTTCAAAATCCAAAATAAAAAGATTAATAAGCCGATAATTCCTGTTTCAGCCAAAAGAAGAAGAAACAAATTATGAACTGGTTGGAAAAAATAAACTTGCGAACCAGAAATATATTTTGGTAATTTAACCAAGAAATTATTTAAACCTACTCCTACAATAAAGTTATCTTTAATCATTAAAAAAGCACTTTTAATTAACGGCAGACGACGGTTCAAAGAAGAAATAATATCTTGGTTGAATATTAAACCAAATACAAACGAATATAAAAAAAGAGAGCTAAGAAGTAATTTCTGTTTGTTTTTAAACAGAATCAAAATAATAATCAAAGAAAAAAGGAATATTGTTGGCAACGAGAAGGAGAGAATAAGGGCGCTACTAATTAGGAGGTAAAAAAAGATTTGCCAGATTTTATTCAATGATTTTAAATTCATGGTTAAAACTAAAA
The DNA here is from genome assembly GCA_964467735.1 of uncultured Pseudomonadales bacterium. Classification (GTDB taxonomy): domain Bacteria; phylum Patescibacteriota; class Microgenomatia; order UBA1400; family CAYXSR01; genus CAYXSR01. The sequence goes on along the minus strand of CAYXSR010000005.1, from coordinate 15,655 downwards.
CTAAAAAACCAGCCAGAACATTGCTATGAGGAAAAGTTCCAAGAGGAGTAATTCTGAGTTTACCATTGGGTAAAACAATTTTTTTTATGTTTGGAGTGAAGCTGTTGAAGGGTTGTTCACCAAAAGGAAGATAGCTTAAAACCGAACTTTGTTTAAGCCATTGAAAAACTGCTAACCCTGCCTGAAAACAAGCTGTCCAGAATAAAATCCTAATTATTTTTTGCTGACTTACTTTTTTGCTTTTTAACCAGTAAAAAAGCAAAAAACATTCAAAAACTTTTAGGGCTTTATAGCTAGCACTAATTTTGTTTTGGCTAATAAAAACAAAGAAAATTAACAAAAAAACAAAAAAAATAGTTTTTTTGGGTAAACAAATTTTTGTTTTTGAAAAAAAAGAAAGTAGGAAAAGAGTAATGATTAGGAAATCTGTCACAAAAATAGTGGGAATCAGATAATCGCGATAAATACCTAAAACCAAAGCTGAGGAGGTGCACCAATGAAAAGCTAAATTAGAAGGAAGAAGAAATAAAAAAATAGCAAAAACAAAGCTTTCTAAACTTTCCCAAAAATTTTTCATTAGTTTAAGCTTAGCATAAAAAAATTAGCTATTGAAAAAAAGATAAGTAATATTCACAATGAAAGAAAGACTCTATTTAGTTTTTTAGAAAGGGAGGAAAAATGACCGAGACACAAACAGCTACTCCTCAAGTGAATGAACCACTAGCGCCAGGTTTGGCTCGCCCCGAGACCCAACAAGAGCCAGTGGTAACCCAGGAAGCGACAGTAGAACAAGGTCCAGTAAAGAAACCAGGAAAACCAGAGGTTAGCAGAGCAGTTGAAGAAGCTGGCCAAGTAGGAGCAGGAAGAGTAGTAAAAGCAATAGAAGCATTAAAGACAGCTGCTTGTGTAGTAGCTGGTACACCAGAACTTATTGGTAGTGGAACTAGATGGTTGAAAACAGCGATGGAATATTCTGGTGCTTGGATAGAAACACGACCGCAGGTTATTGGAGCAATCGGTAAAGAAATGAGAGCTCAGATCCAAGAGACAAGAGCAGAAAAACTTGATGTTAAAGAAAAGGGTTTAGAAAAAAAAGCTCGAGCCGCAGAAAAACCGTTTTGGAAAGAATTTTTTGACTTTGTCAGGCGACAAACAGAAAGACAGGCAAAATTTTTAAGACAAGAAGCTTTAACAAGGAGAGAAGCGGCACAGACAATTAGACAAACTGTTAACCAGGCGGTAGAAGGCGGTGCAAAGCTTGTTGAAATTCCTGAGGGACTGGAAGCCGCCGCTGGAAAAAAAGAACGCCGACCACTGGCGATTTTAAGTAAAAAAGAACGAAGAGAAGCAAAAGCCTTAAGAAAAGCGGAAAGACAACAACAAGCAGAAGCAAAATATTTAGAAAGAAAAAGACAGAATGCTGCCAAGCTCGGATTACTCTCTCGGAATAGAGACAAATCTAGATATTCTGATTTAAGAGAGTTCAGACAGACAGAAGAATATAGACAATTAAAAGAACAACTTCAGTATGAATTAAGAGGTTTTGGAATTGCTTTAGGGGTGATATCAGAAACAGAAACTCAACCATAAAATCAAATTAAAAAGAGAGGAAAATATGGACAAAAATCAATTATTAGAGGAAGTTAAAAATCTTCCTTTAGATGAAAAAACAAAGGAAACTCTTTTAAAAACAATTGAAGCAGAGGGAGACAACCCAGAAATTCAAGGACAGATATTGAGCTTTTTAAAACTAAGAGCAGATAATTTAGACAGATCGGCCAATATTTTGGATAAAGCAGCTGATGACATGAAGCAAACAGCTCAACAAATGACAGAGTAATAATGGAAACCGCCGAAGTTCCAGTTCAAGTTGAAAAAACTTCTTTAAAAACACCAGAAAAATTGTTAGTTGATGTCGAGACCTCTTTTGTTGGTTTAGTTGGGACAGAAACAGAAACTCCAGACCATTTTTCCAATAGAAAGGCAGCAGAAGTTGATCCGGGAAAATTTGATGTTTTTTATCAAGCTTTTTTAACATTTAGAAGTTCATTAGGTCAATTGGTAGAAGGTGGAGATTTCCGGGAGGTAATGAGAGACGAAGGACTAAGGCAAGAATTATTAGATAAATATCCTCAGCTAGGAGAGCAGGCGACAGAAGGAAATCCGGCAACAAGAGCAGATAATAGAGTTACCTGGTTGGAGGCTCTAGAGCAACAAGCAACTGACCATTTCTTATCGGAGGCTCAGGATTCTGCTGGGCCAGAATCGACAGCCGTTTGGAAAGCTTTTATAGAGAATTTTCAACCGGGAACAGAAATTTCTGATCAACAGTTAGCCGGAATAGCAGCTAATCTTTTGGGAAAAAGTGAGGCAGAGGGGGGTGTTAGTTGGGAAAGAATACCAATAGAAATTCAGGAAAAATTTAGAAAAACTAAAGGATATGAAAGTTTAGTAAGCGAATGGGAAGGAAGGGAAGCTGGTGAATTATTAGATGAACAGATAGAGACAGTTATTGATGAGCAAGGTCAGCAAACAGCCACTGAGGCAGGAAAGACAAAATTAGAAGAAACAAAAGCAAAATTAGTTGATTGGTTAATGAAACACGCTAATTTAAGTGGATTGAATGAGGTAGAAAGACGACGCTTAACTGTTGAACTTCAAGATCTTCAGATAAATGAATTAACAGGCAAGGCAATAGAGATTTTAACTGATAAACTTGATTTAACACCGGCCAACATTTGGGATGTGAAAAAAGTTATTTTAAGTTCATTCTTTCAAAAATGGGTTGGCGGAGAATTAAAAAGGAATTCCCGAGAAACGTCAGAAGAAAACCTAATTGCCGCGGCCGAGCAATTTTTAGGCAAGGTTGAGAAAATAGGAACCACCCAGAGAGTAATTAAGAAAACAGGAGAAGTAATTAATTTTCCAGTAAAAGCAACTGATAAATTTACCAGCTGGTGTAAACTTTTTTCAGCTGTTTTTCTTCAACAAGTTCTTCCGGAAGAAGGAAGAAGATAAGCTTGGATGTTGACTGACTTCTTTGATATAATATCTTCTTAAGAAAGGAAAATGTTAATGACAGATCCTGGTCCAACTCCAATTACTCCAACAGGCGGTGGTGTTGAACGTGGTGGTACTAGTGGTGAAACAGAAAGGGAAACCAGAAAAAGAGAAGAGAAAGAGTGGCGAAGAGCTCATGTTAATACAATTACCAAAGCTCAGGAAAGATTGAATTTTTTAAAATCACAAATAGATGTCTCAACTTCGTTATCTCCAGAAGAAAAGGCAGAAGCCTATCAAAAATTAGAAGAAAAAGAAAAAGAATTAGCCAAAAAGCAAGAAACTGATAGGCCTCCTAAAGATGCAGTGAGTTTAATTAAGAAAATCGCCGGATTGATTTTTGGAGAGAGAAATAGGGTTGCTGAACTAGAAAGATTTCTTACAAGAGAACAAAGAGAAAAAGCTTGGGAGTCACAAAACGCGACTAACAATGCTCAAGTTCAAGAACGATTAACAGTTTTGAGAAACCAACTTCAATATTCAAGATCTACAGAAATAACCTTATCTAAAGAAGAAAGAAAAGAATTAACAAAAGAGATTAGTGGACAGCAAGAGAAATTGAAAACTGAAAGAGCTACAGAGGCTCCTCCTAAAGAGGCAGTAGAATTAGTTGAAAGGGCAAGTTATGAACTTTTTGGAGAAGAAGTAGGTCTAGAAAAATTAGAAGAAAAAGCTAGCGAAAAACCAGATAGATTAAGAGAAAGAATTGGTGAGGCAAGAGAAAAAGCTTCCTTGTCAGAGAGAGTAAAAGAGGCCAAAGCCAAGGCAGAAGCCTTAATTCCTCAGGCTGCATTAGCTTTGCGAACAACTGAATTAACTCCCCGACAATTGGAAAAAGAAATGAAAAAATTAGGAGAGACCCCAGAAAAAGTGGCCCAGTTGTTAAGAGAAGGTAAAGACAAATCAGCAGAGAGAATTTTAAGAAGACTTGCTAAACAAGCGTTAGAAGGAAATAAGAGAGAAGAGCAAAAACGATTAGAAAAAGCCAGACAATGGTGGCTTACTAAGGAGGAAAAAGACAAAATAGGTGAGGAGGTTTTAATAACTAGAAAAGGAAAAAATTGGGAAAAAGCATGGAGAGCAGCAAAGGGACTAGGTAGTCCACTTGAACTTCTTGAGAAAGATGATCCTTTAGGAGATATTGCCGCAGAAGTAATTCATTTAGATGAGCTTGGTTATGAACTTATATCATCAGATTATGCCGAAGATCTTTATAAAAGAGTACAAGTGGTTTTAAGAGGAAGAAAAATTAGTCCTGCCGCTAGAGAGCAATTAAACAAGGTTTTTCTACCAGCCATGGAAAAACTTAGGCTTTTGTCAATTGAGAAAAAAGCCGACCTTACGAGAAGGGATGAAGAATTAAGGGTCGCTTTAGATGACCGACTTAGGCCAGGAGTGCAGTCATTCAGAGATCAATTAGTTAATCCATTTTTAGCCGGGCAATTAGAACAAGCCAGCCAGAGACTCCAGGAGGCAATGAGTCAGTTTAAACCTCGATCAGAACAACAAGCAGCATATGATGAAATGATTCGTTTAGTTAATCGAGTGCAGGAAGAAAAATCTTTACTTCAGATTGGTCTCTATGGTGATGTTCTCCCGATTGACAAAGCTTACGATGCCTTAGTTCAGGCAAATTTAAGAAGAGGGGTTACTCCTGAACAGATGGCAGCTTTTAGAAAATCTTTCGAGACAGGACGAGATGATTTTGCCCGCGACGCTATAAAGGAAATGTATGGCAGAAGATATGAGAGTAGTCGTTTGAATTTAATGTTAAGTGAAATAGATATAAAAACACTTAGAAATCCAGAGACAGTAGAAGAGTGGTTTGAGCAAATGTTAGACGAAGCCCGACAGCCAAGCCCAGAAAGTTCAACCTATTTTCAGATTTTAACTTTAGCCTATACAGAAGTGGCTAGTATGTATCGCAATCAAACAGGAATGTTCGAGACTGGCAAGAATCAAGAACTTTTTGATCGATTAACCAAAATGTTTAGAGCTAAATTAAACTTTATTTCTGCTTTTAAAGTAGGAGGTATTCAACAGCATGTTGAAGATAGACTAAAAGCCTTGCCTTATTTCACGAGTAAAGAAATGGCTTGGTTTGGTCAGCAATGGTGGTGCAAACTTGCTTGGGCAGAACTTTCTGAACACCCAGATGAAGTTTTAAAATATTTAGCTTTGGGTGAGCGACCAGACAGGGTAGAGAAATTTAAAGAGGATACAAGGGGAAGAGTTAACAAATGGCTGGAAACAATTATTAATAATGCTAATAGCAATCGAGATGTTGAATTAAGAAATACTGACCGGCAAATTTTAGTTCGTCTTTTTGGAGAAAAACTTTTTGATAAAAGAAGAGGCGTCTATGATTTTGATAGAGAAAAAATAAAAGAAATAATTGGTAGACCAAACTTAAAAGATGGCGAATGGGTAACTAGCGGGGATATTGAGTGGTCTTATGATTTTCTACGTTGGACCGGCAGATTTGCTGTTTTAGACGCTCGTTTTAGCGGTTTTAGTCGAGCAGAAGAACAAGAGAAAGACAGGGATGGGAGAATCAAAGCAAAATGGAGTGATGAATATAACGATAACCCTCTTCAATATGAGTGGTATGGAAGGAATGCACCAGAGCAGTTTAGAGAAGCAATCAGTGCTTTCTATGAGAATGGAGATATAGAGCATGGTGAGTTTTTACTGAATATCGAAAGAGATCCTGATTATCATCAACGAATTACTTCTGTTAAAGCCAAAAGAAAGGTTTCAAGAGAACAAGCAATAGAGTTAGAGCGGAAATTCAGTATTTTAAGAAAAGTGATGGAATTTTCCCGACGAGGAGAATGGGACGCTCAAATAAGAGGAATAATGAACGTTGATTTTAACTATTGGCGGAAGGGTTTTACTTATGGATCAAGCCTTAGAGAACGTTGGGATAGAATTTTAACTGAAGCAAGGGACTTTATGTCCTTTGAATTTGGCGAAAGTCTTAAACATAAAGATTATTGGGATGCAGAAAATCATTATTTAAGACCAATGAGTTTTGAATATGAGGCAGTAGGAGGTGTGGATGGAGCATTGACAAATAGAGAAGCTCACAAAGATCAATTGGAAGCTTTAGAGTCAATTTCGCTTTTGGGCGATAAGTTGGCGGCTGAAAAAAAAGCCACCCACCCAGTTGACTGGCACAACGAACTTTTAGGAGTTCAAGCAGCATCTGGTTTGTTGGGAGAAATATTACTTGAACCAATGGAAAGCGTAGAAGAGGAGACAGTAAATAAACTTAAAAGACTGAATTTTATTTCTGAAAGCTTTCAACTTCCAGCAGTGCTTCCAGGGTCTCCCCCGGAAAAAAACTTATTTTTTAGAATTGGTCATGGCCTTTTAGAAGGTATAGGCTTAATTGAAGAACAAGAAGATTTTTGGGCTAATAGAAATGACCAACTTTCTATAGAAACAGTAAAAACAGTAATGGCTGGTCATATTGTTCCGATAGACAGCCAGGTTTTTCTGCTTCGGAAATTGGCTAGAGATTTTTTTGTTGATGTTCCTCCAGAATTTAGTCTGAAACCAAAAGATTTAAGAGACAGAATAAGGGCGAAAATTACCAATGCGTGGAATTTTGAGGCTTATTGCTGGTATGTTTTAGGTCCTTGGAAAATGGCTCAATATCGTTTCTTTGGTTTTTTCGGGGGGATTGCTGATGCGGTTAAAGGATTTTTCAAGACAATTTATGAGTATTCAACTGGTGAAAAATGGCCCGTTCAATAGCCATTGATAGAATTTAAATATTTATAGTTTTATAAAACAAACTTCCAAATTTTTTCATGCAAGTAAGATTCATATAGGATATGTATTGATTTATAATGGTTTTAACTATATAATCCCGTCAATCTTATTTCTTTTCCAAACAATGGCGTTTGGATAGAAAGAAAAAGAATTGTTCAGTTTTTGCCTGCCCGCCTCTGATGGCGGGTAGACGAGCACCTTAAAAAGGAGAACGGAAATGGGAAGTGGCATCGGATTTTGGTTGTTGGTTGTTTTAGTTGTTGCAGCCCTACTGTACTGCTGGGGCGGCGGCATCGTCTATTTTTTCTTTGTTGCACCACCAGAGTACGGCGCGGTGTCCTATCTGATCGGTGGAGTTTTTCTTTTGGTAGGACTAGTGATAGGACTAGTCATTTACGCCATTGGAAAAGGTTCATGGTGGAAATAAACCTAGAGGAGGATGTGATGGAAACCTTGCTTCTCTTTGTTGCCATGTATATCGTGATTATGGCAACTACAGAGTGGGGGCTTGCTGGCTGTTGTGGGTCCATCCTTTTCATTTTTGGGGTGGCGGTGGTAGGAGCGTTCGTAGCCCCCCTGGTCAAGGGAATGCTTGGACGGGGGTAGGACTGAGCCGAAGGAAGCGGTCCTTTTGAGAAGCAGACAAACTGAATAAGTGATCTATCTTGGGAAAGCTGTCGCTTTAGGCGATTATTGTGTTGATCACCACAATAAGAAGTTTTAACTTCCAGCTTTTCTGTTTTTTTATTCAAGGAGAAAATAATTTATGCACCTAGGCCAGTGCCTCGTTCTTTGTAAGCGTTAAGTTGAGCCTCAGTTAGCATCCTGGCTCGTCTTTGCTCACGATATTGTTTATATGCGCCATAAGTTTGGAATGGAGCAGCAATACCACCAGCAATTGCCTGGAAGCCCATCGCGCCAGCACCTTCCTCAACACCCATGACTTTTTTAATCATGGCAGGAACTTGAGCGGTCATGAAAATCATTCCCAAAGCAATAATTGACATAATTGGACCAGTACCGCCAGTACTGCCAGTTCTAGTAAACAAACTTAAAAAAGGTGGTACCCAAACCTCCGATTCTCCAGAGCCGGTTTCTTGGCCAGCCCTAAGATCAAGCGTCCTTTGGCTAAAGTAGCCAACATCACATTCTACACACCAAGGGTTATCCTTAGAACAGCCTGGATCACAAGGAGGATTCATGTTGGTCCGGTTACCAATAATAACGGCCGCCAGTAAAAACATTAAAGCCACTGCTGGAAAAGCTAAAATATTAGCTAAAAGACTTTTAACCCAATTACCAAAACTATTACTACCTGGTAAAGCATTAAACAAAAGAATAATTGGCGAAAAAATAACTGAAACAATAATACCAACATAGGTAAGTAAGAGGGTAAAAAATAGTTTAAAAACAACAAAAAGCAAAGCTGCGGCGATAATAAGATGAGCTAAAATACTGCCGCCAAAGTTATCTACTCCTAACCAATCTAAAAATTCCCCAAAAACTCCTTCTCCTAAGAGTCCGGCAATCACATCTTGAATTGCCTCCGCTGGCCCAGTAATAAAGATGCCTTTTCCAGCGTACATAATTTGAAAGAGATTATCTTCTAGCAGTCTTCTGACAACTTCCGTGGAGTTAGAAACAAGATCGGTAAATTCAAAAAGACCAACGACAATATAAATAAGAATATAGATAAAATCAATAAACAAACCAGCAATTGCATAGGAAAAAGTAATTAGAAGCAAAGTGACAATAATTTTGGGAAGGGCTGATTGAATAGAAATAACGGTTTGAGGGTTAATTTTTGCCCGGAACATAATCATAAAACCAATCACAATAAAGACAACCACAAAAAATATATAAGCCAAATTTCGAAAAGCCTTCCAAATGCTTAAAATTGGAGCCAGTGCCCGCCAACCAGTTCCTTGAGCATAAGCCTGAGGAACTAAATTTAATCGACTGCCAATATCAGCAAAATACTCAACACTGCTAACTGCCGGAGTGCCAGTCAATTCACTAATTGCTCTGCCCATAAGGGGAACAGCACCGCTTACAGTAACTGTTCCATCTTCGTTTGGTTGAACAGTAGCCGAAGCTGCCGCACCAGCAGCAATAATATTTATAAAAGTTTCTTTATCATACCATTGTTTATTAAGATAGCCCTCTTCTCCTTTAGCTGAAGCATCAAGAAATTCTTTAAAAGGCGTATCTTTAATTTGTTGTTGGAGGCCTTGGGCATAAACAGGAAAGAAAGAAGCCGACAATAAAAAAAGAAAACCAATAACTAGAAAAACAAAATTTTTTAACTTCATTTTATAAATCTATTTTAAGATAAAAAAAGTCCTAGTACAAGTCCTAATCGGGTAATTCAACTTCGGTTACACTAACACCAGTAAACTTTTGGATGATTAAGAAAATAAACCAAACAGCTACTAAGAGAAACAGACCTAGAATAGCTGCCGTTAAAGTTCCTTTAGCTTTTTTCACCTGTTCCGGATTATCACCGGCGGTTAAAAACTGAAAACCGCCGATGAGAATCATCACAAAAATAGCTGTCCCGGCAAGTGGGACAACCAAAGCTAAAATATTTTTAAAGATTACTTCTAAGTCTTTAAAACGAGCTGGTTCATCAGCTGTTGTAGTCCACTGATCAAGTATTAATGCCATTTTCTTATTTTATTTACCTGATAGCAGGAATATCAATTTCTTTTACACTAACACCAAAGAATTTAGCCACTAGTTGCATTACTGCCCAAGCAGCCGCAACAATTGCCAAACCAATTAAGGCCGCCGTAATCTTATTTCTGGCCTCTTCATATTGGGTTTTGTCTCCGCCGGAGGTGATCCATTGAATACCGCCCCAGATTAGATAAACAAAAGTTAACAAACCAGCCACACCTAAAACTAAGCTGATAGCATTACTAATAAAATCACCGATTTTTCCTTCTGGAACACCTTTTTGTGGTCCGGGAATACTGATGTCAGCCGCCAAAACGCGCTGGACGAATTTCATGTTGTCACCTCCTTTTTAAATTAAAATTTTTTAACAATTAATACCTGATATTACAAGTTTTTTTTATTTTAAGTCAAGGCAATTTTAAGATTGCAAATCAATTTCGACTGTTGAACCACCCTTACCTAAACCAAAAAACTTTAATAGTAATTGCCAAATAGCCCAACTACAAGCGAGAATTGTTAGACCAATAATAGCATGAGTAATCTTGTCTCTGGCCTCTTCATATTGAGACTTATCACCACTAGAAGTTATCCAATCAATTGCTCCCCAAATAAGATAGGCAAGAGTAAGAATTGTTCCTACCCCTAAAGCTAGTTTGACAATCGCCGAAACCATGCTACCAACATTAGTTATTTCAAATATTTTGTTTTTTTCAATAAATGATCGAAAATTACTAGAGACTGCCATATATTTATTTTGGTGTTGGCCAAATGATATTTAGGATATCAAAGCCAAAAATTGTTTCTGCTAATTTAGCAATTGCAAATGATGCCGCCAACAAGGCCATACCAATGACCGCATGGACAATTTTATTTTTAGCTGATTTTAATTTTTCTGGATTACCTTCACTCATAAGCCAATCAATTGCTCCCCAGACAAAAAAAAGAAGCAAGGCGACACCACCCAAAACAACAGCAGTACGCCATAAACGGACAAAAAGAGGAACTAAAGGACCACTCTCAATATCTTTTACTGTTCCTTCACCAACATCTTTTAAAACTGGATTTTCAATTTGAGCAAAGACTTGTTTCATTTTTTACCACAGATTTTTAATATATTTTCCTGGATCAAGAATTTTAAATCCAAGAATTTCTCCAATAATAAAGGCAATTGAGTAAGCAGCAACGACAATGATCAAACCAATTGCCGCATCAGTCATCTTTTTTTTAGCTTTTTCTACTTGATCAGATTTACCACTGGCTGTTAACCAACTTAAACCACCAAGGATAAAGTTGAGTATAAACATCAATCCCGCTACAATTGTAAAAACACCAAGGGTGTTAGAAAAAATCTTCGTTAAAGCGCCAGTTCCTTGATCGGATAAATCAGGATTATAAGCCCCTGGGATTCCTTCTAAGGTTCCACCAAGAGGTTTTCCTTGAGCAAGGAGCATAATTGGTAGAAAATGAGAGATTTTTAAAGATTTTTTTTGCATTTTATATTCCTGGACCATAAATTTTTGGTTGTAGAATTGCTTTTGGATCTTTGAATAGAATCCAACCCAAAATTGCCGCAACCGCAAAGGAAATAATAATGACCACCAGACCAATTAAAGAATACCAAATTTTACTCCAAGCCTTGCTTATCTTGTCAGATTCACCACTGCTTGAGATAAAGTCGAAAGCAGCCAGAATTACATTTATGAGAAACCAAATACCAGCAGCTACAGTAAGCGTTTTTAAAATATTATTAAGAAACTTAACAATGCCTCCCCCAGGAGCATCAAAGTCACCATAACTTTGAGAGAGAGGGTTAGTAATTGGTCCAAAAATGTCAGCCATTTTATACTCCCGGATTAAAAATCTTTATTCCGGTAATTTGTTCAATTATCTGGATAATCCAAAAGGATGCAAAAATTATTATAAATCCTACAATTGCGGCTGTAATTGCCTTACTTCCTTGAGATTGTTTTTCTGGATTACCCGCACCAGATATTATAGCAAAGCCTCCACCAATGAGCAAAAAAAGAAGAATAAGGCCAGCTACCACATAAATATTGGGAAGAATTTTAGAGATAAAGGAACCAACATTTTCGTAACCTGATTTTTGACTAATTCCTTGGTTACCAAACTTAAAAGCTTCACCTATATTTATTGCTAGTTTTTTAGACATTTGAACAATATTATATCATCAGAAAGATTTAAACAACAATATAATCATACGAGGTAGGATATAAATTTTCATTTTGGTATAATAAAAGCCTATATAGGAAGAGAAAGAATGAAGGAAGAAAAATTAATTAATCAAATTTTAATCGGTAATAAAAAAGCGCACAGGATTTTTTATAGAAAATATCAAGCAAAACTTTTAGGTTTTATTAAAAAAAAAGTAGGGAATCTTCAGGACAGTGAAGAAATTCTTCAAGATGTTTTTACTTCTGCCTTTTTATCTTTACCTAATTTTTCCGCTAAAAGTTCACTTTATACCTGGTTGTGTTCAATAACTAGGCATGAAATTTGCGACTTTTATCGTAAAAAGAAAATAAAAACGATTGTCTTTTCTAAATTTCCCTTTTTGGAAAAATTAGTTTCTAAGGCGTTGAGTCCAGAATTAGCTCTTCAGGAAAAAGAAATAAAAAGCAGAATCTTAAGAACTTTTAAGAGTTTATCCGAAGGATATTGTCGAATTTTACGACTAAAGTATATAGAAGAGAAAACAGTAAAAGAAATTGCTGATATTTTAGGTAAAAGCATTAAGTCAACAGAATCGCTTTTATTCAGAGCGCGAGTTGCTTTTCAAAAACAATATTCAAAACAGTTAAATGCAAAAGATAAAAACTTTTTTAATGAAAATTGGCAAATATTCGATTCTTCTGACGATCAAGGAGAGCTACCTTTTTAGTCGTAATCTTTTTGGTTTAATTTTCCATCCGTTTAAAACCTTAAAAGAGATTATATTAGAAAAAGATCGATCGCAAGAACTTTTAATTTTTGGTTTACCTTTCTATTTTTTTACTTTTGGTTTTGTTTTTATTACTGGTTTAAGGATTTTGATTAAAGCCCCAAAAGAATGGGGATTTTTAGCAAGATCATTGTTAATCTTTTTTTTGTTAATTGCCTTGGGATTATTTGTTTATTTGGGTTATTGGTTAATAAAAATTTTAGTCCCGCCAAAAAGACGGGACTAACAACTTAAAGCTGGAGGCTTAAAGTTGCAATACAATTTTAGCATAGATTGTATTGTGATTTGTGTTTCATATAGATGAGAGAAAGTGATAATGCAGCTCGATGGTGGAGATTAGAGGATGCGTTTTTAGGTTTAAGAACTGATTTATCTCTAGAAGATATTGGAGGTTTAACTTGGGCACAAATAATGGAAATAAAAACAAACCCATCATTAGAGCATGCCCATGGGATGATAGAGCAAATAAAAGATAATTTAATAACTATGGAGTTATCAATGATTATGGAAGGATTATTTTAATGCAGAATTATTTAATATTAGTTAATAAAAACGATAAAATCACAGGCTTTGAAGAAAAATCCAGATGTCATTCTTTAAAAGGTTTTTTACATAGGGCTTTTTCAATTTTTATTTTTAATAAAAGAGGAGAATTATTGTTTCAACAGAGAAGTAGATATAAACCATTATGGCCACTATTTTGGTCCAATAGTTGTTGTAGTCATCCTCGAAAAGGAGAACAAATATTGGCGACAGCTAAAAGAAGACTACAGGAGGAGTTAGGTTTTACTACTAACCTGAAACATATTTACAAGTTTTATTATCGAGCAGAATATAAAAAAATAGGCTCCGAGAATGAAATTTGCTATGTTTTGTTGGGCAACTACGATGGGCAAGTAAAGTCTAACCCTCAAGAAGTAAATGATTACCGATGGATTAAAATAGCTGAATTAAAAAAAGACATTTTAAATAACCCAGAAAAATACACACCGTGGTTTAAAAAAGAAATTAAACAGTTAGAAAAATTAGGGAAACTAAACTAATTAGAGAATAAAAATGGAAGTAAAAAGAATTTTTGATCTATCATTAAGAGAAATCTTGGAAAAGAAAGATATGTTGTTGGGGGGAGGTTATAAGTTATGAAACCAATTATTCTAATAAAAATCGGAGGTTCGCTAATTACCGATAAAAACAAACCATTTACTTTGAGAAAAAAAGCCCTAGAAATCATTGCAAAAGAGGTTAAAAAAGCGTTTGATTTGACCGACAAACTTTTAATTATTGGTCATGGCGCCGGTTCTTTTGGTCATTTACCAGCAAAGAAATATGACACAATTAATGGGGTTAGGACGAAGAAAGAAATCTTGGGAATGGCTGAAGTTTGTGAAGCTGCTTGTCATCTTAATAGAATTGTAATTTCAGAACTCATTAAAATTAAATTACCAGCGGTTTCTTTAAGTCCTTTCTCTTCTTTCTTAAGCAATAATTTTAAATTAGAGAAAATTTTTCTAGCGCCTTTAAAGAAATTATTAACAATGGGGATTTTGCCCGTGGTTTACGGTGATGTAATCATTGACACTCATTACGGAGGAACTATTTTTTCTACGGAGAGAGTTTTGGGTTATATAGGAGAAAAATTAATGAAAGAAGGATTCAAGATAGAGAAGATTATTCATTGTGGTCAAACAAATGGAGTTTACGATTTAGATGGAAAAACAATTCCCTTGATTAATAAAGATAATTTTAAAAATTACCAGAAGATTTTACACGGATCAGCAGGAGTCGATGTTACAGGTGGAATGATGCATAAAGTGAAAGAATCCTTATCAATGGCTGAAAAAGGCATACCAGCTTTAATTATTGATGGGATAGAACAGGGAACCCTATCTGATGCGATTGTTGGAAAAAAAGTATTAGGGACAAGAATTGAATGGTAGTGCGGGAAAAATGCGTTAAATATGCGGGAAAAAGAAAGGAGTGTTATGAAAATACCAAAACACGTTGCTTTTATCGTTGATGGTAATCGACGCTGGGCTAAGGCCCGAGGCTTAGATCAGACAGAGGGACATAAAAGAGCAGTTTACAAAGTTTTTAAAGATTTAATTTATCATGCTTTGGAATTGAAGATTCCTTATCTGACTTTTTGGTGTTGGTCAACGGAAAATTGGAAAAGAGGCGAAAAATTTGCTCAAATGCTTTTTGACATCGTCAGGGGGGGATTGGAAGAAAAAATGGATCAATATATTAAAGATGGAATTAGAGTCAATACTATTGGTGAGCTTTCGAGATTACCAAAAGACGTCGTTGAGCTTTTAGAAAAATGGAAGAAAGAAAGCAAACAGAATAAAAAAGTTATGGCGACATTTGCTTTAAATTATGGTGGTCGAGACGAAATTACTCGAGCAATTAACAAAGTTCTAAAAGAAGGTAAAAAACGAATTACTATTGATGAATTTTCTAAATATTTAGATACGGCCGCTATGCCTGATCCAGACTTAATTATTCGAACTGGTGGAGCTCAAAGAATGTCTGGTTTTCTGCCTTGGCAAAGTGAATATAGTGAATTTTATTTTACAAAGACTTTTTTTCCAGGATTTACGGTCAAAAAATTTGATAAAGCTCTAACAGAGTATGACGATAGACAAAGAAACTTTGGTAAGTAAGGTTTATTGAAAAGTTTTTATACCAAAAACAGCTTCCAGAATTTGAAGTATCCAATAACTTAAAAAGATAATAAAAAACCCAATAACGGCATTAGTAATCTTTTTTTTAGCCTTCTCCATTGCCTCTGGATTACCGGCTGAAGTTAAAAGTTGAAAACCGCCACTGATTAGGATAAAAAATAAAATTAAACCAGCAAAAGGAAAAGCCAACTTTAAAACTTGAGATAAAATTTCTCCGAACCCCGCATTATTGAAAGCAAAGCCTTGAGGATTTTCAACCTGGAAACCGCCTGGAAAAGTAATATAAAAAGACATTTTAAGTTAAGCCTGGTATCTTTAATATTCTAACACCAATTAACTCGAGGATAAAGACAGAGAAAATGATAAATAAAAGTCCTGCACCAGCAGAAACCATAATTTCCTTACCTTCGTTTAGTTTTTCTGGATCGCCAGCGCTAGTAATAATTAAAAAGACACCCCAAACCATAAGCAGAAAGGCAATACCAGCACCAAT
>CAYXSR010000004.1:60863-62249 GCA_964467735.1 uncultured Pseudomonadales bacterium | reverse complement strand
GCAAAAATACTGGCAAAAATCATTTTCCACCATGGATAAAAAACTGTTTCTACGGAAGAAATTGCCACCCCTAACGGACCTTCTTGTTGAGGTGTTTCATTTTCTGTGCGGGGAACAATTTTAAATTGTAATGGTTTTTTTTGTCTTTCTATTTGTAAATTTATCTCCTGGCCTCGATATTCATCAACAACCTGAATAAAATCTCCAGTATTCGTAAAAGTTTTAGTTTGACCATTAATTTCAAAACCCAAAATCACATCTCCTAATTCTAAACCAATTTCTCTAGCCGGAGAATCTTTAGTAAAACCAACAATTGTTATTTTATCACTCGCCTTAGGAATTCCCAGTTTCGCATAAATAACGGAAAAAAGCGTCACTGCTAATAAGAAATTCATTATAATTCCACTGGAAATTACTAAAGCCCGGGCTTTTTTTGATTTCGCTAAAAAAGAACGGTTTTTTTCTTTCTTAACTTCTTCTCCTTGTCCATAGATCTTCACAAATCCGCCGAATAATATCCAATTTATGGAATAAATTGTTTCGCCTATTTTTATTCCGAAAATTCGCGGCGGAAAACCAAAACCAAATTCTTCTACTTTCATTCCCGCTTTTTTAGCAGCCAAAAAATGACCAAATTCATGAATAAAAATTAAAATGGAGAAAACCAAAATAAAAGCCAATCCAGTAAGCATCGTTATATTTCCATCAACTCCTTTTCTTTTACCTCACCTAGTTGATCAATTTTGCTATTAAATTCATCAGTCAGCTTCTGAAGTTCTTCGGTCCAATTAAAAATATCATCTTCGCTAACATTTGGCTGACCTTTCATAGCTTCAATTTTATTTTTTGACTCCGACCGAACTTGTCTTAAAAGTCGTCGACTAGATTCTATTTTTTGACCAACGAGTTTAACTAGATCACGTCTTGTCTCCTCGGTAAGGGGAGGAATTTTAATTCTAATAATTTCTCCTTCTCTAACTGGAGATAAATTTAAACCAGCTAGAGAAATTCCTTTTTCAATATCTATTGAAATATTTTTATCCCAAGGAGAAATAATTAACATATCGGGACTAGGAGCACTAATTGAAGCTAATTCTTTTAGTGTTAAAACTGAATCATAACTTTCTACTTTAATCTTAATATTTTCAACTAAACTTGGCTTTGCTCTACCAGTTTTAACTCCCTTTAAATCTTCTCCAATTAAACTTAATACATCGTCCATTTCCTGTCTGGCTTTATCTAAAATTTCATTCATATTTCCAAAAAAGAAATATCCTCAACTTTTATATTTTCATGTAGCTTAGCAATTTTTTCTTCAATAAATTCTTTGACAGTTTGCTGAGGATCACGAATATATTTTTGTTTTAGCAAAACTTGAACAGTTTT
>CAYXSR010000004.1:56943-60763 GCA_964467735.1 uncultured Pseudomonadales bacterium | reverse complement strand
GCTGGAATAGGCCAATCAATTTCTGTTGGATCAGCATTACTATCTACTATAGCAAAAATTTTTAAATCTTTCTGTTTAGCCTCTTTAACACTAATCTTTTCTTTCTTACTATCAACTATAAAAAGAGCGTCAGGAATATTTTTTAAACTTTCTATTCCCCCGAATAAATACTCAAGTCTGGCAATTTCCTTATCCAACATTACCTGTTCTCTTTTAGTATATTTTTTAAATTCTCCAGTTGCTCTCTTTTTTTTCATATCGGAAAGTTTATTAATGCTTTTTTTTATCTGATCCCAATTGCTTAAAGTTCCTCCCAACCAACGGATATTAACATAAGGCATTTTAGCTTTTGTCGCTTCCTGTTTAATAATATCTCCTGCCTGACGTTTAGTTCCGACAAATAAAATTGTTCCTCCTTGGGCAACTAAATCTCTTGCTACTAAACAAGCTTCTTGGAGATATTTTTGAGTTTTAATTAAATCAAAAACATGGATACCTTCTCTTGCTTTCCAAATAAAAGGAGCTACTTTAGGATTCCAACGACGCACTTGATGACCAAAATGACAACCAGCTTCAACTAAGTCTTTAAGAGAAACTTTAAAATCAGAAGGTCTTTCTTTTTTTTGTTTTTTTACTGTCTTTACCTTAGTGGTTTTTTTGACAGTTTTTTTTGGGCTTTTTTTAGCCACTGTTTTTTTAGGCATTTTATCTCCTTTTTCCTCCACCCAACTTAAAAATCAGGAGATTCAGTTGAGTGTGTGTAATTTTAATAATCTAACCCTGTTAGGATACCACAAAAGTGCTTTTTAGACAATATTTTTCTTTTTTAGGAGTCGTAAAACTTCTCGGTGAATTACTGGAATTGTCTTCAGATTGTTTTTTTCATCTAAGCACTCTATTTTTTCCCAATGATCAAAACGTTTTACCAAATCAAGATATATTCTTTCCACTGTTTCTAAATATTTTATATTTGCTTCATGAATATCATGTTTTTTCTTATTACCCATATATTTTCTATTACCCTTATTTAAAACGAGTCGTTGACCAACTTTAGGAGGAACTGATAAATAAATAACTAGGTCTTCTTTAGGAATGCCAAAAGTTTGATATTCCAATTCTCTGACCCAGCGTAGAAATTTCTCTTGAGCTGATTTTTTGTTAAACTTAGCTGCCATATAGACCATTGAAGGAGTATAGCGATTGGCTAAGAGTAATTTACCTTGCTTTAAAGCTTTGTTTACCACCGGTTTTGCTTCCCAACGGTCTGCGGCAAAGGGCAAGCAAGCTAAATAAGGATTAGTTTGTTCTAAATTTCCAAACTCACCTTTTAAGTAACGACCGGTTAGCCTACCAAAGAAGCTTTTATAATATTGAGGAAAGTCAACTACTTCAACTCTTCTTTTTTGCTTCTTAAGATAATCTACTAATAACTTTGTTTGAGTGGTTTTTCCCGATCCATCCAAGCCATCGATAACAATAAATTTACCTTTATTCATAATAGACTTTAAATTAAATCTTATTTATCCTACCATAAAATAAATTATTTTTAATAGTCAACAACTGTCATGCTTTTACGAGCTCGACAAATTTAAAAGTATTATTTTTTTCTTTTTGCCAACCAGAGTCAAAAACTACTTTTTTAAATTCTTTATATTCTGGAAAAAAAGCATCACCTCTAAAATTGCCTTTAACAATGGTTAGATATAATTTATCGACTATATCAATAGTTTGTCTATAAAGTTGCTCTCCTCCGCCAATAAAAATCTCACTTTTCTCTATTTTTTTTGCTAAATCTAAAGCCTCTTTGATTGAATGAACAACAAAACAATTGTCTTCCGTTACAATATAATCTTTATTTCTAGTAATAATAATATGAATTCGTTTTGGTAGAGGATTTTTGCTGTTTCGATAATAATCTATCATCCAATCAAAACTCTTTCTTCCCATAATAACAACATGGCCAATTGTTTTATCACGAAAATGAATAAGATCTTTTTTTATATGCCAAGGAATTCTATTTTTATTACCAATAACCTGATTTTCACTTACCGCGGCAATAATACTAATAGTAGGCATAATAAATAATTTAGAATCCACCAACTGCCGTTAACTTAGCTTTAATTGTTGGATGAGGATTATAATTTTTTAAAGTTATGTCTTCAAATTTAAAATCGTCAATGTTTTTGATTTTTGGATTAAGTTTTAAAGTTGGAAATGGTCGAGGTTTTCTTTTTAACTGTTCTTTCACTTGTTCAAAATGATTTTCGTAAATATGAATATCGCCGAAAGTATGAACAAAATCTCCTGGTGGATATCCAGTTACTTGCGCCAACATATAAATTAACAAAGCGTAGCTGGCAATGTTAAAAGGAACTCCTAAGAAAATATCAGCGCTTCGTTGATAAAGCTGTAAACAAAGTTTTCCATCATGAAGAACAATATGAAATAAGGTATGACAAGGAGCAATTGCCATCGATTCTTCTCGGTTATCAGCCATCTCGTAAATTGATCCGGCATTCCAAGCCGATACAATATAGTGTTTTTTCTGAGGGAAGGTTTTTATTTTTTTTAATACCCAACCGACTTGATCAATTTTCCGACCATCACCAGTTGGCCACCGCCGCCACTGAACACCATAAACCGGACCAATATCACCCCACTTTTTAGCAAACCTAGGACTAGTTTTCATCTTTTTCATAAATTCCTCAAAAGTCATTTTTTTTACTTTACCCTGATTCATCTGATATTGGTAATTTTTATAAGGATATTCATCCCAAATATGAACATCATTATCAATAAGATATTTTATATTAGGACTACCAGATAAAAACCATAAAAGTTCATGGACAATACCTCGGAAGAAAACTTTTTTAGTCGTCAATAATGGAAAACCCTGACTAAGATCAAAGCGGATTTGACGACCAAAAACACCCTTTAATTTAACACCAGTACTGTGGCTTATTTTCCAAGCTCCGTTTTTCAAAATATCTTTCATTAAATTAAGATACTGATATTCTGGGTGAATTGCTTTAGACATCTTTTCCTCACAAAAAAGTGTTTAAACTTTGAAAACTTTTCGCTCTTTAAATTCTTGCTTTTTGCCGTCATTCCAAAGCCTAACTGAACGAAAATAACCAACAATCCGTGAATAAACTTCAGTTGCTTGGCCGCATTTTGGACAGGTGAATCTTTTTCCTTTAATCCGACCATGTTGGCGACAAATAGAAAAAGTCGGTGTCAATGTGAAATAAGGCAATTTTGTCTCTGTAGCGATTTTTTTTATCAGATTTCGAGCAGCCTTCCAATCAATTTCTTCCCCTAAAAAGGTATGAAATACTGTTCCTCCACTATATAAAGATTGAATTTCTGTTTGGTGGAGAATTGCTTCAGCAACATCATCAGTAAAATCAACCGGTAATTGAGTAGAATTGGTTATATAAGGAACTTTGTCTGTTCCAGCTGTTTTAATTTTTGGACAATATTTTTTATCTAATAAGGCAAATCGGTAAGCAGTTGATTCGGCCGGCGTTGCTTCTAGATTATAAAGATGACCTGTTTCCTCCTGAAAATCAATCAATTTATTGCGCATAAACTTTAATACTTGTTTAATAAATTTCTTACCCTCTTCTTCAACAATAGAAACTCCTAAAAGATTTAAACAAGCTTCGTTACCACCACAAAGACCAATCGTTGAAAAATAATTACGGAAGCTTCCCAAATATGATTTTGCATAGGGCATCAAACCTTCCTGCATATTTTTAGTGACAATTTCTCTTTTTATTTCCAAGCTTTTTTTCGCCAATTTCATATATTTTTCTAA
>CAYXSR010000004.1:0-56843 GCA_964467735.1 uncultured Pseudomonadales bacterium | reverse complement strand
TTAGAATTCCAATCAAAATCTTTGGTCAAATTGTAGGTGGGAATTGGAAAGGTAAAGATTCTCCCAAGATCGTCTCCCTCCAGCATTACTTCTAAGAAGGCTCGATTTATCATTTCCATCTCTTTTCCAAATTGGCCGTAAGTGTCTTTTTGAGGCTTTCCTCCACAAATTACCGGTCTTTTAGCTAGGTCTTTCGGTGGCTTCAGATCAAAAGTGAAATTGGTAAACGGCATTTCAAAACCCCATCGAGAAGGAACATTTAAAGAAAAAACCAATCGTTGCATTTCTTGCTTCACTTGTTCATAGGACAAACCGTCATAACGGACAAATGGAGCTAAAAAAGTATCTAAAGAAGAAAACGCTTGAGCACCGGCAAATTCATTATAAGCACACCGCAAAAAGTTAATGATATGTAAAATTGCCGTATCAAGGTGTCTAGCTGGTTTAGAGTCTACTTGGCCATCGATATTACCAAAACCCATTAAAAGCAATCTTTCTAAACTCCAACCAGCACAATAACCAACTACTCCATGAGTTAAATCGTGAATGTGAAAAATTCCTTGTTCATGAGCTTTGCGAATTTCATCACCGTAAATTTTATTTAAAGTGTAATTAGCAATAACTGAACCAGCAGTATGTAAAACTAAACCAGAAAAAGAATAATTAGAATTAGAATTAGCCTTAGCTTTCCAACCTTTTTGAAGTAAATATTCTTCAACTGTTTTTTTAATATCTAATTGAGAATTATCTATTCTCAATAAATTTTGATCTGGTGAAAAAACAAACTGATTTTTATCCATTGATTAGTCCAAAAAATATTTTGTAAAGAATTTAAAGACTACCTTGAAAGGCAGTCTTTGTACGCAATAAGTAGTGTCTCACCGGGACAATAAACACTGTATTTGGTTTGCTTTTTAATGTCAACCGTCAATTAGTG
Source organism: uncultured Pseudomonadales bacterium (assembly GCA_964467735.1). Taxonomy (GTDB): domain Bacteria; phylum Patescibacteriota; class Microgenomatia; order UBA1400; family CAYXSR01; genus CAYXSR01. The sequence goes on along the minus strand of CAYXSR010000004.1, from coordinate 55,906 downwards.
TGTCAAAATATAACAAAAATGAAGTCGTTTAAAAATTGATTATTGGTTTCACGGCCCTCTTATCTGATGATGATTTATTTAATCATTTAGATTTGGGTTTTTTCCAAGAAGCCCAGTTACATTTTGGATAATTTGAGCAGCCAAAAAATTGGTGGCCTTTTTTAGTTTTTCTAATTACTATTTTCCCCTTACATTTTGGACAACGCACTCCTTTTATTTGTTCAACATATGGAGCTGTCCAATCGCAATCAGGAAATTTAGAACAAGACAAAAATTTTCCAAAACGGCCAATTCTGACTACTTGTTCGCCCTTTTTACATTTTGGACATTTTTTACCAATTTTCTCTGTCTCAATTTTTTCTCTTTTCGCATTTTTGGTCACATATTTCACCTTCTTTTCAAATGGCTTATAAAAACCCCTAATCATCAATTCCCAATCCTTTTTACCCTCGGCAATTTTGTCTAACCCGTCTTCCATTTCAGCGGTGAAATCATAATCAACAATATTGTCAAAATGTTTTATTAAAAACTCGATTACTGTTTCACCGACTGGTGTCGCATAAAATTTGCCTTCTTTTTTCTCTACATATTGCCTTGCTTGGATGGTACTAACAATTGGAGCATAAGTAGATGGTCTACCAATTCCTCTCTCTTCTAGGGCTTTAATTAAAGATGCTTCGGTATATCTTGCCGGCGGTTGAGTAAATTTTTGCTCTGGTAAGATTTTTAATAATTTTAATTCTTCTCCCTCTGCCAATTCTGGAAGTAACATAACTTCTAAATTTTTTGAATTCTGAGATTTAGTCTTAGTTTTCTTCTTATAAATTTTCTTCCAACCATCAAATTTTTCCACCTCACCTTCTGCCAACAACAAACATGGTTTATCTTTATTACTCGCTTCTACTTCTACTTTAGTTCTATCAATAATGCGTTCTGTCATCTGGGTGGCTAAAAAACGATTAAAGATCAAATAATAAAGTTTAGCTGTTGGTCCTCTAGTTTTTAATCTCCCTTTACTCTTCATCCTGGTCGGTCTTATAGCTTCATGAGCCTCCTGAGCTAATCGAGACTTGGTTTTATAAAATCTTACTTCGGGAATTAAATAATCTTGGCCGTAAGTTTCTAAAATAAACTTTCGACATTTTTTGATTGCTTGTGAGGCAATATGAACAGAGTCAGTTCGATGATAAGTAATTAGACCTTTCTCGTAAAGTTTTTGAGCCAAGCTCATCGTTCTTTTGCTAGACCAACCAAAAACATTAGCGGCTGTTCTCTGTAGGGTTGAAGTTATAAATGGTGGAGGTGGTGAAAGATGAGCTTCTTTTTTTGTAACTTTTTGTACTCTAAATTTACTTTTTTTTAAGATATTACAGATTTTATCTGCTTGGCTTTTTTTACCAATTTCAGCTAATTTATTATTAATTTTTATTAATAAAGCTAAAAAAGCCTGCTTGTTTTTTTTGGATAATTTTACATTGATTTTCCAAAATTCTTCCGGTTTAAATTTTTTAATTTCTGCTTCTTTTTCGACAATGAGTCGCACGGCCGGCGATTGAACTCGACCAGCTGATAAACCTCGCCGAATTTTGCGCCAAAGCAAAGGCGAAAGTTTATAACCTACTAATCTATCTAAAATTCTTCGTGCCTGCTGGGCATCAACCAGTTTTAAATTTATTCTTCCCGGCTTAGCTAAAGCTTTTTCAATAGCATTTTTAGTAATTTCGTGAAAGGTAATTCTAACAAATTTATCTTTTTTGCCTTTTTTACTTTTTAATAAAAAACGCAAATGAAAAGCAATTGCTTCTCCTTCTCTATCTGGATCAGTTGCTAAAATTACTTCCTTTGCCTTTTTCGTTAAAGATTGAAGTTCCTTTACAATTGGTTCTTTTGTTTCGTCTACAACGTATTCAGGTTTAAAATTCTTTTTTGTATCAATTCCTAAATGGCCTTTGGGTAAATCACGAACATGCCCCATACTCGCTTGCACTCGATAATCTTTTCCTAAATAGCGAGACAGAGTTTTTGCTTTGGTTGGTGATTCAACTAAAACTAATTTCATAAAACAATATTATACCCTTGATGACAAATTTACTATTTAACAATATGAAAATATTATTACTTATGTCAAGCACAAAGACCGTAAATTCCCTCACCGAAGTTTTTAACCAACCCTTTTATCTCCATTAGTGTCAAAGTCGAACTTATATTTTTTCCTGACTCCCCACTTTCATTAATAATCTCATCTATATGTCTATTACCATCAACCAAAAGCTGCCAGATTTTTTCTTCAATTTCATTATCAAAATTAATTGTTCTTAGCTTTTTCTCTCCTTCTGAATCTTGATTTAAAGCAGGCAAATTAAATTCTTCCAAAATATCTTTGATATTAGTTACTAATTTAGCCCCCATTTTAATTAGTTCGGCTGGACCTTCGCTTAAAGCCGAAGTGATCGGCCCAGGAATGGCAAAAACTTCTCGATTTTGATCAGCCGCTAACTTGGCAGTAATTTTAGTTCCTGATTTACTCGCTCCTTCAGTTACTAAAACACCTAAACTTAGACCAGAAATAATTCGGTTGCGGGCCGGAAAATTACCAGGCATTGCTTGCATTCCTAAAGGAAATTCAGAAACAACTGCGCCTTGATTATTTTTAATAATTTGTTCTGCTAAAGGCTTGTGTTCTGGCGGATAAATCCTGTCTAAACCACAACCTAAAACCGCAATTGTCCGACCACCACTTCCCAAAGCTACCCGATGAGCTACACTATCTACTCCCCGCGCTAAACCAGAAACAATTGTAAAACCAGCCGTTGTCAATTCGTTAACAAATTTTTCGGTTACCTGACGGCCATAAGGACTAATTTTTCTGGTTCCGACAACGCCAATTGCTCGACTATCTTGAATTGTTATTTCTCCTTTTATAAACAATCCAATTGGTGGACTACCAATCTCCTTAAGTATTTTCGGATAACTTTCTTCACAAAAAGGAATAAATTCTACTAGGTTTTTTTGTAACTTTAATCCTTCTGTTTGAAGATTAATTTGATTACGAAAATTAATAAATTTTTCAATTAATTTTGGTGACAGATTTAATTCCAATAATGTCTTTTTGGAAGCCTGCCAAATTTTTTTTGCCTTGCCAAAATATTTCAAAAGGAGAAAAAATCTTTTCGGCCCAATCCCGGGAAATAATGAAAAGCCCAGCCAATATAATTTTTCTTTTTGTATCATATCTTAAACAAAAACAAAATTATTTTTCTTTAAACCATTCTTTTAAAATCTCTTTTGCCAAAGGAGCGGCTTTGTCTGAACCTTCACCTGCTTCTTCAAGTAAAACAGTCAGGACAATTTCTGGATCATCAGCTGGTGCAAAAACAGTAAACCAAGCATGAGTTTTTCCTTTCGGATCACCATATTCAGCAGTGCCGGTTTTACAAGCCACTTGAGGTTTAAAATCAAAAAATGGCCAGGCAGTTCCCCCCTCGCTACAAACTTCCTCCATCCCTTGTTTAACCAATGCTAAATTTTCTTTTTTAATTTTTAATTCTTCACATGTTTCTTGTTTAGACTCAACAATTTTTGGTTGACACAAAAAACCATTATTGGCCACTACCGAAGTCATCATGTTCACTTGCAGTGGTGTAGTTAACAAATTCCCCTGACCAATAGCAGTAATAAAAGTATCTCCCAAATACCAACTTTCACCTTTATTTTCTTTTTTCCAATCTGGGGTTGGAACCAAACCTTCTGTTTCTCCTTGTAAGTCAATCTCTGTTTTACGACCAAAACCAAAATAATTAGCCCAACTTGCTAACTTAGTAATTCCCAAAAGTTCTCCAACTCGATAATAATAAATATCATTACTTCTTTTTAAGGCCTTGACTAAGTTAACCATTCCTTCAGTTTTGCCGTATTGGGTAAAATACCAGTTAGCAAAACTCCAAATTCCCACTTTTATTTGTCCTGTATCTTCAATTAAAGTATTTTTGTCTATTTTTCCTTCCTCTAATCCGGCAATAGAAGTAACTATTTTAAAAGTAGAGCCTGGGGGGTATAAACCAGCTATTACTCGGTCAAAAAATGGTTGATCAGGATTGGAAAAAATATTTTCTATTTCTTGTGTTTGATCTTTTTTTGTTTTTAAAGTAAAAATATTTGGATCAAAAGATGGTGAACTGGCTAAAGTTAAAACTTCTCCTTTAGGAGAGGTAATAACAATTGCTCCTTTTTTGTTGGCAAGCAATTCTGTGGCTTTTTTCTGGATTTGAGAATCAATATTCAATTTTAAATCCTCGCCTGCTTTTGGTTCTTGCCGACTTATTTCTCTTATAACATTACCGTTCACATCGGTTTCTACTAAAACTCCACCATTCTCTCCTCTTAGTTTTGAATCATAATATTTTTCCAAACCAAATTTGCCTAAAATATCACCTAATTTCCATTTACCGCTTTGGATTTCTTCGGGACTAGCTTCTCCAATATAACCAGTTACATGAGCCAGCGCCGGACCATAAACATATTCTCGTCCGTCCGGTCGATTTCGAACTAAAACATTGTTTTTATAATCATAAATTACTCCTCTTGGGGCAGTAAGTTCCTGAATTTTAATCCTGTTTTCATCGGAAAGTACTCGATAATAATGACCTTTTATAACTTGTAGCCAAAAAAGCCGAAAAAATAAAACTAAAAAACTGCTGATTAAAATTAAAAAAAGAAAGAAAACTGCTGATTTTTTTTCCTCCATCTAAAGCTCCAACTCTAACTGTCTTTGAGTCAATAAATTTTCTAAAAAGGGAAAAATAAAAAACGCTGCTAAACTCAACCAAAAACTTTGTTGCCAGTGCCAGAAAGTTCCTCTAATTAAAGAAAAAACAAAAACACCAAAAAATACAAAAATCACCTTAAAAAGAAAGTGGCTGCTAGAAAATTTTTTACTATATAAAAACGCCAACAAAAGAACTATTAATAAAGCTAAACTAGTTCTACCAACTAACCAACCATTTATTAAATCAAGTAAAATTCCTCCAAAAAAACCTAACATAAATATCTGTTCTTTTTTTCTGAAATAGAAAACTCCAGCAACAGCTAATAAAAAAATCAAATAGTCCATATTATTATTCTAAAAAGATTATAAAAACATTATTTAATTTTTGATAATTTACAATTGGTTTTATCTTAGCTCTTTGGTAAATTTCGCTTTCATTTTTTTCTATTGAACTGATTCTGCCAATTACTAATCCTTGAGGAAATTTTTCTTCTTCGCCGGTAGTAAAAACCAAAGAATCTTCTATCAATCTCATTTCTTGTAAAACATCTTCCAAAAAAATTTCGCCATTAACCTTACCCTTTAAAATACCTTTGCTACCATTTAAGGTTTTACTATTAATTTCACTTTTAGGAGATGAAGGTAATCTTACAATTGCTGAATTAGGATTAACTCCAACTATTTGTCCCACTAAAATACCTCTTTTCTTTTCTTCACTACTACCAGCAATTACTACCATTCCTTCTTTAACATCTGCTTGACTACCCTCGTTAATAAGTAAATAATCTGTGTTTCCATTTAAAACCTGAGCGGTTAAAAAATGCCATTTTGGTGATAACGGAACTTGAAGTAAACGCCTCATCGCTTCATTTTCTTCCAATAGTTCATTTTGCTCAAGTTCCAATAAAGCTAATTTTTCTTCTAAAACTTCGTTTTTCTTTTCTAGTAACAAAAACTTCTCTTTCTTCGCAGGAAGGTAGTTTTCAAACCAACTAGTGAATTGTTGTTTTAGGCGATAAGTTTTTTCTTGAATGGGATTAGTTAAAGAACTTATTCCGTTTTTTAACCAATTAAGCCATCCTAAATGATCAAAACCCATCATTAAAAAACTTAACGAAATTAGAAATAACAAAATAACTACTGGTTTTTTCTTTTTCTGGGTGACCATTTTTTAATTTTTTAACTGGCTCTATTATAGTAAAACGATTAGCCAAGGAAGTAAACTGCCGGCAATAACTTGAGATGAAGTATGTTTTTTAAGAAAAACTCGTGACCAGGAGACAGCACTTAAAAAAATCAAGATAAAACAAATAAAACAGAAAACGTTCCAAGAAAAATTTTTAAGCTGAAAGTCAATTCCATAAAATCTGAAAAACAAAATTAACATCAAAAGACTATTGGCAAAAGCATGACCAGAAATTTTCCAAAAAAAGTTAATTCCAATCATCAGGCTAAAAATTAATAAAAGTTTAATTAAAAAAACAAGCAATTGTTGTTCGCCCAAAAAATAAAAAATCAACATTGATAACAAAAAGCTAACAATGCCCACTATATAAAATGGGTAGCGTTGTTTTCTATTAGTTATATCTCGATCGCTAATTATCCCCTTTTTAATAGCTAAAAATAAAAAACCAAAAGGAATAAGATAACTGAAGAAAAAAAGTATTAAAAAAATTTTCAGCCGGCTAATATTGGTAACTTCAACTCCACTTAGAAGAAAAATAATTAAAGGAGTGATAACTAAAGGAGCAGAGATTTCGGAAATAAGCTTTGCAATTTTTAAACAAGAAATTTTCATTTTCTAAAAGAATCTCACTTTAAACCACCCACTACTTTGACTTTATTTAAAAGTTTTTCATTTTCTAAAACATTACCACAACCATTCACTACTGCGGTCATCGGATCATCCACCACCCAAACTGGCATTTTGGTTGCTTCAGAAATTGCCTTGTCAATTCCATAAATTTGACTTCCTCCGCCGGCCATAACCACTCCATGTTTTAAAATATCGGCCAAAAGTTCTGGTGGTGTTTCTTCTATCGTGTCAGTTATCGCATTAATAATCTGTTGAACTACTGGTCCTAAAGCTTCTCTTACTTCAGTACTATTTAATTTAAGTGACCTCGGCAAGCCGCCACCCATATCTCTTCCCCTAACGATAAAACTTTTTTCTTTAGACATCGGAATCGCGCTACCAATATTTATCTTTACTTGTTCAGCAGTTGGCAAACCTAAAAGTAAACCATGTTTCATCCGACAAAAAGCAATAATCGCTTCATCCATCTCATTACCAGCAATTCTTAATGATTGATTAACTACAATTCCTCCTAATGAAATAACAGCAATTTCAGTTGTTCCTCCACCAACATCAACCACAAATTGTCCCTCAGGATTTTCCACTGGTAAGCCGGCACCAATGGCTGCCGCCATTGGTTCTTCGATTAAAAAGGCTTTTCTGGCTCCGGCACTTAAAGCTGCTTCTTGAACTGCTCGGCGTTCGACTTCGGTTACCCCAGAAGGAATCCCAATCACTACTTTTGGTTTGGGAATTTTGGGGACAATAACCGGTGTCTCATGTAAAAACCGGATATAATGTTTTAACATTGCTTCGGTAGCATCAAAATCAGCAATTACCCCATCTTTTAAAGGATGAATTATATCAATCAACTCTGGAGTTTTTCCTTCCATTTCTTTGGCTTTCTCACCAATTGCCAGAATTTCCTTTGTCTTTTTTTGAAGGGCAACCACTGAAGGTTCGTTGATTGTAATTCCTTTACCTTTTACTAAAACCAATGTATTTGCAGTCCCTAAATCGATTCCTAAATCAAAACTTAGAAGTGAAAATAAATAATCCAACATATTTTAAATTGTAGCATAAAAAAATTGTTTTTTTGAAAAAGTGGTCTATAATAAACTACTACGAGTTTTTTCTTGTAGTATTTGCAATTTTCAATAAGTTTATCTGCCCCTAGTATTCACCATCACAAAACTATAGTTGAAATATTTATATGACAAGTCCTGAGATAATTGGTTCTATTTTTTTTGATCTCCAAAAAGGATCAATAGCTAAACAAGATATTTTTATAATAAAAGAAGGTCCTAAGGGTTTGGGAAGTGTTGTTTGTATAGAAACTACCCATGCTCAAGCTAAGGGCAGTGAGATAAACGTGGATGTATTTTTGCTTTTCTCTCTTTTAACTGATCCAACCATTGTTTGGCTTAATCCAGAACTTAATCCCCAGTATAATCCAGGATTATGGCAGCAAATTTGGCAAATTTTGATTTAATTTAAATAATAATTAATGGCGTACCATTTGTTGGATCTTCACTACTAGGTAAAAGTAGGTTTATATCTAAACCTGTGCCAGCTAATAAAACAGCTTGTAATTTTGCTAATTCACTTGGATTATAAAATCCAGATTCTGCAAGCTGTGTCCAACAATTAATCGCCTGAGCTTGAAGCTCAACATTCTCTGGTTGCAAACTTAAATCAACTCCTAACTCTAAAAGGGTGGCAAAAATTTCCTGATATTCTGAAAGACTCATTTTTCTGTCCTTTCTAATTTATTATAAATTTTCCAAGTTTACCTAAAGTAGCAATTTGAACTCTCAAATTATCTATTGATTCAAAAATCGGTCTTAATTCTGTTTCTAAACTTAAACCAAGAAATTCAATCAAACCAGAACCTACTTCATCTTCTGGCGAAACTAACATTTCTTCTATTTGATCAAGCTCTAATCGTCTTCCACCAGCTTGCCTAGCTTCCTGATCAAATCTTATCCTGAAAATAGAATTCCAAACTCTGCTAGTTTCAATTTTATCATTAACCACTTGACATACTTGATCAGCTTGTTCGCCCCAAAAGAAAACTAAAGGATAATCACCTTCGTGTTTGGCAATTGAAGCAGTATACAGACATTGTTCTAGAAAATCAGCATTTACTGCCCGAACAGCCCTAATAGTTTCTCCAACATTAAAAAACCCTTTATGTTCTATTGATCTATTCCAATAATTTTCTAAGGAAGTGCAAAAGGTTTCAAAAAAAGAAGAAAAATCAACACCTGGTTTTATGACACAAAAATTAGCAAATCCTCTTAAACCACCAATAGCCGATATTTCTCCCCAAAGTCCAGTTTTTTCTCCAGTTCTAGTTTCTAAATCAATTGCATTTATAGCTACTGGTGCCGCTCCATAGCGCAAACCAGCCCGACAAAGCTTTTCACCATTAGCTTCTACCCAACAGGCTTCTGAAAGCCATTGGTAAAATTGCCAGCTTTTATCTTCTGGTAAAATAAAAATTTTTGGCTGATAATTTAAATTTTCTTTACTCATTGTTAGTTTCGATCTTTTATTGATCTCATCAGAACCAGCTATACTGGTTGACTAACATGGGTTACGCGCTAGAGCCTTTCGGCAGTATTGTGGGCAGAGACTAAAAGTCTCTTTTGCGCGTAACCTTTCCGGTGCTTATAGCGAAATCAGTCCTATTACTAGGAAAGTTGCCTTTCGTCACCGGCCGATCCTATTTAACCCGATGTCAAACAGGACTCTATTCAGTTGTCATTAAAAACAGAACAATCAAAGCCTTCCTGGCACTTGCCGCCTCCCCAAGGCAATAGTGGTTTTGGATCAATCCACTGGCTCTTGGTAAACGGCCGATATATTCCGTCATTATCTGGCTCGAGCTTGATCGACCCCTTAGCCACAGCGAAGTGTAAATGTGGATTACTGCCTGCTCCTGTACCACCGGAATAAGCAATAATTTCTCCACCCTTCACTACCTGACCTTCGCTCACTACAAACTTACTACAGTGAGCATAAATGGAGTAGCGTCCCTCGCCATCGGCATCATCACCATGATAGATAATCACGGTGTTGCCGTGACCCAGGCCACTTGCTGGAATGTTGTAGGTCCATTTTGCAAGAACCACTACACCGCCGGCTACAGCCTGAATTGGAGTACCAGTTTTGGCTCTAAAATCTCGACCCGAATGACCTTGGGGTTGCCAAGGTGTTGGAACATTAAAAGCAGCCCCGTTCTCGGTCATCGCCTTCAATGGATTGTGAGAAAAGCCCCAGAATAAACCTTTCCCTGAGTATCTCCCAACCAAATTCACAATGTCCGTCACAGTTGTCCGCACTCGAACAGTATATTTCATGCCCGAGCTTGACGAAGCTGTGAATTGTTCGGATTTAGCCACCAAGTCTTCGAGTGTTTGCCAACACCACCAGACGAACGTCGCCTGACGGTCATGCTCATTCCAAGCTACCATCCCATCCTTACAGCCGGTAAAGCGACACTCGAAATCGCTTTGAGTGGTCGCCGCCGGCAGACCCTGACTGTCCAATTTGATTGCCGCCGCGATTGCCGCGTGGCTATCATTATTGGGATCAGGATTCGGATCCGGGATGAACTTCTTGTGGCTATTCCAAGTTCCCGGCATAAACTGCCACGTCCCTTTAGCCCCTGATGGTGAACGAGTTTTATCCCGATTGTATTTGGGGCTTTCAGAAAAGGCTACGCTTATACTTAACAAAGGATTGGGATCCCTTTCAGGATACTTTTCCTTTACATAAGCTTCTGCCTTTGTGACAGCTTGCCAGACGTCCGGATGAGCATAAAACAACACATCATTCCCATCCCAGTATTTGATAACAAACACTGGCAGGGGTGAGGTTGCCCAAAATCGGATGTCCGACAACCGGTTTTCTAGGTTTCCCAGAGAAACTCCGCTAACCTCCAAAGGTGCTCCCTTGGCAACTGCCCAACGAATACCTTCAACTATGCCTGCCAATTGTTCCAGGCTGGCGGTCTTGCCACAACCAGTGTTGAAGTTTCCGACCACAGCGATGTGGAAAAACTCGCTGTTTTGGGTCGTCGCCGCTCCAAAATCAGCCAGAAGGTTTACGACTCCTTCTGTATCTACCACCATATGGTATGGCGGCAGAATTCCTTCTTGAGACGAAACAACTTTATCCCAAGAAGCAGTAGAGGTACACAAACCTTGTTCCGACCAATAATGGAGTTGGATTCCTTCATAGTTTGCCTTCCTGCCCAAAGTGGAAAAACCCTTCTCTTGAACGTCTTGCCGCCGATCGACCATCGCACCAGCGTAGAAATTGTAGGGAGTTTCTTTCCCCTGAACAATTACGCTGTTCGGCAACAACTCGTTCAAAAAAGGCTCCCAAAGCGGCATAGTAAAAAACGCCACCACCGCCAAACAACCAACAGAAAGAATTAGAATGAGGCTCGTATCTACAAGCTTAACCATCAACTTGAGCCATCCTGGTCTCATTTCACGAGCCAAGATTCGTTTCTGAGCCCTTTCTTTCCTTAACTGTTGATATCTCTGTTCTCGCTGTTTTCGTCTCGTCTCACGAGTAAGTTCACGCTGAAACTTTTGGCTTTCAGGATCCCTTACCAATTCCTCCTTAAGGAGGCGTGAGACTCGATCTCTGATCTCACTCATCACGCCTCCTTTTTGAAGGATCTCCTATCCATTTGGGTCAGTCTCTACTCCTGGTTTTTGCGTCAATGCATACCCATTGACGTCGACGACACCTCTGTCTCCCTCGAAAGGCATATATTGACCTCCAGGAGTGATGTTGTCCGCGCCAACAACGATTGTTGGCCGGCGGCCAGCCTCTAAAGCCAAGGATTTCTTGAATGGTACCAGCTCGGGTCGGGCATTCAGGATTGCTCCCAACTGACGTGCGTTCGGCCAAATATGACCAGGAGGTAAGACACCGGTTGTCCGGACCCAACCAACAGTCGTGTCCGTCAAGGCATCCATGACGCTGTCAATATGTTGACCTGCTTTACGCGTGGCTTTGCGAAACAACCACTTTGTTGCTAGACTCACTGACTGATCATCGGTCAACACAGGGATCATCACCGAACAAATCCCCATGACAACGAAAAAGACTCCAACAACAGCTATCATTGTCCAAGCATTGATAGCTGTAACCCCAGCATTTTCAGCAACTGCGGCAATACCACTGAACAACAGAAACCCTGAGCTAATGACCAAAATACCCGTAAAGACAGCCATCATCACCCATGTTGCCGGCGTCGACACTTGCTGGAACATGCCGGCGTCGAAAAAACCAAGAAAAGTACTGAACAGGATGACATAGGCTACCTCTACTACTAAGGCGAGGCAGAAGCCTGCAAACGCAGAGACAATCACTGTGACCCAACGGATCACTATTCCCTCGCCTCCAGTTGAATTCCCTGATAGGTACACCGTCAATGGTATATCAGGGTGAATCATGCCAAAGACTGCTGGCGAAAACACGAAAGTCAGTGGCACCAACATCACCAGCAAAACACTCAAGCTGAACTTATTGGCGTCATTCAATTCTGTGCTCAAGGCATCAACTAAATTCAAAAACCAGTCCATTACTGGCCACCTCCTTCTTTACCCCAGTCCAACTCCACACCTTTATCATCGAAAGGCTTCTCCAGAATGGCCTTTTTCAAGGTCTCCCACCTTTCTTTGAACCAAGTCTTGATTTTGATCACAACGTTGTCAACATCCTCGTCGCTGATACTGACAAGCCAGCAACAGACAAACGAGAGAATCAAAATCGCTAACAAAGCCCTATTGATCTTTTGCTTATTCAAAGTAAGCCTCCTTCTAGCTAGATTAGAGAATCCACCAACGGAATTCTGGAACCAGAAATGCCAAGAGCATCATCGCAAAGGCTAGGAAAGCGATGATGTCGTTGGGCAACACGATCTTTCCCAAAGTGAAGATGTCGCCAAGATGTGCTTCGTTCAACAATCGCTCGGTACTCGCCTGCGCATCAATCAGTGGATTTGTCCCCGCAACTGCTGCATATTTGGCAGCTTGTACCTTAAATGCGTTGTATGTCGGCAGAACCAGCACTTCCAGCACTGACGGCCAGACAAAAACAAACGCAACCGAAAACCATTCTTGAAGCTGTCTAAAATCCAATGTTTGACTCGCACTCCGGAATAGCTCTAGCCCGACACTGGCGACAAACTTGACCACCAAGCTCAAACCGACAGTCAAACCCATAAGTTGGATCATCGGCCAAAGTCTGATTAACGCGGATACGTTGATGGTCATATTATCATCTTTTTTCTGCCCACGGGTGAGCAGATCTTTGATGAAAAACAGCCCGCCAAGGAAGAAAATCAACAGAAACACAATCCTGAAAGCCGGCTTCTGGGTATCAAAAACATTGCCCCGAATTTCGGGAATCCAGAGCATCTTCCCCCAGAACATCATGGGAAAGCCCATACCAATGATGGTAAACGCGCCCATCGAGGTCGCGTCCATCAATGGGCTAAACGCCTTCCACGCCGCTACCAGCCACATGGCATATGGCAACCACCGCGCGTCAGCTAGCCACTTGATCCAACCGTAGAGGGTGATTCCCAAGAACGAGATCATCAGCTGAATAATCCGAGGCATCGCCACTATTGCCAGCAGTACGAAGGCTGTTATCCACTTAGTCCGCCCTTCATCTTCACCGGTTTTCGGGCGAACCATTAAAAAGAATCCATACGCGGCCACAAGGTTTCGCCAGGGTGGCAAAATCGCGGACGACGCGTAGCAGAATACCGGTCCTACCAATCCACCAAGACTCGCCCCAGTAAGGTTCTGGGTCGCATCCAAGGCGAACTGAAGAACTATGCCAAAAAGCGCTAAGATGATAAACCGCCAAGCGTAGCGTCCACCAAACTCCACCTGGAAAGCAGGTTTCCTCATGGTCACCTGGTCCTCTCCCGTGAACTCAACAAGGTTCCTGGATGAACTACCAAAGATCGACCAATCAATCCCAAATGTCACAAACGGCAAATTGAGGTTGATCGTCTTCGCCTCGGGATTCACCTCCATAATCTTGATCTTTGTCGGATCTGGTATTTTGTTCGTAACTGCTTGGATCCCTTGAATTGCCTTCGTCGGTTGCAAGACTACGAACAATATGATCGCAACAATGATCCACGGTCTGATGTTCGACAAATCTAAATTGATCTGCGGGAGTTTCGGCGGAGTTATATTGATCCTTCGACGCTCTCCGCCTCTGCCGCCATCACCACTTGAACCACCACCGCTCGCGCTCGGCGCTGCAGCCGAAGTAGGAGTCGAAACCACAGTAGGAGTCGGCGCTGCCTGCGTCTGTCCTGCCGCCGAAAGCCTTTGCTGCGCCGCAGCCATTGTGGCATCTGCCTGCTCCCGAGTGATTCTTCCTGATGCTACAGCAGCGTCCATCCTTGACTTGTAGGCAGCTAACAATTGATCTGCCTGTGTCTGTTCAGACATGTTTAGCTTTCTCCTTTCATGTCTCTAAAAACTTGAACCGATTTTGTTTGAACCAAACCAAACCACCAACGAACCAAAAACCATAAACAACCTCCAATTCTATTTTCACGAAACTTTTCACGGTTCCCGGACCTCACAGATCTGGGAAACTCAAAGGAAGTAGTACTTCCTCTCAGTCTCCCAGACCTTAGAGATCACAAAAGACATTATTCGGAGAAAATTTCCTACACAACCCATTTTTTTAAATGACAACTGAATTGTTAATGTGCAACATAGACAAACCCGAGTGAAGGCTTGCTTTTAAGCCTTCCTCAAACCTGCCTATTTTTCTGCAGTTTTTAAACTAAAAAGTTTCAAAACGCCAATTTAAAAAACTTTTAAAGTTCTTGACTGCTTTGTCAGCTATAAAATGTTTAAAATTTTATAGCTCATTTAAACAGCCAAAAGCCACTAAAAAAACGCCAGTCAAAAACCAATCATTACTAAAAACCATAGAAATGATAAATAGTCTTTGACTGGCGTTTTCATTTTGTAAAAAGAAACTAAAAAACCTGCCTCTAGGGGCAGGTTTTTTTTATCTATTAATAAATTTTTCCTGCTTATTATTTTATCACAAATATGCAATTAATATGTATTCTTTATAACCACTTACCAAAAAGGTCTTCTACTGTCTGCGCAACTGTTTGGGTATTCTCTATTGCTCTTTTCTTAAGTTCTACTTGTCCTCTTCTTGCAGTTATTGCTGAATCTATTTTTCCTAGATAATTAGCTAATTTATTTCCGTCAATTAATAAACTACTTGAGAACGCTCCAGTTAAAATCTCTTTAACTTTTGCAGCAGTTGTAAATATTCCTTCAACACTAGCGATCTTTTCTACCATATCAGCTTCTCCAAAACTAATATCAACCCTACCAATGCGATCTATAATATTTCCAACTGCTCGTTCAACTAGTCTTGCTGGATATAATAAACCTGAAGGATAAGTGCCTAAGTTATGTAGCCAACCAGAAGGTAACCGTAAACCTTGATTTTTTAATAAATTGCTTGCCCTACCTCTAAGAATGCCTTCAGCAACAGGAAATTCTATCGGATGATCCCCTGCAATTAAAGCCTCTTTCTCACTCATTAAATCGATTAACATCACATCACCTGAAGCCAAGCCACTTCGAGGATTATAAGCAATATTAGCCTCACCAAAAAGTTTAACTATTGCTTGTTCTATAGCTGGCTGCTCTTCACTGGAACAACTGACAAAAATAAGACCCAGTGCTTGGCCAACTTCTGCTGGAGTATAACTCTTAGTCTGTCTGTTAACAAGGTTTGTTAAAGCCGCAATAACTCTTTCTTGCCAATTAACTTTTTCCTCTTCAGCTTGTAATAATTTCTCTACTTGTTTTTGAGTAAAACCTTTTTTACCTTTTTCTAAAGCATTAACAATTGGAATTTGTCTCTCAGTCTCTTTCTCTGTAATTAGCTGTTGTTGATATTCAACGACTGCCATCTCACATTTTTCACCATAACTATTAAAAACTCTTTCTAATCTTTGAAGCCTGTCTTGTCTTTCACGAGTAGCTGCATCCAATTCTTCCCTTGAACCCCATTCTTGTCGAGTAACATCTTTTCCTTGTGCTAATTCAATTAAAATTCTTACCGCTGACCTAGAAGCAGCCATTCCTCGATGATTTAATTGCTCACCCACATTATCTCTTAATATCGCTCTAGCTTCAGCACAATTATCACCTTCTCTATCGATTAAGACTCTATTAGCAAGGGATCCAGAACCAATTTCTAACAGACTACCTAGAACCCTATCTGGGTCAATTAATCTATCCTCTCTTTTTAAACCTATAGCATTGTATATCTCTGCTTTTACGGCTGGAACTCTCAAATCATCAGCATGAGGATTGCTCTCCAATTCCTGGTCTACTGCTCGACTAATAAGTGCATCTAACTGATGTCTTGATTTTTGTAAACCTAAATCAAGCCCTTCTTTCTGTAAATCTCCAAGAACAATAACTGGAAGTTCAAAAACAGGAACCGCTAATTCTACTGGTCCTTTTAAAGTTTCTAAATAGGCAGGTTGAGTCTCGTGTGGGTTAGGCATTTTATCTTCCTTAATAAAAAAGCCTCCATATTGGAAGCAAATTTATAACTTATAGTGTGTAACTATAACATATTAAAAATAATTTGTCAATAAAAATAAATATTCTTATATATTAGATTTTTTTCTATAAAATCTATATCAAAAATAAAATATTTCAAAAATCTTATAGAAAATAATTTTAGTGGTAAAACTTTTTAACTTGATTAACTTAGCCGAAAGATTTAAAATATGTTTTTAATGGAAGATATTCAAACTCACGTTTTCCAAAATGGTTTGCCCGCTGTCTACATTTATTCCCCTCAAACTCGTGTTTTCACTGCTGTCCTGGTAGTGGGAGTTGGCACTCGTTTTGAAACAACTGAAAATCGCGGCATTACTCGTTTCTATACAAATATTTGTCTTCAAGGTAATCAAGAATATCCTAGCAAAGAAAAACTATCTGAAGTATTTGATAGTTTAGGGCTCACTTTTAAAACTACTGTCAATCCTGAATATACTCTTACTTCTTTTTCCACAGTTGAAAAGGAGTTTATTCCTAGTCTGGAGTTGATTGTAAAAACATATCTTCAACCAGCTTTAAATCAAGAAGTCTTAAATAAAGAAAAACAAATTACTGCCACAGAAATTGAATTTGCTAATAAAAATTCCCAATTCATCTCTATGAATAATCTTTCAATGATGGTCTTCAATAATACTCCTTTAGGTTTTGACATCCTTGGTAGCAAAGAAAGTATTACAAATATTACAAAAGAAAAACTAACAGAATTCAAAAATAAATATTATGGATCTCAAAATTGCATTTTAGTTATTATCGGACCAAAAAAAGATTTCTCTTTAAAATCTTTAGAAAAAACAGTTAATATTATTCCTCAAGGAAAAAGACAAAATTACCCGCCATTTGACTTTAAACAAACAAAAATAGTTCGAGAAAAACAGAGCCAATTTGGAGCTGTTTCTTATTTAACTTTTGGGACTTTGTGCTTTGGGAGAACTTCGGCAAAAAGAATTAGCCAAAGTCTACTTATTAACATTCTTTCTGAAGGTCGGATAAATAATCGTTTAAAAACCCTCCAACAGAAAAAAATTGTTAGCCTTATCAGACCTTGGATTAAGATTTTTTCTGATTGTGGTCTGTTTCTTATTCAAACTGCCTGTCCTTCGGCTAAAGAAAAAGATGTTTTAGAAGCCGTTCAAGAGCAAATTCGCCAACTTAGCGGCGAAAAACCAATCACTCAAAAAGAAATGGATATAACTAAAAAATATTACCAAAATCGCCTCTATGAAAAATTAAACAGTAGTTTAGAAAACGCCATGTTTTATGCTTTAAGTTTATTTTTCAATTTGCCCGAACAAACTCCCGAGCAAATAATGGAAGAGGTTAGTAAAGCTTCTCTTGTAGAGATTAATCAGGTTTCCCAAACAATTTTCAAACCCGATGTTTTGTCTTGGTATATTGTAGGTCCTGGATACTGAAGGTTTTTTCTTCTAAAACTAAACACGCCATAAACCAGCTAGTGGTTCTAATGGATCAACCGAAACTTCATATAACTTTCCGTCGGGATTTTCTACTAAAATTATTCCATCCTTTCCAACATGCATTACCTCATCTCCCATACCCGTCTCGGTCACTAAAAAAGTCGGCATTACTTGAGGCTGGCCTTCATGAACCGCTCTTTCAAGCTCTGATAATAAGCTTTGGTCTAAACCTAGTTCAATTAGTTCATTACTCATTTTAATAATTATCTTAAATTAAGCTTCATTTTATTTCTTTTTCTATCTAAATCTGCTGCTGCTTGACGATAGTCATTTTTCTCTTTCCCCAAAGTCCAATCTAAAATTTTAAAAACATATTCGTTTTTTGCATAAGGAACTAACAATTCATTATAAAAGTAATCATCCATGTTTACATCTCTGGGTTCTTTCCAGCCTGCTGATGGTAAGGCTCCGGGTTTAAATGAATAAAAATCAACATATAATGCCAGGCTACCTTTAAATTTCTTACTTTTTTCCATTTCTTCACCTTCTGGGATATAAGTTACTTCCTCTCGATAATTTGGACAAAGACATTGGAAAAAATCAGATATTTTAAAAATGTCTGCTTTAAGTGAAGCTTTTGTTGCTATAGTTTTTTTAGGAAGTCTAGACTTCGGAATAAAAGAGACATCTTCTGTTTTTCCATCTTCAAAAAAAAGTGTAAACTCTGAGGCCTCTCTTTCATCATTATAATCAATTGCCAAACCTAAAGGTTCAATTATTGGTTTCATTTTCGCTATTATTCTATTCATATTAACAATTCCTGGATCCCGTTCTTCAACTGGCAAGGCTCTAACAATATCCCTCAAAATTGGGTCAACTTTAATTTCTTCAATTGGTTTCCCTTCTTCTCTTTGTTGGTCAAATTGTTCTCTCTGTTTGGCAATCGCTTTTTGCCAAAAGCCCTTTATCCACCATTCGCCTACTTCATGAAAAGCAGCCATGGCCATCAAACTCCTAAGATCAGCCGCGGTTAATTCTATATCTTGCCAACCTTTCCCTAGAAATTCATCCAATTCTGCTTTTTGAACCTCATCGCCTTCTTTTTTAAATCTTATTAATCCGCTCAAAACTCTTGCTGTTGTCGCCATAACATAATCATTATGACCAGTCCAGTCTTCTTCCGTTCCAATTCCATGATAAAAAGGTTCTATTCCGTGATAATAAGGAGCTTCTAAAATCTCTTCTTCTCTTCTTTGCCCTAAAGGATAAATATCTTTATAAATTCCATTTGCCGCTGATCTTATCCTTTTCAACCATTCTAATTCTTTCTTAGTATCATCAATCATTCCTAAATCAGCAAGCATTTCCATTGATTCCTCAATTACCTCAAGGTTTGTTTTATGCTCTCCGAGTTGATTTCTCTCTGGACTAACCCACTGGAAATTCCTTGCCAAATCGGTTATTTGCTCTATATTAACTACTACCTCTGCTAAGCCTTGTTCTGAAATCTCTTTAGTATCTTCGCTCATTTTTCCTCCAAAACTTTTATCCCTGGTAAAGTTCTTTTTTCAATAAACTGAAGCATTGCTCCACCGCCACTGGAAATATAGTCAATTACTTTTAAATATTCCTCTTTTGATAGACAAGCCAAAGTATCACCACCACCGACAATGCTTAAAGAGTCGGGGTTTTGAGCAATCGAATAATAAATAAACTCTGTTCCTTTACTAAACTGCTCTTTTTCAAAAGCACCCATCGGTCCATTCCAAATTATAGTCTTAGCCTTACTGATAATATTCCCAAATTCTGCCTGAGTTTCTGTACCAATATCCAAAGCTTGTAAATCTGAAGGAATTTTATCCACTTTCACCTCGTCAACTATTTTCCCACTCTTAAAATTACCAACCACCACATCTTTGGGTAAAACAATCGTTGTTTTGTTTTTCTTGGCCTGAGATAAGATTTTCCGACAATCCGACACAATCTTATTATCAAAAACTGATCTTCCTAATTTATAACCCTGAGCTTTCAAAAAAGTATTTGCTAAAACACCACCCACCAAAAAATAATCAGCCTTTTTAAAAAGTCTACCAATCATTCCTATTTTGGTTTCTGTTTTTGCGCCACCAATTAAAACTACCAATGGTTTTTTTGGTCTTTTAATTGTCTTGTTAATAATTTTTATTTCTTTTTCTAAAAGCAAACCAGCAACACTAGGTAAAAAATTAGTCACACCAACGATTGAAGCATGCTGCCGATGGCAGACACCAAAAGCATCATTAACAAAAACATCGGCTAAGGAAGCTAATTTTTGCGCAAAATCCTTGTCATTCTCTTCCTCACCGGGGTAAAAACGAATATTTTCTAGTAAAACAATTTGTCCCGATTTTAAATTTTTCAAGTTTTTCTGTTCACTACTATATATATAGTCTTTATCAAAAAAACGAACCTTAGAAATAAGTTTGCTTAGATGTTTAGCAACTGGCCGCAAACTATTTTTTTTATTCCATTTACCACTAGGTCGGCCAAAATGGGAAACTAAAAAAACCTTACAATCTTGTCTCTGAAGATATTGTAAGGTTTCTAAGCTTTGGCGAATTCTAAAATCATCAGCAATTTGTGACCGAGAAGTCAAAGCCACATTGTAATCAACTCTTACCAAAACTTTTTTCTTCTTTAAATTAATATCCTGAATTGTTCTCAACATTTGGAATTAAATTTTGCCACTAGAACCAAACATTTTAATTTTTTCTTCCACTATTTTTTGAACCGCTTCAACCACCGGCGGCATTAGTTTATAAACGGCTACTTCTTTTGATTGACCAAAAACTTTTTTGACTGTTTCCTTATAGGCTACCCGCAATTCAGTATTTACATTTATCTTGACTATTCCTCTTTTTATCGCCTTCTGAATAGTTTGACTGGGGATACCAGAACCGCCATGAAGCGATAAAAATGAGCCAGTTTTCTCTCTTATCTGTTTTAATCTTTCAAAATCAAGCCTTGGTTCACCCTTATAAACACCATGAACATTACCAACAAAAACAGCCAAAACATCAACGCCAGTAAATTGAACAAACTCAGCTGCTTGGTCAGAATCAGTCAAAACACCCTGTTTTTGGATTTCTTCAACTTTGGTATCTAAAGCAGCTTCGCTTTTTCCAGAAATGTGACCAAGTTCACCTTCAACTACCAATCCTTTTTTCTTTGCCATTTCTACTGCTCTTTTAGTTAAAGTTTTGTTTTTCTCGAACGAAAGCGAGGAACCATCAAAATGAACCATTTCATAACCAGAATCAACTACTTGCTTTACTAATTCCAACGAATTACCATGATCAAGATTTAAAAAAATTGGCAGGCCAGTTTTTTTCTTAGCGTTTTCAACAAAATCATCTAAATTTTCCGGCTGGCCATAAGCTGTTTCTCCAGGAGAAGATTCGATAATAACTGGGCTTTTTAATTTTTGGGCAGCATTAACAATTGCTTGAAGAACCTCTAGGTTGGCAGCATTAAAAGCACCAATTGCAAAACCTTGTTTTTGAGCCTTTGAAAAATATTTCAGTAGTTTATTCATTGCAAACACATTGTAAACTTTTTTTCAAACCAGCTCAACTCTTGTGAAACCTTTTAAAATTTGCTACACTTCTTTTATTATGGCACTAACAATAGAAGAAATCGCTGCCCTAATGCATAAACCATTAGAACATGCAATTACTACTTCAGATCAATTAATTCGGTGGTATGAAAATTTTGGCGCCTTACTTTCTCAAGCAGTCGTTGAAGGAGCTGATTTTGAAGTTGCTAGTATTATGTTACAAGAAGCAGGTTTATTAGTTGAAAAGGCTACTCTTGGATTATTCACTAGCGCTGGTGAGCAAATACAAATGACTGCTGATTGGGCATTAAATTTAACTCCAGACGAAATTGCCACTTTAATTTAATACCATTGCTAACTAAAATCCAACTTGCTAGACTTTGCTTATGAATTGGTTAAGAATTCCTAACAAGATTATTGAATATACATTCTATTTACTCTTTTTTCTTCTTCCTTTAATTATTATTCCTTATAACTACGAGCTTTTTGAATTCAATAAAATGCTTTTTGTTTATGCTAGTACGGTATTAATTACTACTGGTTGGTTAACTAAAATAATCCTTCAAAAACAAATCAATTTCAAGAAAAATCCTTTAAATTTGCCGGTTATAATTTTTCTTATATCACAGTTAATTTCAACTTTTTTGAGTATAGATGTTCATACATCAATTTGGGGATATTATTCTCGTTTCCACGGCGGTCTTATCTCTTCTTTTTGTTATGTGTTGCTTTTTTGGGCTTTTATAAATAACATTAAAAAACCTCGACGCTATATTTTTTTAATTTTGGCTTCTGGTTTTTTAGTAACTCTCTATGGTATTTTGGAACATTTTGGGATTGATGCCAAATATTGGGTTCAAGATGTCCGCAATCGAGTTTTTTCCACTTTAGGTCAACCAAATTGGCTTGGCGCCTGGATTGATATTCTTATCGTTCTTCCAATTATTTATCTATTACAAGGAAAAACTAATCTTTTAAAGAAAATTGTTCTATATTCTCTTCTGTTAATTTTCTATATTTGTCTTTTATTCACTGGTTCCCGCTCTGCTTTCATTGGCTTTATCTCAACAATTAGTTCTTTTTTAATTTTGTTGTTTGTCTTTCAAAAAAAGATTTTTTACAAGAATTTTAAAAAGTTGGTTATTGTTGGATTATTACTTCTATTTTTCTGTCTGTTTTTTGGTACGCCATTTAGCCCATCTTTACCGAAATTAATTATCGAAGGCCCGGAAAAACCAAATCCTTTAGTTTCTAACAAACCTTCAACTGCTCCTTTGTTAATTTCTTCTTCTTGGGATATTCGCAAAGTAGTTTGGAAAGGAGCAATTGACGTGTGGAAACATTGGCCTGTTTTTGGATCAGGAGTTGAAACTTTTGCCTATTCTTATTACAATTTCCGAACTCGAGAACATAACGATTTATCTGAATGGGATTTTTTATATAACAAAGCTCACAATGAGTATCTTAATTTTTTGGCAACCACAGGAATAGTTGGTTTGGGAAGTTATTTAATTTTAATTATTGTTACTATTTTATTATTCTTAAAAATCATTAAAAAAAGCCAAAAAAAATTGTTGTTAATTGGTCTTTTTTCTGGCTATGTTTCTATTTTAGTAACTAATTTTTTTGGCTTTTCAGTTGTGCCGGTTGCTTTTTTGTTTTTTCTTTTTCCAGGTATTGCCATTTGCTTATCTTCGGAAGAAAAACAAGAGTCAAAGGTCAAAATTCTTTCAGAATTAAGTGTTTTACAATTGATATTTTTATCTCTTGTATTTATCACCTCTATTTATCTTTTCAGATCTATCTTAGAACTTTGGCAGGCTGATTTTTATTTCAACCGTGGGAAAAAATATAGCGAAGCTAATTATTTTAGCAGTGGTCTTAATGATTTATATAAAGCAATTAATTTGTCACCAAAAGAGGCTCTTTTTCACGCCGAATTGGCAGAAACAGCCAGTCGAATTGCTGTTGTTTACAGCCAAACCGACTCTTCAGAATCAACTAAATTAACTCAAGAATTTACTGACTTAGCAACAAATCAAATAAAAACAACCCTACTTTTAAATTCTGTTCATATTAATTTTTATAAAAAAGCCGCCGGAGTTTTTATGTATTTAGGAACAATTGATCCAAATTATTTTCAAAAAGCAACTGATATTTTATCATATACAACTCAAATAGCACCAACTGATGCTCGAACTTTTTACACTCTTGGCTTAGTTTATCAAACAACTAATAACTTCAGTAGGGCGGCAGAAAATTATCAAAAAGCAATTGAGCTTCGCCCTCACTACACTAGTGCTCGTTTAAAATTAGCAAAAATATATCTTGAACTTAAAGAAAATCAGAAAGCAAAAAAACAACTGAATTATATTTTGGAAAAAATTGAACCAACCAATAACGAAGCAGTAGAACTATTAAAAAAAATTGATTAAGTAAAACTATTTTTTAGAAGTTGCTGCGTTTTGTTTTTTAAGAGTTTTAAGACAGGAGCTACATAAAAGCATTTTTTTCTTGACTCCATTTATAACAACTGTGGTTTTGTGAAGATTTGGTTTGAAAACCTTTTTTGTGTGGGCTACTCTTTTTCGCCAACGACTAGCGGCTACACCTTTTCCATGAAGATGCTGCCGACCAACAGTGGCTGACTTTTTGCAATTATCACAAATGTAAGACATAGCCTGTAGGATATCAAAATTTTTTAAAAAAAGCAACAAGTTTTTTACTGTTATAGTGTATAATTTAGCTATGCTTGAAGTCTTTACCTCACCATTAAGTATTCTTTTTTGGTTAGCCGCTCTTGTTCTGGCGATCACTATTCATGAATTCGCTCATGCTTTTGTGGCTGATCGCTTAGGTGACCCAACTCCTAGAATCTCTGGTAGACTTACTCTAAATCCCTTTGCTCATCTTGACCCATTAGGAACTTTGGCGTTGCTGATTGTTCATTTCGGTTGGGGAAAACCAGTTCCAGTTGATTCTTTTAATTTTCGAAGTCCTAAAAGAGATACTGCCTTTGTTTCTCTGGCTGGCCCGGCTTCTAATTTAATTTTGGCCATTATTTTAAGTTTATTGCTCCGGTTAGTTTTTATCGTTTGGCCGCCATTCTTGTTTAATTTTCAACTTTTTCCGGTAATTTATGTTTTTTTACAAACTTCAATTGCTTTAAATGTAACTTTGGCAATTTTTAATCTCTTACCAATTGGCCCTTTGGATGGAGCAAAAATTTTAATTGGCTTCTTACCAGCAAAACAATCAGAAGAAGTTGAAGAAATTTTAAATCAATATGGACTTTTTATTTTATTATTTCTCCTTATACCCTTGGGTAATCAGCCACCATTGATTGCTAAACTTATCTCGCCTTTAATTGATTTTAGTATTAATCTCCTAATTTAATTTTTAAAAGTTTTTTATTCAAACTTTGCGAAAACCACTCCGATTCGGAGGGGATGAAGCAAAGCAGTGAACAAACTGGTTTTCTCTTAAAAGAGAAAACCGAGGGTTTTTGACCCTCGGAAGTTTATTTGAGACTATAGTATAATAAAATTGCTGCCCTGCTCAAAAGCAGTAAAAACAAGAGGAATTTTTCCTCCACAAAGTATTTTATCGGGGCAACGCGTTTTCACACCGAAAAGATGTGGAACAGTTATCCCACCTGGAGTCGTCCGGGGAAATACCTCAAGTAATGCTTTTAAGGTGGGGCAGGTTTCTTGATTTTTCTTTTTTCCCTTATTTTTAAATGATATAATTTCTTTGCTTTGCTGATGTAGCTCAGTTGGTAGAGCACACCCTTGGTAAGGGTGAGGTCTCGGGTTCGATCCCCGACATCAGCTCCAAGATGTTTAAAAAGAAATTCCAAGTAACCGAAAATTTAGTTAAAAAAGCGTTTTTACCACCAGATCCAAATTCACACAAAGGTCAAAATGGCAAAGTCTTAATTATTGGTGGTTCTCCTCTTTTCCATGGTGCCGGCCGGTTAGCAGCCAGAGCGGCCTGGGAAATAATTATTTCGTTTGCTAGTAAAACAAATGACATGGTTTACTTTTGTTCCACCAAAAAAAATCTTGATTATTTAAAATGTAAACAAGAATGCTTTATTGGTTTTACTAGAAAACAATTAAATCACTATCTTAAAAATTGCGATGCGGTTTTGGTTGGTACGGGATTAATGCGTGAGCCAGAAGAAAACTGGCCAGAAACTAAAAAAGAGCCCTTGATTACCAAACAATTAACCCAAAAGGTTCTAGTAAGCACTAAAAAAGCGGTTTTGGATGCTGGTAGTCTTCAGGTAGCTTCTCCTCAGCAATTAAAGAATAAAAGCCAAGTTATTATTACTCCCCATCGAACAGAAATGGCTAAGCTTTTTTCGATTGATGAAAAAAAATTAATTACTTCTCATAATTCTACTTTTAAAGAGATTAAAAAAGTTGGTCAAATAGTTTGGCAAGTTGCTAAAAAATACCAGATTACTATTCTTTTGAAAGGTCCTATTGATATTATTGCCGCTAAAAATGGATGGTATTTTTGTCCTGGCGGCAATGCCGGCATGACCAAAGGTGGCACTGGAGATGTCTTAGCCGGAGTGGTTGTCGCTATTTATTCAAAAATCAATGATCCCCTTTTAGCTGCTAGCGCTGCTAGTTTTATTACTAAAAAAGCTGGTGAAAAAAGTTGGAAAAAACAAAAATGGCTCTTTAACGCCACTGATCTAATTAGTCAAATAACAAAAGTCATCTCCTAATGTTTTTGACAAAAATGATATAATTCTTCCAGTTAAAAACTTTTAACAATTATGTCATTAGATATTTTTATCCAACAAGCAGTAGAACAAGAAGGATTAGACCCCACTGTTATACCCGCGGCTGAACTATTAGCTGCCGCTTGCCATACAATTGATAGTTTGATTGTTGTCACTAAAGATCCAAAAGGGAGAGCATTTCTTGAACAGCAACTCCTTATTACTAGCTTTTTAGCATTAACTGCTAAAGATTTTCCCGACTTAAAAATAGATGAAGTTTGTCTTATTTAAACTCCCTAGTTATTCTAACGCGTCTGTTTTCTGAAGGGGTTGTTGACCACTTGGTTCTTGATTATAAATTGTTGGGATATTCTCCATTATTCTTTCCCACTTTAGTTGTTCTAAGGTTGTCTGAAGCCAATCACCGATTATTTGACCAATATTAATTCTTGATAAGAAATAAAAAAGCGCGCCGGCAATAATAACTGTTCCAAAAAGAGTCCCTAAAGAATGGAAAATTCCCGCTAAAAAATTGAATAAAGCAAACTTAAAAGGATTGGCCGAATAAATCATATGACGGCCACTTTTCGTCAATTCATCCAATTTATTATTTAAAGATTTTACTTCTTGAGTTAATTTCTGTTGTTCTGCTTCCATTTATTTCACTATAGCAAAGTTTTAGGATTTTTTAAATAAATTTACTCAAAGCGGCGGCTATACCATGTTCGTAAGCTTTTTCTCGGGTTACTACTCCATGAGTTCTTATTCCAAAAGCACCTTGTTTTTGTTTAACGTTGCTAATCCCGCTTTCTTCTTCCATTACTTCGCCTAATTCTTTTCCTTCCTTAATCTCATCAATAATTTCTTTCTCTAAAGGTAAACTAGCCGAAATTCCCACTCCAATTTTTCCTTTTTTATCAATTATCACTGCCACACCGGCAGTAAACCAACCAAAAGAATAATCTTGAACACCACCTTCCAAACCAACTCCAAAATCGGCTCCTTTAACGCTTTTTAAAGCTTTCTTTGCCCGACTTAAAGCTCCTTTGTAGGTCTGCTCAAAACCAATTGGTTGTTTACCAACTCCGGAGTCAACTTGTAAACTAAAAACTTGAGCCTTCCCCAACATTTTTTGAAACACGATTTTGGCAGCGTTTATTTTAACTGGATTTTTAGAACCAACCACTATTTTTAACATCATTAAAAATTTAGCAATTTAAATCCAAAATTACAACTAATAATTAACTATTGAGAAGAAGATGGATTTTTGTTAAAATTCTGCCATAAGGAGTTAAAAATGGCTAAAAAAGGACAACGAGAAATTTTTGCTTTAAAATGCACTGTTTGTAATAAAAACAATTATATTACTAACAAAAATAAAACTAATACTCCTAATAAACTGACAATCAAAAAATACTGTCGAACTTGTCGCAAACACACAGAACATAAAGAAACTTCTAAATTAAAATAAACTTCCGAGGGCTAAAAACCCTCGGTTTTCTCTTAGAGAGAAAAACAGTTTGTTCACTGCTTTGCTTCATCCCCTCCGAATCGGAGTGGTTTTCGCAAAGTTTGAATAAACTATGCTTTTCTTAAAATATTCTTGTATACTTACTTAAGAAAGGTATTTTATGAATTTTCAGGCAAACCCAAAACAAAAAAATCTTTATCCCCAAACCCTTGCCACTTTTGAAAAAAAAAGAGTTCGAGACTGGGTAATTGATAAAGCTAGTTTAAAGGCTAATTGGAAAAAATTATTTGGTGGCGCTAGACAAAAGTTAACCCGCTTTTCCCGCCATTTTTCCACTAAAAAAGAAGCTTAAATCTAGTTATTCTTTCTTCAATTTCATTTGATTTGCTATAATAAGTTGTTTAATATCGGAGGGCTTGCCTTCCGAATCGGAGGGCTCGTAGCTCAGTTGGTAGAGTGCTTGCATGGCATGCAAGAGGTCAGGGGTTCGACTCCCCTCGAGTCCACAATATTTTAAACTAAATTTGTTATAATATATCTATGTCTGAAAAAATTTTAATAACTGCGCAAGATCTAGAGAAAAATCCTTTTTTAGCTTTAGCCTTGTTATGCCAAGAGGCAGCAAACGGAGATAAAACTGCTCTATTATGTCTGGGAATTCTTGAAAATCAACAATTATTACTAGCAAGAAACCTGGGCCTTCAAATTGAACTAGCCCAACAACAACTTGCACTTACCGGTATTGCTCAAGGTCAAGACGTTATCCTCGGACACTAATTTTATATAAGCTCCAAAATTTAAAATTCCCTGTTTTTCTGTTAAAATAAGAAAAGTCTTAGGCCCGTGATGAAATGGTATCATGAGGGTCTCCAAAACCCTTCTTCCAGGTTCAAGTCCTGGCGGGCCTGCTTTTTTTGATAAAACCTATGCAGTTCCATTAATAAGTGTGTTTATCTGAATATTTTTACCTTTGATTATCATATGAAAAGGCTTCAAGAAAATTAATCTAAATTACTAACCAAGGAGTCTTATAAACAATCAGGAAGACAAACAGAGTTAACGCCAACTAAGCTAAAACAAGAATCTCCATCTTGCATCAAACAAATATATAAATCTGTTCTTTCTGTAGGTAAAATAGTTGTTTCTATCTCACCCTCCCTTGCTCTCAAGATTGGCTTATTTTCAGTCATAAATTGGGTAGCAATAAATCTTTCAACTTCTAAGTTACCACCGGCAACAATCGGAGCGTGAATATTACCAAGTCCTAAGCAGGCTAATTGAGCTTGAACTCTTTTGCCTAAATCTAATATCCCTGTTTGAGCCATTACTGCCTCCCAAGCATCAGGACCAAAAAATTCACCTGCTCTTGTTCGCGCAAGCTCTATTTTTGCTTCAAAAAAACTACTAATTTCAGCAGCAAGAAGGGAAGCACTTTGAAAATGTCTTCCTAGAAGAACGTCTATGACAGAATAATTTATTTCTCCTGTCTCTACACTCATGTGGAGACATTATAGCATGTAAGTCAACTATGTCAAGAAAGCATCCAACCTTGCTTTTCTAAGGGTGTTTATATCTTCAGAAGTGACATTAAATTGGCAAGCTACCCAAGCGACTAAATCATCATGCGCTTGGTTAGCCTCTGGGTCTCGTGGATCAACAAGCCAATCTGCCATAATAAAAGGTCTTTCCATAACGCCGGGAATTGTAAGTCCATTATCAATATTCCCATCTTCTAATTCATCCAAAAAAAAGAAGGCTTCTCTAATTTGTTTAGGGAATAACCATGTTACAAAATCAACACTCGCCAAACATCCACCTATCTCAAGAAGCAAACTTTCTTCCATAAATTTATTATATCAAAATATATCAACTATTTTTGTTTTTACTTGACAACGACAAAATTAAGAGATATTAATAAAGTAAGATTAACTTATGTCGCCAACAAAAAGCGAAGAGTTATATCCAGTTGGTACTTCTTTCAGTGGACATCCTATTTTGGGGGTCCAGGAGATTGGTATTTTTGTTTCTGAAGGTGGAATAACCAAAGTGGAAACGCGTCTGTTTTTTTCAGGTCATTGGCCACATGAAGGATCTTTAATTATAGGTTTAAGTGGTCCAGAAACAACTAAAGATGTCACTACTCTTCTTAGAACTAACGGCACTATATTAGGAATAACTTAGTAATCTTGTTTAAAAGTTAATATTATATCGCGATTATTTCTAGCTGAATCTGTAAAAAGAGCCAAGCCCATTGCCGATAGTGCTTCTCCTATTTCTCCCTGAGTTAGGAAAAATGCAACCGCCCCGAGTTAGCCAATTTCAACTGCCCCTAGTATTAATTGAAGAATATCATTGTGAGGTTCTATCTCTTCAAAAATTAAAAGAGTGGGGTCTAATTGCTCATTCATTTTAATAAAACTATTGAGCCAAAGGGCTATATTTATGAAGCGCTCTCATTGCCCAATTGGCTTTCAGCAATACTGTCCCTCCGTTGGGATAAATTGTTACATAACCAGTATTTGAACTACCGTCTTCACTATGAACAACTTTAGCTTTGAATGGTTGGTTTTTATCAATTTCGTCAATTATTTCTTGATCTAAAAAGATTGAGTAAATTTGATCTAAAAATCCTCCTTCCAAAAAAAGCGAGGCGTTAGGACTATAAATTAACGGAAAAATATCTTGCTGGCCAGAATAAAAATAATTATATGAAACACCTTCCTCTTGTTGTTCCAAAGGGATTTCTGTCTGATCTTTAAAACTAGCTATTAAAGAAATTGATTGTTCTAACCCTTTTGGTCCCCCAATCTCGCCTCCCCAACCACCGGTTCCTTCTGTTTGATACAAGAAACGTGGTTGTTGATCTTTAGCTTTAATCTCTTCATATTTATCCAAAGGTAAAACCATTCTGGAAATCAACTCTGATAAACCTTCAACACCATAAGTACCACCAGAATTGACTCCGGCTAAGGCACCAACGTCTGGGAAACTTAAACTATCTTTTTCAGACACTATTTCTCCATCAGGATTTTGATAAGAAATTTCTACTTCTCCAGGAGTATCCCCGGGAAACCACCAAGGAAACATATCCCATAAACAATCTGGCTTATAGTAAGCTGGATCATCTGGGGTTAAATTTGGATCACGATTTTTACCACAAGCATATTTAGCATCATCTGCGGGTCGACGACTCAAAAGACCATATTGTTGACCATAGATTCCGCCAACGAAACTACTATTACAAGGACCATAATATTCCTGACAAATTCTATCTATAGTTCCATCTCTACCTCTTTCATCGCAGTTTGTACAAATAAATTCGCTAATTCTAAAAGGTCGGGTATTACCACTCCCATCATCACCAAACCAAGCACCAGTCCCATCGCTTGTTTGGTGAACTACTCCAATAGTAAAGTCGGGAATTATTACATCAGGTTTTCCTTCTTGATTTGTATCTAAACTCAAAACTGCTAATCTAGCTATTTTTGTTTTCTGCTGATCAGAAATTGCTCGAAAGAGCTGCCAGGGAATTAATTTTTGTAACGGACTTAAATATAAATAATAGGTCTCCAAATCAGTAAATTTTGTATTCCAAATTCTTGAACCACCTAGATGATCTAAAAACGAATAATATCTTCCGCTAGATAAATTATTAGGATAATTGTTAATACTACTGCCTGGTAAAATCATCTGCGAATAATCACCAGAATAACTTGCTGAGCAAGTAATTGTTTCTCCAGCAAAAGATGCTAAACTTTCATCACAAGAAACGGTAAATGGTCGGGCTTGACTTATTCCCCTGTCGGGAATCGAAAAGCCACAAGCTCCACCTGGATTTACCCGAGCAACACTTTGGTTATTTACCGGCGAGCTGCAACCAGTGTAGGCTAAATCGCCATTATGAATAATCCGAAAGTCCTCAGTTAAAAAATCCCGCTGAGTAGGTCCGACAAAATCATACTTGCCACAATCTGTTCCTCTTTCTTCATAAAATTTTTTTGTCTGGGGTGTTTGCCAAAACCAAGCTCCTTGATTAACCCCACCAGGTTTTGATTCTGGATCATAAGTTAAAGGAGCAAACATTGCCAAACGCGGATTACTACCGTGTCTTTTGTTCAATTCGCACAACATATTAGTAATTCTTGGTTGCGTGAAATCAGGACAATCAGGTACGCCTGGACCACATTGACCTGGCGCCACTACGCCAACCTCGACCATAAAAGCTGGTTTATTAACCCCCCACTTATTTAAAACTTCCTCAAATCTGGCTGGATTTAAATATGGATTGGGGTTACAAAAAGCACTGCCGCAACTTTCAAAATCATAATAATCAAAAGCTATTCCATCAAAACTATTTAAAAAAGAGGCGCCTCCTAAGGCATTAACAAAACTTTCAAAATTGGGTGCTGAAATACCCATCGCTGGAGAAAGAAGTTTAATTCGGCTAAACTCAAATTTTGATCTTAAACTACTAATATATTTAGTAACATAAGGCGCGCAATCGGTATTTTCAACTGTTCCAATATTATTGCATTCTCTAGGAAGATTGGGTTCATTCCAAGGAATAAAATATACTTCTGCCCATTGGGAGCCGTCGGCGGTTCGAGGAATTTTTTCTTCTATTCTAGCTAAAGTCTGAGCCCAGAAAGTTGACCAACGATCAGCCCAATCAGAATTAATATCTGTATCAGGAAAATGTCCAGCATTAGGATAATGACCACGGATAACATACT
This sequence comes from uncultured Pseudomonadales bacterium, assembly GCA_964467735.1. Classification (GTDB taxonomy): domain Bacteria; phylum Patescibacteriota; class Microgenomatia; order UBA1400; family CAYXSR01; genus CAYXSR01. The sequence goes on along the minus strand of CAYXSR010000004.1, from coordinate 23,726 downwards.
TTACTCTCATTCCTAATTGAGAAAAATAATTTCCCTCTATTTCATCGACAATCGCCTGAATATTCCCCGAATCATAACTCTGTGATTGGTAGGGCATAAAAACAACCCAACCATCTTGCTTCACATAATTGGCGGCATCTCTGGCAGTACCTGCTTGAGCTACAATATTTAAACCAAATTTATTATCAGCCGCTGAAACCGGAAAACTAAAAAACTGCATTAAGAAGACAAATAACAATATTGAGGCTAAAAATTTAAATTTCCTCATAATCTTAGTTTATCATATTTGAACAAACTTCTATACTCTCCCACGTCTTAAAATATCCAAAACCACTTTCCAATCATTTTTCTTAATTGCTCTGGTTAATAAACATAGGCCAGCAAAAATTAAAAGATAAATTATCCCTAAGATAATAAACTGAAAAAAATTAACAATTGGAAAATTTGAAAAGCTTAGAACAAAACTAGCCAAAATACCAACTAAAATTATTTTTAAATAATTTCTCCAGAAAAAAATTAATTTTTTAATCTCAACAATTCTTCTGGTTGTCCAAATAATAAAAATTGGCACTTGGATTAATCTAGTAAAAAACATAGAAAATGCCGCTCCCAAAAGGCCTAATTGAGGAATTAAAAGTAGGCTGAAAAAAACCATTAAGATAGAATTAAAAACACCAAAATAAGCAGTCACTTGTGGCCTACCAGAACCTTCAGAAACAGCCGCTGGAATCGCTGGAAAAGAAGCTAAAAGATAAGAAGCCGCTAAAACTTGTAAAATTAGGCCTGCTTTTAAACCAAATTCGCTACCCATCCACAGGTCTAAAAATTTTGGTCCGAAAAACATTAAAAAGCAAAAAACCGGCACCATCAAAAGCGTACTTAAACGAACCATATACTGATACATAGCTTTTAATTTTCCTTCTTCCCGATTCGATTTTAAATCAGAAACCAGTGAAAACACCGGTAAAGTTAAGTTTGGTAAAACTGATAATGCTTTCTCTCCAATTCCAGCTGGCAAAGCATAAAAGGCTAATTGGGAAACTGGCAAGAAACTAGCAATTAAAAAATGATTAAGCTGAAAACCTATTCGAGCCGTTATATCAGCTAAGAACTTAAAAGAGGCGAATTTTCGAAGTTGGTAAAATGCTTGCCGATTGAATTTCGGTCGAAAATCAAACTCTGGTAACAATTTTCTACCAATTACAAAAAACATCATTAAAGCTACCAGATTTACCAAAACATAAAGCCAAATTATTTGCCAGAGTCCAAAACCTAAAAACAAAAGCCAAATTGTTCCTATTGGAATAAAAAAACCAATAAAAAGGTGTTTTATATTAGAGATTTCAAAGCGATGTAAAGCTCTAGGAATCCCCTCGAAGAAATTGGTCAACATTGTTAAAACAAAACTAAAAGTCATTAATCTTAGGCTTTTAATCGCTAATTCTTCTACACTAGAAGAAACAATAAAAATTTTTTTAATTAAAAATGGCGATAAAGTAAAAACTAAAACTCCCCATATAATTAATAAGATAAGGTAAACGAACTCGGCTGTTTGAAGAATCTCTTTCTTCTCTTTTTTTTCTTTAGCGGTTTCCGCTAAATATTTAACAAAGGCCGTCAACATTCCCAAATCTAAAATCGCAAACCAACCGCCAATAGTCACAAAAAGCAAGAGCAAGCTGAATTTTTCCTCACCAAGGTGTCTAAAAATAAAAGGAGCGGTAGCCAAGGAAATTAAAAAAGTTATTCCTTGAACACTAAAATTAACACTTATATTTTTAAGCAAAACCCATGCTCTTCTCATCTTAAATTTCAGTTTATCACAAAAACTTCTGTTATAATAATAAAAAGGGCCTGTAGCTCAGTTGGTAGAGCGTTGCTTTCGCATAGCAGAGGTCAGCGGTTCGATTCCGCTCAGGTCCACAAAAATGAAAGATAAAGTAATTACTTGTGAGTCATGCCACCAAGAATTTGCTTGGACTGCTGATGAGCAGGAATTTTATAACCAAAAGGGGCTTAAACCCCCAACTCATTGCCCTATTTGCCGAGCAGCCTTAAAACAGGCGAAAAAAGATAAATTTCGAGGCAAACTTAGGGTCTAATTTTATGGATTTTAAAGATTTTGATCTTATCGTTGGTCTTGGTAATCCAGGCGAAAAATTTAGCCAAACTAGACATAACACTGGCTTTATGTTTTTGGATTTTCTGGCAGAAAAAAATTCTCTTTCCTGGACAAACGCCAAACGTTTTCAAGCTCAACTTACTCAATTCAATAACACTTATCTTTTAAAACCCCAAACATTCATGAATAATTCTGGCTTAAGCGTTCGGCTGTTTTGCAAAAAAAATGGCTTAAAAGACTACAAAAGAATTTTAGTTGTTCACGATGAACTGGATATAAACTTAAGAGAATATAAATTATCACTTTCCAAAAGCTCACGTCTCCACAAAGGGGTTGCTTCAATTGAAAAAGAGTTGGGAACTGATCAGTTTTGGCGGCTTCGGATTGGCACGGAAAATCGCCAACCAAACCAACAAATATCTGGTGAAGATTATGTTTTGCAAAAATTCAGCAAAGAAGAATTAGAGAAAATTAAAAAATGTTTTTTAGGGATCATCAACTTGTAAGCCTTTATATCAATTAGTATAATTCCTTTACTAAGGAGGTTTTATGATTAATCTTTCCTCTGGAAAAAATTGTTTGAAAAATTTATTAAGTGGTCCGTTTACCACTATTTTTGCCTCTGTTTTAACTACCTTTTTAATCGCCGCTTTCTTTTTTAAATTTGCCGGCCCAGTACCTGTCTCTGTTTCTCAAACAAGTGTTGAAAAACAAAGCAGTTTTGATGTTACTGGCGAAGGCCAAGTTACTAGCATCCCTGATGAAGCAAAGGTTAGTTTAGGCATTAGCGTTGAAAAATCAACCGTTACCAGCGCTCAAAAAGAAATAAACCAAATTATAAATAGTATTATCGATGCTTTAAAAGATAAAGGTATTAAAAAAGAAGATATTAAAACTATAAATTACTCGGTTAATCCTCGCTATGACTATCGACAAGATAGACAAATAACTGGCTATTTAGCCAATGCCACTATCCAGGTTACCTTTAAAGATTTTGATAAATTAAATGAAGCAATTGACAGCGCCACTAGTTTGGGCGCCAATCAAGTTGGCAATATTCAATTTACTTTAAGTGAGGAAAAAGAAAAAGAATTGCAAAAAGAAACCCGTAAAATTGCCATTAATCAGGCAAAAGAAAAAGCCGAGGAATTGGCCAAACTTTCTGGTATTAAATTAGGAAAAATTATTAATGTTACCGAAAGCTTTAATCAACCCTATATTAGACCAGTTTATATGAAGGATATGGCGGTTGGTTCGGCAGAAGAGGAATCAACTCAGGTTGAACCGGGCTCTACCCAACTAACGGTTTCTATTATCTTAAGTTACGAAACTTTGTAATCCTCTCTAACTAAATTTTTAAAGGTTCTTACCTAATTTTGATCTAATAAATGTTATAATTTGATCATGTTTCCAACGCCTAAAGATTTTAAATTAGCTAAAATTTTTCTAACTCACTCTTTAAAATTTAAACCCCGAGAAAAAGTTTTAATTATGGTATCTGACTCAGCTGCCTTTGATTTGGCTAAAGCAACTTATATTGAAGCTTTAAAAATGGGGCTTTACCCAATTGTCGATATTTCAGAAATTGACTCTAAAATCGCCAGAAGTAGCCTTGGCGGCCTAACCTACCAATTTTTTAAACTAGCTAAAAAATGGCAATTAAATCATGTTCCAAAACAAATTATTGAGGCCAAAATTGATTGGGCTGATGGTTTTGTTCGAATTGGAACAATTGATAATAGTAAAGAATTGGCTCAAATAAATCCCGCCAAAATCAATCTTCGCCAAAAACTAATGCGGCCATTTTTAGATAAAATTGTTGATTCTGATCGCTGGGTTTTGACAATTTTTCCCACTCCTTCGATGGCTCAGGATGCGCAAGTCGCTTTTGACTGGCTTTTGGACTTTTATTACAAAGCTTGTGTAGTTGATTATCAAAAAATGAAGCGACAGCTTCTAAAAATCCAAAATTTACTCGACAAAGGAAAAAAAGCCGAAATTTTGGGTAAAAAAACTAAATTAACCTTTTCTATTGAGGGTCGCTTGGCCCAGGCTTGTTATGGCGAGCGAAACATACCTGACGGTGAAGTTTTTTTGGCTCCAATTGAAGATAGTTTGGAGGGTAAAATCTATTTTGACATGCCAACTAGTGCTTTTGGCCGTGATGTTGAAGACATCGAACTTGTTTTCGAAAAAGGTAAAGTAGTTAAAGCAACTGCCAAAAAAGGCCAAGAAGCCTTAGAAAAAATGCTAAAAACCGATAAAGGAGCTCGTTACGTTGGCGAATTTGCCATCGGCGCTAATTACAATATTAAAAAGGCAATGAAAAACACTTTGTTTGATGAAAAAATCGGTGGGACGATTCATTTGGCTTTGGGCAGGTCATATAAAGAAACCCGCGGCGGCGGTAAAAACGAATCAGCTATTCACTGGGACATTGTTAAAGACATGCGGCTTTCTGGTTCAACTGTTAGGGTTGACCAAAAAATTCTCTTAAAGGATGGTAAATTAATTTAGCTAAAAATATTTTATCTATCAATTCTATAAGATAAATTTTCCAGATATATTAGAATAATATTAGATTATTGTGAAATCTTTCTTACTCAGCAAAAATATTAAAAAATTGCTTTTCAAAAACCCGAAAAAAACCTGGAAAATATTATAATTTTGATTTAAAAACTCTTAGAAGTTACTCCGTAGGAAGATAAGTAAAAATCTAACTTAACTATTAAACATTTATTATTTACTACCAGCGACTAACAACCAATTTCGAGTCAAACTTACTAAATCGATTTTAAGCACTCAATTATCTTCAATCTAAGTTAGTTATTCATTTTTTAAACATTAAAATTGAAAGTTCTAAATTTATTTTTTCCACTTTCTCTTGTATAACCAAAAATCTATAATATACTAATACCAGTATCCCCATATACTTAAGGGAGTATATTATGAGAAAATCTTATTTTAACTTAACCTTGATAATTATTTTTTCTATTCTCGCTGGTTTTCTTCATTTTTACCGCTTACCGCAAATTACTTTTTTTAATTCCGAGCAAGGAAGCAATTATTTAGCTATCAAAGATATAATCGAAACAAAAAAAATCCCGCTTGTTGGCCCTCCTACTTCCCACCCCTGGTTATATTTTGGTCCTTTATCTTACTGGCTCATGACACCCATCTTGTGGCTGGCAAATTTTAATCCTTTAGGGTTAGCTTATTTTTTTGGCTTAATCTACACTGCTTTAGTAGTTTTAAATTTTTTAGTCATTAGACGTTTTATAGACGAAAAAACAGCTCTTATTTCATCTTTCTTAATTTCTATTTCTCCCATTTTCGCGACCTTTTCTTTATGGGCACGCTTTTTCTGCCTTATCCCTTTTTTACTTTATTTTTATATCTGGCAATTGGGTAATTTTGTGGAGACCAAAAAAAATATCTTTTGGGTTGGATTTCTGTTGGGAGTTATCTTAAATTTTCATCTTACTGCCCTGATTTTAATCCCAGCGACTCTTAATACTCTTTGGTTTCTTCATAAAAAACTAAATTTGTTTAAATTTGCCGTTGGCCTGATTACTCCACTATCACCACTTTTAATTTTTGACCTGAAAAATCATTTTCAAATGATCGGTAAATTCTTCTTATGGGTTCCTTATCGAATGGCTGGTTTTGCTCATTTATATCCTAAAAATAATTTTACTTTAATGACGTTAAGAGAAACTATTTTTGCTTTTTACCAATTTCTTCATTTATCTTTTTTTCCAAAGAATTTCCCTTGGCAGTTCTCTGCTTCTTTTTTCCTGATCATTTTTTATTTTATGTTCCTCCATCGCCGATTTTTCCATCTTAAGTCATTTTTTGGAGTCTTTAGCGTTAATTTAGCTTTTTGGGGGACTTTGGCTTTAATAATCCACTCTTCTCCACCAATCCATTATTTCCTACCACTCCTACCTCTACCAATTATTCTAATTAGCTGCCTTATAAGCAAATTTAAGAAACCAGCCGAAGTTATTTTGGCTGGAGCATTACTTTTATCTGTTTTTATCTGTAGTTTGCGGTTTTATTTTTCTAAAGACTGGTTTTTCCAACCTATAGATCAAATCAGGCTAAATCCTCATTATGTTCCCTATATTCTTCAAAGACAAATTGTCAAAGTCATCCTAAAAGATACAAAAAATCGATCTTTTTCTATTTCTAGAATCGGCCCCTACTATGAATTTACTAATGATTTTAGCGATAATTATACTTATCTTTTTTGGTGGTTTGGCCAATCACCCACGATTCCGGAAAGTGCTACTAACAAATATACTATTATTGAAGATCCTGTAAAAATACCTAATCAACCAGGTTCAAACAGAATTCTGATAAAATTCTCCCAGGTAGGAATTTTAAAAACCAGCCGCCTGTTTTTTTGAAGTTAAACTATTACCCCTCCATTAGCTAATTGGATACAAAGTATAAGACCCTCTTTGGAAGTTCCTAAGGTATTATAACCACAACTTCTACACACCTCAGGATCAATATTTTCTGGAGGAGTATGAAAAAGTTCAATATCACCATTACCTAAAAGTAATGACTCAGGAACTCCTCTCTCCAAACAAACCATGTTTTCTAAAACGGCGTTAAGAAAAATTATTTGCTTGGCTAGATCAGGACTTTGATTAACTAAGCCTCCCGCAGAAAACCATTCTGTTTTCCCATCTAAACTAAAAATCAATTCTTGAATCTCAGCAAATCCTAATTTTGACATATCAGGCCTAACAAAAACGACTTTATTCTCCAATCAACTAAAGTCGCTATTATCTATATAAAGATAATTTTAATCAGAATAGTTGTCAAGGAGCAAAAAATATTTTTAAAACCTCCTAAAAATGATAAAATTTAACTAATGAAACTCTTTAAATCTCTTTTTGTCAGACTTCTTCTCTGTTATTTCCGTTTCTGGGCAAAATTAGCAATCGCCTTAAATAACCCAATTATCATTGGCCTCACTGGCTCAGCTGGTAAAAGTTCTCTCCGTAATGCTGTTTTCAGCGTCCTCTCGCCATCTTTTCCAGTTAAAATGATTGAAAAGGGCAATTCAGAAACAGGTATTCCTTTGGGAATTTTAGGACTTCAGGTAAGAAATTACGATCTCAAAGAATGGTTAACTTTGGCTTTTAAAGCTCCTTTTGGATTGCTTTCTATTCGCAATACCGAATACTTAATTGTGGAAATGGGTGTTGACGAACCTTTACCACCTAAAAACATGGATTATCTTCTAACGATTGTCCGGCCAAAAATCGGCATTCTTCTAAATGTTTATCCTGTCCATACGATGCAATTTGAACAAATACTTTCTTCTCAAGAGAAAAATCTCCCTAGTTCAGAAAAAGAAAAACTATTATTAGATGCAATTGCCCAACAAAAAAGCAAAATTTTGACTAGTCTTCCCTCTTCTGGCACGGCAATCTATAAAAAAGATTTTTTCTACCTTAAAAACATCAAAATCAGGGCCAAGAAATTGACCTTCGGTTCTCAAAAAGCGACTTGCCAACTGAAAAATTACCGAGTCTCTCTGGAAAAAGGCACGGAAATCAGTTTCAATTTTAAAAAGAAAGATTATTTACTCAAGTTTCCCAATTATGTTCTACCAAAATATTATGCTGATGTCTTTAGCGCTGCTTTTCTGGCAGGAACTAGCCTAAATCTATTACCTGAAGTTATTATTAAAAATTTGGAGGCTAATTTCCGTGTGCCTAATGGTCGTGCTGGACTTATTGACGGTATTAAGCAAACTAAAATTATTGATTCCTCTTATAATTCGTCTCTTTATCCCCTTTTGGGCATGCTGGAACTTTTGGATAAACTGGCAGGGAAAAGAAAAAAAATCGCTGTTTTGGGTGATATGCGCGAACTTGGTCCACAAACCCAAATTGAACATGAACGAGCCGCCCAAAGGTCTGTTAAAGTAGCTGATGAAATTATTTTAGTTGGACCGAATATGAAGCAATATTTCCTTCCGAAAGCCTTATCAATAAAGTTTCCTAAAAATAAAATTCATCATTTTGATAATGCTTTTAAGGCAGCAAACTTTCTTTTTAAACACCTGAAGGGAAAAGAATTAATTTTAGTCAAGGGTTCCCAAAATACAATTTTTTTGGAAATTGTTGTTAAAAAAATAATGAAAAATCCTAAATTGGCTTCTCAGCTTCTCTGTCGTCAAAGTGACTTCTGGAGGAAGAAAAGATTAAATACAAAGACTTTTTAAATAATTTTTAAAGTCTGGGCCAATATCCTCTCTGGCTAAGGCAAACTCAACTGCTGCTTTCATAAATCTTAATGGATCACCGGTAGTCATCCATTTTCCCTCTATTGGCTGAGCAATGACTTTCTTGGTTTTAGCTAATTCATTCAGTAAATCCGCTACCCATAATTCATTGTCTTTGCCAAACTTACCAGCTTTATAATGATCAATCGCCTTCTGAATTACATCATAAGTGAAGATAAAACGACCAAACTGGGCCATATTAGAGGGTGCTTTCTCTGGTGGTAGTTTTTCTAAGATTTCGCTAATTTGATTGATCTTTGTTCCTTTTTTATATTTAACAGTGGCGTAACGACTAATCTCTTCCCTGGGTGTTTCCTGAACGGCCAACATTGCTGTTGGATTAGTTTTTTGAAAAACCTGGATTAATTGCTTAGTACAGGGAACTTTACTTAAAACTAAATCATCACCAAACATATAAACAAATGGTTCGTCTTTTTCAATTATATTTTTAACGCATAAAAGAGGGGTGGCATTACCATAGGGCAAGTGACGACCTTGACGGATATAAATAAAATTGGCCATTCGATAAACTCTTCTTACCTCTTCTAAGGCTGCCTCTTTACCACTTTTTTCTAATTGCATTTCTAGCTCAAAATTGCTATCAAAGTGATTCTCTAAAGCCGCCTGACCAAAACGAGTAACCAAAATAATATCTTTAATCCCTGAGGCTACTGCTTCTTCCACCAAATATTGAACAATTGGTTTATCAATAATTGGCAACATTTCTTTAGGTTGGTTCTTAGTGGCTGGTAAAAACCTTGTTCCATAACCCGCAACCGCTATCACTGCTTTAGTAATTTTCATATTTCCTCCTTTTAGGGATTAAATATATATGTTAAGAGTATAATTTGTCTAAAATCTTTTTGCAAATCAAACTAAATTTTAGGGTTTATTAGTAAAAATATTAATTGTCAAAGGAAAGAGTCTATGATAAAATTAGAAGCCATGATTAAATATCTGGAACAAGTAAAAACTGAGTTGAAAAAAGTATCATGGCCAACAAAAAAAGAGGTCATCAGAATGACTACAATAGTCGCCGGCGTCAGTATTGGTGTTGGAATCATTATTGCAATCTTAGATTTAGTTTTTACTAAGTTTATTGAGCTATTATTGAAATAATATATTTATTAAAATAAAAAAATGGTTAAAAATAAAAAACAAGAAGCACAACAAGATCTTATGACTGATAATCAAAGCAATTATATTGTTATCAGTGATAGTAAAAGTAAGAAGGCTAAATGGTTTGTTATCCATACCTATTCTGGGCATGAACATAAAGTTGCCGTTGCTTTAAAACAAAGGGTGGAAACAATGGATTTAAAAGATCAAGTTTTAGCGGTTCTTATTCCTACCCAAAACAAAATTAAAATTCAGCGAGGTAAAAAACAGACGATTGCCGAAAAGGTTTTCCCTGGTTACATTTTAGTAAAAATGGTTTTAACTGATAATTCATGGCTAACTGTCCGAACTACCCAAGGAGTTACCGGTTTTGTTGGGGTCGGTAATAAACCAACCCCTCTACCAGACAACGAAGTTCAAGCAATCATTAAGTTCATGAAAATGGAGGCACCAAAATACAAAGCAAGTTTCTCTGTTGGCGAAGCGGTTAAAATCATTGATGGTCCTTTTGCTGATTTCTTAGGAACAGTGGATAATATTGATGAAGAAAAAGGAAAAGTAAGAGTTTTAGTTTCTATTTTTGGTAGAGAAACTCCTGTTGAACTTGATTTCCTGCAAATTTCTAAAATTTAAAAGATTCATTATAATAGTTGAGGAATTATGGCAAAAAAAGTTAAAACAATAATTAAGTTAAATATCCAGGCTGGTAAAGCAAATCCTGCTCCTCCTATTGGCCCGATGCTTGGTCAACATGGTGTAAATATTATGGATTTTTGTAATAAATATAACGAAAAGACAAAAACCATGCAGGGAGTTATTCCAGCTGTTCTAACTATTTATGAAGATCGAACCTTTGATTTTATTCTTAAAAAACCACCCGTATCAGAATATATAAAAAAGTCTCTTAATATAAAGAAAGGTAGCGGAAAGACTGGTTTAGAAGAAGTTGGTACTCTCTCTCAACAAGCTTTAGAAGAAATTGCTAAAGAAAAAATGGAGGATTTAAATACTACCGATTTAGAAGCCGCCAAAAAAATCATTGCGGGCACTGCTAAATCAATGGGAGTTAAAATTACAAAATAACATGGGACAAAAAAAACTTAAAGTTATTGATTTAACAGAAGAAAAAAAGAAATCTACAGTCAAGCCTAGTTCTGAAAAAGAAGTTGTTGAAAAAGAAGTAAAAAAGTCTAAAACTACTTCTAAATCTTCTACAGGTAAAACTAAAAAGACTCTTAAAAAAGAGAAAAAAATTGCCAGAAAGCAAAAAATCCATTCTAAAAGATATCAGAAATTTCTAAAAAAAATTGATCAAAATAAACTTTATTCTCTAACCGAAGCAGTTAAGATATTAATTAATTCCCCTAAAACTAAGATAGATGAAACAATTGAGCTTCATCTTATCACTCTTAAAGAAAAACTGACAGGTAGTTTAAATTTACCTCATGGTACAGGAAAAACAAGGAAAATTGTTATTGTTGACGATAATGTTCTTGAACAAATTGAGAGGGGTAAGATTGATTTTGATATATTAATTGCCACTCCTAAAATGATGTCCAAAATAGCCAAAGTTGCTCGAATTTTAGGCCCAAAAGGGCTCATGCCCAGTCCAAAAAATGGCACAATTACTGATAATCCTGAAGAGGCAAAAAAGAAGTTTGAAGGTGGCGGAGTTCAATATAAAACTGAAGTTAAGGCTCCTTTAATTCATTTAGTTTTAGGAAAATTTTCCTTTGGTGAAAAAAAGATTTTAGAAAACTTGGAAGCAGCAATAAAAACTATTGGGGCTAGCAACATTAAAAAAGCAGTTCTAACTTCTACTCATTCACCTGGAATTAAGTTGTCAATTCAATAATCGACTTTATCTTTCTCTAAACTCGTACCACCAAAGTTTTATTTTAGTCTTCAGTTGTTGCCAAAGATTAACTTTTTGGTTTTTAAGCTGCCAAGGTTCGAAAACATAAATCATATATTGTTGATCATCAACGCTAAATTGGTATTCCTCTGCTTTACTGCCAGTCTTAATAATCAAATCTAACTCTCTTTCATCTTCAGGAAAAAGCAAATCACCCTTGCTGATTTGGGCACCAGAAATTTTCAATCCTTCTTTTTTAGGCTGATCAAGCTGCAATTCAAAATCTCTTCTTTCCCCCATAATCCACTGACCAGTGTTTTTGATTGTTACTTTGCCTTTAAAAACATAATCTGTTGGGAGATAATCAATTACTTTTAATTTAGTGATCGTAAAACTCTCCACCTGTTCTGGTTCTGATTTTTCTTTACTGATTCCTAAAACCCGATCATATTGAGGATAACTACTACCATCTTCTTTAAGCCAAGAAAAATTAGCAAAAGGGCTTACTGGATAATTTAAAACAAATGGAGTAACTGCCTTTATCCGATCATCTTTCTGCCATAATTCAAAAGCTTCTTGGAAAAAACTGGCCACTTTTTCTTGGTCATAAAACCCATTTAAGTTTTGGCTACCTTCTTTATGTGGCCAACCGGTCTCAGTAATAAAAATAGGCATTTCTTTTTCAACTCCTAAATTTCTCAAAAATTCCAATTCCCACTCATAACCCTTAATACTTCCCTTTTGGGTATCGCTTGGTAAACCCACAAAACCATGGTTAGGATAGCTATGACTTGCCCAGCCATCAAATTTCTCAAAAATTCCAGGTACAGAAGTATTCATTCTATTTAAAAAATCAGCTTCTTCTAAAGTGTCTCTGGTATTTCCAGCTGCTTGATCAAAACCAGCATTCAAAACGAAAAAATTACTATTTTGTTTATGAAAAAGTTCAATTAACTGATCAGAAACTTGGGCAAAATATTCTGGATTGAGTTCTCCGCCAAATTCTTTGGCATGATTGGGTTCATTAAAAAGAACAACAATTTGCTGTTTAGTTGGCCAATTTAAAGAATTTAAAAAAGCTGGCCATTTTTCTAAACCTTCTATTGTTGGTTTCTCCCAGAAACCAGACTTATTCATCTTGGTTGCTAAACGAACAATAGGAACAAGGTGAAGCCGGCGACAATCATCGAAAAATTGCTGCCATTTGGCACCGTTTAAATCATCCTCTCTTAAAACAAAGGTTACATGCCCCCAATCACCACCTGAGGAATTTACCAATTCTACGGCTTTAGAAATCTCTGCCGGCTCCAAAATATGAATTCCAAACTTATTGTCGGCCAAAACTTGCCCAGCACAACTAAAACCAAAAATAATGGTTGAAATGATAAAAAAGAAAAACTTTCCCAATCGATTCATAGACCCATATTTTATCACACTATAGGATGTTTTTCTAGAAATCCTCTTGACTTTAAATTGTTATTTTTAAATAATGACAAAACAATGAGTAAAATCAGTCTAATTCAAAGTAATCAATCATATCAAGGAACTATTAATGTCTTAAAACCCCTCCAAGTTGATCTTAAAAATAAACTTGAAAATTTAGATAGTTTAGTAATTAAGATTAACTTTGTAACCACTGAAAATGAATTGGCCACTACTCCTTTTCAGTCAGTCAAGGCTTTTATTGATTTTGTTAAAGAATTTTTTAAAGGAAAAGTTATTATTAGCGAAGAAGCTTCTTTGGGAAATACAGAAGATGGATTTGAAAAATATGGATTTCGTAAATTAGCTGACAGTGATCCTCAAATAGAAATTTTTAATTCAGCAAGAAGCGCATCAGAAAAAGTCATTATTAAACATCCTCAAGGTAAGCTCAATCTTAACTTAGCTCAAATTTATACTAGAGCTCCTTTCTTAGTCTCTATTTGTCGACCAAAAATTCATGATACAGTTATCACCACTTTAGGAATTAAAAATGTTTTAGTAGGGGCTATTCAAGGAGCTTTAACTGAAAGACAACACATTCATCAAGGTATGGCTATTCATTGGATTATGAAAGAAATTGCCCGTCATGTTTTTCCAGATTTCGTAATTATTAATGGTGTTGTTGGTATGGAAAGGAACGGGCCCTGTCATGGTACAGCTAAAAAAGCTGGCTGGCTTATTGCTTCCCAAGACGCTTTGGCAGCTGACTCCCTGGCTACTTACTTTATGGGATTTAATATAAAAGACGTTGGCTATCTAAATCTGCTTCATCAGGCGGGTTTTGGTGAATTATATCCAAAAAGTAAAATTGATATTATCGGACCTAATCCTAAAAAACTAATTACTCCTTTCAAACCTCACCAAAGTTTTACCAGACAAATTCATTGGCAATAAATAATAGTAAAAGTTTTTATTGACAATAGAAGCTCCCTAATAGTATAAGTTATCTTAACGAGAACTAATATAAATATAAATTTAACTTTAATTCTAAAAGGAGGTAATTATGGCAGAAGCAACTCAAGAAATTGTTAAACCAGTAGAAGTTGAAGCTACACCAGAAAAGACTATTGAAACCTTGGGAAAAACAGCTTTAGCTCTAGTACAAGCTCAGCAAGAACTGGCAAAACAAGGAATTCAATTAGCCAGTTATGAATATGAAGAAAGAACAGGCGAGGGACCAACCGCCGGAGTCTTATTTCAAAAAATGCGCAAAGGTCCTTATCATATAGATTTCAGGGATGGTGAACTTCTACAGATTCATGGTCCTTCTGGCATAAAAGAAAGGCCCTATTTTAATCTTTGGATGGAAAAAAAAGGACCAGATGCTTCTGTTACTGATGGACGAGGTTCTACTGAAGTTTTAGAACTAGAACAAGCCTTACCGACTATAAAAGGAATAATTGGAGAAATTTTAACTAAGTCTCCTGAACCTAAAAAAGCTTAGGTTTTAGATTTTTAGTGTTTTTAAACTTACCTACTTGCATTTAAGTTTTAAGATGTTATAATTTTATTAATCCAAAGACAGTAGGTTCAAAAATAAACCCTACCGAGGAGCAAGGTTTAAATTGGCGCTTCTCGAGGCGCTTTTTTTATTAATTTTAGGAGAAACATGCCAAGTACTAAAAATATTGACGAAGTTAACAGTTTAAAAGATAAGTTTTCTAAAGCAAAAAGTGTTGTTTTGGCTGATTATCGCGGCTTATCAGTTTCTCAGATAACAAATTTAAGAAATAAAATTAAAGAAGTTGGTGGTGAACTAAAAGTCAGTAAAAATACTTTAATTAAATTGGCTTTGGGAGAAGAAGCAAAACAAGACGCTATTAAAGAGTGTCTAGAAGGTCCAACTGCCACGGTTTTTTCTTACGAAGATGAAATTGCGCCTCTAAAAACAGTTTGGGAATTTCAAAAAGAAAATGAAATCCCTCAAATAAAGGCTGGTTTTTTAGGTAGTGAATTTTTATCTTTGGAAAAAATTACCCAGCTTGCCCAATTACCAACTAGTGATGAGTTGAAAGCCAAAATTGTTGGTATGCTTAACTCTCCACTCTATGGTTTAGTAAATAGTCTTAAAGGAAATTTAACAAAATTAGTTTTAATCTTAAAACAAATTAAAACCAATCCGCCTGAGGAAGCTAAGGCGGCTTAAAAGGAGGTGACAAAAATGTCTGACGATAAAAAAGTTGATGAGACTAAAACTAAAGAATTAAAAGTCTCAGAAAAACTACAAAAAATTATTGATGAAGTCAGTAAACTTTCTGTTTTAGAATTAGCCGACTTAGTTAAAGCTTTGGAAGATAAGTTTGGTGTTTCTGCTGCTGCTATGCCTGTTGCTGCGGTTGCTGCCGGAGGTGCTACTCCTGCTGCTGGTGAACAAGCTGCTGAAGAAAAGAGTGAATACGATGTTATTCTGGCAGCTGCTGGCGCTAATAAAATTGCCGTTATCAAAGCAGTAAGAGAAGTTAAACCAGAACTTGGCCTAAAAGAAGCTAAAGATTTGGTCGAAGCAGCTCCAAAACCAGTTTTAGAACAAGCTAAAAAAGAAGAGGCTGAAGAAGCAAAGAAAAAACTGGAAGAGGCCGGTGCTCAGGTAGAATTAAAATAAACATTAATTAATTATCAGAAACTAGAGTGGATTAGATTAAGGTCTTGATTTTGATAAATAGAAGTTATAGTATTTTAAACAATAGTTAAGTTAATATTTTTTGTGGTAACTTTTTATTAAACTGCTCGTCTACTGACGAGCTTTTTTTAACTAATTTATAAATGGTTTTACTAGAAACTGATAGGCCTTCTGTCCCAGATTCAGTCCCTAATCAATATCAAGAAGTATGGCATAATGTATCTGCTTTAGAACAAAAAGGTTGGTTAGGATATGGCACTTCTAGAAAAGCTCAAAATCTTTTAGAAATTGCTCAACATAATCCCTTTGCTGAAGAACTTCTTCCTATTTTTGGAAGAATTAGTGCTGAAACAGAAAAAGGGCGAGTGGCTCAAATTGTTGATTTTGTAGCCCAGTTATGGCCTGACCTGGCTATTAGAAAATTAGTAGTCCCCTTTTCTCATAGTCGTCTTTCTTTCGAACGAGAATTAAAAAAAACTATTCTCCAAACACTTGAACCAAATTCTCCTGCTTTATCCTCTTTAGATTCTGATGTTATAGATAAAAAACTTCATCCTATCCTAGATTCTCTACCAAAAAGAAATATAACTATTGGTTTTGCGACTGCTATACCTGGTCGACAAGGAATAACTCCTTATTGGTTTGGCAAAAATGGCGGAATTAACAGTTGGGAGTCTCTACAAAAAGCTCTTTACGGTTATCCAGAAGTCGACCCACAAATAAAAGCAAGAAAACCTTGGTTGGAAATTGGGCTTTTAGGAAGTATGCCTCCGAAAAGCGAGATCATAATTAATTTACATAAACCAAAAGACTATGGATCTGATTCTAGCCAACATTTTGTCGTTAGAGTAAGAAGATTTTCCGATGGTCATCTTCAAATAGAATTTGGTCCAGAAACTGCTGATTTTCGAGATCTCGAATTTGGTAGTCCAAAATTTTTCATTTCTGGCATAACCGCTACTCCTTTCACTTATTTCCCTAGAGTAATCCCTCCTTCCTATTTTCAAGAAAAGATAGAGGAAAATGGTCTTGCAACAATAATAGATGGCGATTGGCTCCCTATCACTTCAAGAATAAATATAATCGCTCAAATGTTGGCGGAATTTTGCCAAAGAACAAACGGTTTTATCACTTCCGAATCAATAATTTTAACCAAACGCAAACCGATTCATCCTTTTATAACCAATACAGAATTAGTAAATCAAATATTTGATATGGAGATGGCAGATAATCATCTAGTCGGTGAAGATCAATCTCAACCGCTGTCTGTTGGACAAACTATCCAAGAAACAAAGACTATTTTATTAGGATTAGTAGAAAAACATATTGCTGAACCTTTAGTCTTATGGCTAAAAGAAAATCCAGAAGCTGTTGATGCCGCCGCAAAATTAGTTTTTCAGATACATCGAAACCGAAGACATTGTGAGGGAATAATGAGGGAAATTAGTGCTAGCCACCCAGAGTTCTTACAAGGCATACCTAATAGTCAGGTAATAAGTGAAATTTATCATATGTCTATATCTTTATCTGATCTCTCTCTTGATGATTTAGAAAGTGGCAATATTGAAAAAACAAGAGCAGCTGTTCAAAATATATTAAATTTATTTTTTTATTTTGACCAAAGACTTCATGCTCCCGATGCCATGATTTCTTCTCATCGCCAAATGGCAGAAGCCTGTCTAAAAAACGTTGCTTTTCAATGGAAAGAATTTAAAAGAAACTTCCTTGGTCATCTTTATCAAGGAGAAAAGGGCTACTTTTTAAAAAACCTCTTTGATTGTCTGGAAGTCTTTGGTTTTGATACTTTGGAATTTATTGGTTGCCCAAGTTATTGGCCTTGGAGACTCTTTCTTTACGAAGTAAGGTAATTTTGTTCTTGACACTTTTTTTATCATTATGTTACATTGGTTTTATAAGCATATTATTTTGATACAAAAGGAGCTAGCATATGGACGATCAAAATATAACAAAAATTAACTTACAGCCTCAAGATAAAGAAGTTACCGATATTAATAATAACATTCCTAAGGTTTCTAAAAAATTAAAAGTATCTTTAGAAGAACTTCCCGACTTACTTACTGTTCGCGAAGTAGCTGAATTACTCCGGGTTTCTCCTTTAACAATTAAACGCTGGGGTAAGAGGGGTAAATTACCCGCCATACGCATAAACTCTCGAGGAGACAGGAGATATAGAAAAGAAGCGGTTTTGTGGCTTTTAGGCATGCAAGAAAAATAACACAATCTTGTAGTTTATTCCTTCAATCTTTTCTCTTGTAATATAAGAAACAGGAAATTAATCAGTTTTAATTGTCTTTTAAGACGCCAAGGTTGGTTTATTAACCGCCAGAGCCATTCTAAGCCAATTTTCCTTGCCCAGGCTGGTGCTCTTTTAACTTTTCCAGAGATATAATCAAAAGCCCCACCCACTGACATTGCGATTCTTACTTTCAAATCCGGCAGGTTAGCAGCAATCCATTTTTCTTGAAATGGTGCACCATAAGCAACAAAAAGAAAATCCGGTTTGAAAAAATTAATTTTTTTTATAATTTTTTGCTTCTCTACTTCGCTTTCATTTTTTATATCACTTGGTCCCCCACAATATTTTATTTTTTCAACTCGATATTTGGATCGCAATTGCTCCGCAGTTTTTTGAGCAATTTTATTTTGGGCTCCAAGTAAAAAAATTCGCCGATTTTTTTTAGCTGCCAATTTACATAATTCAATCATCAAATCAATCCCAGCTAGACGTTTTAACTTACGATCTAAATTTTTGTTTAAAAATTTCGCTGCCCAAACAATTCCAATGCCATCGGGAATTGCTAAATCGGCTTGGTTAAGAATCTTTTTAAACTCTTCATCTTTTCGAGCCAAAACTAGTTGTTCTGGGTTTGGTGTAGTAATTTGATATTGTTTGTTAGAGTCTAACCATTCTTCCACGCCTGAAACTATTTCTTCAAGGTTTTGAAAATTAATCCCAACTCCAAGAATTTGGGTTTTTTTTGGTTTTTGGTAAACTTTACTTAAAAAACTCACTTAAAGCCGCCTAAAATTTAATAAAAAAAGGGTTTTTTATCACTTTTTATGTTAAAAAGCATTGATATATTAGTAATTTTCTTATATTGGAGTGGATTTGGCACTTCTCCACTCTCTTTGCTAACAAAAAATGACTATTTTTCTGTTTTTAAGATTAAAAATCAAACTAGTTTTTAAGAAAAAAGTGTAAAAAAACTTAAATTTTAACGTTCTAAACAACATTTCTCAATGTCAAAACTATTAACAATATTTTTTAATTTAAAATATATCCTATAGGATATAACTTTTATAAAAACATTTATTAATAAATGTTTTTTATGAATAAATTTTTTACTCTTACAATTTCTTCATAAAAAAACAATTTTAAAAGCTCTAATAACTATTTTATAAATGTTAAAATTAAATTTTACTATAATACTTCTCTATATTATTAAAATAATTGAAATTTTTATTTTTTTATGAGACTTCTTTTATAAAGTTCCAAGTTTTCTAAAGCCACTCCGCATCCTTTTGCAACACATAGCATTGGATCTTCAGCAACATAACAAGGAACTCCTAGTTCTTCGCTTAAAAGTTTGTCAAAATTTCTCAACAAAGAAGTTCCTCCGCTCATAATAATTCCTTTATCGATAATATCACTAGCTAATTCTGGTGGAATCTCTTCAAGAATTTGTTTTATCATATTGATAATTTGCAAAAGTGGTTGATGAATTGCTTCAACTACTACATCAGTATCAATTTCTATTCTCTTTGGTAAACCAGTAATACTATCTCTTCCCTTAAGCTCTATTTCCTCTTCTTTTTTCTTCTGTTTCTTAGAGGAAATTGCCGACCCTATCTTAAGTTTTACCTCTTCAGCAGTCGTATCACCAATAACTAAACTATATTTTTTTCTCATAAAGCTAATAATCGCATCATCAAGTTTATTTCCCCCAACCCTAATACTTCGAGAAATTACTACTCCTCCTAAAGAAATAACTGCCGATTCCGCTGCCCCTCCCCCTATATCAACAATCATATTTCCTGAAGGTTCAGCAATCGGAATTCCTGCTCCAATAGCAGCAGCTAATGGTTCATGAATAACATAAACTGTTTTAGCTCCGGCCGAGACAGTGGCATCCTCAACTGCTCTTCTTTCTACTTGGGTTGAGCCAGCAGGAATACAAATCATTACTTCTGGTTTAAATAAAAATGATTTCCCACAAACTTTTTGCAAAAAATAACGTAACATTGCTTCGGTAACCTGATAATCAGCAATCACTCCATCTCTCATTGGCCGAGAGGCGATAATGTTTCCCGGCGTTCTACCTAACATTTCTTTGGCTTCATTCCCAACAGCAACCACCTTTTTATCATCGACCGTCACCGCTACTACCGTCGGCTCATTTAAAACTATCCCCTTACCCTGAAGATAAACGATGGAATTTGCAGTCCCTAAATCGATCCCTAATCTTTTAGATAACATAATAATTTTATTATACTGGTAGATAAATAGAGTGGCAACAAGCGAAAACAAATTAAAATAAAGTATAGGTTTTAAAAACAAAAAGAGTTATAATAGGCTTTAATGAATAAGCGCCTTTTGATTACTTTAATAACGGCTGTTTTTTTAATTTTTGGAACAATTGTCGCAATTCGTTTTGCCAAAGGTTATCGTTTAGATCTTAAAAAGAAAAAAATTGCCGCGACCGGATTGCTTGTAGCTAATTCCTTTCCTACTGGTGCCCAAGTTTTTATTGATGATAAATTGACTACCGCTACTGATGATACTTTTAACCTTCCACCCGGAGAATATAAGGTAAAAATCATTAAGGATGGATTTATTCCTTGGGAGAAAGTATTAACTTTAAAAAAAGAAATTGTCACTCAAACAAACGCCACCCTCTTTCCAGCTGTTCCCGACCTTAAAGCTCTAACTTTCACCGGTGCTTTAAATGCTATCCCTTCTCCAGATGGACAAAAAATAGCCTTTTCTGTTGCTTCAGCTTCTTCAGAATTAAAAAATGGTCTTTGGGTTTTAGATTTAAATTCAAAACCTCTGGCCCTCTCAAGAGATCCTCGACAAATTGCCAGAAATAGCAACCAACTTGACTATACTAAAGCCCAATTCGTTTGGTCGCCGGATAGTAAACAAATAATTGCTTCTTATGATAAAAACAATATTTTATTAGAAGCAGAGAAATTTAATGATCCTGGCAGTTTGCACGATGTTACTGCCAGATTATCGTTAATCTTGGATGAGTGGAAAAAAGAAATTCAATTAAAAGAAGCAAAAAAAATAGAAAAACTTCCCTTGGAAATGCAAAAAATTGCCACCGAATCAGCTCAAATTATCTCTTGGTCGCCGGATGAAGAAAAACTCTTATATACGGCTACTGCTTCCGCTTCTATTCTTGAAAATCTTATCCCTTCTTTGCCAGGATCAAATACTCAACCAGAAGAAAGAGAAATCAAACCAGACAACATCTATCTTTATGATCTTAAGGAAGATAAAAATTTCTTTATTGTCGAAAAAATAAAAGAAGAACAAGCAAGTGAGGAAAAATCTTTATCTTTAATTGATATTTTTTACCAATCGCTTCCTTTTTTCCAACCAGCCAGTAATCAACAAATTCAATGGTTTCCAGATTCTTATCATTTAGTCTTACAAGAAAAAGACAAACTAACTATTTTAGAATATGATGGAACTAACAAAGATGTTGTCTATGCCGGACCATTTGAAGAAAGTTTTGTCTATCCCTGGCCAGACTCAAGTAAGTTACTTATTTTAACTAGTTTTAATCGAGAAACCCCCTATCCTCCAAACCTCTACGCAATTGTTTTAAAGTAATCTTTCAAAAATGATAAAATAACTCAAATAAGTTTTTTTGCCGCTATAGCTTAATGGATAGAGCAAACCCGTCCTAAGGGTGAGATGAGGGTTCGATTCCTTCTAGCGGCACAAATTAATAACGGGGTATGGCTCAGGAGTAGAGCGCACGGTTCGGGTCCGTGAGGCCGTCGGTGCGAATCCGACTACCCCGACAAAAAGCCCGAGACTGGCTCTTATTCTCTTTCCTCAACCGAATAAACCCAAAGATATTCTCCTTTATCGTAGTCAAAAAGTTCTTCATCTTTAAAAATCAATTTTGTTTCTTTTTTTACTGAGTCTTCGGAATCAGAAGCATGAATAATATTGTGTTGTTGAGAAATTGAAAAGTCTCCTCTTATTGATCCAGCTTCTGCCTGATAACCGGTAGTAACACCGCAAAGTTTTCTAACAGCGTTAATACACTCTAAACCTTCCCAAAGCATTGCAACTACAGGAGTAGCCATCATGAATTTTTTAAGATTGCCAAAAAAGGGCTTTTCTTTATGATGAGCATACCATTCATCTAAAATTTCATCGGTAAGATGCATCATTTTTATTGCCATTAATTTCAAACCTTTACGTTCAAAACGGGAGACAATCTCGCCTACCAAACCTCTCTGAAGGGCATCAGGCTTAACTAAAACAACGCTTTTTTGTAATTTTGACATAAGTCTCACCTCCTTTCCTTAGATTTTAAATTGTGAGTTGTTTTTATAAGGTCCAATTATTGTTAATCTTAATTTTTCTGGCTGAAAAATTTCTTTACTAACTCTTTTAATATCATCAACATTAACTTTTTCTATCTCTGATAAAATATCTTTTGGTGTTCTAATTTTCCCTTCTAAAAGCAGATCTTCAGAAAATAACAAAGCAACCGTTTTAGAATCCTCCAAACTTAAGCTTAACTTTCCCTTAATAAATTCTTTTGCCTTTTTAAGATCTTTCTCTAACTCAAGCGATTTGTCATTAACAATTTTGTAATATTCTGATTGGATAATTTTTATTGCTTGTTTGGCTTTGTTTATATCAGTTCCTGCTTGAGAAACTAAATAGCCAGTATCTAAAAAAGCAGTCGGTGAAGTTTTAACATAATAAGCCAGGCCTCTTTTTTCCCGAACTTCGGAGAATAAACGAGAACTCATATTTCCGCCTAAAATAACAGCTATCAAATTCAAAACATATCTATCCTTATGATTTCTTTTAAAAGTCGGCACTCCTAAACAAAAGTGGGCCTGTTCGGTCTTCTTATAAATAACTTTTATTTTTTCTGATTGAAGTTGGAAATTGTTATCATGAACAATTTTTTGTTTATTTTTGTTAGGTAAACTAAAATATTTCTCAATTAATTTCTTATTTTTGATCCCGCCAACTACTCCCACAACCATATTTTGCGGTTGATACCACTGTCTCCGAAAATCTAAAAAATCAGCTTTTTTAATTCCTAAAACAGTCTTTTTGCTACCAATCACTTCCCTTCCTAAATTAGTCTGACCAAAAAGCAAGCTTTCAAATTCTTCCTCCACTTTCATCATCGGATGATCATTTCGCATATTAATTTCCTCAACAATTACTCCTTTTTCTTTCTCAATTTCTTTTTCTTCTAATTTTGGTCGCCAGATCATTTCCGACAAAACATCTAAAGCTAGTTCTAGGTGTTGACCAGCCGCCTTAACATAAAAACCAGTATATTCTTTATCAGTAAAAGCATTAAAATCAGCGCCTACTGAATCAACTGCAGCGGCCAAATCTAAAGCCGTCGGATATTTTTTAGTACCTTTAAAAACCATATGTTCTAGAAAATGAGAAATACCCGCCAATCGCTCTTCCTCATAGCGGCTACCCGTATGAACCATTACCAAGGCTGTTACTGAAGTAGAAGAAGGAATATCTGTTAATAAAACTCTAGTCTTGTTAGAAAGATTCTTAAAAGATGGGTAAAGTTTCATAGTTGTATTTTAGTACAAATTCTCCCCTAATAGAAGTTGCATTTGTAATTCAACACTTTATAATGACAATTAAGTGTTTTTATTTATACAAAACTATTAGCAGTTTTTCTATGGATAGAAATACTTGTACTTTGACAAGTGAGTTGATGGGTTCAACTCCTTTTTTTAACCTCCACGCTCGCTAATAGGAAACAAAATTTGTTTCTTGCTAGTGCGCGTGGAGGGCGCCAAAAAGGAGCGAACAACGTGAGAAAAAAGAGTGGATTAATTTTAGGATTGTTAGCGATTCTCGCTGTGATAGCGATGATTGCTATTGGCCCGGGTCCGGCCGAGGTGGACGCCAAGAAATCACCTTTACTGCTGGGACCAGAATCAACGTCGGTCGTGC
>CAYXSR010000003.1:0-65557 GCA_964467735.1 uncultured Pseudomonadales bacterium | reverse complement strand
TTAAATAGTAATTATTAATTACTGAATCAAGTTTTAAAATGCCTGATATTTATGTTGCTCCATCAAAAACGAAAAAAAAGAAAAGGAAAAGAAAGAAAGTTTCCTTAAAAACTAAACGAAATAAAGAGATAAAAAAGATTGTTGATGAGTTAGGAGAGAAGAGAACAAAAAAACGCTTTACTTCCTTCATGTTTTTGCCCAAAAATATTACTTTTGAGACACAGGAGAGTGAAGAAAAAATTATTGTTCTTTTAAGAAAGCACCCGATTACCAACCTCTCTTGGGTTCTAATTACTTTTTTGATGATTTTTGCCCCTATTGGTTTACGTTGGATACCTCTTTTGGCATTTCTTCCATGGCGCTTCAAATTTATGACAGTGATTATGTGGTATCTTATAACGACAGCTTTTGTCTTCGAGAAATTTCTTTCTTGGTATTTTAATGTTTTTATTATTACTGATGAGCGGATAGTTGATGTTGATTTTGTGAGCTTAGCTTATAAAGAAATTACTGAAACAAAGATTGATAAAATTCAGGACATAACCTTTACCATGGGTGGAGCAATAAGATCTTTATTTAATTATGGAGATGTGTTAGTACAGACAGCTGGCAAAGTTCCTCGAGTAGAATTTGAGGATGTTGCCAAGCCAGACAAAGTAGCAAGGATCTTAAACCAGCTTATTTTACAAGAAGAAAAAGAAAAAATAGAAGGAAGGGTAAGATAGGATGATTAATTTTTTGGAAGAAACGCTAGGTTTTTCTATTTGGGGAATCGTAAAGTTGTTTTTTATTCTGGCGTTAGTTTTATACATAATTTTTGCTGTAGTAATTGTCCGGCAGGTAAAATTAATGGGACAGACAATTAGTGACAAGAATAATTATTTATTATCACTAATCGCTTGGCTTCATCTAGCAATTGCTTTATTTGTTTTTCTTCTAGCATGGATAATTTTATGAAGAAGATTTTTTTGAAATCAGCGACGATCGTCGGGGCGGCTAACGGACGATCTTGGGCACAGACACATATTTTTCTTCCAGAAGGAGAAAAAATTCATTCTTCAGGCAACTTAATGGCCGCTTTTTCGGTTGAGGCAAAAGATGAGCGAATTGATGTGACTTCTTTTGGAAAAGAAATAATTTCTCGTTTTCACGAGATTTATTATTCTTCTGAAGAGTTAAAAATTTTCCATCTTTTAGGGATGAGTTTAACTCAACTTAATGAAGAGTTTAAAGATAAAGTTGAGTTATCCGTGATAGTAAGTGTTATTCTGGATAGAAAAGATAAGTCTCCAGTCGTTTATTTTTACCGGCTGGGTAAGGGAGAGGTTTATATTTATCGTAAAGAAAAACTTTTTAAAATCCTTTCATCTTCAGGTGATCAAACAGAAGGAACTTCTGGATTTCTTCAGAATAATGATTTTATTCTTTTAGCCACCGATCAATTTTTTGAAACAATTCCTTTAGAACAAATTAAATTAGGCCTTAAATCGGAAGAGCCAGAAGAAATCGTTGAATCTTGGGCACCAACGATTCATGGAGGGGAAGAGAATAGTAAAACGGCAGTAATAATTACCAAAACAATTTTTTCTGATTTAAGCAAGACGGCTGACGATGGAGAAGTAGAGGTTCCCAACAAAGAAAGTAAACAAAAATTAAACATTAGAGAGATAATCGCTCAATTGACCAAAGCCTTTTCTAAAGTTCCTTCCTTAACTAATCAATTTATTAGGAGTTTTAAGCGAGATAGGGAACTTTTTTTAAAGAATAATATTCGGACCGAGAAAAGTAAGAAAGTTAATTTAACAATCGCAATTATTTTAATTGGACTTTTAGTAATAAGTATTTTTTTTGGCACAAAAGAGAAGACTCGGCTAACTCAAAAAAAGAAAGCCGATATGATTATCGAAGAAGTTTCTAGTAAATATGATCAGGCAGAGTCTTTAAAAGAACTTAATCCTTTAAGGTCACGAAGTCTTTTACAAGAAAGTAAAGATTTAATCCAACAATCGTTAGAGACGGTTACTAAAAAAGATGAAAAAGAAAGATTAGAAGAATTATTAAAAAGAGTAGAAAAAGAGTTAATGGGAGTATTAAAAGAATATTTAGTAGAAAATCCAAAAATATTTATTGACTTCCAATTGGTTAAAGATGGTTTTAGAGGAAACGATTGGGGAAAAGCAGAAGATAATAATTTGTTTGTTTTAGATTCTGATAAGTTGAGTGTTTTACAAATTGATCTAGAGACAAAATCTTCTCAAGTGGTTGCCGGGGGAGATGAATTTAAAGGAACAATCGGATTAGCAAGCTCTTCTAATAGAATTTTTTTAATGGCGGAGGACAACATTCAAGTTGTTGATGTTAATAATCAAAAAATAATTGCCAAAAAAGACGATGAAAATTGGGGACAAATTCAACAAATTGTCGGTTTTAGTGGAAACATTTATTTACTTGATACTGGGAAGGAAACAATTTGGAAGTATATTGGAATTGATGATGGTTTAGCTGATGCTAAAGAATATTTAGTAAAATCTGATTCTCAACTCAAAGACGCGGTTTCTTTGGCAATTGATGGCAATGTTTGGGTTTTACTTAAAGATGGGGGGATTATGAAGTTTACCAGGGGAAAGAAAGATACTTTCGTATTAACTGGTTTAGATAAACAATTCAATGAACCAATAAAAATTTATACTGATGAGGGTTTAGACAATCTTTATATTCTAGACATTAAAAATACAAGAATCGTGGTTATTAATAAAGAAACTGGTGAATATAAAGAACAATATGTTTGGAGTGGAATTGCTGGCGCTACTAATATAGTTGTTGATAAACAAGAAAGTAGAATCTTATTGCTTACCGGCCAAAGAATTTATGAAATTGAGTTGGCAGAATAAACTATTGAAAGTTTATGCTTGACGTATTCTGATAAACTAAAATAATGGGTGGGTGATGAAAATTATTAATAAAAAAGCCAAGTTTAATTATGAATTTTTAGAAAAATTTGAAGCAGGAATTATTTTAGAGGGAAGAGAAGTAAAAAGCATCAGGTTAGGGCAGATTAAGCTTGACGAAAGTTTTGTTCAATTAGATAACCAAGGAGCTTGGTTAGTTAATTGTCACATTTCTCCCTATAAATTTGCTAACAATCAAGATTATAATCCAACTAGACGGCGGAAACTTCTATTACACAAACAAGAAATTTTGGCCTTAGATAAAAAAATGGAAGGTAAAAATTTGACAATTGTGCCTGTTTCTTGCTATACTTCGCGTCACAAAATTAAATTAGAACTGGCATTAGCCAGAGGTAAGAAAAAGTGGGATAAAAGAGAAAAAATTAGAAAAAGAGATTTGGCAAGAGAACAAGCCAGGGAATTAAAATCAGTAAGTTAATAGGGGATGAATAGATTCGACGGGAAGATTGTTCTTTGAAAACAGCAAGCCTCCGTTGATTCATCGGAGTTAAACAGAATCAAAACATAACTGTCAGCAAAATTTCTGACAAATTGGCCGAAGTCTGGGAAAGCGTTAAGCTAGCCCTTTTTGGCCAACCGGCTTTAGCTTTTACAGCCTAAGCTGGCATTCTAGCTCGTCTTCCCTGGGGGATTAGTTAGAGTGAAAACCCACTCAGGGCATCATTCTAAAGTTGGTCGGCTTTAGAAGGAGCATAAGACCATTTCCTGAAGGTTAAAGGGTTGTTCGTTTCTCTCTTTAGGATAAAAAACGGACTAAGCTTGTAGAAGTTTAAAAAGAACCTTTTCGGACGGGAGTTCATTTCTCCCCATCTCCACAATAAAAAATCCCCATTAATAAATGGGGATTTTTGTTTTTAAGTGTTATTATCTTTTTAAGAGTGGAAATAATAAAAGATTTTCTTTTTCCAAGGACATGCATTAACTGTAATAAATTTGGAAGATATATTTGTCCCTCTTGTTTTAAAAAAATTGTTTTTCTGGAAAATCAATTTTGTCCTATTTGTGACAAACCAGCGATAGATGGTCAAACACACCCTGTTTGTGATCATAAACATCATTTGGATGGATTAATTTCTATTCTAGAATACCATCAACCACTTGCTAAAAAATTAATTGAGAAAATTAAATATCAATTTGTTTCTGACTTAATAAATGAGGTAGGATATTTAATGTTTAAATTTTTAGCAAAACAAAAATATCTTACTTTTGAGAGTTTTTTAAAAGAGAAGCCAATAATAGTTCCAGTGCCTCTTCATCGGAAACGACAAGCATGGCGTGGTTTTAATCAGTCAATATTAATAGGAAAATTTTTAGCCAAAAATTTAAATTTAGCCTGCATTGAGGACTTACTTTTACGGGTAAAAAATACAACTCCTCAAGTAGAATTGAAGGGTAAGGCAAGAAGAAAAAATATTGAGAATGCTTTTCAAATAAACAAACTTTTTTTGCCGGTGATTAGCAAAAGAAAATTAAAAAAAATTTTACTAGTAGATGATGTTTGGACAACGGGCTCTACTTTAAAAGAATGTACGAAAGTTTTAAAAAGAAATGGAATTAAGAAAATTTGGGCTTTAAGTTTAGCTCGATAAGGTAGAATGGAATTTTTTTAATAGCCTTATCGCTTTTAATTTAGTTTGCTCAGTTACTTGGACTTTGACAATTCCTTTTTCTGGTTGGCCATAAAAGACAAGACTATTTAAAGGAGAAAGAAGAATTAATGGTAAAACAGCCAAATCTTCTTCACCATGAACAAAAATTTTTTGTGGTTCTGTCGATATTAATGCCTTGCTAATAGCTTTATAAAGAGTATGTACGAGTTTTTTATCAATACTCCCAGGATTATTTATAGTTATAAATTTAGTTTTTATTTTAAACAATGAGCGATAAATTTTTATATCTATTGGTTTTCGATGACTTTTAAAGTCTACTATAGCAAGATCAAGAGGAATTTTTTGGAGCTTTAAGGAATAAGTAACAATATCGCCAACACTAATAATAAGAGGATGTTTTTTTCGGAATATAGTTTTTTTTATTTTTAAACTGGCTGAACCAAGATTAGGATGAGAATCCTTAATTAATTTACTAATTGGTCTTTTACAAAGTTGTCTTTGTTTTTTAGGTAAATTAAGAGTTCTGGTAAAATGCGATAAATATGAATGACCAAGCCGATCGATTTCTCCTTTTCTAATGCGAGTAGAGGAAATTGCTAGGCCCTTTTTATCTTTTAAAAGAGTAATATTGATAATTTTTAAAACAGGCAATCCTAGAGACTCTCGTTTTTGATTAAAAAGTTTCGCTCCTTTTAAAGTATCTTTAGTGATGATAATTGCCTCTAAAGATGGATTATTAATTTCATCACTAAATTGATTATTAATAGAAAAAATCTTAATTCTTGATTGGAGTTTATTTTTATTGATAAAGTTTTTAACTTCTTTTAGACGTTGTTTGTATGTTTGGATTGAATGGGGGAATTTTTTATTTTGGAATTGTTTTTTGACAATTCCGCAGTAAACAAATTTAGATAAATTAAAAGCCTGTTTTAAAAATTTTTCATGGCCTTTATGAAAATGGTCAAAAGTACCGCCTAAAATTATATTGTTAAAAAGAAATTTTTTCATAAACAAAGAAGAGTTGTCTTATATAAACTAAACTTAATTTTCTCTTATCACTATTGGTAGAAAGATCTTTATTTGTGGACATCCTGGTTCGATAAAGGCTTCAGCAGACCTAATATTGTCGTTTAATATAATGACTCCTCCTTTAGGATCAGTTACAAAATTATCAGAAAGATCAGGATCATCTCCTTCTACGCATATATGCATACCTCCAAGATCAGGATGATCAGAAACTAGAACAGAACCAGAGGGTATTTTAAAAGAAGAAATTCCAAGATCTGGAGGTATATTAGTAATTTCTCTTGTTTCAATCATTTGAATAAAACCAGGATCTGTTTGGCTACAAACAAAATCGGGTTCGCCGTAAAAAACTACTCCATTTTGAGGACATTCTCCTTCAGCGCTAAGAGGAGCAGTAACCATTAGTAGTGCTAAAGGAATAAGGGCCTTTATATAAGCCATAGTACGACGATTTAGTATTTCTCTCATATTTGTGCGTAGGGAGGGACTTGCACCCCCGAAGGCCGTTAGACCGCCAGTTTTACAGACTGGTGCGATTGCTGCTCCGCCACCTACGCATTTTATAAGAGCCAACGGTCGGATTCGAACCGACGACCTGCTGTTTACAAAACAGCTGCTCTAACCAACTGAGCTACATTGGCTTGTTATTTAGATTGTCAACTGGCCTAATTTTAACAAAAACAGAGCAAAAAATGAAGTTCTGTAGAATAAATAAAAAACTTTAAAAAATTGAGCTTTTTAACTGAAGGAGAGGTTTAAAAAGATCTTTTTTCAAAAATTACTGCCTTTTCATCAAGATATATTTGTTCCCAATTTTTATTTTGAGAGATTCTTTTCAAAAAAATTTGAGCCCAAGGAGTAATATCAGTATGGCTAAGAATTATAATATTAAAATTATATTGTTGGTCTAAGTTTTTCCATTTTTGTTCATTTTGTTGAGCAGGAATATAAATATTTTGAAAAAACTCAGCCGGATAAGCTTCTGGACGATTATCTACAAATACTCGATATTTAGGATGTAGTCGATAGATAAGATAGCCACCAATATCAAAATTATTAAAAATTGGACCAGGGATGTTTTTTTCCAACAAAAAATCAACGGCCTTACTAGCGCCAATCTCTATTCCTAATCCAAATTTTTTTTCTTTAGCCATTTGGTAGCTAGAGAAAATAAGAAGAGGTATTAAGATTGTAAAAATTAAAAGAACCAAATTAGTTTTTATTTCTAAAGAAGTTTTTTTAAAAAACTTTTGCTTTATAACCTGTAAATTTAAACTACTAATCGGTAAAAAAACTAAACCAAAAAAAGGAGTACTACGAATAGCTTTAAAACTTAAAGCAGTAAAAAAAAGAAAAGTAATAATAGGAAAAAATTCTTGTTTTTTAATAGTGAAGAGAATGCTGACAGTTGCAACGACAAGACTTAACCAAAAGAAAGGTAAATATAATTGTCCGGTATAGCGGCTCATAAAAAAAGGCGACTGGTTTTCAACAATTTGATAGCCATAGTTTTTAAGGACAAAAAAAGGATAAATTGCACCCTTAAAAAAATTGGGATTCACAAGACAAGCAAGACAACTGAGAATAAAATAAAAACTTCGTTTAATAATTTCTTTTTTTTCAAAAATTCCAGCCAAAAAATAGAAAAATAGCAAAGCTGGACCAACAAAGAAATAAATATGGGAATTGACCCATAAAACTTGAATTAAAATTAAAAACCAGAAGAAACGATAGTTTTTTTTGAAGAAAAGAAAAAAAAGATAAATACTGGTAAATAAATAACTGAAGATTTCTGGCCGTACTTCAGTTCTTTGACTAAAAACAAGCAGAGTTAAAAATCCAACAAGAAGAGTAATAGTTTTGTTAAATCGTTTCCAACAAACAATAAAAAGCAGAAGAAAAGCCAACAAATTAACAATTGTTTTTAAGATAATTAAACTATTGAAACCAAAATTATCAACTAGAAGATAGAAGATAACTTCTGGAAGCCAATGATGATTAATAAAAGGGAAATTGGAATTAGTATAGGAAAAAAGATTAGTTTTAGGGAACTGTTTTTCTAAAACAATTATTTCCCCAATTTTTAGATGTCGACCAAGATCCTGATTGATGCTTTTAATTCTATGAAAAAATAAGATAAAACCGAAGACTAAAAGAAAAATAAGACTTATATTTTGAAGAACTGTTTTTTGTTTTTGATAAGAAGATGTTTTACTGACCACCAGTTCCTTTCAGAAAGATTGCCTGCCAAGGTTTATAAAAAGAATAAAAAGTTGTGTCTTCTAAAACTTCTTCATTTCTGACTACTTTATACCCAAAAGAAGCTTTAGCTCCCCAAGCTTTCCAGTCGATTTGTTTAATAACTCCTACTGGCAGTGAAGGATCATCTTGATAAAGATCAGGTGGGGGAGGAGTTTGGTCCCAGATTTTTGAAGGAGAGATAGTAACTTGGCGGCCATCACTAGTTCCATAGAGTTGAAAGGTTAATTTCATTTGTGAACGATTAAAAATGTTCTGGATTAAAACATAACCAGAAGTGTTATTTTTAAATTTTAAGTCAACAGTTGGTTCAAAAACAGTTGCATCTAGACCAACAGCAGAATTTTGTTCATAATAAGAAACTCGATAGGCATGAGCTTGTCGTTCCTCTATTGGTAAACCAGCATTTAGAGCCGCCCGGAAAAGAGTAGTAGAAACTTGACATACACCTCCTCCATCCCCTAAAACAGTTTTCCCATCTTTAATAATATAGGCTTGTTTAAAACCAGTAACTTGAGACACTTCACCTAAAATATTATTAAAAGAGAAAGTTTCACCAGGAGGAATAAGGATACCGTTGAAACGACTGGAAGCCAATTCGATATTAAAAATACGTGAAGAAATTGAACCACGGAAATAAGAAGAGCCTTCACCAATAAGTTCTTTTATCCCTAAATTATTAACCTCTTCAGTTTTAATTTTAGGTTCAGTAAAAACAATTGGAAGATGAACTTGGGCCTCCTTATTTTCTTCTTTTTCTAGACCGACAATAGATTTTTTAATTAAATCAATAGTTTTTTCTTGATCAAGTTCTTCGCCTCTTTTGGCAGCTTTGAATTCGACTACTTTCTCATTTTGGAAATTAAATAAAGCATTTTGGGCTGGTTGGTTTATAGTTTTTGCTAATTGAGATACCCAAACAGCGACTTTATCTTCATCAACATCATTATTAAAGCTGAGAAAATTAATAATCTCTTCATCAGTTAAACGCCATTCATTTTCATCAGAAAGAATAATAATGGTTTTTCCTAGAAGTTTTTCTGCCCTTTTTTGGGTTTGCTGAATTTTTTCATCACTAATAGGAGGAAAAATAATTTTTATCGGAACATCAATTGTTTCTTGTTTGAAAAAAGCTAATTGATTTTCAATTATTTGATTTAATTGTTGTTTATCAACAGCAATACCGGATTTTCCCTTTTCAATTCTAATTTTCTCCTCCTTCGTTTTGTCAACAGTAATAACTGGAGGAATAGCAGGAGTCTCAATCTGGGCAGTAATAATATTAATCTTTTCTTCTAACAAAGAATTGTCTAATTCGTAGCTAAAACCAAGTTGGACCTCTCTTTTTAAAGACAGTAGCTGTTTTTTAGAATTATCTAATAAATTAGAGCTTCTTCCCCAAAGATAAGCTTTTTCAGCAGTTTTTTCTGGAGAATAAGTTAATTGTATTTCTTTGGAAGAGATTGTAAAAATTTTCTCTTCATACCTGAAGGTTATTTTTTCAAACTGTTGACTTTGAAGATAATCTTTTAAAATTATTTCTGCCTGTTTATGAGTTTTTCCTTCTAAAGATAAATCGTTTATTTTAACTCCCGGATAAATTTTTCTATAAAAGTTAACTTGGAAGATAACAAAAAAAACAGTGGATAAAAAAACCATCAACAAAATTCCCATACTAAAGTAAAGGACAAGGGATATAATTTTTCTCTTTTCTACTTGCAAAATAGCTTTTAGCTTGTTTATCATAAGAATAAGAATATTTTAACTAATAAGGAAAGATTGAACAATGGCTGACAGCAATTCTCCCACTGATAAAAATAATACTCAAGTTTTCCCACCGTGGATAAGCAATTCTGGAGATTCAAAGCAGAATCCAAATCCGCCTCCCCAGCAACAAGAAAAATCAGTACCAGTAGAAAGCGGGAATAAACAAGCTCCAGCTTCTACAAAAAAAAACCCTCCTGAAACCCCTAGTTCTATTCCTTCGATTTCTCCTAGTGTTCCTAAAGAAGAATTAAATTCTCCTTCTTCACCAAATGAGGCAAATTTTGTGAAAGAATCACCATTTAAAAGGATTATACCAATTGCTGGAGCAATTTTAGTTATTGGTTTACTTTTCTTTTTAGGGATTAAAATTTTCCCAAAATTAACTCAAAAGTCAACTAAAGAAGAAACTTCAGGAGCGAGTCCGACATCGACAAAAACAACAAAAAAACCAGTATCTTTAAAATATTGGGGATTATGGGAACCAGAAAGTGTTATGACCCAACTTATTGCTGAGTATAAAAAAGAAAATCCCGAAGTAAGCATTGAATATTCTCAGCAGTCACCAAAAGATTATCGAGAGAGACTTCAATCAGCTCTTGCTAGAGGTGAAGGTCCGGATATTTTTCGATTTCATAATTCTTGGGTACCAATGTTAAAAAAAGAACTAGCCCCCGCACCGACCAATGTAAATTCAACCATTAATCTATCGGCAAATTTTTTTCAAGTAATATCCACAGACTTAACTTTAAATAATCAGGCTCTAGGTATTCCAATTGGCTTTGATACTTTAGTTTTATTTTATAATACAAAAATATTTAATCAGGCAGGAAAAACACCCCCCACTACTTGGGAAGAATTACGAACAACAGCAATTGACCTGACAGTTAAAGATGTCGATGGTCGAATTCAAACTGCCGGAGTAGCTTTAGGAACAACCAACAATGTTGATCACTGGAGTGATATTTTAGGTTTGATGATGATGCAGAATGGTGTTAACTTAAGCCAGCCAAATAGTGAAGCGGCTCAGGATGCCTTAAAATTTTATACTATTTTCAAAACTACCGATAAAGTTTGGGATGAAACTTTACCACCTTCGGTTTATGCTTTTGCTACGGAAAAAGTGGCCATGATTTTTGCTCCTTCATGGCAGGCACATGAAATTAGAAAGATCGATCCTAACCTTAATTTTAAAACACTACCAGTTCCTCAACTGCCAGGACAGAAAATTGGCTGGGCCACTTATTGGGCAGAAGGAGTATGGAATAAAAGTAATAATCAAGAAGAAGCTTGGAAATTTCTTCAATTTTTAACACAAAAACAAACACTCATTAATTTTTATAATGCGGCTTCCCAAATACGTCAATTTGGAGAACCTTATCCTAGGATAGATTTAGTTTCTCAAATAGAACAAGATCCAATTGTTGGCGCGGTTGTGAAACAAGGTTCCTATGCAAAATCTTGGTATTTATGTGGCCGGACTTGGGATAATGGAATTGATGATAAAATCATCAAATACTTTGAAGACGCAATTAACAGTTTTCTCCAAGGAGAAACCGCCGCCGATGTTTTAAACATTGCTACTTCGGGTATTTCTCAAGTTCTTTCTCAATATGGAGTAGGAACTGCCCAAGCAACACAATAATGTTGAGCAAAGCTATTTTGGCCACGCTTGTATACTATGATATTTTTGATTATCCGCTGAAAAAGGAAGAAATCCACCAATTTATACCCCTAAGGACAAAATTAAATATTCAAAAACATTTAGATATTTTAAGAAAGAAGAAGAAAATTCTTCAGAAGAATGGTTTTTACTTTTTACCAAAAAGAGAGGAAATAGTTTTATTAAGAGAGAGAAGAGAGCGATATAGTAAAAATAAGATAATAATTGCTAAAAATATAGCGTTTTATCTTAGTTTTATTCCTTGGGTAGAAATGATTGCTATAACTGGAACATTAGCAATGAAAAATGCCAGACTAAAAGATGATATTGATTTGTTAATCATTACTAAAACAAAGAGACTGTGGCTAACAAGAATTTTAGTAACATTAATCTTAGAAATATTAAGAAAGAGAAGAGGCCCAAGAACAAAAGAAACTAAAGATAAAATTTGTTTGAACCTTTTTTTAGATGAGAAGGCTTTAAAGTTGCCCAAAAATAAACGTAATCTTTTTATTGCCCATGAACTTTATCAAATAAGACCAATTTTAAACCGTCAACAGACTTATGAGAAATTTTTGGCCTCAAATCAATGGGTGGCAAAATTTTTACCAAACGCTTTAGATAAAGTTTTAATATCCTTTGCAAAGAAACCGAAAAAAAGATTAAAAAAATTAGGATTTTTTGACTTCCTTGAAGATATTTTTTATAAACTGCAAATTAAATACATGGAGTCAAAAAAAACTATTGAGGAAGTTTCTCCTCATTTTGCTTTTTTTCATCCCCAAAACCAAACAGATTTGATTCTGGAGAAATATAAAAATAAAATTAGCCAAAACATCGGTTAGAAACAATTTAGATTTAATTATTTAAAAGGAGGCACAATGGAGCTTTTAAAAGATAAAAAAGTGTTATTAGTTATTGCTCCTGATAACTTTCGTGACGAAGAATATATGGAGCCCAAAAAAATTCTAGAAGAAAATGGAGCTAAAGTTATTACTGTCTCAAAAGGCGTAGGAGAAGCAAAAGGCATTTTGGGTTCTGTAGTTAAAGTTGATGTTAGATTGCAAGATCTTAGAGTAGAAGATTCTGATGCGCTAGTTTTTATTGGTGGTCCCGGTTCAGCTATTTATTTTAATGATGGACAAGTATTAACTTTAGTAAAAAAAGCCGCAGATAAAAATAAAATTATTGGAGGTATTTGTTTTGGGTCAATAATTTTAGCAAATGCCGGTGTTTTGGTAGGTAAGAAGGCCACCACTTTTCCTTCAAAAGCAGAAAATTTAAAAACAAAAGGAGTTAATTATCTTGAGCAACCAGTTGTTGTTGATGGAAAAATAGTTACTGCTCAAGGTCCTCAGGCAGCTCAAGAATTTGGCAGACAATTAGTTGATGTTTTAGTCAGAAACTAATATTATTTTAATAATGCCTATTGAAGAAGATAGCCAAAGTATTTCTTATGCAATTGGTAAAGGATCAGAAGGAGCAGATTTAGTTAGACCGCTAGTTTTGCCTTTTGAAGTTTATTCAACAGAAACAGGAATACAAGTGGAAGGTTGGGCGGCTTATAGTATAGGAGGAGTTCTAGAATTACCACCTTTTTCTCCAGAGAAAGCTGCTAAAGAGGAATTATTATTACTTGCTCAAATTAGCGCTCGACGTCTTTCTCATTAAAATTCAAAAACTGATTGTGTTACAATAAAACAGATGGATAAAAAGGTTTTGGAAATCAAAATTCCTAAGGACAGTGAAGATTCTTTAGAATTAGCAGCTGGTGTTTTTGCCTCTCTTTCTACTTATCAATCTTCAGGTTGGCAAAAACTAGTTAATAAAGAAAAATGTTTAGTTTTTGAAATTGGTCTTTTTAATCAAACGATCCATTTTTACACGGTAATAGAAAAAGAGTTTGAACCTTATCTTCTTTCTCAATTAACTGCTCAGTATCCAAAAAGTTCTATTTTTGAAAGTGAAAATTTTTTAATTAATTGGGATTTAGATAAGGCTGATTTTGGCCAGTTAGTATTAAGTAAACCCTATTGGTTGCCTTTAAAAACCTATAAAGATTTCCAAGACACAGATCCTTTAGCTTCTGTTTTAGGAACCTTAGCAAAAGCCGGTCCAGATGATAAAGCTTTAATTCAGCTAGTGATTGTTCCGGCTGGTTCTTCTTACCAATTAGCCGCAAGAAAGATTTTGGAAAAAGGGGTACCAACTCCAGATGGGCAATCAACTAAAAGCCATCCACAGTCAGCTCTTATTACTCAAAAACTAACTCAAAAAGCTTTTCGAGCAGGCTTAAGAATTTTAGCGATTTCTATAAACAAAAAGTCAAGTAGTGCTTTTTTAAACCATTTAGTTGGTAGTTTTGGTGGTTTTACCTTAGGAGAAGGGAATGATTTAGCTTTGAAAAAAGAAAAAGTTTTTAAAAAGAAGTTACTAACAGCAATTCTAGAAAGAGAATTTAAACTAGTTCCCAAACACCAATTCTTAAATATCAATGAGCTGGCGACAATTTTTCATTTACCAAATGATAAACTTTCTCGTATTAAAAATATTTCTTGGGGAGGTAAATTAATTGGAGAGCCACCGGAGAATTTACCAGTAGTAGACGATCTTTCTGAAGAAGAAAAAAAAGAAATTAATTTTTTTGCTCAAACAGAATTTAAAAATAAACAAACTAACTTTGGAATTAAAAGAGAGGATAGAAGAAAACACGTTTATATTATTGGTAAGACTGGTGTTGGTAAGACAACTTTAATTGCTAATATGGCGATAAATGATATCCGTCACAATGAAGGTTTAGCAGTGATTGACCCTCATGGTGATTTATGTGATGTTTTACTGGATTATGTTCCTTCTTATCGATTAAATGATGTTTGTTTTTTAGATCCTGCTGACATAAAGCACCCTTTTCATTTAAATCCTTTAGAGGTTAAAGAAAAAGAACACGCAGAGTTAGTTGCTTCAGGAATAGTTTCAATTTTTTATAAACTTTATTCTTATTCTTGGGGACCAAGGTTGGAATATATTTTACGTAACACAATTATGACTTTAGTTCAACGACCAGGAAGTACCTTAGTTGATGTTCCAAGAATTTTAGGAGATGATAATTTTCGCCAAAAAATAATTGAAAAATATTGCGACAATGTTTTAAAAAACTTTTGGTTGAATGAGTATAACAAAATGCCTGCTAAATTAAGATCAGAGTCAATTTCGCCGATTTTAAATAAAGTTGGTCAATTTGTAACTTCACCAATGATTAGAGAAATTATTGGTTATCCCCATTCAACAATAAATCTTCAGGAATTTATGGATAAGGGGAAAATTCTAATTTGTAATTTTTCTCAAGGTCGTTTAGGAGAAGATAATGCCACTTTATTAGGAGCAATGTTTATCACTAAAATGCAGTTGGCCGCGATGAACAGAGTTAAAATTTCTGAATCTCAAAGAAAAGATTTTTATTTATATGTTGATGAGTTTCAAAATTTTGCTACCGACTCTTTTGCTAAAATTTTATCAGAAGCTCGAAAATATCGGCTTAATATTACTGTTGCCAATCAATATATGGGTCAGCTTCCAGAGGAAATTCAGAAAGCAATTTTTGGAAATGCAGGGACTTTAATTTCTTTTCTAGTTGGGGCTCAGGATGCTCAATATTTATCAAGAGAATTTGGTAAAACTTATAGTGAAGAGGACTTAGTAGCTTTGGACAATTTTCAAACAATTATTAAGCTATCAATTGATAATCGTACGTCAGAGCCTTTTTCAGCTAAGACATTGTCTTTGCCTAGCTGTACTAATAAAAATAGAATGAAAGTTTTAAAATTATCTAGAGAAAGATATACAAAAACACCAAAACAACAAAAGGAGGAAGAAAATGAAAGTTAAATTGAAATTTTTTCTTTTATCGGTAACTGCTTTAGCTTTGGGAATAGCAGTTATGATAATTTCTGTTTTAAAAACCTGTTCTCGACCCGTGAGAGCAGAGGTGAGTGAACCATCATTAGAACCAATACTCAATCCCCAAGAAGATTTAGTAAGTGACGAAGGGGAGGTGGGAGAGACTGTTAAAGAAGAGAAAAATGACTATTTTTTAGCTTATCCTGGTATTTTACCTGATAATCCTTTTTATTGGCTTAAGATGATAAGGGACAGATTATTATTGACCTTGTCTACCTCTTCTCAGAAAACAGAGAAATTACTTTTGTATGCTGATAAGAGATTAGGCGCTGGGAAAAGCTTAATTGAAAAAAATAAAGTTCAGCTTGGGGTGACTACAGTAACAAAAGGAGAAAAATATCTTGAGAAAGCAGTTTTAGAATGGGAGAAAACAAAAGATGATGAGTTTAAAAATCGTTTGTCTAAAGCAATTGATAAACATGAAGAGGTTTTAAAGGAGATAGTAACGAAGGCAGAAGGATCAGAAGAGGTATTTAATCAAATGATTAGCAAACTTATGGATTTAAGGAATTTGTTGAAATAAAAATTAGTTTAAGTTTCTGTAAAACAAAGTTAGAGTATGAACACTCTAACTTTGCTGTTTTAAAGAAGTCTTTTATTAGAATTAATAATTAAAATAAGATTGATTATTCAACTGAAAATATACGTTAAGAGTAAATTATATCCAAGAGCTTATTATTTAAATTTTTCAACATTTTAATTTCAATTTAATTTTATATTTTAAAGCCACTTTTTTAAATAAACTAAACGCCA
The DNA here is from genome assembly GCA_964467735.1 of uncultured Pseudomonadales bacterium. Classification (GTDB taxonomy): domain Bacteria; phylum Patescibacteriota; class Microgenomatia; order UBA1400; family CAYXSR01; genus CAYXSR01. The sequence goes on along the minus strand of CAYXSR010000003.1, from coordinate 49,556 downwards.
AAAAAATTTTTCGCCAGTAAATTTTGATTGATATTTTTTGATGTATTAATTTCTAGTTGACAAGCTAGGATTAGGGGATTACATTCTTTTTGTACACTAGGAATAGTGTAAAGAAGAAAAATAAAATTTTTAAAAAAGGTCGTTTAATGCTTTGTCCTTATTGTAAAGGTAATGATACTTCAGTTTTAGAATCACGCGAAAGCGAAGATGGTGAAGTTACTCGCCGCCGACGAGAATGTCAAAGTTGTGGGAAAAGATTTACTACTTATGAAAGAGTGGAAATAATTGATTTAAAAGTAGTGAAAAAAGACGGCGAAAAAGAAGATTTTGATCGAGAAAAAATTAAACAAGGAATTCAAAAGGCATGTGAGAAAAGAAATATTGACGGGGAAGAAATAGAAAGAATTATCGATGATATAGAGTTAAGACTTTTAAATAGAAAATCAACAGAAGTATCCTCAAGTGACATTGGCAGAATGGTTTTAACCAGATTAAAAAAAGTTGATAAGATTGCTTATTTAAGATTTGCTTCCGTTTTTTTAGATTTTAAAAACATTGATGAATTTAAGGAACAAATAAGAGAGCTTTGTTAAAAAATGGAAATAAAAAAAAATAAAATTTATTCTATTATTAAAAAAATTAAAAAACGAAGTGGTAGAATTGTTGCTTTTCGACCGGCAAAAATTGAAAGAACAATTTGGCAAGCCGCTAAGGCTGCTGGAGGAGAAGATAGAGCAAGAGCGCATTTTTTGGCAACTCTTGTTATAAAAGAATTAGAAAAAAGATTTAATGCTACTTTAGTTCCAGAAGTGGAACAAGTTCAGGATATTGTTGAGAAAACTTTATTAAAAAGAGGTCATGGCCGAACTTATAAAGCGTTTACTCTTTATCGTGACCTCCATAGTAAACTACGTGATATTTCTAGTTTGGTTGATTCTAATGAGTTGATAGATCAATACCTCAAAAAAGCGGACTGGCTAGTTAAAGAAAATGCTAACATGACTTATTCTCTTCAAGGATTAAATAATCATGTCGCTTCAATTATTTCCTCCAGTTTTTGGCTTAATAAAATTTATCTTCGAAATATTCGTAAAGCTCACACTAGTGGAGCGTTACATATTCATGATTTAGCTTTAATTTCTGCTTATTGTACTGGTTGGGATTTAAAAGATTTATTAATGCGAGGTTTTGGCGGTGTTTCAGGGAAAGTTCATTCAAAGCCACCTAAACATTTTCGGACAGCCTTAGGTCAATTAGTTAATTTCTTTTATACCCTCCAAGGCGAAGTAGCCGGAGCAATTGCTGTGGCCAATTTTGATAGTTATCTGGCTCCTTTTATTGCCTTTGACAAACTTTCTCGTAAAGAAGTGAAGCAAGCAATGCAGGAATTTATTTTTAATATGAATGTGCCGACCAGAGTTGGTTTTCAGACTCCTTTTACCAATGTTTCTTTAGATTTAGTTATTCCAGACATTGTTGCCAAAGAGAATGTAATTATCGGCGGAAAGCTAAAAAAAGAAAAATATGGAGATTTTCAAAAAGAAGTTGATCTTTTTAATCAGGTTTTTGCCGAAGTAATGATGGAGGGTGATGCTCAAGGTAGAGTATTTACTTTCCCCATTCCCACTTACTCCATTACAAAAGATTTTAATTGGGATAATCCAGTTTTGGAGCCAGTTTGGGAAATGACCAGGAAATATGGAATTCCTTATTTTTCAAACTTTATAAATTCTGACATGAAACCAGAGGATGCCCGAAGCATGTGTTGTCGTTTGCGATTAGATAATAGAGTTTTGCGCAAAAGGGGAGGGTTGTTTGCTGCTAATCCCTTAACCGGTTCCATTGGGGTAGTTACAATTAATCTTCCAAGGATTGGGTTTTTATCTAAGACAAAAAAAGATTTTTTTTCTAGATTGCAAAAATTAATGAAGTTAGCAAAAGAATCATTAATGATTAAAAGAAAAATGGTAGAAGAATTTACTGAAAAAGGTCTCTATCCATATTGTCGCTATTATTTATCTGATATTAAAAAACGAACCGGCGAATATTGGCGGAATCATTTTAATACAATCGGAATAAACGGAATGAATGAATGTTTAATCAACTTCATGGGTAGGTCAATTTCTGATCCAAAAGCAAAAGCCTTTGCTTTAGAAATAATGAATTTTATGAGAAAAAAACTTTTAGAATACCAAAAGGAAAGCGGAGAAATGTTTAATTTAGAAGCTACACCAGCAGAAGGGACTTCTTATCGTTTTGCCAAACTCGATAAAGAACAATTTAATGGTAAGATTATTTGTGCCAATAACAAGGATGTACAAAACAAAAACATAGCCCCGTTTTATACTAATTCAACTCATTTACCGGTTGATTATACGGATGATATTTTTGAAGCCTTTGATCATCAAGATGACTTGCAATGTAAATATACAGGAGGAACTGTTCTCCATGGGTTTATTGGTGAAAGTCCTCCTAATATAAAAGTTGTCAAAAAATTGGTAAAAAAGATTGCGGAAAACTATCATTTGCCATATTTTTCTTTAACCCCAACATTCTCAATTTGTCCAATTCATGGATATTTAAAAGGCAAATGGAAATATTGTCCTAAATGTGATCAAGAAATAGGCTATAAAAAAAGTTAAAAAAAGGAGGGAAGATGAACAGTAACAATTCTGAAAAAAGAACAAGATGCGAAGTTTATTCGCGGATTGTTGGTTATTTAAGACCAGTCTCTCAATGGAATCCAGGAAAAGAAGCGGAATTTTATAAACGTAAACTTTATAGGATAAATTTATCCAATTGATAGGTTTTAAGATTAATGCTTATTGGGGGTTTACAGAAAACGACGGTTATTGATTTTCCTGGTCGATTAGCTTGTACAGTTTTTACAGTCGGCTGTAATTTACGTTGTCCATTTTGTCATAATAAAGATCTTGTTAGTAAAGAACTTTTTGAAAAAAGCAAACTTTCATTCTTAAAAGAAAGTGAATTTTTTTTATTTTTAAAAAAAAGAAAAAAGATTTTAGACGGTGTTTGTATTACTGGCGGCGAACCAACCCTTCAGAAAGATTTAATTAATTTTTGTCAAAAAATTAAATTGTTAGATTTGGAAGTTAAATTAGATACAAATGGAACCAACCCAGAAATAGTCAGCAAATTAATCGATAAAAAACTAATTGATTTTATAGCGATGGATATTAAGAGACCTTTTGATAATTACCAACAAGCAACAGGAACTAATTTTTCGATCAATAAGATTAAAAAAACTTTAAAAATCATTTGGCAATCTGGTTTACCATATGAGCTAAGAACAACCGTTGTTCCAGGTATCCATAATAAAAAAATTTTAATGAAATTAGCCAAACAATTAGCTGATCTTAGCCTCGAATCTAATTATCCAATTGAGAAGATTAATTATTTTCTTCAGCAATTTCAACCCCAAAACTGTTTAAATAAAAAATTTTTAAAGCTGGAGCCTTTTTCTGAAATTCAGATTAAAGAAATATTAAAGGCAGTGAAAATTTTTTTACCGAGAACAAAAATTAGAGGTATTGATTAATCTAGATAAAATAGTGTTCAATAGAAATAAAGGGGGTGATACTAATGAAAAAAACTAAAAAGAAAATAGAATATGCTGGTTTTGGTATTAGATTGTTGGCTACTATTGTTGATGGTTTAGTGATAATTTTTATTAGTAGGATATTTGGCAGAACAAGGCCTTTATTTTTTAATAGGACCTTTAATATTCTAATAGGAGCCTTATATTCAATTTTACTTTTGGTAAATTGGAATGGTCAAACAATAGGTAAAAGGTTAGTAGGGATAAAAGTAGTCAAAGAAAATCAGAAGCCAGTAGGTTACCCAGAGGCATTTTTAAGATATATTGGCTATATGATTTCTAGTGCGGTTTTGGGTTTGGGATTTTTATGGATCATTTGGGATGAGAGGAAGCAAGGCTGGCATGATAAGATAGCAAAGACAGTGGTTATTCAAGCAAAATAAGTTTAAAGAGTTGGAGTTGGTTAGTGAAGATTATTCTTGCTTCAGCTTCTCAACGAAGGAAAGAGCTTTTAAGCTCTTTGGGAATTTCTTTTGATATATTACCGAGTGAAATCGATGAAAGTAAATTTTTTAGATTGTCAAAAAGACCAGAAGAAATCGCCCAAAAGATAGCTTTAGCAAAAGGATTGAAAATTAGGAAAAAAATTAAAGAAAAAAAGTTTTTAATTATTAGTGCGGATACAATTGTTGTTTTTAAAAACAAAAGAAGTCTCCAAATTTTAGGCAAACCAGAGAATAGGAAGGAATCAGAAAGAATGCTTTCTTCATTAAAAAATAGAATGCACAAAATTTTAACCGGAATAGTTCTGATTAACCAAAAAGGAATTCAAGAAAACTTTTTTGAAGAAAGTAGAGTTTTTTTTAAAAACTTTACTAACAAACAAATGAATGATTACTTAGATACTGGTACCTATCTTGATAGAGCAGGAGCTTATGGAATTCAAGATGAAAGATGTGTTTTTGTTGAAAAATTTGAAGGAGATTATTCAAATATCTTAGGATTACCATTAATTAGGATCGCAAAGAGTTTAAAAAAAATGGGGATAAAGATTAAAAATAAACCAAAATTACTCGAATAAATTCATATGGATTATGAATTGACTTCATTTATTTTTGAGCTATAATGAAGAAGTAAGATTTATATAATAAATATATAAAAAAATGATTACTAGACCAAAGACCAACATTTTAGTTACTTTTGGACCCTCATGCGATTCTCCTGTTAAAATAAAAAAATTACTTCAATTAGGCGTCAGAGCTTTCCGATTTAATATGAAACATAGTGATACGGTTTGGCATGAAGAGAAAATGAAGCTGTTAAGAAAAATTGCTGAACAGGAAGGTATGAGTATTTGTATTTTGATGGATTTACAGGGTCCAGAAATTAGAGCAGTAGGCACAAAAGATTTATTTAGAACTGGTGAGACAGTAACAATGGGCGTTCAAAAAAAAGCTCAAGGCAAGACAGATATATTAATTGATAAAGCGGAGGTGATAAGAGATGTAAAAGAAGGAGATGATTTGTTTATTGATGATGGTCGGTTAAAGTTTAAAGTTTTAAATAAATCTGATAAAAAAGTTAAGCTTCGAGTTATTGATGGGGGTTCATTAGGGGGAAGGAAAAGTGTCAACCTTCCAGGAGTGAACTTAGGAATAAAATCATTGGCAGAAAGAGACTTTGATTGTTTAAGTTTAGGAAATAAGCTAGATATTGATTATGTTGCTTTATCTTTTGTTCGCGATAAAAAAGATATTTTAGATCTTAAAGCTGAACTTAAAAAGAGAAAAATGAATGCTGACGTGATTGCTAAAATTGAAACACAGCAATCCTTAGAAAATATTGATGAAATTATTGATACTTCTGAAGGAATAATGGTAGCAAGGGGAGATTTAGGAATAGAAACACCGATGGAACAAATTCCTTTTTGGCAAAAAACAATAATTAAAAAGTGTTTAAGTGTTGGAAAGCCAGTAATAACTGCTACCCATATGCTGGAGAGTATGATAAAAAATCCTATGCCGACAAGGGCAGAAATCTCTGATGTTGGTAATGCAATTTTAGATAAGACTGACGTATTAATGTTGTCTGGAGAAACAGCTAATGGTAAGCATCCTATTGAGGCAGTTAAATGGATGACCCGTTCAGCTTTTTTCTTGGAAGACAATAGAACTCTTTGTAGTTGTGGTTGTGATAATGAATTTACTTTTCCAGATCAAACTGCCGCCATTGCTGAGGCAGCTTGTGAATTAGAGAAGAACCTTAACGGAATAAAGGGTTTTGTAGTTCTTACAGAAAGTGGTTATACAGCCAAAATGTTATCTCGCTTTCGTCCTAAAATGCCAATCTACGTTTTTACCCATAAACAATCAACAAGAGATAAACTACATTTGGTTTGGGGAATTAGACCATACCTTTTTGATTATAAGAAATTAAGTGAACAGCAAATAAAGAAAATGATAACTTTTTTAGATAAAAAAGGGCTAGTTAAAAAGGGAGAAAAGTTAATTTTGATTTGTGGAACTGATTGGGGAACTCCGGGAAGAACAAATATGTTGCGTGTCTTAGAAGTTTGATTTTAAGACTTAATTCTTCTTAATAATTTAGATAGCTTGTGTTATCATAAAAATATGAGTGACGCTAGTCTATTGTCTAATGACAATTTAATGAGTGGTTCTCCAAATAGTAATATACAAGATCCTAATTTTGTTGGTAAACAAACTCCAGTAGGTGTAGTAACTCAACCAGAGTCGCCAACTAACATCAACAGACAGTTATCAAAGGTTGGAGAGGAAGTATCTTCTGGAATTGGAAAGGAACAAAAAGAAGCTTTTGGAGGACCGGCTTTCCAAGAAGTACAGCCAGAAGTTTCAGGAAAGAAGGAATTTGAAATTCCACCTGAGGCAAAAGATTGGATGCAACAAATTGAAGAGGGAGAAGAAATCTCTTTTCCTGGACCAATCAAAGATGATTTTGGTCAAATTTTAATGGAAGCAGCCAAAATTACAAAACCACAATTTAATTTACCATTAGATGATAAGGGAGTGAAAATAGGATTACAACATAAAATAGCTGATTCAATTCGTTGGATGGCGGAGTGGTGCCTACGATTAATAAAAATGATTCCTGATAGACTTGTTTATAGTCAATCACCAACTATAAGTGAAGGAGATAAGTAGAATGGATATTATAGATCAGGCGATCGGTTTCTTGGGTTATTTTATAATTTTATTTTTAATTGCTGGATTAATAGTTTTAGGAATAATTGGTGTTGTTTACATTCTAATTTTATGGTTGAAATTCCGGGATCGTGAGGAAGAATCTTTGGATTCTGTTCTACTTCAAATTGCTCTTCCAAGAGATAATGAAACAAAGATTGATGCGGCCGAACAAATGTTTGCTTCTTTGTATTCAATAAAAAAGGGTGGCTTTTGGTCCCGTTTTAAAGCTCAAAGCCATCTTTCTTTTGAAATAGTAGCCGAAAAAGAAGATATTCGGTTTTATGCTTCTGTTCCTAATAGTCTTCGTGATTTAGTTGAAAAACAAATTCACGGTGCTTATCCTGGGGCAGAAGTGAAAGAAGTGGATGAATATAATATCTTCTCAAAAGAAGGAAAGGTTGTTTTCACTAGTTTAGTTCTTAAAAGTAGTTCTTATTATCCGATAAAACAATATAAAGACTTACCAACAGACGCTTTATCAGGAATAACTTCAGCTTTAGCAAAGATGCAAGAGGGAGAGGGAGCAGGGATTCAAATTATTGTTTCACCGGCTGCCTCTGGTTGGCAAAGCGCTGGCAGATCTTATATTTCTAAAACTAAAAAATCCGAGTCTAATCCAGAACAGGCGAAATATAATGTTGATCCAAAACAGTTAGAAATGATTGAAAACAAATGTAGCCGAGTTGGCTTTGAAACAACAATTAGAATTGTTGTTTCAGCCGGAACAAAAGAACAAGCAAAAAACCATCTAGATAATATAATTGCTAGCTTTAGTCAATTTACTTCTTCTTTAAATCGTTTTACTAAAGCTAAGATTTGGTTTAAAAAATTCTTTATGATTGATTTTATTTATCGTTATTTACCTATTTTTGACCAAAGAAGTATTTTGTCAGTTGATGAGTTGGCTACCCTCTACCACTTTCCTAATAAATCGGTAGAAACTCCTCATATTTATTGGTTATCAGCAAAAACGGCCCCCGCCCCCGCCCAGATACCTAAAACAGGGCTTTTTTTAGGAAAAAGTGTTTATCGAGGAATAACTAGACCAGTTTGTATTACTGACGAAGACAGACGTCGACATATTTATATTATTGGAAAAACAGGTGTTGGTAAATCAGAATTAATGAAAGATATGATTTTACAAGACATTCGAGCAGGAAAAGGAGTGTGCTTCATTGATCCTCATGATACGGTTGAGCAAATAATGGAACTTATTCCTCCAGAAAGAGCAGAGGATGTTATTTTCTTTGATCCTTCGGATACCGAAAGACCAATGGGGCTAAATATGTTAGAGGCAGAAACAGAACAACAGCAACATTATGTAGTAACCTCCATTATTGGTTTGATGTATAAACTTTATGATCCTCATAAGACTGGAATTATTGGTCCTCGATTTGAACACGCGATTCGTAATGCCATGTTAACAGTCATGAGTGAACCAGGAAATACTTTTATTGAGGTAGTTCGCTGTTTAACTGATCCTAAATTTGTTCAAGAGCTTTTACCAAAAGTAAAAGATCCGATGGTTAGACGCTACTGGACTGATCAGATTGCTCAAACTTCAGATTTTCATAAATCAGAAGTTTTAGACTATATTGTTTCTAAATTCGGTCGCTTTGTTACCAATAAAATGATGCGTAATATTATTGGTCAGAGCAAATCTTCTTTTGATTTTCGAAAAGTGATGGATGAGGGAAAAATATTGTTAATTAGTTTGGCGAAAGGAAAAATTGGAGAAGAGAATAGTAATTTTCTTGGTTTAATTTTAGTCCCCAGAATTTTAATTGCTGCTATGAGTCGACAAGATATTTCCGAAAAAGAAAGGAAAGATTTTTATTTATATGTTGATGAGTTTCAAAATTTTGCAACACCTGACTTTGCTCAAATTCTATCAGAAGCTCGGAAATACCGACTAAATTTATGCGTCGCTAACCAATTTATCGGTCAAATAGAGGAAGAAGTTAAAAATGCGGTTTTTGGAAATGTGGGGACTCTAGTTGCTTTTCGTGTTGGAGTTACTGATGCAAACTATCTTCAGCATGAATTTCAGCCGACTTTTTCTGAAACAGACCTTATTAATGTTGAAAAATACCATACTTTCATTAAAACCATTGTTAATAACGAACCAATGACTCCTTTTTCCATGGATTTAACAAAAAATATGGAGACAATAGAAAAACTTCGCAACCCAAAAGTTTCTCAAATGGTTAAGCAACTTTCTAGATTAAAATACGGTAAAGATAAAGAAATTATTGAAGCGGAAATAAATAAACGGGCAAGATTATAATTAAAGTTCTTTTAATTTTATTTTAGTATTACTATTTAAAAGTTTAGTGAATTGAAGATATTTTTCTGTAGTCGTAATTCTTTTGTGACCAACAAGTTCAGAGACAGTAGTTAAGGGAATACCAGAGCGTAATTGTTGAACAATAAAAGTATGTCGTAAATCATTAAGTTTCGCATCTTTTATTCCTGCTTCTCTAAAATATCGATCAACTGAAGTACGAATATTTCTGATTAAAAAAGAAGTTCCTTTTTTAGTAACAAAAAGAGTTTTATTTTTTGTTTCTGGTCTGACTTTTAGATATTTTTCTAAAGCACTTTTGGCGGCTCGATTTAATGGTATTTCTCGAGGGGAATTTTTTCCGGAACCCGTAATATTGAGATGGGTATCAGACATATCATCAGTTTTAAGATTAGCCAGTTCACTTACGCGAATTCCTGTTTGTAGAAGTAATTCTACGATTGCCGAAATTCTTAGATCTCCACGACAAGCATCACGTAAAGCTCGATATTCAGTTTTAGTTAAAATTCGAGGAGGTTTAATTTGAACCTTGGGATGAGGGACTCTTAAAGATAAATTTTCTTTGATGATTCCTTTAGAGGATAAAAAACGGAAAAAAGTCCGTAAAGAATTTATTTTTCTAGAAACAGATTTTAAAGTATAACCATCTTTTTTTAAAGATTCTTTAAAGTCTCTTAAATCCTGGAGAGAAATTTGGTTGGGATTAACTTTTCCTCTATCAGCTAAAAATTTTATTAACTGTTTGAGGTCACATCCATATGCTAAAATAGTCGAAGGACTACGACTTTCAGTCTTGAGTTCTTGTAAAAAAATTTTATAGGCCGAATTAAGGCCACTAATATCATTTGTCATAATTTTATTTCAGGGCAGGAATTTATAAGAAAATAATGTCTTATAATAACATCAGAGGGGATAAATGTCAATTCTAAAAAAAATGTTTAATTACGTTATTTTGGGTTTAATTTTAATTTTGTTGGTTAATCTTTCTAGAGATATTTGGAGGCTTTGGCATGCCGACGAAAAAATTGAAGATGCCAGACAAAAACTAGAAGAAGAAAAGCAAAAAAATAAAGAAATTAAAGAAAAAAAAGCCGCTCAAGATGAATTGTTTTTAGAAGAGCAGATAAGAGATAAATTAGGAATGGCGAAACCTGATGAAATTGTTGTAATTCTTCCTGAGAAATTAACAGTTACTAAAGACAAAGAAGAACAGAAAAATAGGCAAGAGTTATCAAATTGGCAACAGTGGTTGAACTTGCTTTCAAGAGGAGACTTTGCTAAGATAGGCGAGTGAGATAGCGGGTGGGGGGTAAGTATCCCGTGAGGCTCATAACCTCACTTAATCTAGGAGCGTTACCTAGAACCCGCTACATTTTTTTTATTTTTCAGACAAGCAATGATAATTGCAAGATAGATTAAGAGCCAACCTATAATATAAAGAAAAATCGGCATAACTTCGCCAATAATTATATTTATCCATTTCTGTGCCTGATAATGAGGTTTAGTAGTGATTAGTGATTGAAGAGTTTGTTCTCTTAATCCTTCGGCGATATGTTTATCATATTCAAAAGAGAAAGCTAAAATAGCAAAGCCTAAAATAAGAAGGATAGTAAATCGCGTCGGTTTTTTAATCGCCAAGACTATCGAAATAAACAGACCTAAAAGATAGGCGGCCAAAATATAATTATGAATAAACATAGCATAGATCGTGTGGCTAATATTGATAGATAAATCGGGTGTTACTGGTGTCATAATGTAATTGTAGAAAAAGTTTTTAGCAAGGGCAATTAGGAAAGTTTTTCAAAGCTTCATTTTCCAGGCTAGTTTTGTTAAAATAAGCTGTTAAGTATTTAGATTATTAACTGATACATTTAATAATTTTAAGGCAGGGTAGCTCAGTTGGTAGAGCACCGGACTCATAAACCGGCGGTCGTGGGTTCAACTCCCACCCCTGTCACTTATAATAATCTTCGTTATTTGGATTGTCTGAGTTGAGATAATCTTAATAAGATTAAGAAGTTTGATTAAGAAGGGAGGGGGAAGATGGGAATAGAACGCAAGAAAAGGCGCCGCATGAAAATTAGACAAAAACAAAGGATAAAAAAGAAGAAGGACAAAAAGAAACAGAAAAAAGCTAATTTGTGATATAATTGAAAATAATAAAAAGCGTTAAGACCGAGTATGGTTGGGACTCGGGAGCTGTCCGTTTAAAAGCGGATCGGGTAAGCCCGTAATAGCAGAAATGAGTATAATAAAAGGTGGCACCGCCCTTTATTAAATAGATAAAGAGCCCTTGTTAGCGTCGATTTATTCGACATTAACAAGGGTTTTTTAGTATAAAATAATATTAAAGGAGTTCGCCTTTATCGGCGAAAAAAAATATGAAAAAAATAGTTTTTTCTGGAACCAGAGCAACTGGGAGACTACATTTGGGAAATTATTTAGGGGCAATCAAAGGCTATATTGAATTACAAAACAAACCAGAATATGAGTGTTTATATATGGTTATGGATTTGCATGCTATTACAACTCCCTACGATAAGAAAATTTTGTCCCAATTGAGTCGAGAAGTCATTATTGACTATTTAGCAGCGGGATTAGATCCCAAAAAAGCTATCATTGCTGCTCAGTCTTTAGTGCCAGAACATACTCAATTAAGCTTTTTATTATCATCAGTTGTAAATGTAGCCAGAATGCAACATTTGCCAACTTTTAAAGATAAGGTAAAACAATATCCTAAAAACGTGACAATGGCGTTGCTTAACTATCCAGTTTTAATGGCAGCCGATATTTTGGTTTATAAAGCCAGTTTGGTACCGGTGGGAATTGATCAAGAACCGCATTTGGAAGTTGCCCGAGAAATAGCCAGAAAGATGAACAGTGAATATGGAACCAATTTCCCCGAGCCAAAAAGATTTGCTACCAAAGGGGAATATGTACCAAGTTTAAAAGGAGAGGGGAAAATGAGTAAAAGTGTGGAAGGAAGTTATATTAATTTAGATGATAATAAAGAAATGATTCATCAAAAATTAGCAAAAATTCCTACAGATTCTGGTAAAGGAGAAAGTATACCCGAAAAAGGTAATCTAGCAAGTTTATTAAAATTGGTAGAGTTGTTTCAAGGAGAGAAAAAAAGAAAAGATTATGAAGAAAAATATTTGGGTAATGGAATTAGATATTATGCATTGAAAGTTGATTTGACAGACTCTATTTATAAAGTATTGAGACCAATTCAAGAAAAAAGAAAAAAATTGATAAAAAATCCTAAATATGTAGAAAAAATAATTCGTGAAGGAGCTGAAAAAGCCAGAAAAATAGCTTGTGAAACATTAAAAGAAGTTAAGCAAAAAATGGGATTAACGGGGGGATTGTGAATTTGATAATTGTGGGATAAACAAGCAACTTTTTACCGCCTAAAAGTTTGTTTTTAGGCGGTTTTTTTGCTAAGATTGGAGCATGGCAAAAACTACTAAACCCAATCCAGAACATATTTTAAAATTCGATCCTAAAAAGCAAAAAGTGATGAAAAAATTTGAAATAAAAATAAGTTTCAAAAAAATTATTTTGTGGCTATTTATTGCTTTCATTGCCTTAAATTTCATTTTTGCTCTAAAAGGGCCAATTCCTGAAGGCGATAAGGACCTGCCAACGGTTTTGAAAGATATTAAAGAAGATAAGATTGAGAAAATAGAGGTAGAAGGAGAAAGTCTTTATATTAATTACAAAGATGATGGTTTGTATGTTTCTAGAAAAGAACCCCAAGAATCATTTGTCGAAATTTTACATAATGCCCAAATCAATCCGGCTGACGTTAACTTTAAAATTAAGGATCAATCAGCTGCTAAGGTTTGGTTTGGGATTTTAGAGATCTTATTGCCAGTAATTTTAACTGGGGCAATTTTCTTATTTATTTTTAAACAAGCTCGTGGCAGTCAGGATTCTATTTTCTCTTTTGGTAAATCTCGGGCAAAACTTTTTTTCAAAGGTAAACAAAGTGTCACTTTTAAAGACGTTGGAGGTGTGGATGAGGCTAAGAAGGAGTTGGAAGAAATTGTTGATTTTTTAAAACATCCAAGAAAATATCATTTGCTTGGGGCAAGAACTCCTAAGGGTGTTTTATTAGTTGGTCCGAGTGGAACAGGCAAGACCTTATTAGCAAAGGCGGTTGCCGGTGAGGCAGGTGTTCCTTTTTTCTCAATGGCCGGTTCAGAATTTATGGAAATGTTGGTTGGAGTTGGAGCTAGCAGAGTTCGTGACCTTTTTAACACTGCCAAAAAAGCCGGCTCTTCAATTATTTTTATTGACGAGATTGATGCTATTGGGAGAATTCGGGGTCTTGGTGCGGCTGGCGGTCATGATGAGAGAGAACAAACTTTAAATCAAATTTTGGTAGAAATGGATGGATTTACTCCTAATGATCATGTAATTGTAATTGCCGCTACTAACAGAGCAGACCTACTTGATCCAGCTTTAATGAGACCAGGTAGATTTGATAGACGAGTAGTTTTGGATTTGCCAGATATTGAAGGAAGAAAAAAAGTTTTGAATATTCATAAGAAAGGCAAACCCTTTACTAAGGCGGTTGATTGGGAGAAGGTGGCCAAAAGAACCGTTGGTTTTTCTGGTGCTGACTTGGAAAATATGTTAAATGAAGCGGCAATTTGGGCAGCCCGTAACAATCGTAAAGAAATTTCAATGGCTGATATTGAAGAAGCAGCTATGAAAGTTAAATTAGGTCCAGAAAAAAAACGGTTGCAAACCAAGCTTGACCGGAAAATGACTGCTTATCATGAAGCTGGTCATGCAGTTGTGACTTTTAATTTACCTCATATGGACCCAGTTCATAGAATTTCTATTGTATCTAGAGGAATGGCTTTAGGGTATACAGTAATTCCACCTAAAAAAGACAGAATTCATGAGACTCGCTCTCATCTTTTAGAAATGATTAGTTCGCTTTTAGGCGGTCGAGCGGCCGAAGAAATGATTTTCAATGAATTTACTAGTGGTGCCTCGTCAGACATAATTAAGGCTACTCAAATTGCCAGGAAAATGGTTATTGAATACGGTATGAGTGATTTAGGACCAGTTAATCTTGGACCAATTATTGATGAAACAGAGTGGGGTAGGAGCTGGGTTGAACCCTCAAGAATTTCTGATGAAATGAGTGCTAAGGTAGACAAAGAAGTTAAAAGAATTGTTGATGAGGGATATAGAAAAGCAAAAGAAATTTTGAAAAAAAACAAAAAGAACTTAGATAAGATTGCAGACAGTCTCTTAAAGAAAGAGACACTTGAACAAGAAGACTTCGAAAAACTAATGGGGAAATAATAATTACCCAAAAAACCTCCAGGTTCCCAAATTTCGATTTAGTTTCATGTTAAAATAGGTTTATGAGTAGACTAGTTCTAATTGATGGGCATGCAATTTTACATCGGGCTTATCACGCTTATCCACCACTGATGACTTCAAAAGGAGAACTTATTAGTGCTGTTTATGGATTTACTAGTATTTTACTAACAGTTTTGAAGCAATTAAAACCAAAGTACGTTGTCGTAGCTTTTGACTTACCTAAACCTACTTTCAGACATAAAGAATTTGAAGCTTATAAAGCTCACCGGCCCAAAGTTGATGAAGAGCTAACCAAACAGATTCCCCGTACCCACCAGGTAGTAGAGATTCTAAATATTCCCATCTTTGAAGTAGAAGGTTATGAAGCAGACGATGTTATTGGAACTCTAGCCAAAAGAGCTCAAGTAGACGAAGTTATTATCGTGACTGGCGATCGAGATGCTTTTCAATTAATTGATAATAAAATTAAAGTTTTTGTTCCAGGAAGGGGTAGGAAACCCGCCCTAATGTTTGATAGAAAAGCATTTTTGGAAAAATATAGTTTTGAACCACGACGCCTAGTTGATTTTAAATCTTTGGCTGGTGATGCTTCTGATGGTATTCCTGGAGTTAAAGGCATTGGTCCAAAAACCGCTACCAAGCTTATCACCCAATTTGGTGGTTTGAAAGAAATTTACGATAATTTAGATAAAATTGATAAAAAAACTATCACTAAACTTAAAGATGAAGAAGAACAAGCCCTTCTGTCTTACAAATTGGCTGAGATTGTAGCTGATGTTCCGATAGATTTTAAATTGAAAGACTGTCGGCTAACAGATTATGATAAACAAAAAGCAGTTGCTATTTTTAAAAAATTAGAGTTTAAAAGTTTAATCAACAAATTACCTAATGATAACTGGGAAGAAGAAGTAGAGGAAATATTAGTTCATAAAAAAGCAAAGAAAAAAGGACAACAAACAAGTTTGTTTTAATGTTTTTATGAAAATTGCCTTAGTTCATGACTATTTATATACCTACGGTGGAGCTGAGCGGGTTTTGGAAGCTTTATCTGAAATTTGGCCGGAAGCGCCGATTTATACTGCTTGGGTTGATTGGTATTGGTTAAAGAAAGAAAAACCAGAATGGAAAAACTGGAAAATTATTCCTTCATGGTTTGACAAGATCCCCTTTAAAAATTTTTTATGTTCACCTTTACGTTTTTTAGCGCCAAAGATTTGGAAGAGTTTTGATTTTTCTGATTTTGATATCGTAATTTCTTCATCAGCTTGGTACATGTCGAAAGGTGTTTCTCTGACTAAAAAAGCTAAAAAACCGATTTATATTTGTTATTGTCACACCCCGCCACGCTATTTATATGGTTATCCAACCGCTTTAAATTTCAAACAATTTTGGTGGGGGAGGTTATACGCCAATATTGTTAATCCATTTATGCGTTATTATGATTTTAAAAGTAGTCAGACGGTTGATTTTTTTATTTGTAATAGTAAAGAGGTTCAAAAACGAATTGCTAAATTTTATCGCCGAGACGCAAAAGTAATTTACCCACCAATTTTAACAGCTCACAAGCAAGATATTGGTTCAATGGAAAAAGGAGATTACTTTTTAATGGTTAATCGTTTGGTTCAGCATAAAAATGTTGCTTTGGCAATCAAAACTTGTAAAAGATTAAAGCTTAAGTTAAAAGTTGCTGGTAGCGGGCCAGAAGAAAAAAATCTTAAAAAATTAGCCGCTGGAAGCACTTTTATTGAATTTTTAGGATATGTAAATGATAAAAAATTAAAAGAATTATACAGTAATTGTAAAGCAGTCTTATATTTAGCTGAAGAAGAAGATTTTGGTATTACACCAGTTGAGGCAATGGCTTTTGGAAAACCAGTAATTGCTTTAAAATCAGGCGGAGTAGTCGAGTCTGTTGTTGATAAAAAAACAGGACTATTTATAGATGAGTTGAAAATAAGCAAATTAACAAAAGCAATTAAAAAACTAGAAACAAAAAAAACAAAACCAAAAGATTGTCTGAATCAAGCAAGAAAATTTTCAAAAGATAGGTTTAAAAAACAGATAAAAGATTTTGTAAATAGTATTACTTAGCTTCTTTTATTCAAATAATTTTTTCGGAATGCGCCAGATGATTTTTATTTTGTGTTTAAACTTTCGGACGAAAAGAAAAATGTTTAAGCTAGCCAGAAAAGAGAAAACAATTAACATGGTTAAAGTAAAAGGATAACTTTTTAAAATTTTTAAATAAGGCTTACTAGCATAACTAACAATAATAATCATTATCCACAAAGATAAAAAGAAAAACTTAAGCTCCAACCAATTTCTTTTGTAAAAACTTAAACTCAGAATTGAAGCTAAGCCAATAAACAAACCATTTAAGACTATTATTAAAAACTTAGTTTGTTCCGGATAAGGAGAAATGTGGTTTAACTCCAGAAGAGAAAAAAAAGTGCCACTAGCGATCGCGCCAATAAAAACTAGATTATGACTGAAATCACGATGAAAATAACTATTAACTTTAAAAGCCAGTGATTGTTTTTTTTTAAAGTAAGAATTAAGTGTTTTGCCGATACTATGGATAACAATACCACCATAAGTATAAAGAATTGATAATAATAAAAGAGTAATTAGAAGCCGATCTTTCAAAAAAATATTATTATTTAATGGGCGATCTAAAATTTCTAGTAAATAAGAGAAAATAATGGAATATAAGATGCCAGGAATAAGTATTAAATAAAAAACCTGAAGCAAAGAAATATAGCCAATTTTTTTATTTTGTAAAAAAGAAGATTTGTAAGCCAATGCCGAAGCGAAAATGATAACCGAAAAGATAGTAATTAGTTCGATATTAGGCATACATCTATTATATAATAAGGAAGAAATTAGTTGGTAATTTTTTAGAAAGGATTTGTATGCCAGAATTACCCGAAGTAGAAACAGTCAAAAGAGTTCTTAGTTCAAAAATAATTAACAAAACAATCAAAGAGATAAAAATTTTAAAACAGAAATTATTTCATGGTAATCCTAAGGAGATTGTCGGAAGTAAAATTACTGGCATTGAACGGCACGCTAAAGTCATTTTCATTAAACTTTCTAATGGAAAGTTTTTAATGATTCATCTTAAAATGAGCGGCCAATTAGTTTGGGTTCCTAAGGCAGGTGATCAAATATCTTTAGGTCACCCAATTCCTTTTAGCAATAATCATCTTCCGGGAAAAACTACCCACATAATTTTTTCTATTGATGGTGGCAAGTTATTTTATAATGATTTAAGGCAATTTGGTTGGATTAAAGTGGTTGATCAAAAAGCCGTTGAAAAAGAAATAAAAAAATTTGGCCCAGAACCATTTTCAAAAAAATTTATCACCGACTATTTGAAAAAAAATTTTTCTCGTTCTCGAAAAGCAATAAAATTATTTTTACTAGATCAAAACAAAATTGCCGGAATCGGCAATATTTATGCTAATGAAGCTTTATTTGAAGCGGGAATAAAACCTTTAAGACCAACAAATAGTTTAACAGAAAAAGAGATTGAAAAATTAAGAAAAGCAATAATAAAAGTTTTAAAAGAAGGAATTAAATATAAAGGGTCTTCGGCAGCCGATGAGGCCTATATTCAGCCTACTGGTGAAAAAGGTTCTTATCAAGATCATTTTCGTGTTTATCAAAGACAGAAACAGAAGTGTAGGAAATGCGGAAGCTTAATAAAAAAGATAAAGATAGGTAATCGGGGAACATTTTACTGCCCACGATGCCAAAGATAAATTATGCTTTTATCTTCATTATATTTGAAGGATTTTCGAAGTTGGGAAAAAGAAGAGTTTGATTTTTCTTCTGAAATAAGCTTAATCGTTGGTCAAAATGCCGCTGGTAAAACTAATATTTTGGAAGCAATCTATTTATTGGCAACGGGTAGAAGTTTTAGAGCAAGATTAGAAAGAGAGATGATTAGAAACGGTTGCGAAATGGGGTTGGTTAAGTCTTTAGTAAATTCAAAAGAATCTTCAGGATTAGAAAAAAGATTAGAAATAATTTTGACCAATGGGGAAGTAATGGGAAAGCGAACTGCCAAAAAAATTTATAAACTAAATGGAATTGGTAAGAGAAAATCTGACTTTATCGGCAATTTGATTGCTGTTTTATTTAGACCAGAAGATATAGAAATAGTAATTGGCAGTCCATCTATCAGACGAGATTATCTTGATTTGGTTTTAGAACAGGTAGATCGAGAATATGCTCGCTCAAGCTTACCCTATAAAAAGGGATTGCGTCAGAGAAATAAATTGCTTTTAAAAATTAGAGAAGGAGAAGCTAGCCGTTCTCAATTGTTCTTTTGGGATAATTTTCTAATAAAAAATGGCAATTTGATAAGCGATAAGAGGCGGGAATTTATTGATTTTTTGAATGAAAGTTTTCATGATCTTTCTGTTGAATATGATGCTAGTCCGATTAGCAAAGAGCGTTTAGCTAAATATAGCCAACAGGAGGTTGCCGCTGGAACAACTCTGGTTGGTCCTCACAGGGACGACTTCATTATTAAAGACAAGAAGGAAAGAAACCTGTCGCTTTTTGGCTCAAGAGGAGAACAAAGAATGGCGGTTTTATATTTAAAAATAGCAGAGCTGGAGTTTATTGAAAAAAAATCTGGCGAACGGCCGGTTTTGCTTCTAGATGATATTTTTTCCGAGCTTGATGAAGATCACAGAGAGGAAGTTTTAAAAATAGTTCCCAACCAACAAACAATTATTACTACAACAGAAAGCGAGCTTATCGAGAAAAAATTTCGTGATATAATAAAAACCATTAGAATTCCATCATTTAATAAGACAAAGAAAGGATACTTCAATGAAGATTAAAAACATACATGCTCAAGAAATTTTAGACTCCCGTGGAAATCCAACTGTTGAAGCAAATGTTGAACTGGAAAACGGAATTCTTACCACTTCCGCTGTTCCTTCTGGAGCCTCAACCGGCACTCACGAGGCGTTGGAGTTACGCGACGACGATGCAAGCCGTTTTTTAGGAAAAGGTGTGTTAAAAGCAGTTGCTAATGTTAACGATAAAATTAAACCTGTCTTGGTGGGAATGGATGTTGAAAATCAAGAAACGTTAGATGAAAAAATGTTGGACTTAGATGGGACAGAAAATAAAAATAATTTGGGAGCCAATGCAATTTTGGCAGTTTCTATGGCCGCTGCTAAGGCAGCTGCCCAAACCCAAAACAAAAAATTATATGCCTATCTTTCCACTTTATTTGGGCCAGAAAAACAAGAGTTTATTATGCCAATTCCAATGATGAATGTTTTAAATGGCGGCAAACATGCGATCGGTTCAACTGATTTGCAAGAGTTTATGATTATGCCGATAGGTGCCCCAAGTATTGTGGAAGCAGTCCGCTGGGGAGCAGAGGTATTTCATAATTTAGCCAAAATTATTAAAGAAAAGGGTTGGTCAACTGCCGTTGGTGATGAGGGTGGCTTTGCGCCATCATTATCTTCTAATGAAGAGCCATTAAAATTGATTGTGTCGGCGATTGAAAAAGCCGGTTACAAACCTGGTAAGCAGATTGCAATTGCTTTAGATCCAGCAGCCACCGAAATTTTCAGCGACGGAAAGTATGTTCTTAAAAAAGAAAACAGAAGTTTGACTAGTGAGGAAATGGTAGCAATGTATGAGAATTGGGTTAACCAATATCCTT
The DNA here is from genome assembly GCA_964467735.1 of uncultured Pseudomonadales bacterium. Lineage (GTDB taxonomy): Bacteria > Patescibacteriota > Microgenomatia > UBA1400 > CAYXSR01 > CAYXSR01. Next base: position 29,424 of record CAYXSR010000003.1, on the reverse strand, counting down.
TAGTATCTATCGAAGACGGCTTAGCTGAAGATGATTGGCAGGGTTTTACCTTGATGACAAAAAAATTGGGAAATCGAATTCAAATTGTTGGCGACGATCTGTATGTTACCAATCCTAAACGTTTGGAAAGAGGAGTAGCAGAAAAATCAACCAATTCAGTTTTAATTAAACTTAATCAAATTGGTTCGGTGACAGAAACAGTTCGCGCTATAAAGGTTGCTCAGAAAGCTGGAATGACTGCTGTTGTTTCTCACCGCTCCGGCGAAACAGAAGATACTTTTATTGCCGATTTCGTGGTTGGAGCAGGAACAGGTCAAATTAAAACCGGTTCTTTATGCCGTTCGGAGAGAATTGCTAAGTATAACCAGTTAATGAGAATTGAACGAGAATTGGGAAATAAGGCCAAAATTGCTCAATTTCCTTTTAAAAGATAAAAAGCATTTATTAAAAAAGGGAGGCAAGATGACTAAAGTAATTTTCATTGTTTGTGATGGGCTGGGCGATCGACCGATTCAAGACCTTGGAGGAAAAACTCCTTTAGAGGCCGCCAATACACCCAACCTAGATCGTTTAGCTAAAGAAGGAATTTGTGGTTTAGTCCACACTGTAGGAATTGGTATTCGGCCGGGAAGTGACACTTCTCATTTGGGTTTATTTGGTTATGATCCCAAGATTTACTATACTGGCAGGGGTCCTTTTGAAACTGCGGGCATTAATATGGAAATGAAGCCAGGAGATATTTGTTTCCGAGCGAATATGGGAACAGTAGACGAGAAAATGACAGTAATTGATAGGCGAGCAGGAAGAATTGATGATACTTCTGAATTTGCTAATCTTTTTAACGGAATGGTAGTTGATGGAGTAGTCTTTTTACTTAAAAAAGGAACTGGTCACCGAGTAGGGTTAATAATGAGAGGAAAAGGTTTAAGCTCAAAAATAATTGATGCTGATCCTCATGAGGTAGGTGAAAAGGTTCATAAAGTAAAAGGTACTGATGGTAGTAAAGAAGCAGATTTTACTGCCGCGGTTTTAAATAAATTTTTAAAATTAACTCATGAGAAATTAAAAGATTTACCTTCTAATAAACAAAGAGAGAAAGCTGGAAAATTACCAGCTAATTTCATTTTAGTTCGCGGAGCTGGTGTTTTTCCCGAACTGCCCTCTTTTGAGGAAAAATATGGTTTGAAAGCTGTTTGCCTAGCAGGTGCTGGTCTTTATAAGGGAATAGGGAAAATATTAGGAATGGTAACCCCAGATTTAAAAGGAGCAACTGGAAAACCAGACTCTAATCTTAAAGTTAAAATTGACGAGTTAAAGAAAGTATATAGTAAATTTGATTTCTTTTTTGTTCATTTTAAAGGAGCAGATACTTTAGGGGAGGATGGTAACTGTCAAGCAAAAAAAGAGTTTATTGAGAAAATTGATCAGGCGATAGAACTCTTAACACAATTGAAAGATGCCCTAATAGTAATAACCGCTGATCATACTACGCCTTGTGAGTTGAAAGCTCACAGTGCTGATCCAGTGCCAGTTTTGATTTGGAACAAATCTGTTAGGACAGATAAAGTCAGCTCCTTTGGTGAGAGAGACTGTGTTCAAGGTGGTTTAGGTCAATTAAGAGGCGTAAATATAATGCCAATTATTATTGATCTTTTGGGGAGGTCAGAACTTTACGGAGCATAATTTATCTAAATGAGAGTTTTTATTAGCGTTGACTTGTCTGATCAAGCCAAAAAAGAAATAGAGCAGCTTTTAAAAAAACTATCAAAAAAGGGTTGGGATGTTAGATGGGAAAAGCCCGATAAACTTCATCAGACTTTAGTTTTTTTAGGAAATATTGAAAAAGAGAAATTGCTAGAAATAAAAAAAATTTGTAGACAAGTAGTCAGAGAAACCCAACCGTTCATACTTTTATTTAAAGGTTTAGGTGTTTTTCCTGATTTTGACTGGCCCAGAATTATTTGGATTGGTTTAAAAGGTGATTTAAAAAGACTCGCTTTCTTACAAAAAACAATTAATAAAAAGTTAAAAAACAAAGGGTTTAAGATTAGTGATAAACTTTTTACACCCCATATTACTTTAGGTAGGATTAAGAGAGTAAGAGTAGCTCAAAGGAAAGAAATCGGTCGACAAATGAAGGCCTTAAGGGAACTTAATTTTAAAAGTAAAATATTAATCGATAATATAAAGATTTATGAAAGTAAGTTATCTCGTTTAGGATCTCAGTATTTTCCGATAGAACAAATAAACTTTAGTTCCTGATGATTGGCTTTTTCCGCAATTTGTGCAATAATTATTAAACCAAATTATGTTTTCTCCAAAATTTAAGATTACCAATAAAGTTCTTAAAAGTATTGGCGTCATTGAAGCTTGTAAGGAGATTATCAATGAGGCTCCTTTAATTCCTGCTTGGGAAGCTCAATTTCAAAAAGAAGCCCAAATAAGAACAATTCATTACGGAACTCATATAGAAGGTAACGAACTTTCTTTTACTCAAGCAAAAAAAGTGATTGAAGGAGAAGAGGTAACGGGTCGTGAAAGAGATATTCAAGAAATTATTAATTATCGCAACGTTTTACAATTAATCGGTAAATTAGGAAAAAAAGAAGCTAAAAAATTAAAAAAGAACGAAAAGATTACTTATAAACAAAAAACACTAAAAGAGATTCATAAAAAAACAGTTGAAAAAATTTTATCAGAGGATAGATCTGGAAAATATAGAAATACGCAAGTGGTAATTAGAAATGGAATTACTGGAGAGGTAGCTTTCCGGCCACCACTAGCCATCGAAGTTTCGTTTCAAATGGAGGATTTTTTTAAATGGCTTAATTCATCAACATCAAGAGATATTCATCCGGTTTTAAGAGCAGGAATTGCTCATTATGAATTGGCTAGAATTCATCCTTTTATTGATGGTAATGGTCGAGTAGCCCGGGCATTTGCGACCTTAATTCTTTTTGCAGAAGACTATGATATCCGCCGGCTTTTTTCAATTGAGGAACATTTTGATAAAGATGCCGCCGCTTATTATTATGCTTTACAGTCTGTTGAGCACTTAAAAGGCGATTTAACAGGTTGGCTTGAATATTTTACTGAAGCCTTGGCGATTGAACTGACTCGTGTAAAAGAGAAGGTAAAACAACTTTCTTTGGATAAAAAATTTCGCGATCGGCTTGGCAGACAGATTGCTCTTTCTGAAAGACAAATAACTATTGTTGAATATCTTAAAAGTAATGAAAAATTATTCATGAGAGAGGCAAGAAAAATTTTACCAATGGTCTCTGAAGATACCATTCTCCGAGATTTGAAAGACCTAATGAAAAAAGGTATATTGAAGAAGAAAGGCAAAACTAAAGCGGCTCATTATTTTTTAAGTCATTGATAAAGATATGTTGTTTCAACAGCTGGCTTCATTTTTTTTCCAATTAGAAAAAACTGCTTCTCGAAACCAAATGACTGAGATTTTGGCAAAATTGTTTAAGAGTTGTCCTCCAGAAGAGATTGATAAAGTCTGTTATCTTTGTCGAGGTCAATTGGCGCCAAAATATGAAGGAATTGAGTTTAATATGGCAGAAAAAATGGTAATTAGAAGTATTGCTCGATCTTTAAAAGGAGATGAAAAAAAAGTAACCAAAGAATTCAAAAAAACAGGAGACTTAGGAGATCTATTCTATAACTTAAAACCGAAAACAAAAAAATCTAAATTGACAGTGACGGCTGTTTACCAAAAATTATTAGAAATTGCTCAAGATTCAGGTGAGGGTTCAGTAGAAAGAAAGATAAAAGAAACTACCCAACTTTTGGATAGTTTAGACTCTTTGAGCGGTAAATATATAGTAAGAATGCCAGTAAATAAACTTCGTTTGGGATTTTCTGATATGACAATTTTGGATGCCCTATCTTGGATGAAAAAAGGGGATAAATCATTACGGAAAGACTTGGAAAAAGCTTTTAATGTTTTGGCTGATATTGGCAAAATAGCTAGAATTTTTAAAGGGAAGGGAATAAATGGAATAAAGAAAATAAAAAGTGAAATTGGAACACCGATTCGAGCTGCTTTAGCTGAAAGACTAACAGAGCCAAGCAAAATTTTAGAAAAAATGGATGGTAAATGTGCCTTAGAGCCAAAATATGATGGTTTTCGTTGTCAAATTCATATTGATAAAACAAAAAAAATGAGTTTGAAGAAAGACACTAACTTAAACCTTTTTCAAGGTAAAAAACAATTTTTTGTTAGAATTTTTTCCAGAAATCTAGAAAATACAACTCACATGTTTCCAGACATTGTTGAAGCAGCCTATAAGTTAAAAATTAAAAATGCAATTTTGGATGGTGAAGCAATTGCTTATAATCCTAAAACTGGCGATTTTTTGCCTTTCCAAGAAACAGTTCAGCGAAAAAGAAAACACGGGATAGGAAAGAAAATTAAAGAACTACCCTTAAAAGTTTTTGTTTTTGATTTACTTTTTTTGAATAATCAAGCCTTACTGTTAGACTCTTTTAAGAACAGGCGGAAGCTATTAGAAGAAGTTTTAAATAAGAGCAAAGGTGAAGAAAAAGGGATTATTTTAACTGAACAAAAGATAGTCAGTAAAGCGAAAGATTTTGATGTTTTTTTCAAACAGGTTGTCGGCGAAGGTTTAGAGGGTTTGATGGCAAAAAAAATTAATGCTGTCTATCAGGCTGGTAGTCGGAATTATAACTGGGTAAAGTATAAAGCAGGAATGAAATCAGAACTCGCAGATACAATCGATTGTATAGTAATGGGTTATTATCGGGGAAAAGGAAAAAGAGCATCATTCGGTATTGGAGCATTTTTAGTTGGGATTATTTCGAAAAATCAAATTTTAAGCGTTTCTAAAATTGGCACTGGGTTAACTGATGAGCAATGGAGAGAAATGTATGAACGCTGTGAAAAAATAAAAATAAAAGATCAACCAAAAGAATACAAAATTGATAAAAATTTAAGACCTGATATTTGGTGTAAACCAGAATTAGTTGTAGAAATTGAGGCAGATACCATTACTAAATCACCAATTCATACAGCTGGATTAGCTTTAAGATTTCCTCGTTTAAAAAGATTTAGAGATGATAAGAAATCACAAGAGTCAATTTCGTTAAAAGAACTTGAAAAATTAGCTAGCACGAACAAATAATAATTGCCCAAAGCTTTAACCTTCTGTTAGTATTAAAATATGAATGAGTCAAAAATAGATTCCGTTGGTCTTACTTCTCAAGAAGCAAAAAAAAGATTAGAAAAATATGGACTTAATGAAATTAGTCTTAAAAAGAGAGTTCGTTGGCTAAAACTTTTATTTAATCAATTTTCTTCCCCATTAATCTACATTTTGTTTTTTGCTGGTTTAATTACTTTATTTCTAAAAGAATGGACAGATTCAGTTGTTATTTTTATGGCTGTGGGAGTAAATACAATTTTAGGTTTTGCTCAGGAATTTAAAGCAGAAAAAGCCTTAATTGCTTTAAAAGATCTATTAGTTCCTCATGCAAAGGTTATTAGAGATGGGAAACAAGACATAATTGAAGCCACAAAATTAGTGCCTGGTGATGTAGTAATTTTGTCAACTGGAGATAAAGTGCCGGTTGATGGTGTTTTACTAAAAGAAGTAGATATTCATATAAACGAGGCGATTTTAACTGGAGAAAGTGCGCCAGTGAAAAAAAATATAAAGCAAGAAGTATTTATGGGAACAGTAATAGTTTCAGGTAGAGGAAAAATGAAGGTAACAAAGACGGGTTTATTAACAAAAATGGGAAAAATTGCTGGTAAACTTGAGAAGACTGACGAAGAAGAAACACCTCTTAAAAAACAAATTGCTAAATTTTCAAAAGTCTTAGCAATTATTTTTAGCTTGATTTGTGTCATTATTTTTTTTGAAGGCCTTTGGCGAGGGAGAAGTTTTATTGAAATTTTTACTTTATCAGTGGCAGTGGCTGTAGCCGCTATTCCAGAAGGCTTAGTAGTTTCTTTAACAGTTATTTTAACTTTAGGAATGCAAAGAATTTTACAGAGAAAAAGTTTGGTACGTAAGCTCTTGGCGGCCGAAACATTAGGTTCAGTCGATGTTATTTGTACCGATAAAACAGGTACTTTGACTGAAGGGAAAATGAGAGTGGTAGAGGCAGAATTTGTTAACAAGACTAAAGGAATAAAAGGGGCAATATTGTGTAACAATATGATTAATCCATTAGAAATAGCGATGATGGATTGGGCTAAAGCAAAATTAAAATCAGATGGAGAAAATCTTTTATTGGCAAATTCTAGAGTTGATGAAATTCCTTTTTCTTCGGAAAAGAAATTTATTGCTACTTTAAACAGACAGAAATCACCACCAAAAGCTGATATTTTTTTATCGGGTGCCCCGGAAATGGTTATGGAAATGTCTGATCTGAGCAAAAAAGACAAAGAGAAATGGTTGACTAAGCTCGACCATTTCACTAAAAAAGGGCTTCGAGTAGTCGCTTTTAGCTATACCAGCGGAAATTTGAAAAAAATGAAGAGCATCTTTACTAAATTAAAAAAACTTGGAGGCTATGGTAATAAAACAAAATCTGTTTGGAAGAATTTTAAATTAGAGTGGTTAGGTTTATTATTGTTTGAGGATCCAGTAAGAACAGAAGTAAAGGAATCTTTGCAATTATGTAAGAAAGCTGGAATTGAAGTAAAAGTTATCACCGGAGATTACCTAAATACTGCACGGGCAATTCTAGATAGATTAGAAATAAATGACGGGGATATTAGAGATGAACAAATTATGGAAGGATGGGAATTAGAAAAGATTTCTGAAGAGGAGTTGATTCATAGAATTGATGAAATCGTTTTATTTGTTCGGACAACACCAGAACAAAAAATAAGAATTGTTGAGGCACTTCAAACTAAAGGCCATTCTGTGGCGATGATGGGTGATGGGGTAAACGATGCATTGGCTTTAAAAAAATCGGATATTGGAGTGGTGGTAGGAGAAGCTTCAGAAGTAGCTAAAGAAACGGCAGATATGGTTTTATTGGACTCAAACTTTAAAACAATTGTGGCGGCAGTAGAGGAAGGAAGAGGGATTTTTGAAAATATTAAAAAAGTTGTTTTATATCTTTTATCTGATAGTTTTACCGAAGTAGTTTTAATTGGCGGAAGTCTTTTACTGGGGTTACCAAGCCCTTTATTACCAGCCCAAATTCTTTGGGTAAATTTAGTTGAAGATGGATTGCCAGGTTTGGCCTTAGCTTTCGAACCAAAAGATGAGGGATTAATGGATGATCCACCTCGGCCGAAACATATTTCTATTTTAGATAGAGAAATAAAAATAATAATTTTTATCATTGGTCTAATGGCAGACTTTCTTCTGTTACTAATATTTTTATTTTTATTGAAGATACAATTGTCCTTAGAAGTAATAAGGACAATCATTTTTGCTGGTTTAGCAATGGACTCCCTTTTATATATTTTTTCTTGCAAGACACTTAGAAAAAACATCTGGCATGAAAATATTTTTTCTAATACTTTTTTAATATTTAGTGTAGGAATAGGATTTGTGATGCTTTTTGTTGGAGTGTATCTGCCTTTTTTTAACCTAATCTTAAAAACAGTACCCTTACATCCCTACTTTTGGATTTTAATAATTTTTAAGGCTTTTTTGACGGTTTTAGGCATAGAAGCTGTAAAATGGGCTTTTCTTCGTAATCATCGCCCTAAAACAGGCTAAAATAACTCCTTTTTAATTCTATAGTTTTATTCGTTTTTATTGCATTTTTGTGGTAAAATACACCCCTAATATGTATTATAGTAAAAAACTATAAGACATATGTACTTTGAAAAAATTGGTTTGGAATTTGTTTAAAAGCTAAAAGCGGCTTTAAAAACAGATTTCAAAACAACATACGGGAAAACTTTTCTCCTTTTTATGGTTTTTCTTGCTCCAATTATAGTTATCAAACTGATTTTGGTGATTATGATTGGGGCAAGAAATTGCTGAATTTTTTCGTAACCTTTCACAATAAGGAGAAAAAAGAAAATGGAAAAGACAGTTAAACAGTGTTTACCCGCCGAGCCAAAAGGCTCTCAAAATGTAGGAGGTCAAGCGGTGAAGAAGTATTGGAGTTTGTTGGCAAGTCTTTTGGGTGGCATTACGCTTTCGGTATTGGTTTTGTTAGCCTTTTCGGCGCCGATTGCGGCGCAGGAAGGGACAGTGACCTGGAGTGCCAGTTCGAATCCAGTAAACTGGCCGCTGACAGCAACGATCATTATTAGAGCTGAGGCCTTTTCGGCCACGAGCGGGATGTGTAGGGCTCCAAGCTGCGAAACCATAGTTCTAGATCGCTCGGGCTCCATGTCAGGCTCCTGGTATACGGCTACGCAAGCAGTAGTCGAATACACAGGAATTATCAGTCAATCAGCAAGAGCAGCGTATATCGTGTTCAATGATGCCGCCAGCGTGCTTCTGCCAATGGGAGCGCCGGATCCTAGCGCAGTAGCACAGGCGCTCACCGGAGTTTCTCCCAGCGGATGGACTAACATTGCCGAGGCAATTCAGTTGTCTCGGAGTGAACTGGCCACCTGCGGGGGGATTGATCAGCGGAGGATGGTCTTGGTGGGCGACGGGGAGCCGACGCACCCGAGTGATCCTTACACTGCTGCGCGTCAACAGGCGATTCTTTCGCACGGAGAGGGGAACCAGCACTACACTATTTTGGTAGGAGAGGATCCTAGCCAAAATAACCTCAATTTGTTTGGAGATATCGCCTTGGGAACGGATGGAAGCTGGAACGGCACTTTTGTCCACTTCACTGACTGGAATAGCTTCTATATCTCTTCCACCCAAGCAGTGGAGGAGCCGTGCAGCGAGGTGTTACCAGGTTACTATGGGTGGATCAGCGTCAACGCGCCAGCGGGCGTGACGGTCACCGGAAGCTTTTCTTGGACCACTTTGGCCGGTGGCCAGATCATTACAGGAATGCTTGAGGTAGTCGGGGCCCAACCCGGGAACTATTCGGTGGATATCGAGTACGAGTGGTACTCACCGAAACTAGCTCATTGGGTGACCGGCAGCTTGCCGGTACAAGTGGAATTTCGGACGGAAGAGCCAACCCCGACACCAACCACGCCAGTGCCGCCAACCTCGACGCCAGAACCGCCATACCCGGTGGCTATCGAGGGTACCAGCAAGCAGTTTTATCGGGGACAACTTGAAAACCTGGTAAACTTACCAGTGACGGCGACATTTAGCGATGGGGGTCAGATAACTCTATCTTCTCCGGAAAAATGGTATGAGATGGAATGGGGAGAGTTCAGTCCTCCAGTGTCAGGTGAGACGGCGGTTATTTACTGGGATTCGCCAAATTCCACGGGACAGGTCGTTACCTACACCATTCCTTTCACTTGGCAAGGGGTTGGAAGTAAGCATTTTTTGATGGTTCGGCCGGGCGGCCGGGCAACACACTTGCGGGCGGAGATTCCTTCCGAAGTTCAAATTCACACGGTTTTTACCTGGACTGCAGCAATCGAGGATGATTGGGGCAATCCACCTTTCTTTACTCCATGGGATATGGAGTGCGGAGAGGAAATCGTTGAGCTGGGCGGCTCGATTGTGGGTTTTAGACCCTATAGGAATATTTGGCCAATACCCGAATCTCGCGCAGTGTTCACGGCGACTACGGTAGCCGTTGGCTACCAAGAACCAATGTTGTTCATCTTCGGACGGTGTTCAATCACCGTAGAAGGTTATAGCAATGGGTTCCGTGTAGTGAGCGGCCTTGCCTTACCGAACAAGCTTTATCTGCCTATGCTGGTGCGAAACCACTAGAGTTTTCCCGTAGATCTTTATTGATGGCCCTTATTTCCCATTGATCGGCGAGTGCTGATTTGTTTTTTTCTTGCTGAAAAGCGAGAAGAACACAAGTTAGTTACTTAGCTGGGGAAATGAGGGTCTTTTTTTTGTCCAAAAAAGACGGCTGTTTTTAAAGATTAAAAAATTTGCTACTATAAGAATATGCTTTTAGTTTATTTGCTTTTAATGGTTTTCTTTTCTTTTTTACTTATAAAATCGACCGAAATTTTAGTAGGAGCTTTAAATCGTTTATCAAGAGCCTCTGGAATTGATAAATTTGCCCTGACTTCTTTTTTACTGGCTTTAGCGACATCTCTTCCTGAGCTTTTTGTTGGCATTACCGCCGCTTTGGAAAGACAACAGAATTTAGCTTTGGGAAATATTTTGGGTTCAAATATTGCCAATGTTTCTTTAGTAATTGGCGGAGCAGCTTTAGTTGGCGGCTCTGTTGCGGTAGTGGGAGATTTTTTAAAACAGGATATTTTTTATGCTTTTTTGGCAGGAATTCTACCTTTGCTTTTATTAATGGATGATAAATTAACCCAAGTAGAAGGTTTATTGTTAATAACAATTTATGGAGTATATAATTTTACTCTTTTAAGAAGCGAGAGAAGAGCTTTAAAAAGAAAGACCAGTCCTAGAAAGTTTTTACGCAGAATTGGATATAATCATGTTGAGCGTCACCTAGCTTGGATTTTTTTTGGAGCGGCGCTTTTGATTTTTAGTGCTGATAATCTTGTAAAAATAGCGGTATTACTAGCCGGAAGCTTTGGAGTTCCGGTTATGTTAATTGGTCTTTTTTTAGTTGCTGTTGGGACAAGTTTGCCAGAGTTATCTTTTGAATTAAGAGCAATAACTAAAAAACAAGTGAGTATGGTTTTTGGAGACTTACTGGGAAGTATTGTGGCTAATTCTACATTAATTTTAGGTTTAACAGCTTTAATTAGACCAATATATTTAGATGGAGGCTTTAAAGTTTATTTACTAGCGAGTGTAGCTTTTGTATTAATTTTTGCTATTTTCTGGTTTTTTGTCCGGACAAAAAAGAAGCTCGAACGTTGGGAAGGAGCACTGCTTATTTTATTTTATTTTATCTTCGTATTTGTTGAGTTTTGGCGGCTTAATGGTAGCTGAAGAGAATTAATTGTTTCCATTAGGATTTTTTCTGCCTGTTGATTCCGTTGCCGTTCTTTTTTAACTTCTTTCTGAAACCGATGGAGAACTGTTGGATTGTCAATAATTTTTTTAAGAAGAGTAATCGCTCTTAAAGGATTTTCTTCAACAAAGCCAAGTTTTTTCTTTCTAATAATTTCTAAATTGCCATCTTCTTGGCCGCTAATATGACAAATAGCAAAAAAAGGCTTACCACTAGCTACTGATTCAAATAAAAGATTTGGGCCAGCCTTACCAATTACAAGATCAGCCAGCGCCATAAAATCAGCCATTTTGTTAGTTTTTTGAATTATTTTTAGCTTGATTCTATTTTTGGACAAACCAGAAGGAATCTTAATAAACGTTTTTTTGAAACTATTTAAAGCTTTAAAAAGAACAGCATTATTACCACAGACGACAATCAATTGGAGAGGTTTTTTAGTGACTAAAAGAATGGGTATAATTTTTAAAATAGAATTTGCTCCTTCAGATCCCCCACAAATAAGAATGGTTAAAACGTTTGATTTAAAATTTAAAATTTTCAAAAGTTTTTTATCTGGCTTAGTGTTATAGAATTTTTTTTGAACAAACCAGCCGGAGACTTTTATTTTCTCATCAGAAACTCCTAGCTTCTGGCAGATTTTTTTGGCTTGTTTATCATAAATAAAATTAAAATCTGCTTGGGGTTCTATTTCCAAAGGATGAAAAGTAAGGGGATCGGCGGGAATATTTAAAAAAGGAACTTTTTGTTTAATAATATTTACCAAGGGATAGTTATAAGCAAAATAAGTAGTAATTATTAAGTTAGGTTGGATTTTATTAAGTTTTTCTTCAATGGTTTTTTGATAATTTCTTTTGAGAAAATTTTTAATCTCTTTTTGGAGAAATTTTTGTTGGCTAAATTTGAAAGGAATTTTAAATAAAGAAGGAAAATATAAATAAAAAGATTTATAAAAGACATCAGTATTATGAGAAAAATCACTTTGATTGTTTATAAGATCAACTAATTCTGGTTGCCAATTGTTTTGTTTAAGAATATCTCCAATAGCTTTAGCAAGACTTAAATGTCCACACGTACTGGTAAAAATTAAAGCTTTTTTTTTCATTGATTAAATCATTTTATCATTTCTGGCTTTTCTTTTGTGATAAAATGGGACCAATGAAAATAATCGCTGATCTCCACTTACATTCTAAATACTCAAGGGCAGTGTCTAAACAAATGGAACTACCTATTATGGCAGAATGGGCCCAGAAAAAAGGAATAAATCTTTTGGCAACAGCTGATTGGACCCATCCTTTATGGTTAAAGGAAATAGAAAGTCAGTTGGAGGAAGTAGAAGAGGGGATTTTTCAATTAAAAGACAATAAAGAAGTTAAATTTATTCTTTCTACAGAAATTTCTTCAATCTATTCTCAAGGAGGACAGGTTCGCCGAATCCATAATTTAGTTCTAGCGCCTTCTTTTGATACAGTGCGTAAGATAAATAGTGAACTTATAAAACGCGGCTGTAATCTTATGAGTGACGGTCGACCGATTATAGGGTTATCTAGTATGGCTTTAGCAGAATTGGTTTGGTCAATTGATAAAAAGGCATTAATAATTCCAGCTCATGTCTGGACACCGTGGTTTTCTTTATATGGATCTAAATCCGGTTTTGATTCAATAGAAGAGTGTTTTGGTAACTTTACTGGTCAAATTTTGGCCATAGAAACTGGTCTTTCTAGTGATCCAGCAATGAACTGGCGAATAAAAGATTTAGAAGATCGATCAATTGTTTCCTTTTCTGATGCTCATAGTCCAGCCAAAATGGGCAGAGAATTGACAATTTTCGATTTAGAAAAGCTTAGTTTTTCTTCTTTGAGCAAGGCTTTAGATTTGAAAGAAAAAAGCAATAATAGGATTCTTTATACAATAGAGTTTTATCCAGAAGAAGGAAAATATCATTATTCAGGCCATCGTAATTGTGGAGTAACCTATGGTTCAGAAGACGTAGAGAAGAAAGGTATGAGTTGTCCTGTTTGTGGTCGACCATTAACTTTGGGAGTAATGTATCGAGTTGATCAATTAGCAGAGGATAACAAAGTGGAATTAGCAAAGCAAAGTAATAATTCAGGATTGTTAGGAATCTATAATAAAAACGATAAATCAAGACCACCATATGTAATGTTAGTTCCTTTATTAGAAATAATTGCAGAGGCATTAAGTTCTACTGTATCAAGTCAAAGAGTTAAAAACGAGTACGAAAAGTTAATAAAAAGTTTTAAATCTGAATTCGAAATTCTAACCCAAATAAATACCGAAGAAATTATCTTGGTAAGTAATCCTAAAATTGCTGAAGGAATTGATAAGGTTAGACAAGGAAATATTGTTATCAAACCTGGTTTTGATGGTGTTTTTGGGATAGTTAAAATTTGGCAAACTGAATCAGAAAACCAAGACCTAAATGAACAAAAAGAGCAAATGGCTCTTTTCAGTTAAAAAATGTTTAAAAATAGACAAGAAGCTAGTCAACAATTGGCAGAAAAACTAAACCACTACAAAGCAAAAGAAAATGTGGTGGTTTTGGGTATCCCAAGAGGAGGGGTGGTAACTGCCAAAAGAATTGCTCAGGAATTAAATTGTCCTTTGGATATTATTGTAGTTAAAAAAATTGGAGCTCCTAATGAACAAGAGTTGGCAATTGGCGCAATTGGAGAAACAAAAGGAAGTAGTTACCTAGATGAAAAATTAATTAGTGAGCTAAGAGTAAGTCAGCAGTATCTTAAAGAACAAAGCGAGAAGTTAAAGGAAGAGATTAAAAGAAGAGAGACTTTGTATCGTCAAACAAAACCTCCCCTAAATTTAAAAGAAAAGGTTGTTATTATTGTTGATGATGGGACAGCTACAGGTGCAACGGCAATTGCCGCCATAAGAGAAGTTTGGAATAATGAGCCGAAAAAAGTAGTGATTGCTTTACCAGTGGCTCCTATTGATACCCTTCATAAATTGGAGAAAGAAGCTGATGAAGTAGTTGTTTTAGAAACACCGAGCGATTTTTTTGCGGTTGGTCAATTTTATGAGAATTTTCCTCAGGTAGACGATAAAGAAGTGATTGATTTACTTCAAAAGAAACTCCAGTGATATAATACTGGCATGGCTAAAGTAAAACCAGAAAATGTTGGCATTTTAGAAGCTCTTGATCAGGCAGGTTGTCCGCATTTAACTCCTGAATTTATAATTTCTCCATATTATATAATGTGTGTTTTACCCGGATCTATTCTTCATGGTAAACCTTCAATTTTAGATGTAGATTTTTCCTTAATTTATTCTAGAGGCCCCTTTGATTTAGATGGAGATCGTTGGGCAGTTGCATTTCCTTCAGGTGTTAGTGCTGGAACTCCCATAGAGGAGGTTTTGGCTATGCAAGGAGCTAATATTCTAGAATCAACCAATGCAGATAGGGTTGATATTGGTCTTTTACAAGGTTGGGAATTATCCTTCCTAAGAGAATGCTTTGGCGGAAGGGATAATCCTTTAGGTTGGGAATTAAGTTTATCGGATGTTGAATAAAAACTTTATGACTTCATGGAAACAATTACAAAATAATCCCAATTTACTAGAAAATATCAAAAAAAGATTGGCGATTTTTAAAAAAATTCGTTTATTTTTTGAGAAAGAAAATTTCTTAGAAGTTCAGACACCTTTGCTGGCACCTTACTTAATTCCTGAGTCTTATTTAGAAGTTTTCGAAACTCAGCTCAAAAATAAGCAGGGTAAGATTTATCGATCGTTTCTAACCACCTCTCCAGAAATGTGGTTAAAAAAACTTTTGGTGGCAGGAGTTGGTAATTGTTTTGAAATAACTAAAAGCTTTCGCAACACTGATCTCGGTAGCAGTTTACACAGTCCAGAATTCACGATTCTTGAATGGTATCGACTAGGCAATAGTTTGGAAAAGACAATGGCTGATTGTGAAAATCTAATAAGACTAATAAATAATCATAAAAAATTTATAACTTATCAAGGTAAAAGATTAGATATCAGCCAAAGTTTCGAGCGACTATCAGTTGTTAAGGCGTTTAAAAAATATTTAAAAGTTGATGAATGCATTTTTTTTAATAGAGATAAGCTGTTAAAATTTGCTCAAACAAAAGATTATAGACCAGGAAATAATGATAGCTGGGAAGAAATTTACAATTGGCTTTACGTTTCTTTTATTGAGCCAAAATTAGGAATAGAAAAACCTACTTTTATTTATGATTTTCCAGCCCAATTCGCGCCGTTGAGTAAAACAAAAAAAACTGACCCGCGCATAAAAGAGCGTTTTGAATTGTATATGTTTGGGATTGAGTTGGCTGATGCCTACAATGAACTTAATGATTGGCAAGAACAAAAAGACCAATTTAAAAAGGAAGTTGAGAAACGCAAAAAATTAGGAAAACTAGATTATCCAGTTGACTGGGAGTTTATTGATGCTTTAAAAACTGGTTTGCCGGATTGTAGTGGGGTAGCCTTAGGAGTAGATCGATTAGTAATGATTTTTTGTAATTCGAAAAAACTAGATGAAGTAATTTTGTTCTCCGGAGAAGATTTATGGTCTTCTAATTAGAACGGCCAACGTATTCTTTATTTTCAGTATTAACCAAAATTTTTTCGCCTTTTTTGATGAAAAGAGGTACTTTTATAACAAGTCCAGTCTCTAATTTAACCTCTTTAGTAGCTCCAGTGACGGTGTCGCCTTTAACAGCATTTTCGGCTTCAGTAACTTCCATTTCCATTTTTAAAGGGAGTTTTATTTTTATTGGTTTATCTTCATAAAAAAGGATCTTATAAGTCTCACCTTCTTTTAGAAAGTATTTATCATCAATAACTAATTCTTCAGGAATCTCTATTTGTTCAAACGTCTGGGGACTCATAAAACAAAAAGCACCATTACCTTGATAAAGATATTGAAATTCTTGTTGTTCAACACTAATTTCTTCAACCATTTCAGTAGTCTTAAAAACAACTTTGTTTACCACGCCAGTTTTGACATCTTTAAGTTTTAGTCGGACAATTGCTGAACCTTTGCCGGGAGAATAAAATTCTCGTTCAGTAACAACGTAAGGACGATTTTTGTAATTTAGAAATGAACCTCGATTTAAGTTAATTGCTTTGATCATACAAGTGAGTATTGTATCATATACTAAAAAAGATATTAAGATTGGAGGGAGGAGTGGTTAAAAGAAAAACGATCACTGGCATGCAATCTTTAGGTAAGATATTGAAATCCTGGGATTATTCAAAGAAAAAATATATTACTCGAGAATTTCAGGATTATGGTTATCGTTTGGCTTGTGAGTTAGACGAGGAAAAGCGAGCTAGTCTTTTTATTAAAATGGCCAAAGAGCTACCAAGGGATATTTTGGAACGGGCAAAAAATTTTGTTAAAGACGCCACTAATGTTAAAAGTAAAGGAAGGTTGTTTATGTGGAAAGTTCAACAGCTTAAAAAGGAGAAAAAGAATGAAAAAAGTTAAAGTTTTTATAATTGGTCGGGTTCAAGGAGTAGGTTTTAGGGCTTTTTGTCGGCATAAGGCTGAGAAATTAGGAATTAATGGTTGGGTAAGAAATGCCCACAATGGCGGAGTGGAAGCTGTATTTGAAGGCAATGAAGAACAAGTGAATCAAATGGTTGAATGGTGTTGGCAAGGCCCACCATTAGCTCAAGTCTCTGATGTAAAGATTGAAGAAGAAAAACCAGAAGGATTTAAAGATTTTAAAGTTATTAGATGAAGATGGAAAGAAAAGCGCTTGTTTTAATCTCCGGAGGTTTAGATTCAATGTTAGCCGCAAAACTTTTAAAAGAAAGCGATATTGATGTTACTGGTTTGGTTTTTAAAAGTTGTTTTTTTAATGAAAGAAAAGGTAAGCAAGCCTGTCAACAGCTAAAAATTCCTTGTCGAATAATTGATATTTCTGAAGAGCACCTTCAAATTGTTAAGAAACCAAAGTTTAGCAGAGGATCAGCCGCTAATCCATGTATTGATTGTCATCTTTTAATGCTTAAAAAAGCGAGAAAGGTAATGGAAGAAAAAGGATTTGATTTTGTCGCTACCGGCGAAGTTTTAGGTGAAAGACCTTTTTCTCAAAATAAAAAGGCGTTGATTTTAATTGCCCAAAAATCTGGTTTAAAAGAACTTTTATTAAGGCCCCTTTCAGCAAAATTATTACCAAAGACAATTCCAGAAGAAAAAGGTTGGGTAAAGTCAGAATTTCTTCTTTTCGTAAAAGGTAGGGGAAGATATGAACAACTTAAATTAGCTAAGAAATATAAATTAATTTTTCCTCAGCCAGCTGGTGGCTGTATTTTGACAGAGAAAGGATTTTCTAAAAAGCTACTTGATTTATTTAAGAAAAATCCAGATTGTCAGCCGAAAGATATAGAACTTTTAAGGATTGGTCGTCATTTTTGGCGAGGAAAAACACAGATTATTTTAGGAAGAAATGAACGAGAAAATCAGCAGTTAGAAAAGAAAGTATTAGAAGGCGATATTTTAATTATTCCTAAAAACTTTGGAGGTCCGACGGCCTTAATTAAGAAAAATATTAAGAATAATAATCAGTTAGTTCAAAAACAAAATATTAAAAAAACTAAGGCTTTAATAGAGAAATACGGGAAATATGATATAATCCCTGTTTATGACATTAAATTTATCTGAATTTAGTCCATTTGGCCTACAAGATCTTTCTTTAATTATAGCTGAACAAGGATTAGTTCCTTTGGTAAATAGCAAAGGAGAAAGAGTTGGTTATCGAGAGGCTCAAGATTTGACTGAATTGTCAGACGCAGCATTTCAGGTGAGACAAGCAATGGTAGAAAAAGGTGTAACACCAATTTTACCAAATCCACAACTCCAAGAATTAGTAATGTTTCGTTTGACTGGATTTCCCTTTTATATATAAAGCAAATCTTTCTTTTAATTCTCTTTTTGTTATACTAGATTTAATGAAAAGAAATTCTGCCCTGTTTTTGGGATATTTTTTATTAATCTTTCTAAAAATTCTTTTTAGGAGTGGACTTTATTTTTCAACAGCTTTTTTATTAACAAATCTTAGTAAAATACTTTTATGGTTTAGTGGTGGATTGATTGGTTGGAATTTTTTACTTCTAGATCAATTAATTTGGGTTTATTTTACTGAATCAGATAATAAAATTTCCGAAGAAGTTAAATTTCTATTTAATCAGAAGAAATGGAAGCAAGGAATCAATATTTTGAAAGCGAAAGAAAATGAAATGAGACATTTAGCTTTTAAAAGTGTTCTTTTTCAAGTTTGTTGGTTGGTGCTAGCAATTTTTGTTTTAACTTCAACACCAAACTTATTGGGTAAGGGAGTAATTATGGGTGTTGGTTTACATCTTCTTTTGAAAGAATGGCAAGACTTTAAAAAGTGGAAAAGGTTTGATTGGCTTTTTTGGCAAGTTAAAAGAGAAGTAACCCTAGAAGAGCAAAAATTTTATTTATATATTGTTACAACTTTTTTTGTCCTTCTTTCATTAATGGTTTAAGGAAACAAAAGTGAATTTTTATGGTTTTTTAATTGCTCTAGGAATTTTAATAGCAATTTTTGTAGTTGAAAAATTTAGAAAAAATAAGCCTTTTGAAATTGGAATCTCTGTTTTTGATATTTTCCCCTGGATTGTTATTCCCGGAATAATTGGAGCACGAATATACCATATGATTAGCTTCCGGCCATATTACAAACAAAACCCTGGAGAGATATTTCTAATCTGGCAAGGAGGACTTGGAATTTTTGGAGCCTTGGTTGGTGGAGTATTAGGTCTATTTTTATTTGCTAAGTTTACCAAACTAACAAGAAAAGACTTTTTGAAATTGGTGGACGTTATCTGTTTGAGCTTACCTTTAGCTCAAGCAATTGGTCGCTGGGGGAATTTCCTTAACGAGGAATTATATGGTTTACCTACTAAACTTCCTTGGGGTATTTTCATTAGTCCTGAAAACAGACTTCCAGGCTATGAAAATTTCTCAAGATTTCACCCTCTATTTTTATATGAGAGTTTTTGGGATTTAGCTATTTTTTTAATTTTAATAAAAAATAAGGATAAACTTAAAAATGGAAAACTATTTTTGTTATATCTCTTTTTATATTGCTTAGGCCGTTTTTGGTTGGAATTTTTACGGATTGACAGCTGGTTGGTAGGCAAATTTAGGATTAACCAATTGATAAGTCTTGTCCTGATATTTTTTTCCATTTTCTTTTTAATTAATAAAAAATTTGCTAAAAATTAATATTTTTGTATAATATCTTACAAATGAGGAATTTTTTTTTGAGCCCAAAGACTATTTTTATAAATTATTTTGAAATTCAAAAGAGCACCTTTTAGGTGTTCTTTTTATAAAGAAGGGGGAGTATGGTTGATACAAAACTTAAATATAAAAGAGTAATTTTAAAATTAGGCGGCGAACTTTTTGGAAAGAAAGACGGTTGGGGTATTTCCTTTTCTGCCTATGAAAAGATTGCCCACAATATTATTAAAATAAAAGAGAAGAATTCTATTCAGTTAGCGATTGTGGTTGGCGCCGGTAACATTTTTCGCGGTCGCGAAATAGAGGGACGAAGTGTTGATGAAACAGTAGCTGACTATATGGGGATGTTAGGAACAGTAATTAATGGTCTGGCGTTACAGGAGGCCTTGGAGAGATTAGGAATGCCGACCAGAATGATGACTGCTTTAGAGATGAAAGCTATTGCTGAACCTTTTATTCGTAGGAAAGCCATTCGTCATTTAGAAAAAGGTAGAATTGTTATTTTTGCTGGCGGAACAGGAAGCCCTTTTTTCACTACTGATTCAGCAGCAGCTTTAAGGGCTTGTGAAATTAATTGCGATGCTATTTTGAAAGCAACAAATGTAGATGGTATTTATTCTGAAGATCCTCAGAAAAATCCAAAAGCTACCCGTTTTTCTAAATTAACCTATAAACAAGCAATTGAGAAAAATTTAGAAGTAATGGATGCAACGGCATTTGCTTTATGTTGGAAAAAGAAAAAACCAATTATTGTTTTTAGTGTTAAAGATATTGGTAAGATTCCAGAAATTGTTCGAGGAGCACAGATTGGAACTTTAGTTGCTGAAAAATAAAAACCTCTAATCTTCAAATATGGTTAGGTTCAATTTGAAATTAATAACTTTTGGTTGTCGTTTAAACCAAGCAGAGAGCCGAATGATGGGAGAAGCTTTATGTTCTCGGTTTCCCGGATTAAAGGTTGTTAATAGTTTATCAATAGCAGATATTGTTATTATTAACAGCTGTAGTGTGACTCAAAAGGCTGATAAAGAGGTACGGCAAATGATCAGGAAAATTAAAAGAGAGAATCCTGATTGTTTTTTAATTGTTTCTGGCTGTTGGGCAGAAAAGCTATTTAAAAAATCTCCTCGAAAATTTTCTTCCTCAATTGATTTATTGATAGAGAATAAGAATAAAATGAAGCTTCCAGAAATTTTGAAAAAGAAATTAGGCTGTTTTAAAAAACCCTTGTTGGCTAATTTTTATAAAGACAAATATGCCAGTTCAGGAAAAGCATTAATTAAAATTCAAGAAGGTTGCAATAATTTTTGTACTTATTGTATCGTGCCCTTTTTGCGGGGTCGTTCAATTTCAAGACCTATTAAGGAAATTATTAAAGAAGTTAATATACAAATAAAAGAGGGGATAAAAGAAATAATTTTAACAGGAGTAGAAGTAAGTGATTATCAGCCTAGTTTAGCTAAACTAGTTAAAGATATTTTAAAATTCACAAAAATAGACAAAATATCTTTTGGTTCAATTAATATCAATGCTTTTAATAGGGAATTTTTAAAATTATACGAAGATAAAAAAATCCAACCTAGACTGACTAGTCATTTTCATATTCCTCTTCAATCTGGCTGTAACAATGTTTTAGCAAGAATGAGAAGAAAATATGGCGTTGAAGACTTTTTTAGAAAACTTCAAATTTTGAAAAAAATTATTCCTAATTTTTCTTTTTCGACCGATATCATTGTTGGTTTTCCAGGAGAAACCCAAGAAGAATTTGAAGAAACGATGATTACTTTAAAAAAATTTAAAAAATTACTTGGCAAGAGATTTAGAAAGACACATGTTTTCCGCTATTCTCCGCGACAAGGCACAATGGCAGCCAAAAAAGAAGGAGAAAAAAACTGGGAGAAAGTAAAAGAAAAATCAAAAATTATTAGGTCCAGAAAAGTTAGATTTTTATTAAATACTTGACAAAAGACGAACAGATGAATATACTGGGTGGGAGTATAGATAAGGAAGAAGCAATTTAAAGATGCCAGAAGATAAAATAATAACCAGAATAGCTAGAATAAAGGGACAACTTGATGGTATAGAAAGAATGTATAAAGAGAGAAGGAAATGTTTAGAAGTTGTTCAGCAAATAAGTGCGGTAAGAAGTGCTTTGGCTAGTTTAGCTAGAGAAATTTTAACTGAGGAAACCGTTTCTTGTTTAAGAGAAAATAAAGAAGAAAAAGTAAGAGAAATGTTAAAAAAGATTTCTAATTTCTAAGGAGAAAAATGACAGTTTTACATTTAACTGATGATAAGTTTCAAAAAGAAGTCTTGGACGAGAAAGGCGTAGTATTAGTTGATTTTTGGGCGACTTGGTGTCCTCCTTGTCGAATGCTAGGACCAATAATCGAAGAAGTTGCCGGAGAAGTTGGTAATAAATATAAAATTGCTAAAGTCGATGTCGATAAGGCTGCTGGAACAGCCAGTAAGTATGGTATTATGAGTGTACCCACAATGGTGGTATTTAAAAATGGTCAAGAAATGGAAAGATTAGTGGGAGCAAGACCAAAAGAAGAAATAATAGAGACTTTAAAAAAGTATAATAAATAAATTATCTCAAGCTTGTACTTGATTGCTTATTGGGACTCGAAAAATGGTTTATGATTTAATTATTATCGGTTCCGGTCCGGCTGGCTTGACTGCCTCAATATATGCCAGCCGTTATAATTTGACCAACCTAGTTTTAGGTAAAAAAATTGGGGGAACAATTGGTTTAGCTCATAAAGTAGAAAATTACCCCGGTTTCAGGAGTATTCCTGGACTTGATTTAATGACGAAAATTGAAGAACATGCTAAGGGTTTGGGAACGTCAGTTGTCTATGATCCGGTTCAAAAAATTACTAAAAATAATGAACAAGACTTCGTTGTTTATACTCTTTCAGGACAAACTTATCAGGCGAAATCTCTAATTATTAGCAGTGGGACAGAAAGACGAACCTTAGGAATTAATGGCGAAGATGAATATTTAGGAAAAGGAGTTTCCTACTGTACTACTTGTGATGCTCCTTTCTATAAAGACAAGATTGTTGTCTTAGTTGGCGGTTCAGATGGAGCAGTTTCTGGAGCAGTTCATGCCTCAGAATATGCTAAAAAAGTTTACATTATTTATCGTAAAGATCAATTACGGGCTGAACCAGCTTGGATAAATGAATGGAAAAATATCGAGAAATCAGGCAAAGGAGAAACAATTTATGATACTAATGTTGTTGAAATTAAAGGGGATGGCCAGAAGGTTACTCAAATAATTTTAGATAAGCCTTACAAAAATCAGAAAGAACTTATTGTGGATGGAGTATTTATTGAGATAGGTGGCGTTCCTGGAACAAATTTGGCGCAAGAAATGGGGATAGAAATGAACGAACAGGGGTTTATTAAAGTAGATAAGTGGATGAATACGAACATCTCAGGAATTTTTGCAGCTGGTGATTGTACTGATTTTATTTATGGTTTTGCTCAAATGATAACTGCTTGTGGAATGGGAGCGTTGGCTAGCCGATCAGCTTATGTTTATTTAAGAAAAGAAATGGCTCCTCAACAGCGAGGAATTTAGAATATAGCAATCAGAAAAAGATTCTGGTATACTTCCTCTATATTTAAAAACCAAATTTAAAAAGGAGAAAAAAATGGCAAAAAACCCAATTGTTGATGCGAATAAATGTATTGGTTGTAGCGCTTGTGTGGGGATAGCCGGGAAGACTTTTAAATTGAATGATAATGGTAAAAGTGTTGTTGTTAATCCAACAGGAGATGATGAACAAACAATTCAATCAGCCATAGATGGTTGTCCGGTTCAAGCAATTTCCTGGCAGGAAATGGAGCAAAAATGAAGCTAAAAACAAACACTATTTTAATAGGATTATTAGTGATAGTAGCTTTTGGAGCGGGAAATTTATTTAATAAAATTCAGGCAGAAAAAACCAATAAAAATGTCCAAGGAGCTCAAGTAAAATTAGAAGATCCGGCTATTTTTGAAGCTTCTAAGAATAAAAAACCTAAAATTGAGTTTTTTGTTATGAGTTATTGTCCTTATGGTAATCAAGCTGAGACAGGGTTGAAGCCAGTCGCTGATTTATTAGGCGATAAAGTCGAATGGCAACCACGCTATATTGTTTCTGAGATTACTCAAGAAACAAAAGATGCTTGCCAAACAAGTTGTCCTCAGCGGCTTTTTAATGATGAGAATAAAAAACGCTGTGAAGATGCAATAAAGCAGGGTCAATTGCCAGACATGGAAACTTGTAAACAATATTTTCCTTATAACACAGTTGATGAATGTATTACTGGAGAATGTGATCCTTTAGAAATCGGCACATTCGATTCTCTTCACGGAGAAGAGGAGTTAAAACAAGATGTCCGCGAAATTTGTGCTTTTAACATGGCTGAGGATAAAACTAAATGGTGGCAATTTGTAAATGATTTAAATACTAACTGTACTTTAGATAATATTGGTGAGTGTTGGCAGCAATGGGCAGAAAAAGCAGGATTTGATGTCGCCAAGATTGAGGAATGTGCTAATAACCAGGGAACTGATTTGTTAAGAACTGATATAGCGGCTGCTGAGCAGATGGGTGGAGTTAGCGGCTCACCAACAATCTTTATTAATGGCGTCTTGTATCCACCCAATGAAGCCTATAATAAAGGATTAAGGATTAATGAGACAGACTTTAATGCTACTCAGCTGCGAACACCAGAGGCCTTGAAGAGCGCTATTTGTAATTCTTTTGATAATCCACCAAAAGAATGCAAAACAACTTTATCTTCTCAAGCTGCAACTGGAGATACTGGCGGTTGTCAGTAAAATTTCTTTACTAATTGTTGACTAATGCTTCTTTGTTATAATATAGAGAAGATGAAGAAGATTTTTCTATTTCTAATTGTATTTCTATTTTTCTTTAATTTTAAGCCTCAGCTTGTAGAGGCACAAACAGTGGTTTCCAATATTACCACTGAAAATGTAGATGAAAGTTTAGAGTCAACTTCAACTGCCCAGGCAAGCGAATCAGCTCAACCAATAGTCGAAAGAGTAGTTGAAAAAAAACCAGATATTACTGAACCAACTCCAGAGATTAAAGATAAATTAGAAAGACATTTGGCAGAACATCCCTTAAAGCCATTAACATTTACTAATCCTCTTCAGCACGCAATCCGCTTTATTATTAAAAGAGGAGTTCCTGCAAACACAGTGGTTTTAATTCTTTTATTTCCTTTAGTGGCGGCGATTATTGCTGGTTTGAGACATTTAATAGGAATGGAAGGTTTTGGTATTTTTCTGCCCGTAGTTCTTTCTGTTGTCTTTGTCTCCACAGGTGTTTTTGAAGGTCTGCTTCTTTTTTTAACCATTATCATTGTGGCAACAGGGGCAAGAATAGTTTTGCGAAAGATAAAGATTCAATATTTACCAAGAATGGCCTTACTTTTGTGGTTTGTGTCTTTGGGTGTTTTAGCAGTTTTGTTTATCGCTCCGGTTTTAAATTTTACGACAATTATGACTCTTTCAATTTTTCCAATTTTAATTTTGATTCTTTTAGCAGAAAACTTTATTAGTATTCATATTGGTATGTCAATGAAACAGGCGGTGAAGATGACTTTTGAAACTTTAGTAATTGCCTTATTTTGTTCTTTATTTTTACAGCTAGAATTTTTACAGAAATTTGTTCTGCTTTATCCAGAAGCAAGTATTATTGGAATAGCTGTTTTTGATATTTTTGTGGGGAAGTATGCTGGTTTAAGACTATTAGAATATAAGAAATTTAAGAGTCTTCTAAAATGAAAATTCGAGACATTTTGGGCATGAATGCCCGCAATACTCTTTTCCTTTCTCGATATAATAGAGTCTCCGGAAAAAAAATTGCTAATCATAAATTATTGACAAAATCAGCCTTAAGAAAAGCAAAATTGCCTATTCCAAAGCTTTATCGAGTTTTTAGAAAAGTTGAAGAAATTGATAAGTTTGATTTTATAAAAAAACTCCCAGAGAGTTTTGTTATAAAACCAGATAACTCTTTAGGGGGAGAAGGAATATTAGTAATTGCTAAACATGGTAAATATGCTGGAGAATGGGTTACAACTACAGGGGAAACAAAAACAATTGGTGATTTTAAGCTGCTTATTCAAGACATCTTAGAGGGTCGGTTTTCTATGGAAAACAAACCCGATATTGCTTTTGTTGAAGAAAGAATAAGAATTCACCCTGCTTTTAAAAAAGTTTGTTGGGGAGGAACTCCAGATATTGGGGTTTTGGTTTTTAATCGAGTGCCAGTGATGGCTTACCTTAGACTGCCAACAAAAGAATCTGGCGGCCGAGCCAATATGTTCCAAGGGGCAATTGCTTGTGGAATTGATATGGCAACCGGAATTACAACTTATGCAATTAAATGGACAGATCCAATAAAGTTTTTCCCCGGAACAAGAAGGAAATTATCAGGAATTAAAATTCCCGAGTGGGACGAGGTTTTAAAGCTGGCAGTTAATTGTCAAATTGCGATTCCGAAATTGGGGTTTATGAGAGCTGATATTACTCTTCAGCCATCTTTAAAAAAACCCGGAAAAACATTTCCTAAGGTTTTAGAGTTGAATGCTCAACCAGGTCTAAAAATTCAATTAGCTAACCGAGCTGGCTTAAGACGTCGTTTACTAAGAATAGAAGGATTAAAAGTAGAATCAGCTGAAAAAGGAATAAAAATCTCTAAAGAATTATTTGCCAATCCGAAATTAAGAGACATTGGAACTGGTAAGAGAACCGTTGATGTTTTTGAAACAATAGAAGTAAGAACATTTTTAGGAGAAAGAGTCCCTGTTAAGGCAAAAATTGACACTGGTGCTTACCGGACATCAATCGATGAAAAGTTAGCTGAACAATTAGGACTTTTAAATCCGGAAAATGTCTTGCTGGAAAAATATTATCGAAGCGCTTTAGGAAGAGAAAGAAGGCCATTAGTAGAATTAGTTTTTTGGTTAAAAGACAGAAAAATTAAAACAGTAGCCAACATTTCTGACCGCTCAAAATTAAAAAGACCAATGATTATTGGCCGTCGAGACCTAAAAGGTTTTATGATCAATATTGAAAATGAAAACTGATTACTTTTCTCCATTATTGAAGTTTAAAAAGCCTTTAATTGGTTTAGATATTAATGCTTTTCATCGAGTTGTTCCGGGGTTAATAAAAAAAGATTATCAGTTAATTGGAATGAAGGATGCCGCGGAAAATGATTTAATTGCTCAAAAAATGAAAACTCTTTCGGTAGAAAGGAACTTTACTAAAAGAGGAGAGAAAGCAGGTAAATATAATACGTTGACAATTGTCAAAAATCCTAGAGTGCAGGAATATCTAAATTCTTTAGCTACAAAACCCTATTTAGTTTTATATCGCTCAACAGAGAATATTGAGAAAGTTTGTGATAAGTTTGGCTGGCATATTGTTGCTAATCGAGCATCAATAAGAGATCCATATGAAAACAAAGATTTTTTTCGATCTTTACTTAAGAAGGTAAAAGTGAAAGTTGCTCCTGGAGAGAAATTAAAAATATCTGAATTGACAAAGCAAAAATTAGCAATCTTTTTAAAAAAATGGAAAAAAGTAGTGTTGATTCTGCCAGAGCTTACGAAAGGAGGAGGGTACTCTTTAGTGTTTGTCAAAAAGATAACTGATTTTAATAAATTTAAAGAAAAAGTTGCTACTTGGTCTTCTCAATTTAATTTGCGTCATGTGATTGTTACCAAATACATTGATGCTTTTTCGCCAAGTATTACTGGTTGTGTTACTCGTTTTGGAATTCTAACTGGACCGGTTCAAACACAAATTTTAGATCAACCAACAATTGTAAATCTAGACAAAGGTAGTGGTTTGTTTTGTGGTCATGATTGGAGTTTTAAAGTTTATTCTGAAAAAGTTCAAAAACAAGCAGAATTGATTGCTCAAAAAGTGGGTGAATATATGTGGAAACACAGTTATCGAGGCATTTTTGGAATTGATTTATTGGTTGATAAGAAAACTGAAGAAGTTTATCCTTGTGAATGTAATCCGCGTTATACTGGCGCTTTTCCAATTTATTCAATGTTGCAAATGGAACAAGAAGAGCCACCTTTTGACGTTTTTCACCTATTAGAACTTTTAAAACTTAACTATCAGATGGATTTTAAAACAATCGATAATCTTTATAAAAGACCAAAGCAAGGAAGCCATTTGGTTCTCAATAATTTAACCCATGATTATCAGTTAGTTACCAAAGATGTAAGACCAGGCATCTATCGATTTGATAAAAATAAAATTAATTTTATTCGTCCTGGTTTTACCACTTTTGATATTCATGATTTGGAAAATGAACTTCTAGTAACTGATGGTTTGCCACAAAAAGGTCAAGTAGTAAAGCCAATTTTAAGAATTGGTAAGTTAGTTTTCAAAAAACGAGTATTAGATAAGAAGGATAGTACAAAACTGGCACCATCTGTTAAAAAAATTATTAAACTAGTTTATAAAGAGTTTGGATTAAGAAAGATCAAAAAGAGAAGAATTTAATCCTTCATTCGTAGAAATCTAAGAATTTTAATTTTTGACGATGTAACTGATTATTTTTTTGGCAACAAATTGTGGTTTGCCAGAATCCGGATAGTGAAACATATTAATTCCCGGAGATGAATTGATTTCAATTATCTTACCGTTCTTTTTTCCAAGCGGCATTTCTAAACTTTTCAAAACAACATCAATGGCGGCGAACTTTAAAGCCAGCGCTTTGGTCGCATCGATCATAGTTTCTAAAATCTCAGGATGAACAACCTCATTCCAATTATTTATAACATAAGTAAAACCTCCGGAGGCTCGATTGGCAGTTTCTAACAAATTAACTTTTTGATCTCTTGAAGGAACAGAATTTAACCTTAGGTTTTGTTTTTCAAGAGTTTGTCTTAAACTATCATCAATAATTACTGGGCTAAAAGTAGCAATTCCGATTTGTTCATTTCTGACGTTTTTCTTATTATTTAATCGATCAATAAGTTTTTTAATCGTATTTATACCATCTCCTATAACAAAAGGAGGAATTCTTTTTAAAACACCAATTATTTGATTATCTAAGACCAGAAAACGATACTCATCTCCCTGGATATATTCAGCTGTGACAAAACCAACGTCGGTATGAGTGACTGATTTAACTTTTTTAACCGCTTTTTCTAAACGACCCTTGGTATTAATATTAGCGGTAATTCCTTTGCCTTTACTGCCAACCTGTGGTTTAACAGCCAGCGGGAAACCAATTTTTTTTAAAGCTTTTCGAGCACCGATAATTGTTCGACAAAAGAAGAGTCTGGTACAGGGAATTCCTTTTTCATTAAGGATTTTACTAGTAAAAAACTTATTTCTGGACAGCATAACGCTGGTAAAACTATTGATAGGAGTACGAGCTTTTAAAATAAAAAAGTTCTTTTTATTATGAGAAAACTCTACCAAATTAGGAGTAATGACTTTTGTTTTTAAGCCAACTTTCTTGGCTGCTCGGAAATAAGTCTTTAAATTGGTGTTTTGTATTAATACCATTTTCCTTATTTTATCACAAATAGGTTTTTCTAATTGGAAACATTGACTTTTTAGGAAGAGTTGGTATACTAAGTTTAGTTGAAAAGGAGAAAAAGTTTTATGTAGAAGCTTTTAACCAAGGGAGATTTTTTAAAACCGCCTCTCTTGGCGGCTTTTTTGTCCTTTTTTGTACTTTGACAATCTCAAAAAGTGGTAGGAAGGTTCACATTATTTTTCAACGAAACTTTAGTTTTTAATAAACTTTTTTAATGAGAGTTTGATCCTGGCTCAGGATGAACGCTAGCGGTGTGCCTTAGGTATGCAAGTCGAACGGTCCGTCTTCGGGCGGACAGTGGCAGACGGGTGAGTAATGCGTAGGAATCTACCTCTTGGTGGAGGATAGCTTGCCGAAAGGTGAGGTAATCCTGCATAAGTCCGCCTTTGGCGGAGAAAGAGTGTAACTGCTCGCCGAGAGAGGAGCCTGCGTCCCATCAGCTTGTTGGTAAGGTAATGGCTTACCAAGGCTATGACGGGTAGCCGGCTTGAGAGAGTGGTCGGCCACAGGGTCACTGAGACACGGGGCCCACACCTACGG
>CAYXSR010000002.1:50236-116093 GCA_964467735.1 uncultured Pseudomonadales bacterium | reverse complement strand
TCTTTTGTTTTGTTTATTCTTCTTTTTGCCCCATTGCTTCCTCATCTAAAATCGGAAGAGGGCAGACTTAGATTTAAAGAGGTTAATATTTTTTCCGATATAAGACCTTTAGGATTAAGCAATCAAAGAATAAGTATTGACAATAATAGCTTTTGGTCAAAAATCATTCATAATCGACGATTAGTCTATGGTCAAATTTTTATAAAGCATCTTTTTGATCATTTTAATCCAAAATTTTTATTCTTTACTGGTGACAGAAATCCTCGTTTTTCTAGTCAAGAAACAGGGCAACTTTATTTGATAGAACTGCCGTTTTTAATTTTAGGAATTATTTATTTAATAAAGGACAAGCAAAAAAATATTGGATTTTTATTTTTTTGGTTAATTGCAGCATTAGTCCCAGCTGCCACTGCCAGAGAAACTCCTCATGCTTTAAGAACAGAAGTAATATTACCCACTTATCAGATATTTATTGCTTATGGAATTTATAAATTTTTTAGACTTCTTAAACCTTCTTTTATAAAGCTAGGAGCTGTTTCTTTAATAGTTTTTTACTTTTTTTCAGCCTTTCGTTTTCTTCATAATTATTTTGTTCATTATCCTAATGAATATTCCTCAGAATGGCAATATGGTTATAAACAAATGGTAGATTTTGTTAAATCTGTCCAGGATGAATATGATCATATTATAGTAACACGAAGCTTAGGAAGGCCTTATATTTATTTCCTTTTTTACCAACAATATCCTCCTCAAAAATTTTGGCAGAATAAAACTGAAGAGATTGAACCTTTTGGGATAAGGAAGGTTTTGGGTTTTGATAAATATAGATTCGGAGAGCAAATAGAAACAGATAGGAAGGGAAAAGTTCTATATGTAATGACGAAAGGAGAGACTCAGTTAGATAAAGTTGATTTATTAAAAACGATTTATCTTTTGAATGGAGAAGTAGTTTTCTATATTTATACTAATTAAATGAGAAAAAAAATTATTTTTATTTTAATTTTAGCTTTAGCGATTGGTTTAAGATTCTGGAATCTGGCGAAAGTGCCACCTAGTCCTGATTGGGATGAAGCAGCTATTGGCTGGAATGCCTATTCAATTTGGAAAACAGGAAAAGACGAATATGGAGTGAAATTTCCGTTGACTTTTCGATCTTTTGACGATTATAAGCCACCTTTATATTTTTATTTAACAATTCCTTCAATAATTGTTTTCGGAGTAAATCTTTTTGCGGTTCGTTTACCATCAGCAGTTTTTGGAGTAATTGGCGTTATTGGTGTTTACTTTTTAATAAAACTGTTGTTTAAGAAAGAAAATTTAGCACTCTTATCCATGTTTTTTATGGCGATTTCACCTTGGCATTTGCAGTTTTCTCGAATTGCTTTTGAGGCAAACGTTGCTTTGGCTTGGGAAATTTTAGGGACGATATTATTCTTAAAATCAGTCAAAAAAAATAAATTCTTCCTACTACTTTCAACATTGTCTTTCGGATTAGCTTTATACACTTATCATAGCGCCAGAGTATTTGTGCCGTTTTTAGTTTTGGTTCTAATAATGACTTATTTCAGGCAACTTTTGAAAATAAAGAAAATAGTTTTGTTAAGCGGAATTATTGCTTTAATTTTTATTTGGCCATTGGTAAAAATTATGACGAGCACAGAAGGACAAATGAGATTAAAGGGAGTAAGTGCTTTTTCTGACACAATTAACTTATTGTCTAAAGATAGTAAAAAAATAAGCCAAGATTTAGAAAAAGGAATTTGGTGGGGTTCGTTGGTTCATAATCGACGAATTCGTTATGTTCTAAGATTCTTAGAAAGTTATACGGCTCATTTTAATCCAAATTGGCTATTTGTTAATGGAGAAGGAGATGTTCAAAGACATCACGTTCCCGATGTCGGAATGCTTTACTTTTGGGAGTTACCTTTTATTTTATGGGGAATTTATTCTCTTTTCTTTTGGCCAGATAAGAAACCAAAATTAATTATTTTTAGTTGGTGGTTACTGGCTCCTATTGCTGCTTCTGTTTCGGCTGATGTCCCTCATGCAGTTCGGACTTTATGTTTCTTACCAACATGGCATGTTTTCACTGCTTTAGGAGTATTGGCATTTATTAGATGGGGCAATAGTTTAAAGAACAAATTAATAACAGCTATAATCTATTTTGTAACAACAGGTCTCTTTCTAGTCAATTTTATTTTTTATTTACATCAATATCATATTCATCAACCAATAGAATATTCTCGTTATTGGCAATATGGGTATAAAGAACTTTTCAAAGAGTTAGAGAAATTAGAAAATAAATATGAGAAGGTTAGGATTTCAATCGAAGCAGAACAACCTTATATGTTTTTTCTATTTTATAAAAAGTATAATCCGGCAAAATATTTAGAGCAAGGTGGTACTATATCGGGTGGCTTTTGGGAAGAACACAAAATCGGCAAATATGAATTTGTTCGATTTGATTGGGAAAAAGAAGATAAAAGAGATAAAATATGGTGGGTAGTCACAGATAAAGAATTGCCGGGAGACGCAAAAATTATAAAAACAATTTATCTTTTAAATGGAGAACCGATCCTTCACATTTTCAAGATATAATAAGAATAGCGGATGAAAAAAAGACATACAAAAAAGAAAATTATTGTGGTAATGCCTGCTTATAATGCAGCCGGGACAATAGAAAAAACATATAAAGATATTCCCAAAGATTTAGTTGATGAAGTTTTAGTTGTTGATGACGCAAGTTCTGATAAGACAGTAAAAATGGCCCAAAAATTAGGATTAGAAGTTTTTGTTCACCCTAGTAATTTAGGATATGGTGGCAATCAAAAAACCTGTTATTGGGAAGCTCTAAAAAGAAACCCTGATATTATAATTATGATTCACCCTGATTATCAATATGATCCGACTTTAATCCCTGATTTAGTAAAACCAATATTGGATGGCCGATTCGATATAATGTTAGGGAGTAGAATTCGTACTCGCCAAGAGGCTTTAGCTGGTGGCATGCCTTGGTGGAAATATATAAGTAATCGCTTTCTAACTGTATTGGAAAATATGTTTTTGGGATTAAATCTTTCTGAATATCACACAGGAATGAGAGCATTTACTAAAAAGATTTTAAAAAAGGTACCTTTCGGTCGGTTTTCAAATGATTTTGTTTTTGATCAACAGATTTTGCTTTCTGCAGTAGCTAATAATTTTAAAATTGGTGAAATTGCTGTGCCGGTAAGATATTTTCCAGAAGCTTCTTCAGCGAATTTTTATGCTTCTGTTAGATATGGTTTGGCTATTTTATGGAATCTTATGCTTTATGTTCTAAATAGAGAAGGGAGACTTTTTAAAAAGAAAAAATGAAAATAAGTACAATTATTTTGTTTAAAAACAACGAACAAACTATTGCTAAATGTTTAGAAACAATAAAATGGACAAATGAAATTATTGGGATAGATATTGGTTCAATAGATGAAACGGATAAAATTATTAAAAAATATGGAGGGAGAGTTATAAAATCAAAGGTAAAGGATGATTTTTCTTTTTGGCGGAATCAAGGAGCAAAAGAAGCAAAAGGGGAATGGTTATTGTATATTGATTCTGACGAGAGGTGTACTAAAGAATTAAAAGAAGAAATAACTAGAAATATAGAGACAAATGGATATGTAGCTTTTAGAATTCCTCGCAGAAATTTTTTTCTAGGAAAAGAATTTAAAAGCGTTTGGCCCGATGATATGATTCGTTTGATTAAAAAAAAGAAATTGAAAGAATGGCGGGGGACCATTCATGAAACCGCTGAGATAGATGGTAAAGTTACTAGTCTTAAAACCCCCTTAATTCATTTAACTCATCTTAGTTTAGAACAGATGTTGGAGAAGACAATTTGGTGGTCTAAGCTTGAGGCAAGAAACTGTTTCAAATCTGGACACCCAAAAATGAACAGTTGGCGTTTTCTAAGAATATTTGTTACTGGGTTATGGGAAAATTTTGGAAAAAGGAGATTATTCAGAGAGGGAGTAGAAGGGATAATAGAAGGGATATATCAAACATTCTCTTTATTTTTTACTTATGTTCGTCTTTGGGAATTACAAAATGAAACCGAAAAAAAGTATAAAAAAATTGAACAGAAAATAAAATAATGTCTAAAAAAAAAGTCAAACTATCAGTTGTCTTAGCAACGTTTAATGAAGAGAAAAATATTGGAAAGTGTTTAAAAGCGGTTAAAGACCTAGCAGATGAAGTTGTTTTAGTGGATGGTAGTTCGATGGATAAGACAGCAGAGATTGCTAAAAATTTCGGTGCTCGAATTTTTATTACTAAAAATCAACCAATTTTTCATATTAATAAACAAATGGCAGTGGACAAAGCAAGAGGTGATTGGATCTTGCAACTTGATGCTGATGAAATAGTTAGTCAGCAATTAAAAAAAGAAATATATAGGATAATTAAAAAGAAGAACAATGGAAAAACAGCTTATTTTATTCCTAGAAAAAATTATTTCTTAGGGAAATGGCTTAGAAAAGGAGGTCAATATCCCGATTATGTAATACGTTTGTTTAAAAAAGGAAAAGCTTTTTTTCCTTGCAAAAGTGTTCATGAGCAAATACAAGTTGAAGGAGAAGTAGGTTATTTAAAAGGGCATTTATTACATTATACTGCTCCGAAATTTTCTCGTTATTTAGTAAACGCCAATCGTTATACTAATCTTACAGCCGATAAATTGAAAGAAGAAAATTTACCAATTAACCTACAAACTAGTTTTAAATATCTAATTTGGCTTCCAATAAAAACATTTTTTTCGATTTTTGTTCGCCATAAAGGTTTTGTTGATGGTTTACCAGGTTTTGTGTTTGCATTGTTTTCGGGACTTCACCACACACTTGCCTATATAAAATATTTAAAAAAGAAAAGATGAAGTTCAATAAATATACGGTTGTTTTGGTTATTTTCTTAATTTTTGGTGCTTATCTTAGGTTTCATCATTATAATCAAAGAGTCAGTTATGGATGGGAAAGTGCAAGGGATTTTATTGTAAGTAAAGTAGCAAGTAAGGATCTTCAACTTCCATTAACTGGACCTTGGGCCTCTATTGGTCCTTTAACTATTGGTCCGTGGTACTGGTATTATTTAATTGTATCTCAACTTTTAATTCCCTCAGTCTACGCTCCCTGGATTGGAGTTGGAATTGCTTCACTGCTGACGGTTTTTTTAATGTATAAGATAGGAGGAATCTTGCAAGATCAGAACCTTGGTTTGATTCTGGGGTTTTTAACTACGATTTCTCCCAATTCTATAGACAATAGTTTGGTTTTAACAAATCCTTCGTTAGTTGTTTTTCTAACATCATTAGTAATTTTATTTTTTGTAAAGATAATAAAAGGAGAAGAGAATAAACTAATATATATAATATTTGGATGGTTAATAGGTATAACATTGTTTACTCATTATCAAGGAGCCGGTTTATTAACTTTACTGTTACTGTTTTTAATTATTAAAGGTATCAAAGAAATTATTTGGCCATTTCTAGGTTTATTTATTTCTGGTTTACCCATGTTGGCTTTTGATTTGAACAATCATTGGTTTAATTTAAGAGGGGTTTATGATTTTTTATTTCATACACAATACCAACTATGGACAAGTATGCGCTGGTTAACATTTGTTTTTGATTTCTTTCCAAAAGTGTGGCAATTCTTTTTAGGGGGAAGCAAATTTTTGTCATTAATCTTAATGTTTTTGTCTGTCTTTTTAATATTAAACTACTTAATTAGAAAAAGAATAAACAAGAGTTTATTGCTATTAACAATTAATTTTGGCATTCAGGTAGTCATAATTAGATATTGGAGAGGGGAAAGGTATTTTGGTTGGATGCAATTTTTTAGTCCTTTTGTTTTTATTTATGTAGGTTTATTATTCTATGAATTTTTTAAACTAATTTCCAAGAAACACCTTTTTGCTTTAATTATTATATTTATTCCTATATGGCTTTTTATTACCAAAAATTCATTAAATCAATCTCTTTTAACAGATAGAGATTTTTCGGCTGTAGAATTAAAAAAGATCATTAGCGAATTAAAAAGTGAAGGTTATGAACAAATAGATCTTTATTACTGTGAAAAAGACTTAGATAATAATAAAGATTCGGTGCTGCTTTCCTTTATAGTAAAGAAAATTTATGATAAAGGTTCGGATAAAATTCTAGGAATATATTCCAAGAATTGTGATTTCAAAAATAAAGAAGATCAGCTCAAGGCAGGAATGTTTGTAGATTTATCTTCAGATAGGGAAAATCTGGAATCTGTAGGTTGGGTTGCTGCCAGACCTCAAGCAATTTATGATAATTATGTTAAGTGGTGGTATAGGGAAAAACCATGAAGCTAAAGGGTGTTATATTTCTTATTATACTAATTATCTGTTTTTTTAATTTTGGGAAATATATATATTCCTTTAAAGATAGATATTTGTATAAATATTGGGACAGATTTGAGTTTTATAAAACTTCATATTGGAATTCGCAGTATGCTATAAAAAATCCAGTCGGGTGGGTTCCGGATGAAATACTTTATTCCTATGCGGCTGGCGAGTACTTAAAAGGCGCAAATCCAACAGTTATTCAGAGCACACAGCCTCCTTTAGGAAAGTATTTTCTTTCTCTTTCTGTTTTGTTATTTAATAATGAAAACATTGCAATTATTATCTTTGGTTTGGTGTTTCTGTTGTCTTTATTTTTTATCGGCAAAAAGATAATGCGAGATAATTTATTTGCTTTATTGCCAATACTTGTTCTTTCTTTTGAAAAGCTATTTTTACGTCAGTTTGAGAATACTCCACTTCTAGACATTATCCAGCTTACCTTTATTTCGTTATCGATTCTTTTTTTTATCAAAGCGCTTCAGAAGAAAAAAATTGCCTTTTTTATTCTTGTCAGTATTTTTATAGGAGTTATATTTGGAGTTAAGTTTTTCATAACAGGATTAATTCTTCTTTTTGCCTTCATTCTTCTTTTAATAATGAAAAAAGATATAAAATCATTAAAGTTTCTTTTATATTCATTGACTTTTTCATTATTAATACTGATATTAAGCTACATTGCTATTTTTAAAGAAGGCAAAAATCCTCTAGACGTTTTAAGAATTCAAAAATGGTTATTTGCTTATCATAAGAGTAAGTCTATTTATCCTTTTACGGTCTGGAAGTTAATATTTTTAAATCAGTGGCAAACATGGTGGGGGGATAGCGAGGTTGTTAAAGAAGTCACTTGGCAACTGTTTTGGCCCCTAGGTACAGGAATAAGTTTACTAACAATTACAGCTTATTTATTTAAAAAAATTCAAAAAAATATGCCAGCAGAAGTAGTTATGATCTGGATTTTTAATTATTTATTATTTTTATCTTTAAACCAGGCAAATGCGCGCTATTTACTGCCGCTACTGCCTTTTACTTATGTTTTAGGATTATGGGGGATAAAAGAATTTCTAGCAAATTTTAGAATTAAGTTTAAAAAAAGAACGAAAAAATAGTCTAAAATATCCAATATAAAAATATGAAAGTTGCAATTAGCTTGCCAAGGCTTTACAAAAACCATAAATTCAGGGGAATTGGAGTTTATACAGATAATTTAATTAAACATTTACAGGAGAGAAGAGATAAAGATTTGTTGATTTTTGTAGTTGATGACGGAAACTTTCCCAAAGACACAGATGTTATACATTATCCTTACTTTGAATTTTTTTGGCAGACACTTCCTTTTTATAAAAATAAACCTGTTGTGGTTACAATCCACGACGTAATTCCTTTAATTTTTCCCGAAGAATTCCCTAAAGGAATTAAAGGTTTTATAAGACTGCAAATGCAAAAGCTATCCTTAAGGGGAGCTAAAGCAGTAATAACGGATTCTAAAAACTCTAAAAAAGATATAATAGATTATTTAGGAGTAAGTGAGGATAAAATATATCCGATTTATTTAAGTTCTTCTATTGCAAATAAGAAAATTCCTCGAAATAAATTGTTAAGTTTTAGAAAAAAATATCAACTTCCAACTCAATTTATTCTATATGTTGGAGATGTGAACTGGAACAAAAATCTAATTTCATTGATCAAGGTATGTGAAAAGAATAAGCTAAATCTAGTGATTGTCGGTAAACAAGCTGCAGATAAGGATTTTGATCCAGAGCATCCGGAAAATAAAACTCTTCTAAGGCTTCAGCAGATAGCAAGGGAAAATAAAAAAATCCAGTTACTTGGTTTTGTGTCAAACGAAGATTTGGCCGCAATTTATAAACTAGCAACCGTTTATTGTCAGCCATCATATTATGAGGGGTTTGGTCTGCCGGTTCTTGAAGCGATGAATCTTGGTTGTCCAGTAGTTTGCAGCAATGCTACTTCTCTAAAAGAAGTAGGAGGTGAGGCAGTTGTCTACTTTAATCCTTACAACTTGCAAGATATGGAAAAAAATATTATAAAGGTGATTGGTGATACAAAAATTAGGGAGAAACTTATTAAAAGAGGAAAAGTACAAGCAGATAAATTTTCCTGGGATAAGACGGCTACTGCTACTCTAGATATTTATAAAAAAGTATTAAAGTTTTAATCGTTAAAATGCATTGGTTTATTATTGCTAGTTTAACATTTTGGAGAATTTTTTTAGAAATAATCTCCTTGTTAGCAAAAAGATTTATTCCCCAACGTTTGGGATTTTTAGGGCCATCAGTCTGGGCCAATTTTGACGGCCTGCATTATTTATCAATTGCAAAGATAAGTTATGTTCAATATGAGCAGGCCTTTTTCCCTTTATATCCGTGGTTAATAAAAAAACTATCATTTTTCTTAGGTCATAATTTTTTATTAAGCGCTTTTGTTATCTCTTATTTTTCATTCTTCATTAGTCTTGTTTTACTATTTAAGTTGGTAAGGCTTGATTTCAACAAAAAGGTTGCAAAAAGAAGTCTACTTTTATTGTTAATCTTTCCTACCTCATTTTTCTTTGCTTCAGTGTATACAGAATCATTGTTTTTAGCATTGATATTGGGAAGTTTTTATGCGGTAAGAAAGAAAAAATGGTGGTTAGCTGGTGTTCTTGGTTGCTTGGCGAGTGCTACAAGACTAATAGGAATAATTTTACTATTGGCTTTAATTATAGAATGGAAAGAACAAATTAAAAAAAAGAGATACCTTAAAGACCTTTCTTGGTTAATACTTATTCCATTAGGACTTTTTTCTTATATGTCTTATCTTTGGAAAAACGTACAGGATCCTTTATTTTTCTTTCATGCTCAGCCAGCCTTTGGAGCCAATCGATCTGGTGGTAGATTAGTCCTTATTTATCAAGTTATTTGGCGTTATCTGAAGATCTTTTTCACTGTTCCGGTTAAAAGTTATGATTTTTGGATTGCGATTTTAGAATTTGTTATGGCGATTTCATTCTTGTATTTAGCCATTATTTCATACTTTAAGGTTAGGAAATCTTATGGATTATTTTCAATATTAATAATT
Source organism: uncultured Pseudomonadales bacterium (assembly GCA_964467735.1). Classification (GTDB taxonomy): domain Bacteria; phylum Patescibacteriota; class Microgenomatia; order UBA1400; family CAYXSR01; genus CAYXSR01. The sequence continues at coordinate 106,610 of CAYXSR010000002.1, read as the reverse complement.
ATCTTACCCACTTTAACCGGAACTTTTTCTTCTATACCAAGATATGTGCTTCCGGCTTTTAGTGTTTTTATTTTAATTGGTTGTATTAAAAATAATAAAATTTACAACACGGTAGTTGTTCTAAGTTTGCTGCTTTCAATTATTTTAACCGCCCTATTTACTCGTGGTTGGTGGGTATCATAAATTTATGAGAGATAAAATTAAGAGGATTATAAAACATCCACTATTTGCCGGCAGTTTTATTCTGACCGCTGGTAATTTTTTAGGCAATGTCACAAATTATCTTTTTCACCTGATAACAGGTAGAGTTTTAGGACCCAAAGACTATGCAGTGCTAACAAGTCTTATCTCTTTGACTTACTTTACTGGTATTTTTTCAACAGTAATCCTAACAACGATAATGAGAGAAATAGCTAAATTATGGTCTAGAAAAAAAAAGGCAGAGGCAATTAGTTTCTTTAAAAAATCCTATTGGCAAGTATTTATATTGGGAATGTTTATAAACCTGGTTTGTTATATTTTAAGTAGACCACTGGCAACATTTTTAAAGATTGATAACCCCAACTTTATTATCCTTGCCGCTTTTGTCAGTTTTGTGGCCTTTATTAATATTCCAAACCTTGCCTTTACCCAAGCACTGATGAACTTCAAATTTTTAGCCGGCATAAGTGTTGGTGGAGGGATTTTAAAGATTGTTTTTGTATTTTTGCTAACTTTAGTTGGTATTTCAATTGGAAAAATATTGGGAGCAATAATTTTATCAGGTGCAATAATCCTAACAATAAGTTTTATTCCTTTTGTTTTAAAAAACAGAGAAGGGGATAAGGATGGAGAAATAAAGGAAATAAACATTAAGGGTTTCTGGATAAATTCACTGCCAGTCTTCTTAGCTGTTTTAGGAATGACAAGCCTGTATACTTCTGATATAGTTTTAACGAAGCATTACTTATCTAGTTTTGATGCTGGTTTGTATTCAAGTGCTTCGGTTCTTGGCAAAGTAATCTTTTTTGCTTCTTCTCCAATTTTAACAGTAATGATGCCTTTGACAATCAAGAAAAAAGAAGAGAATACAAACTACAGAAAGCCGCTGTATTTGACTTTAGGATTTATCCTGCTGGTTTGTTTATTTTTGGCCTTGCTTTATTTTACTTTTCCTAAAACTATTTTATTTATGTTGTACGGCAAAAAGTATTTAGCGGCGGCTCGTTATCTTGGAATTTTTTCAATTTTTATTTCTTTTTATAGCTTAGCAAATGTTTTAACCAGTTTTTATATGGCCCTTGAAGATAAGCTAATCGGATATTTTCCTTTAGGAGCCGCTCTTGTTCAAATATTACTGATAAAATTATTTCATCAAGATATTTATCAAATTATTATTAGCTCAACTAGCGCAACTGCTATACTAGTTATTAGTCTTTTAATATATTCTAATTTTAATAATGAGAAACTTAGATAACTTTTTGCTTTCAGTCATTATTCCTGTTTATAAACAAGGAAAAACAATTAAAAAAGATCTTTTAAGGATTAAAAAAACACTTGATCAGTCAGGATGGAACTACGAAATAGTGGTAGTTGTCGATGGGAGAATTGATAACTCATATAAAAATGCAAAAAAAGCGGCCTCAAGTAAAATTAGAGTTTATTCATATAAAAAGAATCAAGGGAAAGGGTATGCAATTAGATTTGGAATGAAAAAATCAAAAGGAGATTATGTTTCTTTTATAGATGCGGGTTTGGAAATCGACCCGATTGGGATTTCTATGCTTTTACAACACTTGATTTGGTATGATGCTGATATAATTGTTGGTTCAAAAAGGCATCCGGTTTCCCAGGTTGAGTACCCCCTGATTAGAAAGATTCTAAGCTGGGGGTATTATAATATTGTCAAAATTTTATTTGGCGTTAAAGTAACAGATACTCAGGCAGGAATTAAAGTTTTTAAAAAACCAGTACTAAAAAAGATTCTGCCGGTATTGTTAGTTAAGAAATATGCTTTTGATATCGAGATGCTAGCAGTAGCTAGATCATTCGGATATAAAAGGATTTATGACGCCCCAATAAGATTGGAATTCCAGTTTGGTGGTTTAACTAGTGCCGCTACTTACAAAGCTATATTTTTAATGCTTTGGGATACTTTAGCAGTCTTTTATCGGTTAAGAATCCTTAATTATTATGCAAAAAAAACAAAAGTTAAATAAAAGAAGAATGTTTTCGGTTATTGTCCCGGTACTTAAAATTAATGATTATATTAGCAAAGAGTTACTTCCTAGCTTAGCAAAGCAAACTTATAAAGAATTTGAAGTAATAATTGTAGTTGATGAATTGAGCGAAAGGGATAAAAAATTAAATAAAAAATATAAATATTCTTTAAGGATTATAAGGACAAATGAAAAAGGGCCGGCAAAAAAAAGAGATTTAGGTGCAAATCTGGCAAAAGGAGAAATTTTAGCCTTTATCGATGATGATGCATATCCAGACCGTCAGTGGCTTGAAAATGCATTGCTAAATTTTAATGATCTGAAAATTGCTGCCGTTGGCGGTCCCGGATTAACACCAAGAAATAATTGTTGGCAACAGCAAGTATCCGGATGGATGTGGAGTTCTTGGTTAGGAGCAGGGGGAGCAGGAACTTACCGTTGTTTTCCGGGAAAAAAACAACTAGTAGATGACTATCCGACATTTAACTTACTTATTAGAAAAAAAGATTTTGAAAAGTTGGGTGGTTTTAATTCTCGTTTTTATCCTGGTGAAGATACTAAGTTGTGCCACGATATTGTTTATAAGTTAAGAAAAAAGATAATTTATGACCCAAAAGTTATCGTCCATCATCACCGTCGAAAAATTTTTAAAAAACATCTTAAACAATTAGGAAGGTATGGTTTTCATAGAGGATTTTTTGTAAAAATACTTCCTAAAACCTCGAGAAGATTAGGTTATTTTCTGCCGTCATTATTTACTTTGGGCTTACTATTTAGTCCGTTTATTATTATTTTCTTAAGATTTTTAAAACTTCAGCTTTTATCGCATATTTTTAGTCTTATTTATTTTTGTACAATTTCTTTTTATATTTTACTTCTTTTAATTACCGGATTTTGGGTAACAATAAAGAGTAAAAAAATTATTGTTGGTTTGTTTGTAATACCAACAATTTTGGTTAGCCATATTTACTATGGAATAAGATTTATTAAAGGATTATTATCAAGTAAACTTTATTAAATATGGTTTTATTCTTAAAAAGTTATTATAATTTTAGTTTGTTATAAAAGTTTAAGATTATGAAAATAGCTATTGCATATCCGCCTCTTGAGTCAGAAAAAGGAACGCCGTTATTATCACAAAACAGACAGTTTCAATGGTTTACTGACAAAAAAACAGCTTATTTCATTTATCCGGTAGTTCCAGCTACCGCAGCAACAATGTTAAAGAATGCCGGTTTTAAAGTTTATTGGCTGGATTACATTGCTGAGAAAAAGACATACAGACAATTTTTAAACAGTGTTAAGAAAATTAAACCCGATTTGATTGCTTTTGAGGTTAAAACTCCAGTAGTTAAAAGATATTGGCAGATAATAAAAGATTTAAAAAAGACAAACAGAAAGATGAAAATAGTCTTAATGGGTGATCACGTAACCGCATTGCCGAAAGAATCGCTTGAAAATTCTCCTGTTGATTATATTTTAACTGGAGGTGACTTTGACTTTTTACTTTTAAATTTGGCCAAATATTTACAAACCAAAGATAAGGTGAAATTAGAGCCGGGATTTTACTGGAAAAAGAAGGGGAAAATTAAATCGACAGGTAGATTTAATTTGGCGCATGATCTTAACCAGACTCCAATAATTGACCGCAAACTTACAAAATGGCAGCTTTATGCCTATAAAAATTCAAATTTTAAAAAATATCCCGGAACTTATATTATGGCAGGCAGAGATTGTTGGTGGGGAAAGTGTACTTTTTGCTCATGGACAACCCTTTTTCCTGGCGAAAAATATCGGGTAAGATCAGTGGATAATGTTTTAAAAGAAATTAATCACTTAGTGGAGAATTTAAAAGTAAAAGAAATTATGGATGATTCTGGTACTTTTCCAGTTGGTGATTGGTTAAGAGAGTTTTGCAGGAAGATGATTAAACGTGGTCTTAATAAAAAAGTAACTATTGATTGCAATATGCGTTTTAATTGCGGCTTGTCTTTAAGCGATTACCAATTAATGAAAAAAGCAGGTTTTAGATTTATTCTATATGGGTTAGAGTCAGCTAATCAAAAGACATTAGACAAAATTAATAAAAATTTAAAAGTTAAACAAATAAAGGAAGGAATAAAAAAAGCCAAACAAGCAGGATTAGAGCCACATTATACAGTTATGGTTGGTTATCCTTGGGAAAATAAAAAAGATACGCAAAGGACGCTAGACCTGGCAAAAAAGTTATTCAAAAAAGGTTATGCCGATTCTATGCAGGCAACGATAGTTATTCCTTATCCTGGAACGCCGCTTTTTAAAGATTGTAAAAAAAATAAATGGTTGCTAACCGAAGACTGGGATGACTATGATATGAGAAGTGCGATTATGAAAAGCCCAGTTGGCGAAAAAGAATTAAAAGTAATGGTTCAAAAACTATATAGTAGTTTTATAACTCCCGAATTTATTATCAGGAAAATTTTATCAATCAGATCCTGGGAAGATGTAAAAACTTATTTTATTATGGCTTTAAAATATTTCGGCAAATTGAGTGATTTTAGTAAAAAAAATAAATGAGATTATTTCTCCATCTTTTCATTCATCTTTTCTTTAGTTTGCTTGCAGGTTTTATTGTTTATTTAATATATAAAAATCTTATACTTAGTTTTATTCCAGCGGTAATAGTGGGGGTTTTTATTGACATTGATCATCTATTTGATTATGTTTTCGCCATGGGTTCAGTGATAAATTTTAAATATTTTTTAAAGGGTTATCATTTTCTAATCAGTGATAAGATTATTGTCCCTTTTCATGGCTGGGAATATTCAGTAGTAAGTCTTTTAATTTTTTTACTATCTGACGAAAAAGAAATGAAAATTGTGGCATTAGCCATTAGTCTCTCATTGATTTTTCATTTAACAGTTGATGTTTATACCAATAATATCCTATTCAAATCTTATTCGACTTTATATAGAATAAGCAAAAGATTTAAATTAAAGGAATTAGTTCCACCCGAGCATTATCAGAAACACATTAAGATCAAGAAACAAATGGGATTTTGAATAAAGTCTGCTAACGGAAATTTAGTTTACTATCTAGAATTTATTAATATATCTTTTGCTCGATTGTTGTTTGGATCAATTTCTAACGCTTTATTTAAAGATGAAACTGCTTTTTCATAATCTCCAATTTTAAGATAAATTAAACCAAGATTTGAATAAAGATCTGGATTATTTGGCTTAATGCTAATTGCTTCAAGTATATGAGATTTTGCTTGTTGATAGTCTTTTTGATCAAAATAAATAGCGCCTAAAGCGAGATGTGATTGCCATATTGTTGGATTAATTTCTAAGGATTTCTGATAGCTAGCAATTGCTTTTTCCGGCTGGCCACTTTGTAAAAAAGTATTGGCTAAATTATGATAAGCATCAGCATAATTAGGATTCAATTGGATGGCTTTGTTAAATTCTTCAATTGCTTTTTGATAGTTTTTTTGGCGGGTGTATAAATCTCCCAAGTTGTTATGATTTTGGGGGCTTGAAGGAGAGGTTTTAGCAGCGGAAAGCCAAAGATTATCTTGATTATCCCAATCAATATTTCTTGCAATTGTTCTTAATGATAACATGATTACTAGTATTAGTAATACTGTCCAATAATTATAATGAAGGTTTTTATAGTTTGAAATTTTTTTTATAAGTTTATAAACAATCAGCGAAAAGACAACATATAAGCCGATACTGCCAAGATAAACATATCTTTCGGCTACTACCCAAGTGACATTAAAAGGGGTTAGTGTCGGAAGAAGAGAGACAGCAAAGAATATTGGCCAGAAGAAAAAATGCTTTTGTTTCTTAAAGCATAGTAGGGAGAGAGTGCCTAGTATGACAACGATTACTACCCTAAAGACAAAGTCATAAATAGAAAAAGATAGCTCCGAATGGTAAAGGGTTAAGTTTTTTGGGAAAAGAGCAAGTCCTAAATAAGAAGAAAAAGCAACAACAGCTTTAAATAAAGGATTTATTGTACCATCATTTTGGTAGTAATCGGACTGAAGAATAGTAACCCTTGATTTTATTATTCCCATAAAAATAAGAACCCAGAAACCACTTAAGGTAATAAAGGGTATTAATGAAAGCCAGTATTTTTTAAACTTTTTATAAGCAAGTAAGAAAGCAAAAATCATTATTGGTAATACTGCAGCTCTTTCAGAAGACTGCAGACTTAAAAAATATAATAGAATTGATATAAAATAATATTTTACTTTCCTTTTTCTTATAAAAAGGTAATAAGAAAGAAGAGAAGACATTAAAAAGAAGCTATACTGAGAATAAGGTCCGCCGGAAATCCAACTTACTGCTTCAATTTGGAGAGGATGAACAGCTAAAATCGAGGCCGTTAAAAAACCAACTGCCTTATTAATGAGTAAACTTATAAAATAATAGACAATAAGTACTGTTCCTAAATGAAATAGAATATTAATTATCCTAAAAGCCCAGGGTTTTAAGCCAAACAAATGATAGATAGAATAATTCAGAAATGGACGGATTAATGCTTGGGGAGCAACAATTACATTATGCCATGTTGGTAAATTAGGGTTTGTCTGAATGGCAGCAACATCATCAGAGACAAAGTCATTGTTTAAAGTATTAATGTATGAAATTAATACTATAGTGACTAAAAAAAGCAATTCTTTTTTATGAAATGAAACGAAATTTCTTAGTTTAAAATGATTAGTTTTTTTCTCATTATTTTGTTTAAAATAACTTTTGAGATATTTTTGAAATTTGCCTTTGGACCAACGTTTTTCAAAATAAGCAAGAATTTCTTTTTTGGGGACATCCAGTCTTTTTGACAGTTTAGCTAGGTTTTCTTTCCTAACATTCTTTAATAGATATTTTTTTTGTTTTCCTGTTAACATCTAGATTAATTTGTTTTTAGGAAACTGCTTAAGTAAGTTGAGTGTTTTGTTTTGGTCTCCTGATAGAGCAGCTTCTAGTAGTTTTTTAATAAAAGAGTTTAACTTTACTTTATTAGTCTGTTTGTTTTCGACCATCATTATTTCTTTAAACTCGGTTTTTATTAATTTTTCTTTGTTTGAAATAAGTTTTTCATGAATTTTTTCACCTGGTCTTTTACCAACAATTTCTATCTTTATGTCTTTGTTGGGAATAAAACCGGATAAAAGAATTAAATTTTTTGCCAAATCAATGATTTTTATTGGTTTACCCATATCCAGTATAAAAATTTCCTTGCCTTTGCCAATAGTAGCTGCTTTAAGTATTAATTGGGCAGCTTCAGGAATAGTCATAAAATAGCGGGTCATTCTAACATCGGTTATAGTGATTGGTCCACCATTAGATATTTGTTTCCGGAACAAAGGGAGTACACTTCCATTGCTGTCTAAAACATTTCCAAATCTTACAGCAATAAATTTTGTTTTCGTTTCTCGATTGTAAGATGAAATTAAACTTTCACTTATTGATTTAGTAATTCCCATAATATTTTTAGGATCAGCTGCCTTATCTGTTGAAACAAAAATAAATTTTTTAATCCTGTATTTTCTTGATGCATCAGCAACTATTTTTGTTCCAAGGATGTTATTTTTAATCGCCTCACTAGGGTGTTGTTCCATAAGAGGAACATGTTTAAAAGCAGCTGCATGAAAAATCAAGGATGGTTTATATTGTGAAAAAATTGTTTCTACTCTTTTTTTATCTTGAATATTGCCGATGACTAAAAGACATTCAATTGTTGGATATGTTTCACGAAACTCAATTCCCATCTGATAAAGTCCATTTTCCCACCAATCAAACATGACAATTTTTTTTGGTTTAAAGGAAGCGATCTGGCGACATAATTCTGAACCGATTGAACCAGCTGCTCCAGTCACCAATACTGTTTGTCCTTTTATCAAGGAAAAAATGCTTTTAAGATCCGGTTTTCTAACAGATCTTCCCAATAAATCTTCTATTTCAACATTTCGAACCCTTTTTAGATCGACTTTTCCTTCAATTATTTCTCTAATTCTGGGGACAATTTGGCAATTTACACCAATCATTATGCAACGTCTGAAAATATTATTTATAACTGTGCTTTTGATTGAAGGAAGAGCAATGAATATCCTTTTGATTTTGCCCTTGTGAACAATGTTTTCAAGCTGGTCAATATTATCTAAAACTGGGACTTTATTTATTGTAGTCCCTATTTTTCTTTTATCGTCATCTAGAAAGCCGATCACTGCAAACTCTTTGTATTTATACTTGATAATTTCTTTTAATAATTCTTTTCCTGCAGTACCAGCGCCGATTATAATTATTTTCTGTTTTTTGATCATTTTAATGTTTTTGCAATTCCTGTTTTGTAATCAGTTATATAAGTAAACTTTATTTCCTTCAAGGCTTTTTTGTTATTGCCCACCCAGTATCCATTTTCTTTTCTTTTATTATTATATTTAATTAGTCCTTTTTTGTTGAGTTTCATTTCAACTTCGTTAAAGAAATCACTGACTGTAGTCTTTTTACCGCTGCAAACATTAAGGATTGAGAATTTTTTCTTTTGATATCTGATTGTATTAATAATTGCCCTAACAATATCATCGATATAAATGTAATCGCGTATTTGTTTTGGATGATAATCAAGCTTAAATTTGTTTCCTTTTATAAGATTATTTATTAGTGAAGATATAAGTTTGTCATTTTTGCCATAGGCATTAGCAATCCTAAGGATAGTAATTTTACCTATTGTGTCTTTATACTGACTAGCAATAGTTTCTGCTAAAAGTTTGGACATTCCATAATGGTTTCTTGGTTTAAGTGGGGAACTGTCTTCTTTAAGCTTTGTATTATTTTCATTTATCTGGTAGATGGCAAATGAAGAGCTGAGAATAAAATGGCAGTTCTTTTTTCCAAAAAGCCGAATTGCTTCCAGTAAATTTAATGTTCCCAAGGTGTTTACTAAGTAGTATTCATTTGGATCCTGAGATAGATTAATGCCCGCAAGATGAATAATAACATCTTTGTTTTTAACGAAATTCTTAAGAGAAGATATAGAAAAAAGAGAAAAAACCTTTCTATCAAAGTGACAAATGTTATCTTTCTTACTAGTGTTAAGTTTTTTGATGAGTTGAGAGCCAATGAAACCATCAGGCCCAGTGATTGCAATTATCATTAATATTGGCGATTAATTTTTTTATAACTTTTTTATAACTCTGATCATGCCAGTTGGAAACGACTTTTTTGACCTTACTATTGTTTAAAACAAAATAATCAGAGGGATTTTGCTTTGTCTTAGAGATGAATTTTATATTAATTCCACAAATATTGTGAAAGAGATTGACAAATTTTTTAAGAGAAATTGGATTTTCACCGGCGATATTATAAATACCCTTTTTTAGTTTTCCTGTTAATGCCAATAAATTTTTCACAAAGTCTTCAATATACATAAAGGAGCGAGTGGGTGACCCATCACCAGTAAGGACAACTTCTTTATTATTATTTTTTATATTATCTAGGAGTAAAGGAATAAGTCTTTCTTTTTGGACAGAATCTCTTTCGCCATAGATGTTAGCCGGACGAATTATAATTGTTTTCAACTTAGACTGCAAGCAAATACTTTCTCCAATAATCTTTGACCACATATATAGATTGTTATTTGCCAATAACGCTTCATCAATATTAAAGTCGGTTTCTTTAATTTTTCTTTTTTGAGCTCTCTTTTTCCCTTGGTAAACTTCCGCTGAACTAAAAAAAATAAACTTTTCTACGTTTGCTTTTTGCGAAAGTTCAATCATCTTGGAAGTCATGATTAAGTTTTGTTGAAGAATTTGTGGACCATGCTGTTTTTTAAATTTCTGACCGCCATCTAGAGCAGCTAGATGAAAAACAATTTTTTCCTGAATTTCAAAAACGTCATTTATGAGATCTTTGCGAAGAAGCTTAATTTTATTATTTAAACCTTTAAGATTGTTGAGCGATGAATTAGGACTGACAAGGGCAGTTACTTTTGCTCCGATATTTAATAATTCCTGACAAACGGATGAACCAATGAAGCCATTGGCTCCGGTTATAAGAATCTTTTTTTTCTGCCAATATTTTTTCATTTAATTTTAGTTTGTGAGATTTTGTTATAAATTATTCCAATTGCACCGCCACTATACTCAATTGTCCTTATTAAAATAAGACCGAACCCCAAATGAGGATTTTTAACGAATAGCTTCCAATGACGTATATAAGCAGGTCTTATTGGAAAAAAGTACATAAAACTTTTTTTGGGACTCTTTTTAATAAATTTCGTAACATCTTTTCCGTACATAAAACTTTTTTTAATTAAATCTTTTAGATTTATTTTTCCTTCGTTATGATAAAGAGGAGCCTTTATTCTTTTTGCTTTGTATCCCTGCTGGAGAAATCTTTGATATAGATCCCAATCATCGCAGCCCGCTCCTAGTTTACTATCAAGGCCTTTTAATTTTTTCCAGACGTTCTTTTTGAAAAAACGTGGTGCTTCTATGTTATCATCTCCCCAGTAACATTCCTGTTCTAAGTGTCGGCATTTAGTCAAGAAGCCACTGCCAACGACGATTTCTTTAACAATGACTGCATCATAATCTTCTTTTTCACAAGCGAAAACAGCCTGTGAGATGACATTTTTTATCAATCTCATATCAGCATCTACGTAGTATACATATTTTCCTTTAGCTTTTTGAGCGCCTAAATTTCTTTTAAAAGTAGCATCAAACTTTCCTAAAAGTTTTGGATTGGAGAAATGAAAGATCTTCGTTTTATATTTTTGGCAAATTTCTTTGGTATTGTCTTGAGAATTACTATCAACAACAATTATTTCAATTCTTTTATATGTTTGGTTTTTAATACACGAAAGGCATTTGTTTAAATGTTTACCAGAATTTTTGGCTGGAATTATAACTGAAACCAGAGGATTCAAATTATTCATAAATCAATTATAGCATTAAGATTAGTAATTAAGAGTATATCTTAATTGACTAGCAATATTTAAGTTTATTTTAATATGAGGTAATTTTAAAAATATAAATATATATTTGAAATAAATCTTATGTAATTCATTAGTTAACAATTGACCACATGAGGATCTTTTGGTTTAATATGAATGAAAATGAACCAACCTTTTTTTTCCATTGTTATTCCTACTTATAATCGCTACCAAAATTTAAAAAAAGCCATTAATAGTATTCTTCTCCAAGATTTTAAAGATTTTGAAATTGTAATTTCCGATAATCATTCAACTGATAAAACAAAACAAATTGTAAAAAGTTTTAAGGATAAAAGAATAAGATATTTTAAAAATAGTAAGAATTTTGGAGCGGAAGGAAATTATAAAAAGGCATTTAATAGAGCGAAAGGTAAATATATTTTTAGTATGGGTGATGACGATTTAATTATTTTTAAGGATACATTGACTAAAGTTAGGAAGATAATTATTGAAAAAAAGGTGGATTTTGTGCGCCTTAATTTGATAGAAAAAAAAATTGCAGGAGAGGGATTAAGAAAGAGTATAATTAAATATGAAAGGAATATCCAGATAAAAAGAGGAGCATCATCGGAAAAAATACTTGCTTTTCTTTCTAGAGTTGCCGTTGGTCATATTGCGGGATTGGTTTTTAAAAACAAAAAAAGTATTGGAAACTTAGTTCTTGAATTTCCCGATATTCCTTGGATGAAGATTATTTATCCTACAGTTAAAGAAGGAGGCGCCTTTTTTATTGCGAATTACTATATGGTTATTACATGGTCACAAGGAGAAATATCAAGCCACTACTTTCCAAGAAAAGATGGAAGATTAATGTTTGAACAACTTATGGATTATGTATTAAACCTAATACCCTCCTCAAGGTTAGCAAATTATAAATGGAACTATTTTAAAAACTATATTATTTTGCAGCCTGTAATTAAGTTATACTCAAACAATGAAAATTTAGTCAAATTTAATCAAAGATTAGTAATACTAGAACCACGATTGAAAAAAAACTTTAAATTTTATATTTTATTTGCCTTTGCTTTTATTTTTCCGAGTTCTTTTTGGAAATTTATAAGAAAATTACGACATTACACTAACGACACAATCTCAAGGATTAGAAACTTAGATAAAATTGAGAGAGCCTATAAGTTAATAACTTAGACTATTGATAAAATGAAAACCATAATACTATGCGGTGGCACAGGTACTCGCCTAAAAGAAGAAACCGAATTCAAGCCAAAACCAATGGTTTTAGTTGGGGGTCGACCTATTTTATGGCATATAATGAAAATTTATTCCCATTATGGCTTTAACGAGTTTATTCTGGCTTTGGGCTATAAAGCAGAATATATAAAAGACTTTTTTATTAATCAAAAAGCATTTACTTGTGATTTTACTCTAGATACAGAAACTTTTAAAAAGAAATTCTTTTTGGAAAATAGAAATAGTGTTGATAATTTTAAAATAACCTTTGTTGATACTGGATTAGAAACTTTACCAGGAGAAAGAATTTTGCTTTGTCAGAAATACATTCCCGACAAGGATAAATATTTTATGGTTACTTATGGTGATGGTGTTTCTGATATTAATATTAAAAAGCTCGTTGCTTTTCATAAAAAACAAAAAATAATTGGGACGATTACCGGCGTCAATCCGATAGTGAAATATGGTTTAATTAAAGTTGATAAAAACAACTTGGTTAAAGCATTCAAGGAGAAACCTACTCTTTCCGATTACGTTAATGGTGGTTTTATGGTTTTTGATAAAAGATTTTTTAAATATCTTAAACCTGGAGAAACAGAACACCCAGCTTTGTCTCGTTTAGCAAAAGAAAGACAATTATCATTATATAAGCACGAAAAATTTTGGTATTGTATGGATACTTATAAAGAAGTTGAAGGTTTAAATAAACTTTGGAATAAAGGAATCCCGCCCTGGAAAGTTTGGAAATGAAACTTGTTGGTAAAAATATTCTAGTGACCGGTGGCTGTGGTTTGGTAGGCAGTCACTTAGTAAAAGACTTGCTTGAAAAAAAGGCAAGAGTGGTTGTTCCTCAAAGAAGCTTTGATCCTCACTCTTTTTTTACCCAAGAAAAACTCTATAAAAAGACAACAATGGTGGATTGTGATATAAAAAACTTTAAAAGAGTTTTTGATATTGTTACCAAGTATGAAATTGAATTTATCTTTCATCTGGCTGCTCAACCAATTGTAGAAACTGCTTATTATAATCCTTTGGAAACTTTGGAAACTAATATAATGGGAACAGTCAATATTTTGGAAACAGCAAGACTATATAGGAAGGTAAAGGGAATAATTGTTGCTTCTTCGGATAAAGCTTATGGAAAACTGGATAAAGTATACAAAGAAACAGATCCTTTAAAAGGAGACCATCCTTATGAAGTTTCCAAATCTTGTGCCGACCTTGTGGCTCATACTTATTACAAAACATATGGTTTATCTGTTGCTATTACTCGTTTTGGCAATATCTATGGACCCGGTGATTTAAATTTCAATCGTTTAATACCAGGAATAATGGAGTCTTTGATTAAAAACAAAGTCCTTAAAATAAGAAGTAATGGTAAATGTATCCGTGATTTTATTTATATTAAAGATGTGGTTAAGGCCTATATTTTAATTGCTGAAAACATAGAAAAAACTATGGGAGAAGTATTTAATATTTCTACAGATGAGACATATTCGGTTTTGGAAGCAATAAAAAAAGTAGAGACAATACTAAAGAAAAAAATTAAATATAAAATACTTAATATTGCCAGAAATGAAATAAGTTACCAAAGTTTGAATTACCAGAAAATAAAGAAAAGCCTAGGTTGGCGGCCTACCTATGATTTTAATAAAACAATTCCAATTGTTTTTAACTGGTATAACAATCTTTTATTAAAGTCTAATTAGTATACACAATTCATAGCAGAGAAGAATGTAGGAGTAATGACTAGTTTATTTTTGATACTTGAAATGATAGCGGATATTAAATATTATTATATTCTATACTAAATTGGGTTTTTAAATGGTAAGTAAAAAAAGGATCAGAGTCTCCGATTTTATTGCCCAATTCATTTCCAACTGTGGGGTTAAACATGTTCATTTGCTTTCTGGTGGCGGAATGATGTATTTAAGTGATGGATTGGCGGCAAACAAAAAGATTAAACCTGTTTGTTATCATCATGAACAAGCAGCAGCTATGGCAGTAGATGGATATGCAAAAGTAACCGGAAATTTAGGTGTTGGTTACTTTACCACCGGCCCTGGAGCAATTAATGCTTTTACCGGAACTGCTGGTGCCTATGTAGATTCGGTCCCCAGCCTTTATATTTCCGGACAAGCGAAAAGAGTAGAGGCAACTTGTTATATGAAAATCCTGGGGATTAGGCAGTGTGGAGTCCAGGAAATCAATATTATGCCGATGGTGAAAGCAATTACAAAATACGCCGCTTTTATTGATAAACCAGAAGACATTAAATATCATCTTCAAAGAGCAATATATGCAGCAAAATCAGGCAGACCGGGACCAGTTTGGCTTGATGTACCTTTAGATGTACAAGGAGCCTATATTGATTCTAAAAGTCTCCGCAGTTTTACTCCTCCAGTAGACAAAATAAGCAAAGCGAGTGCTAAAGATATTAAAACTTTTGTAAATTTATTAAAGCAGGCAAAAAGACCGGTAATTTTAGCCGGTGGAGGAGTTAGAGCTTCTGGGGCGATTGATAACTTTGGAAAGTTTATTAAGAAATACAATATTCCCGTAGTTACAACTTATCTGGGTGTTGATGTAATTACTACCAACAATCCTAGCTATACGGGAAGAATTGGTATTAAGGGAACAAGGGCAGGCAACTTTGCAGTTCAGAATTCTGATCTGTTGCTAGTGTTAGGAAGTAGCCTTCCAATATCAGAGATAGGCTTTGAATATAGTTTTTTTGCCAGAGAAGCAAAAATTGTTGTTGTTGATATAGATAAATGTTCTCACCAGAAGAAAGCCGTAAAAATAGACCTTTTAATTCAAGCGGACATTGATAACTTTCTTACAAAAACCTTAAAGACTCTAGATGAGGAAAAATATCATTTTAACAGCAAATGGCTTAAGGTATGTGTGGGATGGAGAAGAAAATACAATCCAGTTTTACCGGAATATAGAAAATTAAAAAAAGAAATTAACATTTATTATTTTTTTGACAAGCTTTCCAATTACTTAAAGAGTAATGAAATTGTGATAACTGATGCAGGATCAGTTCTTTATGTTGGACCCCAGACCATAAAGGTCAGAAAAAACATGCGGTACCTTACCTCGGGTGGTTTTGGAGCTATGGGTTACAGTCTTCCAGCCAGTATTGGGGCTAGTTTTGCTTCTAATAAAGGTAGGGTTATTTGTATTAATGGTGATGGTTCTTTCCAGCAAAATATTCAAGAACTGCAGACTATTATTCACCATAAGCTACCGATCAAAATATTTATAATTAACAATGATGGCTATCTTTCTATAAGATTTACCCAGAAGAATTATTTTGGAAGACTTATTGGCGAAGGTCCTAGTTCAGGTGTTTCTTTTCCAAGTTGTAAAAAAATAGCCCGTGCTTATGGAATAAATTATGTAAAAGCTAATAAAAACAGTGAGCTTGATAAAGCCCTAGAATATGCTTTTAAAACAAAGGGCCCAGTTATTTGTGAAATAATTTCTCCCAAAGAACAGCCCATTATTCCAACAGTTAGTTCCAGGAAAACCAAAGAAGGAAAAATGGTGTCCAAGCCTTTAGAAGACATGTTTCCCTTTCTACCGCGAGAAGAATTCTTAAAAAATATGTTTGTTGCTCCGGTAGAGGAAGAATGAAAATTGCCAAAAGGATCGCTGTTCTCGAGCCTGAAGGTGCTTATGCAGTTTTGGGTAAAGCTCAAGCTTTAGAAGCCAAAGGTAAAAGAATAATTCACCTTGAAATTGGCCAACCAGATTTTCCGACCCCGACTTATATTTGCGAAGAAGCAATAAAATCGATAAAAAAAGGTCTAACGAAATACACTCCTCCCCTTGGAATAAAAGACTTAAGACAAACGATTGCTAATGAAGTTTCTCGAACCAGAAAAATAAAAATTTCCCTAAATGGAATAGCCATCACTCCCTCAACAAAAGCCGGCATTTTTCTTGCCATGGCAGCAGTTTTAGAAAAAGGTGATGAGGTAATTTATCCAGATCCTGGCTTTCCAACTTATTTATCATTAACTAAATTTTTTGGATGCATTCCAAAGCCAGTGCCCTTACTTGAAGAAAAAGGATTTAGTTTTGATATGGAAGTTTTCCAAAAATCTTTATCTAAAAAGACTAAGTTAGTGATAATAAATTCTCCTAGCAATCCCACCGGCGGTCTAATTTCTAAAAAAGATTTGAGCAAAATAGCTTCACTTACTAAATGTTGGATTTTGTCCGATGAAATTTACTCTAAGATTATTTATTCTGGCAAGCCTCATACGACTATCATTAACTGTCGCGGAATGAAGAAAAGAACAATTCTGGTGGATGGCTTTTCTAAAAGTTATTCTATGACTGGTTGGCGCTTGGGTTATATGGTTTATCCAAAAGTATTTGAGGAAAGAATTGATTATTTATTAACTCACACAATTGGTTGTACTGCCACTTTTACTCAATACGCTGGGGTGGCGGCTTTAGAGGGTTCACAGTTAAGTGTTAGGAATATGGTAAAAGAGTTTAATAAGAGACGTCAATTTGTAGTTGATTATTTAAATAGTATTCCTGGGGTAAAATGTCAAAATCCAGAAGGCGCTTTTTATGTTTTTCCGAATATTAAATCTTTTAAAAAGAGTTCTAGGTGGATGGCAGACTATTTATTAGAAAAAGCTGGGGTAGCATTGCTTGATGGCACTTCATTTGGCAAGTATGGAGAGGGTTATTTGCGAATTTCATACGCAACTTCCATGGAGAACTTAAATAAAGGACTTCGGAAAATAAAAACAGCTCTTGAAACATTGAGGAACTGAATATGAATTACAGAGATAATCGGATAATTCGGGCAGATGTTAAAAATATTGCTAAAGAATTAAGAACAGATTTAAAAAAATTAGAAGGGAGCAATATTTTAATAACCGGTGCCGCTGGAATGCTGACTTCTTATATTGTTTACACCTTATTGTTTGCTAATAAAAACATCTTAAAAAAGCCTACAAAACTTTATTTAGTTATAAGAAGAGATAAAAAGGCCTTTGGTAACGACAGAAACATAACCTACTACAATCAAGACATTTCGGAAAAGATTAAAACCGAAATAGAATTTGATTATATTATTCATGCTGCCTCTAAAGCAGCGCCCAAAATTTTCACCAAAAACATGGTTGATACTTTAAGTGCCAACATCTTGGGTTTGTTTAATGTGATGGAACTTTGTAGCTCTAAAACAAAAAGCATGCTTTTTTTTAGCTCTGGTGAGGTATACGGATCTCCACCAAAAAATAAGGCAATTAAAGAAGATTATGTAGGGAAAACAAATCATTTAGATCCGAGAGCCTGCTATTTTGAAGCGAAGAAGGTAGCTGAAACAATAGGAATGAGTTATTTTTGGGAAAAGAAAATTCCAATAAAGATTGCCAGAATTTTTCACACCTTTGGCCCGGGAATGAACTTAGAAGATGGAAGAATGTTTAGTGATTTTATTAGTCAGGGACTAAAAGGAGAAGATATAAAACTTTATGGAGATAGCACAATCAAAAGAGTAATGCTTTATATTAAAGATGCTACCATAATGTTTTTAAAAATATTGCTAAAAGGTAAAAGCGGCGAAGTATATAATGTAGGAGGTAAAGATTTAGTTTCAGTTGGAGGATTCGCAAAAATAATTGCCCAAGAGTTTACCAAGCAATATGGCCGGAAGATAAAAGTGGTTGTTAAGCAAAAAGAAATTAATTATTATAAAAACGTGGTCAAGGCAATTAAGCCCGACATAACTAAATTCATTAAAACTTTTAACTACTGTCCAACTACTTCTACTAGAGAAGCAGTTTTCAAAACAATTCGTTCTTATATAAAATAGATCAAATGAAAGATTCATTTCTTCCGGGAATTGATTATATTCCTACCACCAGAAAAGTATTTGACCATAGAGAGATAAACAATATTATTAAAGTTGCAAAAGATGGGTATTGGACTGAAGGTGAATTTGCCAAAAAGTTTGAAAAAAGATTTACTAGTTTTCTATCAATAAAACATACAGTTCTTGTCAATTCCGGTTCTTCGGCAAATCTTTTGGCAGTAGCGGCTTTAACTTCAAAAGTATTTAAAAAAAGAGCTTTAAAAAAAGGCGATGAATTTATTACAACGGCCGTTGCTTTCCCCACAACAGTAAATCCTGGTTTTCTTTACGGCTTAAAACCAGTTTTTGTAGATATTGATTTAAAAACATTAAATATCAATATATCTGGTTTGAAAAAGGCCATAACTAAAAAAACAAAACTAATAATACTTGCTCATACTTTAGGAAATCCTTTTGACTTGGTAGAGATTAAAAAGATTGCCAGGAAAAATAATATCTGGCTAATTGAGGATTGTTGTGACGCCTTAGGTTCAACATATAAAGGAAAATATCTTGGTGGATTTGGCGATTTGGCGACCTTCAGTTTTTATCCCGCCCATCAAATAACAATGGCAGAAGGAGGTGCGGTTGTTACCAGCAGTCCTTTGATTTATCGTTCCCTAAGGCAATTTCGGGACTGGGGCAGAGATTGTTGGTGTGGTACAGGAGAAGACAATAGTTGCGGCAAAAGGTTTAGTTGGCAATTGGGGAAGCTACCTTTTGGATATGACCATAAATATATTTATTCTCAAATAGGTTACAACTTGAAGTTGACTGATTTTCAAGCGGCAATAGGAGTAGCTCAAATGGATAAACTGCCGCAATTTATTAGAAAAAGGCAGGAAAACTATCTTTTGCTTAAAAAGGGACTTGAAAAATACAACAAATATTTCTTTTTTCAAGAACCAGAAAAGAATAGTAATCCATGTTGGTTTGGTTTTATGATTATTTTAAAGGATAAAGCTCCTTTTACTCGCCTAGAATTAGTTAAATACTTAGAATCAAAAAAAATCGGCACTCGAAACCTTTTTGCCGGCAATATCTTAAAACATCCGGCCTATTTAGATATTAAATGTAGAAAAATTGGAAGATTAAAAAATTCAGATAAAATTATGAATGACGGTTTTTGGATTGGTGTTTTTCCCGGGATAGATAAAAAAATGATAAACTATATTATTAAACAATTTGCAAAATTTTTAAATGAAAAATAAAAAAAGTTCTCTATCTCCTCTTAATAAAGATAATTTAGATAACATTATTAAACCGACAGAAGAGCATTGTGTAAAAATGAATAAAGATAGGGTAAAAATTATTGACTTGGGAACTGGGTATGGTCATGTTTCTCTTCCTTTGTTAAAGCTTGGATATAAAGTTACTTGCGTAGATATGAATGCTAAGTTATTAAATAACTTCAAAATTTTTACAGATAAACTGGGGATTCCACGAAGAAATATTAAGTTGATGAAAAGTTCAATTGAAAATCTTAAGACCACAAAAAAATATGACGTTGTTTTATTAACAGAAGTTTTAGAACACGTTAACAATCCTGATATAATTTTGAGAAAAGCCCATCAACTACTAAAGGAAAAAGGTCTTTTTATTCTCTCGATTCCCAATGGTTATGGTAGCTACGAATTGTTTTTTGATCTTCCTTTAATTTATTTAAGGAAGATATTGAAGATTACGACAACCCTAGGCTATTATCATGTTAACTTTTTTACAATGAATAGGATTAAAAGGATGCTTGATGATAATAAATTCTTACTTAGGAATATTAAGAAAAGCGGCTTTTTCCCAATCCTACCTAGAAATGCTTTTCTGTTAGAAAAAATTGATATATTTCTTGCAAACATTATGCCTTACTTTTTAGTGAATCGTTGGTTTTTTTACTCACTGAAAGATAAATGATAGTTTATAAGAAAGTTCTGAAAAAATGATAAAAAAAACATTTAATAGTAAAAACAAACTCAAATTAAGCATTTGTATACCAACTTTTAACGGTAGCAACACAATTAAAAGGACAATAAATAGTATTTTGAAACAGAGTTATCAGAATTTTGAAATTATAATTAATGATGATTATTCAAAGGATGATACAGAAAAAATTATCAAAAATATCAAGGACAAAAGAATAAAATTTTATAAGAATAAAATGAACCTTGGGTACGGCAAGAATTTAAATAGTTTTAGAGATAAAATAAAAAGTGACATTATGGTTTTGATGGCTCAGGATGATATTTTTCTAAAAAATGCTTTGTTAAAAATAGTTAGAGCTTTTGAATTGGATGATGATGTTGGAGTAGTTACCCGCCCATACTATCAGTTTGAATATGATCCAAAAATTCCAGTTAGGCACTGGCCGCCTCCAAGTATAAAAAAAGACACAATAATATCTATAAATAGTAGTCCGAAAAAATTGGAAGCAGTAGTTAGGGGAGTCTTTTTGGTTTCTGGTTTGGCATATCGAACGAAATATCTAAAACAACCTTTTCATGAGCATGTTTTTACTTCTCAAGCTTACCCATTCTTCTCGATTTTAAAAGACCACAAAGCGATATTTCTCAAAGATTATATTGTAGCGGTTGGTATCTATGAAAGTCAGTGTCGGTTTAAGCCGGCAATTTATGAGCCTTCACCGACTCAAACATGGATGGATGTTTTTGAATACATTTTGCCTGGGAAAAAATATCAAAGAGAAAGAAAAATATGTCAGAATTACATGGCTCAAAACTATGTTGGATTGGTACAGATAAAAAACTATAGTTATTTAAAGGATTTGCTGGAAGAGATATGCGTTCATATAAAATATCGTCCTGCTAGTCTTATTGATAAAAGATTTTGGTTTTATACCTTAGTTTGTTTATTTACGCCGCGATTTCTTTTAAGAAAAATTGTTGATCTTTATAAAAGCAAGATGCTTTCTAAAAGTATTGCTAATAAAATTAAGATAGAACTGACATGAACAGGAGAATGAAAAGAAAAACTGCAAGATTCGGTTTACTATTAGGTCAAATATTTAATATTTATACCTTTTTAATTAGTAACAAATTTGGCAAAATCGGTAAAAACTGTGCGATAAGACCACTGCTAAATACCAATTGTCCTAAGAATATTTTTTTGGGAAATAATGTTAATGTTGGAATGTTCTCCTGGTTAGATACTGTTACTGAAAAAAATAAGAAACCAAAATTAATTATTGGTGATAACTGCAGTATTGGTTCTTATTCAATGATTATTGCTGCAAACCGGATTGAAATTGGAAAGAATGTTTTAACCTCAGCCAGAGTAACTATTCTTGACCACATTCATGATTATCAAAATATAAAAATACCAATTATTAATCAACCAGTTGCAGTAAAGGGTACTATAATTATAGAGGATGATTGTTTTATTGGTATTAATGCCGTGATTTTGGGTAATCTGAAAATTAGTAAACACGCTGTGATTGGCGCCAATTCTGTTGTAACAAAAGATGTTCCTGCTTACTCTGTGGTTGCCGGTACGCCCGCAAAAGTTATAAAAAAATATAATTTTAAAAAGAAAAAATGGCAAAATTGCTAAAATCTAGAAATAAAACAAATAGTTATTACGGGAAAAATTACTACAAGAATTATGAGTCTGGTTTTGGTTACAAATCAAGCAATATCACCTATCTTTATGAGAATCGGATAAAACAATTACTTGCTAAATGTAAAAAAAAATCAAAGATTTTAGATGTTGGTTGTGCTTATGGTAATCTTTTATCTTTTTTAGATAAAGAGGGCTTTTTGACTTTTGGAATTGATATCTCGGCTTTTGCTCTTAAGAGGGCGAAAAAAAACACCAGTGCCTGCCTAGTTAGGAAAGATATTGATAATGGTTTACCATATAATAATAATTACTTTGAAGCTATAATAGCTCAAGACCTCATAGAACACCTGGAATCTCCTTACAGATTTCTCTGTGAGGCAAAAAGAATTTTGAAAAAAAATGGCTTGTTAATGATCCAAACACCTAATATTAATTCTTTATTTGAGTGGATCTTTAAAAAAAACTGGTTTGGTTATAAAGATAAAACTCATTTACACCTTTTTAACAGGAAAAGCCTTGGTTTTTTATTAAAACAGGTGGGTTTTGAGGTTATAATTAACGAAACAATTCTTTATTCCTCACCAAAGTTTATTAGGACTTTTTTCAACAAGAGCGACATTGGAGGTAGTTTATGGTTAGTGGCCAGGAAGGAATGAAAAAGAGTAATAAAATTAGGGTGGGAGTTAACGTTAGAATGCTTGAATTCCAAGCTTCAGGAATTCAAAATTTTACTTATTGTCTTTTTAACGAGATATTAAAGCAGAACAAATTGTTTAATTCTAAAGATAAGTTTGAGTTCATTTTTTTCTCTACTGGCAAGGAAAAAGTGTCAAAGAATGTAACTCATATAATAGCTAAATCAAACTTGCTGGATAAGCTGCATCAAATCGATGAAAGACTTTCTAATGTTTTTTTTGATAATTTTTATATCTTAAAGCTTTTAAAAGAACAAAAAATAAATATTTTTATTTCCCCCAGTTTTATTCTTCCAGTAATAAAACCAAAAGGAATGAGATTTATAACAGTTATTCACGATTTAAGTTTTTTGACTTATAAAAGTAATATTTTTAAGATTTATACAAGCCTAGTTGTTTATATGAAAACGGTAATGCCCTTTATCTTAAAAAAGGCAGATAAAGTTTTGGTTCCTTCTTTCTTTACTAAAAGACAACTTATAAAAGTCTACAAAGCTGATTTGAAGAAGATAAAAGTAATCTACGAAGGAAGGGATGACTATTTTTATCAGGTAAAGAGTAGAAATAAATTTTTTCAAGTTAAAAAAAAGTATAAAATTACCAGTAAATATATTTTTACCAATGCCACCAATCAGGAGAGAAAGAACATCTATGGTCTGGTAAAAGCTTTTAGATATATTAAAGAATATGATAATTATCAGCTTTTGATTTCTGGTTTATTGCCTAAAGATCACATTGAAAAGATTAAGAATTTTATAAGTCAAAATAAAGTGGAAAAAAGGGTTAAATTTTTGGGTTATGTAAGCAAAGATGAATTAAGAACACTTTATTCCTTTGCTAAGATTTTTATTTATCCTTCTTTTGAAGAAGGTTTTGGCTTGCCGATTATCGAGTCAACTGTTTGTGGATGTCTGCCGGTTGCCTCTAATACTGGTTCTATTCCTGAAGTTCTTGGTTGTAAACAGTTATTATTCAACCCAAGAGATATCAAAGATATGACTGCCAAAATTAATGAAGTTATCGATTTTAGTTCAAAAAAATACAATCACTATTTAAGTAAAGTAGAGGCTCATATTAAAAGATTTTCATGGAAAAAGGCAGCCATTCAGTATTTAGAGGAAATAAAAAGACTATGTTAAAAATTCTTATTCATGATCTTAATTACGTTGATGGAATAAGCAGGGTAATTCCTTTGATCAAAATTAGAGGGTGGCAGAAGAAAGGCGCTTTAATAACCATTTTTTGTACGAAAGAAGGACAGGTTTTTTATCAACACCATTTAAAAAAAGTTAACTATATTATCCTCAATCACAAGCATCAACCCACAAACTCTTACTCGTTAATTTGGGAAATTATCAAAACTAATTTTTTAGCCCTTTTTCAAATTCCTGACTTAAAAAATAAATTTAATGTAGTTTATTCTCAATCATCAGTAATTGATTTTTTAATTATTCCTTGGTTTTTAAAATTATTTGACCAGAAGATAAAATGGTTTGTGATGGTAGATAATACAGTGCCGTCTCCAACTAAGCGACCAGGTTCAAGGATAAAAAATTTTATTCCTTATTTATCTTTTCAATTAGGGAATATATTACTCTATAAAGCTGACGGAATTTTTGTAATAACTAAATTAGTTAAAGATTTTTACAAAAAGAAGGGATACAAAAAAATTATTCAAACAGCAGGTCAATATGGAATTGAGACAGAAATTTTTAAAGGTAAAATCCCTTCCAAAACACAACAAATTGACTTATTGTATTGTGGTCGTATCCATCTGGCCAAAGGAATTTTGGATTTAGTTGAAGTTGCTAAACTCGTATGTGATAGGAGAAAAAATTTTAAGATCGGAATTTTAGGAGAGGGTGAAAAAGATGTTAAAAAACAGTTTTATCAGAAGATAAAAGACTATGGACTAGAAAACAACTTTATTCACTTTGGTTATATAGTTGGCAAGAAAAAGGGGGATATTTATAGACGCTCAAAGTTATTTATTTCTTTAAGTCATGACGAAGCTTCTGGTCATTCTATTCTTGAAGCAGTGGTATGCAATAAACCAATCATAACCTATAATTTACCCGCTTTTAAACACTTATATGCCAAGGAAATTAAGAATAATCAAATAAAGCAATTTAAAATCGGTGAATATTCAAAAATAGCTCAATTTATTCTTAAAGACGATTATAAAAAATTAAAATTTAAAAATGTTATCGATGATTATACTTGGACAAAGATAATTAATAATGAATTTGAAGCAATGAGAGAAAAGTAATGAAAGTTTCCATAATTACTGTTTGCTACAACTCGGATAGATTTTTGAAAAGATATCTACAGTCAATAATTTGTCAAAAAGTAAAAAAGCTAGAAATTATTCTGATTGATTCCAAGTCCAATAAAAAAAGCCTTACTATAACAAAAGAAATTATTAAATCTTTTAAAAAAAAGCTAAAAATAAAATTAATCGAATCAGACTTTAATATTGGGTATGCTGGCGGAAACAATTTGGGATCAAAAATCGCAGAGGGCGAGTATTTATTTTTTTTAGGACCAGATACTTATTTGGATAATAATTGTTTAAAAGACTTTTTAAAAACAGCAAAACAAACAAGAAGAAAAAATTTTATTTTGGTAGGAAGACAAAAACGTTACGAAAGAGGAGAGTATTTATTTGATGGTATTTGTACTGATATTTTTCAATTTCCTTTTAAGCTTTACAACGATGATAATTCACTCGCAACAAAAAGAATGTTTTATTGCGATGGGGCAGCCATCTTTATTCCGCACAAAACTTTTAATAAAATTGGAAGATTTGATGAAGCTCTTTTTATGTTTGCCGATGATGTAGATTTATCATGGAAAGCGCATCTTTTTAAAATTCCTTTACTTAATGTACCCCAGGCTGTTATTTATCATTTTAGCGGAGGATCTTTAAAAGGAGGAATCATCAAAGGTCCAAAATATGCCACTACTTACCTAAGGCGTTATTTGGGAGAGCGTAATACAATAAGGAATTTTATAAAAAACTACTCTTTGTTTACTCTTGTATGGCTTTTGCCTATTTACTTGCTGATTAACTTAGTAGAAATTATTATTTTTTTTATATTTAATAGGCGGAAAGTTTCTTATCAATATTTAGCTGCTTGGTGGTGGAATATATTGTGTTTTAGATCAACTTTAAAAAAGAGATCTTGGGTTCAGAGTCGAAGAAAAGTAAATGATTGGGAGATTTTTAAGAAATTATATTTTGGCAGCGGAAAACTAAATGCTTTTCTAAAAATCAAAATACCAACATTTGAATGACAGTAAAAAATAAATTACTAATATTTGACATTAATTACACAAAAGGGGTTAACCGGGAACCTTTTATTGCCAAAATAAGATTTTGGAAAAAATTAAAACTTACTTTTTTTACCAATTTGGAAGGAAAGAAATATTACTCAGAGAAATTAAAAAATATTGATTTTATTGTGGTTCCTTTTAAACATAAAATTAAATTTCAACGTGATGTTGTTTGGTCAACAATTCTTTTACACTTTAAAGCATGGCCAGTATGGTTTAGAAACTTAAGTAAATTTGAAAAAGTTTATTGTATGTCGGGAACAATTGATTTTCTAATACTGCCTTGGATTGGTAAGTTATTTAACAAAAATCTTAAAATTTACGTGGTAATTGATAATCTAGTATCAAATCCCTTTAAAAATCCGGGAAATTTAATTTTAAAAACTTTATCTTTTTTAGGATTTAGACTAGGTAATATCTTATTAAGAAAAACCAGTGCGATTTTTTTAGTGTCCGACACTTTAAAAGAGTATTATAAGCGAAAAGGAATTAAAGTAATTAAAACTGGAGATCGTTATGGAATCGATACGAGTATTTTCAAATCAATTATAAGAAAATCACCAAGTTGTGATTTACTTTTTGCTGGACGACTTCATCCAGCAAAGGGTATTTTTGACTTGGTAGATGTAGTTGGTCTTTTGAAGAGAAGAATTAATAATATTTCCTTGGGTATAATGGGGGATGGAGACATAGAGATTAAAAGAAAATTATTTCGACAAATAAAAAAAAATAATTTGAAAAATAATATTAAAATTTTAGGCTATAAAGAAGGAGTGGAGAAAGGAAGTATTTACTCAAAGTGTAAACTTTTTTTGTTCCTAAGTTATGATGAACATTGTCCGCAAGTGGTAATCGAAGCTTTAGCGGCCAATAAACAGGTAGTCGCTTATGAGTTGCCGATTTACTACGATGTTTTTGGAGAATTTATTAAAACAGGACAATTAAAAACATTTAAGAAAAAAGGAAAAGAAAAAATAGTTTGTTTTATTATAAGATTTTTAAAAAAGCCGTTAAAATATAATAATACTTTAAAAAATTTTGATTGGGACAAGATTGCCCGTAAAGAAATAAAAGAAATGTTTCCCAAATTGGGAAAAAATATTAATTGAAATAGAAATAATACAAATGAATAAAGTATATAATAAAAAGGAATATCAAAAACTAGAAAGATATGGATATTATCCAGAGAAGATAACTTTTTTACTAGAAAACTTTGGTAGAGGAAAAAAAAATTTAGATGTTGGCTGCGGCATTGGTTTTATTGGAGAAATTCTTTTAAATCAAGGTTACAAAGTTTACGGAATAGATATTTCTTCAAAAAGGCTTAAAATAGCCAAGAAAAAGGGATTGATTGTTAAGAGAATTGATGTTGAAAAATCAAAAATCACTTTTCCCAAAAACAGTTTTGATGCAATTATTTTAGGAGATATTTTAGAACATGTTTTTGATACAGATGCACTTCTACAGAAATGTTGGCAGTTGCTAAAAACTAACGGCAAAATAATAATAACCACCCCAAATGTTACCTCTATTGGAAGAAGGTTGTTGTTTGGTATAAATCCTTTTCTTGAATATTCAAGCATGGTTAGAATTAACAATGTTCCCGTCAGTAGGTCATATCAGATATTACACTGTGAAAAACCTCGAAGAACAATTGAAAGCAAATGGTTTTAAAAATATAAAAATAGAAGGGAATACGATTAATTTATCTTTCTTTATTAGTGGCTTTTTAGCTAAAATTAAGCCAAGCTGGGCAATGATGGTCATGGCAGTGGCTGCTAAAAAAAGAAAAAAAAGAAAGAATTAAAAAAATGAGCCTTTTAGAAAAGTTTAAATTACGTTGTAAATATTTTAAGATTTGTTTTCCAAATATTGCTTTTTCCAATTTTTTATACAGACTAGATGGAATGTTAAAACATTGTCATTCAATTTTAGACGTTGGCTGCGGAGCTAATTCTCCTTTATCTCTTTTGGAAGGAAAGGATTTATTTGGAATTGATCTATACAAAAAAAATTTACAGAAAGCAAAAAAGAATAAGACGCATAATAAATTTCTGTATATGAATGCCAGGAATATTGGGAAAAAGTTTAAAGAAAAGTCATTTGATGCGGTGATTTGTCTTGATCTCATTGAACATTTGGGAAAGGATGATGGGGTTAAGTTAGTTAAAGATGCAGAAAGATTAGCAAAGAAAAAAGTTATTATTTTTACAACCAATGGATTTCTATCGCAAATTGGAGACGGCGAAGATCTAGAAACTCACTTGTCCGGATGGACTACTAAAGATTTTAGGAATAAAGGTTACCAAGTATATGGTTTGTATGGACCTAAATTCCTCAGGGACAACAAATATAGTATTGTTTTAAGACCTAAGTTTTTTTGGGGGGCTGTTTCTGAAATATTAAACTATTCTTACTGCTTATACAAACCGGAAACTAGCAAAGCATTATTATGTATAAAAGAAATAAAATAATCTGGGGTTTACTAATTTTTTTTCCATTTCTGATTTATTTTTATTTAATATTAAGGGGTGGTTATTACTATAGTGGAGATGGGATTTTTCCCCTAAACCCAGAAGCAAATATTAATAAGTCACTTTATTTATGGGAAGAGGTGGAGAGTGGCAAAAGCTTTTTTAAGTATATGTATTTGAATTGGCAATCTTTTTTTTATGTTTTGAGTAGACTGTCATTTTCACCAGCTTTTGGGATTAAGATTTTTATAATATTGACTTTATCTATCGGCGTCATTTTCACTTATCTTTCCTATTGGGAACTTTTTAAAGAAAAAAAATATTTGGAGAATAAAATAGCTGTAATTTGCGGACTATTCTTTTTTCTAAACCCTATTAGTATTCTCGTGCTTAAAGGAGCTTATCAACTATATTTTCTTCCTTCCTGTATTTTTTTCTTAATTAAGTATCTAGATACAAAAAATTTTTTATATACTCTTCCTCTCGCTTTCTTTATTAATTTTGGATCTTTTTCTGATTTACCTCAGGCAAAGTATCTAGTAATTTATAGCTTTTCTCTTCTTTTTATTGTTTTACTTTATTCTTACTTAAGAAAAATAAATTTCAAGGAACTAATATTTCCTTTAATTAAAGTGTTGGTAATAACCATTCTTCTTAATGCTTATTTGTTGATGCCATTTATTAACGACGTTATTTTAAGTAATAATAATGTTAATAAAAGAAAGATTTTAAATCTTTATGGTGGAAATGCGGATATTCACTCTGCCAGCCTTTCTTATGTATTCAATTTCTATAATTCTAATTTTGTTAACGATGTGACGATTTTGGGCAAAACCCTACAGAGTCCAGTTTTTCTTTTTTGGTGTTATTTTTTATGGGGATTGATTTTTTGGGTTATTTACAAAACCAAAGAAAAGAAGGAAAAAAAACTTCTTTATTTTTTAACTTTTTTTTTAATATTTTTTATTTTTTGGGCCAAGGGACCAAATCCTCCTTTTGGCGAAGTTTATAAGTTTTTGTTATTAAATTTCGTTCTATTTGGGTTTTTTAGAACCACCCCGATTATTTTAATAGGATGTAGCTTCTTTTTTAGTATCTTATTGGGGTTGGTTTTTAAGTTTATCTATAGTAAGTCAAAAAAACTGTTTTACTTTTTTTTAATCATTCATATTTTTGTATTTAGGTTTGTGTTTTTAGATTATTCAAACTTTGAATATTTAAATAATAAAAATGTTAGAAAAAGAATAGATATTCCACAAGACTATTTTGCAACAGCTGATATTTTAAGAAAAGAAAAAATTGATGGAAAAATCTTAACATTACCTTTCAATGATAGTTATAGTTACAAGGATTGGAATTTTAGTGGCAGTACATTAATGCCTTGGGTGATTGATAAACCAGTTATAGGAAGCGCCTTTGGTTCTGTTGATCAACAAATAAAAAATAGTCAATGGAGGAATTTTTCTAAGCAGGAAATTTGCGCCGAAATAGGAGTTCAAAATATTAGTTATATTATCGAGGAAAAAGACTCTTTAGATGTGTTTGATTTTAATGACTTGAAATTACCGGCTAAACCAATTTACTCAGGAGAAAATTTGGTGGTAAATAAAGTGGACGATGAATGTTTTGTTCCTCATTTATACTTGGCAAAACAAAAGATTTTGTTTGGAGGAAATGATAACGATATTGCCGAAATATCAAGGTTGCTTAGAAATCCAGAGTTAAGCCTTACTTATAATAATTTAGCCGAGATAGAACCAAATAAAATAGTGACAAAAGCAGAATTTATTCCAGAGGACAAACAAGAATTTCAGGAATTAAAATACAAAATAAAAATACCCAAAGATGGCAAATATAAAATCTTAAGTAAAGACTTGGACAAAATCAACAGTCTAAAAATAAATGATATTAAATTTGATATTGAAAACGGGCAAAAGATTACAGAAGGGGAGTCGGAAATAGAATTAGCCATTAATAATTCACCAGAAATAATCAGTAAAGACTGGTTTGATAATCGCAAAGGAGATGATTATACAAAGCTTGAGCCTCCTTGTCTTGATGTCGGTAATTCAGTTATGTTTCAATCTCTTGAAGGTTGGAATAAAGGGAAAACTTATCTACTTTCTCTTGAGATAGAGGCTCCTCTTAATAATTATATAGGAGTACTAATAGATGAAAGAAAACTTATTCATAAAGGTAGATATATTAAACAAAATTTAAACTTTACTATACTAAATGAAAAGATTAGTGGTTCTGGTAAAATAAATTATTCTAAAATTATTAAAGCTGATGAGGATGCTATTAAAGCCAAGATATATATTTATAATTTGGGGTCAGAAAACATTGTTAAGAAAGTTTCTTTAAAAGAATTAATAATCCCAGAAATCTTTTTAGAAACAGAAAAAGACAGCTATTATGATGATGAAGCCAAATTAATATTTAGAAAGATTAACCCAACCAAATATCTTGCTGAGATAGAATCTTTAAATTTTCCTGTTTATTTGGTTTTTTCAGAAGGTTTTGATTCACGATGGAAAGTATTTTATACTGACAAAAAGTTACCTGATCAGAAGCAATTTGAAACTATAGAATTTCCAAGTAAGAAAGTCAGTCAGCAAGTTCAAAATTATAAATTCTTGTCGATAAGTGATATATTAAATTTTAACCAGAAAACTGTGCCAGAAAATTCGCACTTTTTAGCTAATGGCTATGCTAATGGTTGGATAATAGAGAAAAGTAAAAATTGCGACGGAAAAAAATGTAAATTAATTATTGAATATGTTCCACAAAGACTGTTTATAGTGGGTATAACAATATCATTTATTAGTGTTTTGATAATCCTAATTATTAGCTTTATTAAAGTCATTAAAATTAAAAATACACATAGAAAGAATTAAACAAATGGATGATTTTGTGATAAGAATAATTAAAAATATAAAGGAGAATTGCTTAAAATATTTTTATTTATTAATTACTTTTTCTATTTTTGGATTTTTTATATTTTCAATTTGGGATAAGAATTATTATATCGGTGGTGATTTCATTTATCCTCTAAGTCCGCAAAATAATATTAAAAAATCAATTTTTATATGGGAAGAAGGAAACAACGGTTTTAGTTTTTTTGGTTATGTACTTTTAGCTTGGCAAGCGCCTTTCTTGTTATTATCTTGGCTACAAATTCCATCGTATTTGATGGTAAAGATATTCACTATAGTAATTTATCTTCTTGGATTTTTCGCCAGTTTTGGCTTATTTAAACTTCTTCACCCATCGAATAATAAGAAAAATAATAATAACTGGCCTTTATTGGTGGCGATTCTTTTTTTCTTAAATCCAGCCGCGATTTTAGTTATTGTCGGAACAGTACCATTATATGGTATACCAATATGTCTTTTCTTAATTCTTCAATTTATAGATAAGAAAAAAATTATATATGCTTTACTTTTTTCATATTTTTTTAATATTTCTTTTATTACTGACTTTCCGCAAGTAAAATTTTCTATAGTTTTTTTCTTCAGTCTGATATTTACCTTAATTTACTATATAAGGGTAAGGCAGGTGAAATTTAAAAAGGTTTTTTTCAGACTTGTTGTCTTAGGCCTTCTTACAATAATACTTAATGCTTATGTAGTAATTCCTTTTATTAGAGACGTTTTTGGGCCTGGTGGAATTTACAACTATTACTCAAAAGAAGTGGTGGTTTATGATGGAAATGCTGACATATTCTCCGCTTCTCTTCCTTTTACTTCACGGTTTTTTAATTCAAATCTTATAAATAAGAATACTTCTTTAGGTAAATTTTTATCTTCGCCGTTTTTCATTATTTGGACTTTTTTTCTTTGGTTCTTAATTATCCTTAACGCCTTTTTAGTTAAAAAAAGATCTAAGAAAATAAAAATATATCTTCTTTTAACTTTCTTATTGTTTTTTATTTTTTTGGCAAAAGGTTCCAATCCTCCTTTTGGCGAAGTTTATAAGTTTTTGTTATTTCATTTACCTTTCTTCAAAATTTTTAGAACTACTTCAAGTTTAATTATTGGAGGGGTTATTTTTTATACCTTTTTACTGGGTTTAACAATTAAGAGTTTTTTAAAAACAAAAACAGTTTTATTAATAATATTTTGCTTAATCCATTTTTTAGTTTTTGCTCCGGTTTATCAAGGAAGAAAGCTTGAAAACTGGCAAGGTGGCAGTCTAGAAGAAAAAGGTTATAGAGTACCAGAAGAATATTTTAAAATATCTCAGGCAATAAATAAGTTTGAGGATGACAAAGGGAAAATATTAAGTCTTCCATTAGGCGACGGCTATGTTAATAAGTCATGGGGTTATTCCGGACAACCAATAATTAAATGGTTGGTTAATAAACCGATTAATTATGCGAATGATGTTATTGGAGATAACCAAATTAATTTCTTACCTGTTACCAAGGCTTGCCTGTTTACTAAAATTTTTAACATTGGTTATTTATTACAAGAAAAAGATAGTCTTCATGGGCCAGTTGTTAAGAATTTGGATTTCTCTGGAAATATTATCCAAGAGAATAATTATTTTACTCTAAGAGAGATAGATAATAACTGTTTTTTACCAACTCTTTATATTGCAGACGAAATAATACAGATTGACAGTGAGAATCCAACAGACATATTAAACTTTAACGATTTTGTTAGTGATGACAAAAAATACTCTTTTTACTTAGTTCATCCACAGATAAAAGCAAAAAGTGATCTTAAAGCCAAAGATGAGTTTATTAACAAAATATCTGATCAGAAATTTATTTTTTCCCGTCCAAAAAACTTTACAACCAATCTTAAAAATAATTTTATTAGAAGAGATTTAGATATGGAGGTAAAAGGTGTTGTTTCCTATCCCTACGTTAGAATTAAGCCTAATTCGTTTATTTATCCTTTGATAAGAGCAAAAGAACAGCGCTCCTTAAAAAAGAATTTAACCTCTCGAGAAAAATTTGACTTAATTCATTTTTATGCTGCCAAAAGGATAGCGGAGATTGTAAAGTGGGGAACAAGTAATACCTGGTGGCAGAAAAACTTAAAGGATTTTGAAAAGATAATAGAGGAAGTCATTAATCAATCAGAGTTGTTAGACAATAAGCATGAAGGTTTACAGCTTACAATTAATTATGTGAATTATCACAAAAATACCTTTAATGAGCTTGCTAATAAAGAGGGTTGGAGTAATGACAAAATTATCCATTGGTCTAAGATTTTTGAGGATTTAACCACAAGAGCTGCGGAGAGGATGAAACTTGTAGATCCAGATAAACTTGAATATAGTCTAGAAGTTCCAGAAAATGGAGAATATGAACTATTTATAAAGCCGGAAAAGGATTTTTCAGGAATAGAAAATTTAAGAGTCTCTATTGATGGATTAGAGAAAGAGATTGCTTCTGAATCCTTACAACAGAAAAGTCTAATTGACCTCGGCACTATCGATCTTGAAGAAGAAACAAGCATTAAACCAGAGATAAGTATTAATTATAACAACCTTATTAATAACAACAATTGGCGAATCCTGATTGACGGTAGCTTGGAAATGGAAAGAAATGAGGTAGACGAGGAAGAATTGCAAACCAAAGAAAATAATCCTTTGCTGATAGAATCAGATTCTTACTTTCAAAATATTAGTAATTGGTCGCCTGCCGAAGTTTATCTTTTAGAATTTGATTATGAAATGGAAGATAATTCTGCTTTTGAAGTTTATGTAAAAGAAAATATAGACTATTATAGTCAGGGACAATGGCAGACAAAAGAACAGACAATAAGAAGCGAAAGAGTTTCTAAAGGAGGCAGGTTTTCCTTACTTTTTAAAACTAATGGAAATAGCTTAAAAGGAAGTATAGTTTTAAGACATCTTCAAGGAAAAATTAAAATAATAGAAGCTCGCTTGCTAAAAATGAACATTCCTTCATTAATGGTAAAAAGCAAACAATCAGAAACAGATTACCAAGATAAACCCTTAATACATTTTAAGAAAATTAATCCTACTAAGTATGAAGTTGAAATAAAAAATGCTCAAAATCCCTACATGCTGGTTTTTTCACAAAAATATAATAAATACTGGAAGATATATAAGAAGACAAATATTTCTTTATTTAAAGAGTTATTTAATATTAGTCAAAAACAAGCTGTTCCTGAAGAAATGCATTTTGAGGCCAACAGTTATGCTAACCAATGGTTGATTAAACCTGAGTGTGTTGATAATCAGAAAGAATATACTCTCGTAGTTGAATATGAACCGCAAAGATTATTAAACATTGGTTTTGCTATTTCTCTGGTATCAATAATTTCTGTTACAATGTTAGCTAGCGTACAAACATTAAAAGATCTAAGGAAAAGAGAAAGGAGAATAAATGAATAAAATAAAGAAGATTAATACAGTTCTTAAAGGTTTAAGAAAAAACAACAAAATAAGAATAGCAGCCATATTGGCTGGTTTCCTTTTATCTTTGGCAGGTGTTTTTATTTTTAGAGGATTGAATAGTTCTTTTACTGCTTTTGTTTTTTTATATTGGCTTTTAATTTTTTATGTTTTATCTTTCGAAGAAAGATGGTTTTTCTTAATCGCAATTTTTTTCCTAATTCCTGTTCCTTTTGTTTTAATAACCAAAAGAGAAAGGTTGGCCGAAGCTTTTGCAGTTTGGGAGTTTATTTTTATAAGTCTTGGTCTTTGCAAATGGATAATCAATGAATTGTTGATTTTTGTTAAAAGTAAACTTCGATTTCATAAATGAGATATTTAAAAATAATAGTAGCTTTTCTTTTTATATTTATCTTTAGACATTGGCTACTGAAGATAAATATTCCAATTGTAAGTGGAGATTTAAACTATTTTTTTAAGGAAAATTTAGTTAATTATTTCAGGTTTCCGCCTGCTTGGGAAACCTTTAGAAACGGTGGATTGGGGGGAAGAACTTTTTTCTTTTTGGCTCCTTATTATTATTTAATTCCAATGGGATTTCTGGGTAAGTTTTTAAGCTTTGCTATTGTTGAGAGAATAATCTGGTTTTTCCCAGCACTTATTTTTTCCTTTATTGGCCCTTTTTATCTTTATAAAAAAATATTTAAAAATAACAATTATGCATTCTTTAGCTCTTTGATTTATGGATTAAATAGTTATTTTTTGATGATAGTTTCTGGTGGTCAGACAAGTGTTTTTTTGGCTTATTCTTTTTTGCCTTTTGCTTTTTTATTATTCTTATTAGCGTATGAAAAATCAAAAGTAGATTATATAATATTTTTTTCCCTTGCTTTTTCTTTAATGATTATTTTTGATCTGCGCTTTGCTTACTTGCTGTTGTTTATAATATTTTCTTTTTTTCTATTCAATATTTTTGTTAACATAAGACAGTCAAAAAAAACAGTTATAAAGTTTTTGAAAATATTTGCTTTTGTTTTTATGATTGCCTTTTTTATTCATTCTTTTTGGATTGTTCCAATATTAATTAGTGGTTCCACGGGTGTTGATATTAGTAATCAAGTATATACAAGCAAAGAAGCGCTAAAGTTTTTTTCTTTTGCTGATCTTAGTTCATCATTGTCTCTATTCCACCCTAACTGGTATGAAAATATCTTCGGTAAAATAAGCATGATTAATCCCTTATTTATAGTTTTTCCATTGCTTATTTTTAGTTCACTTCTATTTATTAATAAACAAAGACAAGTAAAAAAAATGGTACTCTTTTTTGCTTGTCTAGCGATTGTTGGTATTTTTTTTTCAAAAGGAATAAATGAACCCTTTGGAAAAATTTACTTATTTTTATTTAAGTATATTCCCGGCATGAATATGTTTCGTGATCCAACAAAGTTTTATAGTTTGATTTGTTTGGGTTATTCCATGCTTATTCCTTGGACAATTTACAACTTAGACAGAAGGATGGGGAAGAAAAATGTTCTTAATGCTGGCGTTGTTTTTATTTCAATTTTTATTATTATTCTAATGCCGGCAATAAAAGGAAATATAAAAAAATCCCTGATTCTTTCTTCAGTGTCGAATGATTATGTAAAATTTAAGGATTTTATTATTTCTAAAGATGCTAGTTTTCGTACCTTTTGGTTACCTTCAACCCAGCGATTTACCTATTACGACGATGAACACCCCGTAATGTCTGCTGACTTTTGGACAATTGACGATTATTGTGAGGATCCATTTTGCAGTTTAAAAATAAGCAATTTAGACAAGGAATACTTTCAATGTCCAGAGAATGAGCACTGTTACCCGGCCGATTTTTCTTATTTAGCAAATAAGGAGGTTTTAAAGATTTTTCAGGAATTGAATGTTAAATATTTGATTGTTCCATTTGATACAGAAGGAGAGATATTCGTTAAAGAAAGACAATATGATGAGCAAGCAAGACAAAAGCTAATTAATTTTATTACGCAAACTGGTTTTTATAAGCCAATAGAAGGTTTTGAGAAATTAAAAGTTTTTTCTTTGGAGAATCCACCTAGAGGACTATTTTGGACTGATTCGAACTCTAATCTAAGCTTTCAAATGGTAAACAGTACCAAATATATTGTTAAGATTAACAATAAAGAGCCTGTTGATTTGGTATTTTCTGAAAGTTTTGACGAAAACTGGGAAGCAAAGATTAACGATAAAATAATTAGGTCAAAAGAAAGAAATAAGCTAAACTCCTTTTTTATAGAGCAAATTGGAAATAATGAGATTGTTATTGAATATAAGCTTCAGAAAATAATAAATATTTTATTTTTAATATCAATGCTTACCGTTTTTATTACCACTGTTTATATATTGAAAACCAGACTGCACCTAAAGTCGAAATAATAACGGAAACCGCAAATAAAGGTAAAAAGACTTTTTTAGAGACTGTTTCTATAAAAGTAGCTAATATTAAGATTAACAAGGGAATTAAATCTAATAAATAACGGGCGCCAAACTGTGATTCTCCGGTGCCATAAAAAAGCATAAGTTGAGTAAAGATTGGTAAGACGCCGCTTATTAACAAAATATTATATTTGTTTTTCAGCACTTTTTTTATATAAAAAACCAAAAGTAAAAACAGAGGAGAGGTGATAAAAATACCGTTTCCTTTTAAGTTTGGTTTAATAAAAGGAAACTTGTTTTCAAACAGAAGAGGATTTATTAGCTGATACTTAATATTTTGAACTAAATAAATAATATTATATCTGCCATAATTTTTCCTTAATTTCGTAAAATCATTTCTTTCTGCTTGAAAATTATAACCAGTTTCAAATGGATTTTGGAACCTTTTATAATTGTAAAAACCATATAATGCAAAAAAAGATATAATAAAAAATATCAGGAAAAAGCTGTTGGTAATTACTTTCTTTTTATTAAATGGTTTTGTAAAAAATAAAGACA
This sequence comes from uncultured Pseudomonadales bacterium, assembly GCA_964467735.1. GTDB lineage: Bacteria > Patescibacteriota > Microgenomatia > UBA1400 > CAYXSR01 > CAYXSR01. Next base: position 68,917 of record CAYXSR010000002.1, on the reverse strand, counting down.
AGACAAACATAGGTAGATAAAGTAAATAGGTCAGTCGGCCAAAACCAGCAGTCATAAGAAAACAAGTTGCCAAAATAAACTTGATGTTCTTTTTTGAAAATAAATAATCAAGCAAAAAGTACAAAGAGATTAGAAAAACAGTCAAAGAAATAACCTGAGAAGTAAACCAGACTCTACCGACAACAGAAACAGCAAAGTTTACAGTCCCAAAGGCAAAAAAAACAGTTAACAGGAAAATATTTACAAAACTTAGTTTGTTTTTAAGAAGCTGGTTTAGTTTTGATAAGACAAAAGTTAAAAGCAGGGCATTTAAGGAACCAAAACAAGCAGTATAAATAAAATCACTTGTGTTTTTTCCGAAGATAAAAATTAAAGGTATTATTGTTATTGCCGGTAAGGGACCCCAATAAAGGTAGACCCTACCTTGATATTGACTTAAATCATAACGGCTTGCAGGAGGATTGACCAAATCCCATTTTTGTTGCAAAAGAGAATCAGCTAGATAATTAAAATAGGGAAAATTACTTTTTTTAAACTGCCAATTGGCCTTTCCCGCTATAAAAAGATATATAATTAGTACAAATAAAAAGAACAAAACCTGAAATAGAACTTTCTTTTTCATTTAATAGTTAATGTTATAAAGATAAATATTATTAATTTTTCTATTGAACTCAATTTTTCCTGCTTTTTTCATATTATTAACTGCCTGTTTAAAATTTTCATTACTTTCAAGAAGTTGGGTTAACCATTGGTTGGGTCTTAAGTCAACAAGCAAATATTCTGGTTTTCCTGCAAAATCTAACCACCAGCAGTTCTCACAAAAATTATCAACCTTATGCATCCTTGGCCAGATTAGGTAGATTTCTTTTCTTTGGGACAAATGAGGTACTAAATTCTGTTGAGTGGCAATACTAACATCAGAGGAAATTTGACTAAACATTTCTTTATTATCATCCATCCAAAATTCTTTTTTCCAATAAATACTTTTGCTTAATTTATTTAAGGGAAAATGGAAGTAGTACTGGCAAAAGATGCTAGTTGATAAGATTATCAATGATAGCCAAAACCGCCATTTTTTAAAAAAACGGTAATTTAAAACTTGGATTACTCCTAAAATTAAAAAAAGCGATAGAGTGATACGGTGGTGCATAAATGGGCTCCACATTCTTTGAAATTCTGGGCCGGTAACAAAATATTGTGCTAAATCAGCAATTACTGCCATTAAGGAACCAGGTGAAAGTAAAGGTAAAAAGGAAAACCAGCTTAAGGAATAAAGCCAGACTTGTCTTTTTTCCTCGCTGTTAAATAAATCAGTAGCTATTTTGATTAGGTTGAGGTTTATTTCAGGTTGATATTGGAATCCTACAGGAGAGAAACGGCTAATAATTTTAGCTTCTATTAGACTAATAGCAATTCCTGAGATAAACATTGTTAATGCTTTTTTTTGCTGGTTTTTCTCGAAGAAAAAAATAAGGCTTAAGCAAGCAAGACCGATCCCCATATTTTCTTGGGTTAAGAATAAAAGTACTAAAGTGGCATAAAATAGCTTTTTTTTGTCAGCTAGCCAAAAATAAGCAAGCCATGATAATAGGCCAACACCGATAACTACCGGATGAAAGTCAAAAAAAACTGCTTGTTGGATGCCATAAAAAATACTGTAGCTAAAGCTAACTGCAAAAGCTGTAAAGCTGGACATTTTTTTTAATTTAGCAATCTTGAAAATTGCAAATGTGGAAAAACTGATCCAAAATGCTTGAAATATTAAAAGCAGTCGGACGTTGCTCCAAAGCCAATATAAAGGCGATAAAAGAGTTAATATTGGCGTAAAATGATCGCCTAGAATAAAACGATCTTTAATTGTATTATAAGGATAAAGGAAGCGGGAATACTGCCAAACAGTTTGATCAAAAAGACCCAGATCAAAACCTCCTGACTGAAAATGATCATGTCGTAAAATAGAAAGCAGGCTATACAAAACAGATAGCAATAAAATCCAGAGAATAATTAATTTTTTAAAATCCACACTTTTTATCATCTTTTGTATATAATAATAATTAGACTATGATGAAGATTCAAGATACCATCTTTTTATTAATTTTTCTTTGGTTGTTGATTTTTGTAAAACAAAGAAAACTTTTGGTTTTAGCTGGTCTATCTTTTCTGCTTATAGCAATGTTTTTATTCTATTTAAAAATCTTTTTTACCGCCCAACGTCTAACTTGGTATGCAGTTGCTTTTTTTATAGTATTTTTAGTTTTCGAAATTATAAATCTCAATAAAAACAAACAATGAGAATAGGAATTGATATAAGCCAAATTATTTATCAAGGAACAGGGGTAGCACGTTATACAGCTAAATTAGTGGAATACCTGCTTAAGATAGATAAAGAAAATGATTATGTTTTATTTTTTTCTTCATTAAGAAGAAAACTAAATGAGAATTTTTCTAGAGCAGAAATTAAAAAGTTTGGTCTACCGCCTTCTTTGTTAGATATTTTATGGAATAGATTTCATATCTTTCCAATTGAGAACTTTATTGGAAAGATTGATATTTTCCATTGTTCTGATTGGACACAACCGCCAGTAAAAAAAACTCGACTAGTGACCACAGTTCATGATTTAACTCCCTGGAAGTATCCCCAAACCCTTCATCCTAAAATTGTTGAAACTCATAAGAGAAGAATGAGGTGGGTTAAAAAAGAGGCCGATTTGATTATTGCTGATTCCTATTCGACAAAAGAAGATTTAATTAAAATTATTGGTATTCCTAAAAAGAAAATTAAAGTGATTTATCTTGGTGTAGAAGAAAATAAAGCAGAAGGAGAGTCTTTAGTAGAAGGTGATTATATTTTAACTGTTGGAACAAGAGAGCCACGAAAGAATTTAAAAAGGTTAATTAATGCTTTTCGAGTAGTAATAAAGAAAAACAAAAACGTAAAATTAGTAATTGCTGGAAAATATGGATGGGGGAATAAACAATTAAATTTTAAAAACGAACAAATAAATATTTTGGGTTTTGTACCAGAGGAAACACTCAAGTTGTTATATAAACATGCAAAAGTTTTTGTTTACCCAAGTCTTTATGAAGGTTTTGGTTTGCCAATATTAGAAGCCATGGCTGCTAGTTGCCCAGTGATTACTTCTAATTTATCAAGCTTACCAGAACTAGCTGGTAAAGCGGCTATTCTAATAGATCCTTTGTCAACTAATAGCATTACTAGAGCAATTGAAAAGGTTTTAGAAAAAAAGGATTTAAGGACTAAGTTAATAAAAGAAGGAAAAACTCAAGTAAAAAAGTTTACTTGGAGACAAACCGCTGAAAATACGCTAAAAGCATACATGGAGGCAATTAGATGTTAATTGCTATTGATGCTAATGAGGCTAATGTAGGCAAAAGAGTAGGTGTCAACCAATTCAGCTTTGAGCTTTTAAATAATATTTATCAACTGAGAAAAAACAGTAGAAATTATCAATATTTAAATTTTAGAATTTTTTTGAATTCTGATCCTTTACCGGACTTTCCCCCTTCGACTGAATGGTGGCAGTATGAAGTTTTTGGTCCGAAAAAACTTTGGACCTTGACAGGTTTGGTAAAAAGACTTTTTTTGGGACGACCACGGCCAGATATTCTTTTCAGTCCTTCTCATTATGGGCCTGCTTTTTCACCAATTCCTTTTGTAATTTCAATTATGGATCTTGGTTTTTTGCGTTGGCCAGAACAATTTACCAAAAAGGACTATTTTCAGCTTAAATATTGGACAAAAAAATCAACAAAAAAAGCGGCAAAAATTATTACCATATCTGAATTTAGCAAAAGGGATATAGTGAAGAATTATAAGATTGATAATGAAAAAATAATTGTGATTTATCCAGGCGTATATGGAAAAAAAATAAATATAAAATCACAACAAAAGAAAGATTATTTTATTTATGTAGGAACCTTAAAACCAAGTAAAAACATCAAAAGATTGATAGAGGCTTTTAATAAGTTAGATAAAAAAGAGTTCAAACTTATGATTGTTGGAAAAAAAGGCTGGTTGTATAAAGATATTTTTAAACTTGTTAAAAAATTAAAACTAGAAAAAAGAATTGTTTTCACTGGGTTTACAAAGGAGAAAGAAAAACAACAATTAATTGCTGATGCAAGGGCATTAGTTTTGCCTTCTTTATGGGAAGGCTTTGGTATTCCGATTCTGGAAGCAATGGCGGTAGGAACATTGGTAGTTTGTTCTCGGGTTGCCAGTTTGCCTGAGGTAGCCGATAAGGCAGCAATTTATATAGATAACCCCCAAGATGTAGATTCAATTGCGCAAGCGTTAGCCAAAGTGTTAAAATTAAATGAAGCCGAGAGAAAAAAGTTGATAAATAATGGTTTTAAGCAGTTTAAAAAGTTTTCCTGGCGAAGATCAGCAGAATTAGTATTAGAAGAGTTAATAGAGTTTTATGAAAGACAAAATAGGCAGAGAATTAACAAATAAGGAAATTTATTTAAGAATTCTTAATCGTTTTTATAATTGCTGGCTTGATTTTGAGTTAATGTTGTTGCGCTGGGTAGGATTTATTCCTTCTCATTGTGTTAGAAGGTTGTTTTATACTATAGCCGGAGTTAAAATTGGCAGTGGTTCAACGATTCATATGTGGGCAAATTTTTTTAAGCCCCTTGCTATAGAGATTGGTGAAGACACAATTATTGGTGATCATTGTTTTTTGGATGGAAGGGCAAAGATAAAAATTGGGAACCATGTTGATATTGCCTCACAGGTTTTAATTTATAATTCAGAACATAATATTGATTCTGAAGACTTTCATGCCACAGAAGAACAAGTTCTAATTGAAGACTATGTTTTTATTGGTCCCAGAGTAATAATTTTACCCGGAATAAAAATTGGCAGAGGAGCTGTCGTAGCGGCTGGTGCAGTAGTCACTAAAGATATTCCAGAAATGACTGTTGTTGGTGGTGTTCCAGCGAAACCAATCAGAAAAAGAAAGGCAGTTAATCTTAATTATCGTTTGGGCAGGCCAAGATTATTTCAATAACATGCTTCTTTCAATAATAATTGTTTCCTATAATACTGAGACAATTTTAGAAAATTGTTTAAGATCGATTTTTGAAAAGATAAAATCGGTTAATTTTGAACTGATAATAGTTGATAATAATTCTTCTGACAATTCTGTTAGAAAGACAAAGAAATTATTCCCCAAAGTGAAAATTATTGAAAATAAAGAAAATGTTGGTTTTGGTATAGCTAATAATCAGGCAGCAAAAAAAGCAAAAGGAAAATATTTATTATTCTTGAACTCTGATACGGAGGTATTGAGTGATAATTTTAAGCAAACAATAGAATGGATTTATAACTTTAAACAGGAGGCAATTATTGGTTGTCAAATCTTTAATAAAAACAAGACAATTCAGCCGTCAGCAGGGTTTTTTCCCTCATTAAAAAACCTTTTTTACTGGGCTTTTTTTATTGATGATATTCCTATTCTTAATTTATTTTTGAAACCATTTCATCAGGAGAATAGAACTTTTTATAATAAAGAAAGAGAAGTAGATTGGGTGACAGGAGCTTTTTTATTGATGAAGAAATCAGTTTTTAACAGGCTAGGAGGATTTGATGAAAAAATTTTTATGCACATGGAAGAGGTAGATTTATGTTATCGGGCAAAAGACAAAGGAATAAGGATTTTTTACCTTCCATTTATCAAGATAATTCACTTCAGACAAGGGTTGAGCAGGGAATGGTTGGCAAGAGCAATCTCAAATGAAATTGGAGGAATAATTTATTTTTTCAACAAACACAGATCATCTTTTCAGAAATTTATTGCTAGAATAATTTTAAAAATTGGGATTCTAAATAGAATTATTTTTTCTGCTATACTTAAAAATGATGCAAAAAGACAAATTTATCATCAGATTATTAGGGGCTTTTGATCGCTGGCTTTTACCAATAGGAATTTTTATCTATTTTATCTTTATTCCTATTTATCCCAAGCTTCCTTTGTTTGGGATTTCACATACTTGGACTTATATAAGAATAGAAGATTTACTGGTTGCGTTTTTAACAATTATTTTTTTAGCAAAGGTTGTAAGAAATAGAGATCGGTTGAGGACTCCTCTGACAGGGGCAATATTTATTTATTGGTTAGTAGGGTTGCTATCTACTGTTGTAGCTTTAATTTTTTTAGCACCCCACTTAGCTAATTTTTTTCCAAATGTATCCATTCTTCATTATTTGCGACGCATAGAATATATAATTCCTTTTTTCTTTGTTTACACCACAGTGAAAGAGAATAACAAATTAATTAAATTTTATTTGGTGGCGATTATTATTGGTTTGGTGGGAGTTATAATTTATGGTTTTGGTCAGAAGTTTATGGGTTTGCCTGCTTATCTAACTATGAACGAGGAATTTGCTAAAGGTATTCCTCTAAGACTTGGCCCAAACAACAGAATTACTTCTACTTTTGGCGGACATTACGACTTGGCAGCCTACTTGGTATTGATGCTTTCTTTGTTTGGGGCCCTTTTTTTTGGTATTAAAAATAAGTTAGCTAAAATCTTTTATTTTATTTTATTTATCGGTGCTTATGAGTTATTGTTGTTGACGGCCTCAAGAGTTTCTTTTTTAGTTTATTTGTTAGCGATTAGTTTAGTTTTAGTTTTACTGAAACAGAAAAAATTTATTATTCCAGTTATTCTTATTAGTTTTTTTCTGAGCAATTCTGTCGGCCAAATGTCAGAAAGATTAAGTAAAACTTTTAGAGTAGAAAATGTTGTTTATGATAAAGTAACGGGGAAGCCAATTGCCAAACTAGAGGATATTGAAAAATTGGGAAAAGTTATCACCGAAGAAGATGAAGTTGCTGAAGAAGATCTACCTTTGGGCACTGGTTTTATTGCCTTGCCTCCTACAAGTCTAGAAGATAGTCCAGCCGCCACCTCAGTGGCGGTGATAAAAAAGAAAATTGCTACTCCTCTATATGAGACTTTAGAAGTGGCTACTAAAGCAAGCGAGATCGCAACAATTTCTGGTAGTTTTTTAATCCAAAAGGCATTAGTGTATGACATTTCTTTTACAACAAGATTTCAAGGAACATGGCCGAGAGCAATAAATGCTTTTAAAAGAAATATATTAACAGGCTCTGGTTATTCTTCAATTTCTCTAGCAACCGATAATAGTTATTTACGAACGTTGGGAGAGACGGGACTATTAGGCCTACTTAGCTTCCTTAGTATATTTTTGTTGATTTATTTTTGGACAAAGAAAGCTTTTTCTTCAATAAAAGACTCATTTTTTAAAAGTATGGCAGCAGGAATTTTAGGAGGTATATTTGGAGTTGCAATAAATGCTTTAATGATTGATATTTTTGAAGCCTCTAAGGTGGCCTTTACAGTTTGGCCTCTTATCGGTATTTTAATGGGGATTTTTATTAGTTTTAACTCTAGTCGAAAGATTGATTTGAAAAGAAACATTGAACAATTTATTACTTCTCCTTTTATTCTCTTTATTTTTATTTGTATTGTTGGTTTGTTGCTATATTCTGGCAGTTTAAATAATTATTTTATTGGTGACGATTTTACCTGGTTGAAATGGGGAGCAAACTTTTCTTTTAAAGATATTTATTTGCCATTTATTGACGCAGCTGGTTTTTTCTATCGACCGATTGGAAAAATCTATTTTTTCCTTCTTTATTCTATTTTTTGGCTAAAACCATTTGGTTATCATGCAACAAGTATAATTATTCATCTTTTTACCGCTTTAGGAGTATTTTTATTGACCAGAAAATATACCGGACGAAAACTAACTGCTTTCTTAGCAGCTTTATTTTTCACCATTATTCCTTCCCAAATAGAGACTGTTGTTTGGAGCTCAGGGATAATGATTGCCCTTTCTGCTTTGTTTACTATCTGGGGACTTTATTTTTGGTTTCGTTTTTTACAAACGAACAAATCTTTTGAAAGGATAATATTTTTAATTTTAATATCAATTTTGGGCTTACTGGCGCTTTTTTCTCATGAATCAGGAATAGTTTTTCCTCTTCTATGTCTACTTGTATTTCTTTTCAGTAAGAAAGATAAAAGGGATTTTATTTTTGTTCTTCTTTTTGGTGCCGAAGCAGCCTTTTATCTATTTATGCGTTTAATAGCCTCTTCTCATTGGTTATCGGGTGATTACAATTATAACTTTTTAAAACTACCAATTAACTTTGTGGGTAATTTATTTGGATATCTTGGTTTAACTATCTTAGGAACAGAATTTCTTCCTTTCTATCAGAACCTAAGAGGTTTTTGGCGAGAACATATTTTTTGGTTTGTTATAATTTTAATTTTTATTACTGTTATAATTTTAAAATTGAAAAAAAGATTAAATGTGAAGCTATCAAAAGTTTATATCGATGGAAAGATAATATTTTTCTTCTTTTCCTTATCTTTTATTAGTCTATTGCCGTTTTTGGGACTGGGCAATATAAGTATTCGTTATAATTATTTAGCTTCTTTTGGTTTTAGTGCAATTCTGGCATTTGTCTTGGTTTCTTTTGTCTACAGGGTAAGGAGATATAAAATCAGGATGGTGTTTTTAATTTTAACATCATTGTTTCTATCAATTTATTTTATAAAATTGACTATCAGGCAGCTTCAGCAATGGAGTAAAGCCTCTGATATTTCCTATACAACACTAAGAGCCTTAAAAGATAATTATCTTGAATTTCCAGAGGGAGCAACACTTTGTTTTGTAAACGTTCCCATAAAATATGAAAATGCTTGGGTTTTTCCAGTAGGATTAGAAGATGCATTATGGTTTATCTACCGTGATCAGACATTAGGGGTTGTTAAAGTTTCTGAATTAGAAAGCGCTAAGGATTATAAAAAATCGACTTTACCAACTTATGTTTTTGTTTTTGATGAACAGAATAATCTAAAAGAATATTTAGGCGATGAGATAATAGAAGTAAATGAATAAAAAGCAGATTATATTATTATCTGTAATTGTTTTAATCAATTTTATCCTTAGATTGTATAGGATTAGAAACCCAATAGCTGATTGGCATTCCTGGCGCCAAGCTGATACTTCAGCAGTTTCAAGAAGTTTTGTTCAAAAAGGATTTGATATCTTACACCCTCGTTTTAATGACCTTTCTAATATTCCATCCGGAAAAGATAATCCAGAAGGCTATCGGTTTGTTGAATTTCCAAGCTATAATATTGTTCATGCCTTTTTGGCAAAGAATCTGAGTTTTTTTAGTCTTGAGATATGGGGAAGACTAATTTCTAATATTTTTTCCTGTTTTAGTTTAATTTTTCTATTTTTTATTGTCAAAGATTTGATTGATTTTCCTATGGCATTATTAGCTAGTTTTTTCTTTGCCGTTCTTCCTTTTAATATTTATTATTCAAGAGTAATTCTTCCAGAACCAATGATGATTATGACAATGTTAGGAGCTATTTACTTTTTTTTAAGATTTATTAGAAAAAATAGCAAGATATATTTAGGTAATTTCCTAATTTTTACAGCTATTTCTATATTGATCAAACCATTTACTTTATTTATTATTGCCCCCAGTATTTTTTATTTACTTTGGAGACAAAAGGGATTAACAAGGTCACTTTTTTTTACAGGGACTTATTTATTGATTTCAATAGTTCCTTTTTTATGGTGGCGATGGTGGATTAATCATTTTCCCGAGGGTATTCCGGCAAATATGTGGCTTTTAAATGCCGGTGGAATGCGTTTAAAGCCAGCTTGGTTTAGGTGGTTATTTGCCGAGAGATTGAGCAAATTAATTTTGGGATATTGGGGAATAGTTATTTTTATACTAGGAATTATTGCCAAAACAGAAAAAAAAGAAGGAAGGTTCTTTGATTTTTGGTTGTTAGGGACCCTTGTTTATCTTATTGTTGTAGCAAGGGGCAACATTCAGCATGATTATTACCAAATACTTTTGGTGCCAGTAATTTGCGTTTTTCTTGGTAAAGGAGCAAAAGTGATACTTGCTCCAATAAAAGAATTTAGAAAAGTTTTTTCTAAGTTATTTCTTTTTATATGTTTTGTTTTTATGTGGGCATTTTCTTGGTATCAAGTTAGGGATTTTTTCAATATTAATAATTTTAAGATGATTACTGCTGGACGAAGAGCAGATGAAATTTTACCCAAAGAAGCAAAAGTGATTGCTCCTTTGGGTGGTGATACTGCCTTTTTATATCAAATTAATAGAGATGGTTGGCCTCAGGGAATAGAAATAGATAAACTTATTAGTAAAGGAGCCACTCATTATGTTAATTTTGATTTTGGTCCAGAAACTGAATATATAGAACAAAAGTTTTGTGTTCTTGAAAAGACTGACGATTATATAATTGCTAAACTGGTAGATTGTCAAAAATGAAAATCCTGTTTGTTTCTCCGGTTTTACCTTATCCTTTAATTAGTGGTGGCAGAATTCGTGCCTATAATTTATTGAGAAACATCTCTCAGCAACACGAAATTACTCTTTTTACCTTTTTAAGAGACAATGAAGAAAAATATATATCTGAGGTGGAAAAAATTTGTCATAAAGTAATTTACGTTAGAAGGAGAAATATTTGGTCTTTATTCAATCTTTTTTTAACTGCCTTTTCGCCATTTCCTCTTTTAATGATTAGTTATTTTTCTTTAAAAGCTAGAAAATTACTAAAGGAAGAGCTTTTAAATAATTATGATTTAATTAGCTCGGAGACATTTTATGTCTTATTATCCTTACTAGGAGTTAAAAAACCACCATTAGTATTAGCAGAACACAATATAGAGTATTTGGTTTTTAGAAAATATATAGATAAAAAAAATCTTCTATTAAAGCCATTTCTATACTTTGATTTATTAAAGCTTATTTTTTGGGAGAAATATTATTGGAAAAGGAGTGAAAAATTGATCGCAGTTTCTACAGAAGACAAAAAAATTATGGAGAAAATTTCTTTTAGAAAGGTTGTATTAATTCCCAACGGAATCGATAGAGATTTTTTTGAGAAAATTAAGAAACAAAAACAAAAAAATCCGCTTGTTATTTTTGTTGGGAATTTTAGCTGGTTACCAAATAGCGATGCGGTGAATTTTCTTGTTAAAGAAATTTGGCCAAAGATTTATCAAAGGATACCCAATGCAAAACTTTTGATTGTTGGAAAGAATCCATCAATGTCTCTTGCGGAATTGATTAAAAAAACAGAAGGGGTAGTTTTGAAAGAGAATATTGAAGATATAAGAGACATTTTTTCTATAGCCGATGTTTTGATAGCCCCACTAAGACTAGGAAGAGGGACGCGTTATAAAATTTTGGAATCAATGGCGGCGGGGGTTTCTGTCGTAACAACTCCTTTGGGTATTGAGGGGATAGATCTTCAATCAGGAAAACATGTTTTGGTTGGTAGTGATGAAAATGACATGGTAGAGAAGACGATAGAGCTTTTAGAAAATAAAACTTTAAACAATAATATAAGCAAGGCTGCCCAAAAATTAGTTTTTGAAAGGTATGATTGGTATAACATTGCCAAAGACCTTAACAAAATTTATCGAGAAATTTAAAGGAATTAAAATAATATGAAGCTTTCTATAATAATTTTAAATTTTAATAATAGAGAAATTATCTCTAAATCATTAAATTTATTAAAAGACATAAAAAAGCAAGTTTCTAGCGAAGTTGTTGTTGTTGATAATGCTTCTTGCGATAAGAGTGTGGAGATGATGAAGAATAATTTTCCCGAAATTAAATTAATCGAAAACAAAGAAAATATTGGTTTTTCTGCCGGAAATAATTTAGCAGTTAAAAAAGCTAAAGGTAGGTATTTACTTTTTATTAACGGGGATGTCTTAGTTTCTCCTGAAAACATACTTTTATTATTAAAATTCTTAAGAAAGAATAAAAAAATTGGTGTGGTGACGCCAAAGTTAAAACTAAGAGATGGTAGAATGGATTCTGATTGTCATCGTGGATTTCCTACTCCTTGGGGAGCTTTTTGTTATTTTAGTGGATTAGAAAAAATCTTTCCTAGAAATCGATTATTCAGTCAATATCACCAGTTTTATTTAAATTTAGATAAACCCCACCAGATAGATGCTTGTTGTGGAGCTTTTATGTTGGTAAGACGAGAAGTGGGTGACCGAATAGGTTGGTGGGACGAGAATTATTTTTTTTATGGAGAAGATATTGATTTTTGTTATCGTGCCAAAGAAAAAGGCTGGCAGATATTTTATTATCCAAAAGCAAAAGCCATCCATTATAAAGGAGCAAGTTCTGGTTTAAGGGAAGAAACCAAGGATATAAAAATAAATCGTCAAACAAGAATTAAAGCCGCAAAAGAATCAATTAGAGCAATGAGAATTTTTTATAATAAATTTTATAAAAATAAATATCCACGATGGTTAACAAAGCTAGTTTTATTTGGAATAACTTTAAAAGGTTTTATTAGAATAATTATCAATTTTTTTAAATAGTTTAAAATGAAACATTTTAAAATTGCTATTGATGCTCGGATGTATGGTTTAAAACATGCAGGAATTGGGCGTTATATAAAAAATTTGATTAAACAAATTAAAAACAAACAAACAAATAATATTGATTTTTGGCTAATTGTTAAATCAGAAGAATTTTTAAAAATAAAAAAAGAGTTAGGAAACAAATTTTTCTATATTAAAACAAATATTGATCATTACTCAATAAAAGAGCAGCTTTTTTTTCCCTTTTTTTTGGCAAAAGAAAAATTTGACTTAGTTCATTTTCCTCATTTTAATGTTCCAATTTTTTACTTTAGTAAATACGTAGTTACGATTCATGATCTTATAAAACACGAATCGAAAGGACTGGCTACTACCACAAAGAATCCTTTTATTTATTGGTTTAAATATTTAAACTATCATTTAATCTTTTACCTAGCAGTAAAACGAGCAGAGAAAATAATTGTTCCAAGTAAATGGGTGAAGAAGAAATTAATTAAAAAATATCCTTCTCTTGTCACAGAAAAAATTAGTGTAATTTATGAAGGGGTAGAGGAGAAATTTAACGAGATTAAATCAAAAACAATAAGTAAAAGAGTGTTAAAAAAATATAATTTAAAAAAACCTTATTTATTGTATGTCGGGAGTGTCTATCCTCATAAAAATTTAGAACGTTTAATTCTAGGATTAAAAAAGGCAAATCAATTTTCAACCAACGAAAAAATGATTAATTTAATAATTGTTTGTGCAAGGGATGTTTTTCTTCAAAGGTTAAAGAAAACTATTAAAAATTATAAAGCAGAAAATTTTGTTAAATGTTTGGGATTTGTAAATGATGAAGATTTGAAAATACTATACTATGAATCATTGTCTTTTATTACTCCTTCTTTAATGGAGGGTTTTGGTCTGCCAGGATTAGAAGCAATGGCAGCTGGTTGTCCGGTGTTATCAAGTAAACAGAGTTCTTTGCCAGAGATTTATGATAAAGCAGCTTTATATTTTAATCCTTTGGATATTGATGATATCGCTGAGAAGATTAGAACAATCCATTCCTCTAATGAATTGAGAAGAAAGCTTATTAAGACAGGAAAACAGAGAGTTAAAAATTTCTCCTGGCAAAAAACAAAAGATGAAACTTTTCAAATTTATAAAAGAAATTTATGAGAGTAGCGATTGTTTATGATCGACTTAATAAAATTGGAGGGGCAGAGAGGATCTTGCAAGTTTTACATGAAGTCTGGCCAGAGGCACCCTTTTTCACTGCTGTTTATAATCAAAAAAAAGCTTTATGGACACAGGGATTTAAGATAACTCCTTCTTTTATGCAAAAATTTCCATTTGCGAGTGAAAAACATGAGTTTTATCCATGGTTAACACCTTTTGCTTTTGAATCTTTTGATTTTTCTGATTTTGAACTAGTTATTTCTGTTACTAGTGCTGAAGCGAAAGGAGTTATTACCAATACCAAAACAAATCATATTTGTTATTGTCTTACACCAACTCGATATTTATGGTCGGGATATAAAGACTATATAGGCAATGCTGGTTTTAATAATTTTAATTTCTTAGTTAAAAAAATTTTTAATCTTTTAGCCCCAATTCTTAAAAAATGGGACTATGTTGCTGCTCAACGTCCAGATAAATTTTTAGCTATTTCCCGAACGACCCAAAGAAGAATTAAAAAATACTACAATAGAGATTCTATCATTGTCTATCCACCTGTTGATATAAAAAGATTTAAGAAGAAGGATATTGCTAATTTACCCAGCCAAAAAGACTTTTTCTTGGTAGTTTCGAGACTTGTCCCCTATAAAAGGCTAGATTTAGTGATTAAAGCTTTTAATAAACTGAGGCTTCCATTAAAAATTATTGGCGTCGGTAATCAGCTAAAAAGACTAAAACGTATGGCAAAAGATAATATCGAATTTCTTGGTCAATTGACAGATGATATTTTAATTGGTTATTATCAAAAGTGTTGTGCAGTAGTTTTAGCTCAAAATGAAGATTTTGGTCTAGTGGCAATAGAGGCTCAAGCGGCGGGAAAGCCAGTAATTGCTTTTACTAAAGGAGGTTTTGGAGAAACAGTTATTGATGGTAAAACGGGTATTCTTTTTGAAAATCAAACAGTAGAAGGTCTAGTTCAAGCCGTTCAGCAGTTTAAGGCCAAAAATTTTAAAGCCAAAGATTGCCAACAAAATGTCAAAAGATTTAATCAGAAAGTCTTTATTAAAAAAATTAAAAAACTAGTGGAGGATATATGAAAAAGACAGGAAAAAATGACACAAAGATAGTCCTCTTTTGTGGTGGTCGAGGGACAAGGATGTGGCCAATAAGCAAAATAGGTCATCCTAAGCAGTTTGGTCCAATCTTAGGTGAAAAATCATTTTTCCGCCAGGCTTTCGAGAGAGTATTAAAAGGTTTTAGTCCCGAGGATATATTCATTTCGACTGGTAAAGACTATAAAGAAATTATTAGAAAACATGCTCCAGAGATTCCCCAGGAAAATATAATTTTTGAACCAGAGATGAGAGATACCCTGGGAGCGGTGGCTTTGGCGACGGCCACAATTAACCATAAATTCCCTAATTCAGTAATGATTATTCTTTGGGGAGCGGACCATTTAGTTAGGAAAGAAAAAGCATTTGTTAGTGCCTTAAAAAAAGCTGCTCAACTGTCAAGAGATAATAATGTTGTAGTTCACATAGATATGAAACCAACCTATCCATCAGTCCACAACGGTTGGATAAAAATTGGTAAAAAACTTAGAAGTGAGGATGGGTTTGAAGTTTATGAGTTTTTAAAACAAGTAGAGAAACCAGACTTGCCAACTGCTAAAAAGTTTTTAGCTGCCAAAACATATTTAATTCACTCTGGCTATATGGCAACAAAACCTCAACTTTTGTTGGAAAAATATAAAGAGCATGCACCCGATTGTTACAAGAAAATAAAGAAAATTGCAGACTCAATGGGGACGAGCAAATACACTCAGGTTCTTAATAAAGAATATCCTAAGATTGAGAAAAATTCAGTTGATTTTGGCGTGTTTGAAAAACTAAAACCTGGTACACAGTGGGAATTACCAGTTGATATTGGTTGGGTAGATCTTGGAACTTGGGAATTAATCTATTATGGTTTACCTAAAGACAAAGATGGCAATGTGATTCTTGGTAAAACAGAACTAATAGATGTTAAAAATTCTTTAATTTTTTCTCGGGATAAAAAAATTGCCGGAATAATTGGTCTTTCCAATATAATTGTTATTGATACGGCTGAAGGTTTGTTAGTTTGCCCACTTGATCAGGCCCCGAAAGTAAAGCAACTTTATAAAAACCTTTATGAAAAGTAACTTATGAATTATCAGTGTGTAAAAAGAATTATAGATATTTGTTTAGCTCTTTTTTTGGCGGTAATTTTTTTTCCAATTTGGTTTATAGTCCCTATTTTAATAAAACTTCAGTCAAAGGGATCAATTATTTATAGCCATGAAAGATTAGGTAAAAAAGGAAAGAAATTTAAGCTTTATAAATTCAGAACAATGGTGGAGAATGCTGATGAAATTCTTTTTGAAAAAGATAAAGAACTTTTAAAAAAATTTAAAAAAGGTGATTGGAAGCTTAAAAATGACCCGAGAATTACAAGGTTAGGAAGATTATTGAGAAATTTGACGATTGATGAATTTCCTCAATTATGGAATGTTTTAAAAGGAGAGATGAGTATTGTTGGTCCAAGAGCTTATGTTGAAAGGGAATTAAAAGAACAAGTTAAAAAATATCCCAAAACAAAACCTTTAATAAAAACAATTTTATCAGTTAAGCCAGGGATAACCGGGCCATGGCAAACTTCCGGAAGGAACGAGATTCCTTTCGATAAACGTGCTAGAATGGATTATAAATATGCAAGGAGTCATTCTTTTTGGCAAGATTTACTTATTTTATTAAAAACGCCAAAAGCAATGATAAGCAAATGGTAGAACAAATAGGAAAAATAAATTTTGAAGCTAAAAATAACCAACCAAAAATTAATAAGAGTGAATCCTTAGTCGATCCAATAAAACCAAAGACTAAAAAGAAGTGGTTGAAAATTTTAATAATTGTTATTGGTTTTTTATTGGTTTTTTCAGGAATTTGCTTTTTAATGACAAAACCGGTAATTGCGAAAGCTAAACAAGCATTAACTTTAGGTCAAGAAGCTTATAATTCAGTAAAAGAACAAGATTTAATTCAGACAGATGAAAAGTTAAAAGCCACCAAAACTAAATTAGAAGAGACAAAAAAAGCTTATCGGATTTTATCTTGGTTAAAGATTATTCCATTTTTTAATAATTATTATAAGGATGGTGAGAGAGGTTTAAATGCCGCTATAAAAGGAATAGAGGCAGGAGAAATTTTAACCGGAGCGATTGCTCCTTATGCTGACGTTTTGGGTTTTAAAGGTAAAGGTAGTTTTTCTGGAGGCAGTACAGAGGAACGGTTAGTTAAAATAGTTGAAACATTAGATAAAATAATGCCTCAAATAGATGAGTCAATTAAAAAACTCGATGAGGCTCAGCAGGAAATCCAATTAATTAACCCAAATCGCTATCCGAAACAAATAGCCAAAAAACCGGTTAGAGAAAAAATAGAACAAACAAAATCTAAATTTAGTAATTTAGCGGTATCTTTAAAAGAAACAGAACCAATCTTAGAAGTCCTTCCTGCTCTTTTAGGGCATCCAGATAGCAGAAAATATTTAGTTATTTTTGAAAACGATGGTGAATTACGGCCAACAGGTGGTTTTATTACCGCCTATTCAATTCTAACCATGGAATCTGGTAAAATTAGAGCTGATAATAGCAATGATATTTATTCTTTAGATAAGAAGAATCCTTATAAAGTTAAAACTCCTCCAGAAGCAATTCAAAAATATCTTTTAAGTGCTGATTTAAAAACAGGAATTGTTCCTTATTGGTATTTAAGGGATATGAATTTTTCTCCTGATTTTTTTGAATCAATGAAAGTTTTTGAAGAAAATTATCAAAAGATTCCTGGAGAACCAGAAATAGACGGGATTATTGCCTTAGATACAAAGATATTAAAGGATCTAGTTATGCTTTTAGGAGATTTAGAAGTACCTGGATTTGGTAAGTTTACGATGAATGAAGATAAAAGGTGTCACAATATTCCTCAAATTGTTTGTGAGTTAGAATATATTGTTGATACTCCTATTGGTGGTGAGAAAGTAGATAGAAAAGGTGTTTTGGGACCGATGATGCAAGCTCTTATGCAAAAGGCAATGACTGCTCCCAAAGCTCTATGGCCAAGGTTGTTAAAAATAGCCCTTCAGGATATTAAAGAAAAACATGCTTTGCTCTATTTTAATAGAGAGGATGAGCAGAAAGCCGCTGAAGCCTTTAAAGCGGCTGGGAGAATAGTTGATTATGACGGAGATTATCTCCATATTAACGACAGTAATTTTGGTGGCGCAAAATCAAACTTATTTGTGGAACATACAGTGGAGCAAGAAATAAATATTGATAATAATGGGACTGTTGAAAAAACTCTCACTTTAACTTATGTTAATCCTGAACCAATGGATAACTGTAATTTAGAGAGAAAATCTGGTCTTTGTTTAAATGGTGTTTTGCGTAATTTTATTAGAGTTTATGTTCCTAAAGGGAGTAAGTTGATAGAGATGATGGGATCAGAAGTTGAGGCTAAAAGTTACGATGAACTAGATAAAACAGTTTTCGAAGGATTTTTCACCTTAAGGGGGGATGGCGGGAAAGCAAAATTAGTAGTTAAATATACTTTACCTTTTGAGATTAAAGATAATAAAACCTATAATCTTTTAATTCAAAAGCAACCAGGTACCTTAGGTCACAAATATATTATCAATCTAGATAATCAGCAAGAAGAATTTAAGTTAGATACCGATAAAGAATTCCGCCTGAAAATTTAACTTCATTTTAAGGTGACAAAAACTTATAAGACAGAAGGAATTATTCTAAAGAGGTTTGACTATGGTGAAGCAGATAGAATTTTAGTTGTTTTCTCTAAATATCACGGCAAACTTAATTGTTTAGCTAAAGGAGTAAGAAAATTATCTTCACGAAAAAGAAATGATATTGAGCCTTTTAGTCTTACTAGTCTCTTTCTTGTAAAAGGAAAAGATTTAGATTTATTGACAGAAACACGATTAATTAATTCTTTTGCCTCAATTAATAAAGATCTTAAAACTACCTT
>CAYXSR010000002.1:0-50136 GCA_964467735.1 uncultured Pseudomonadales bacterium | reverse complement strand
AACTCTAAATTGCTGTTGAAAAGAATACAGTAAGGAAAGTAAAATAAGACTATGAAAAATTTAATGACAGAAATTGTTTCTTTAGCAAAACGTCGTGGTTTTATTTTTCCCTCTTCGGAGATTTATGGTGGTTTTGGAGGATTTTGGGATTTTGGACCATTAGGAACAATATTAAAGAATAATCTTAAAAAACTTTGGTGGCATAATTTTGTTGAGCAAAATGACAATATCTATGGAATTGATTCAACTATAATTCTTAATCCTAAAGTTTGGGAGGCAAGCGGTCATACTGGTCCTGGATTTGCTGATCCTTTAAAAGAATGTAAACAATGTCATCATCGTTTTAGATCAGATAATCTTAAATCAGATAATTGTCCTGATTGTGGAGGAGAACTTACAGAGGAGAAACAATTTAATATCTTAGTTAAGACATTTATTGGCCCAGTAGAGGATAAATCTACCCAAAGTTATTTAAGGGGAGAAACCTGTCAAGGTATTTTTGTAAATTTTAGCAACGTAGTTGACGTAGTTAGGCCAGAAATTCCTTTTGGTATTGCTCAAATTGGTAAAGCCTTTCGAAACGAAATTACACCAGGAAATTTTATCTTTCGCTCACGGGAATTCGAGCAAATGGAGATGGAGTTTTTTATTTATCCAGAAGAAGATGAAAAATGGTTTGATTATTGGGTTAAAAAATGTTTAGATTGGATTTTTTCTTTAGGATTAAATAAAGAGAAATTAAGACTTTTTGAACATCCTAAGGAGAAATTAGCTCATTATTCAAAAAAGACAGTTGATATAGAATATAATTTTCCTTTTGGTTGGTCAGAGCTTCAGGGAATTGCTAATAGAACAGATTTTGATTTGAAAAATCACAGTAAGTGTTCTGGTAGAGATCTTAGTTTTACCGATAAAAAAGGAAGAAAGTTTTTTCCATTCGTTATTGAACCCTCAATTGGTGTTGATAGGTTACTTTTGGCAATTTTAGTTGATGCTTTCAAACAAGAGAAAGAGAGAGTTGTTTTAAAATTAACACCAGAAATTGCCCCATATAAGATAGCTGTCTTTCCTCTTTTATCTAATAAACCTGACTTAGTTAAATTGGCGGATAAAATTTATAAAAAATTGAAAAGTAAATTTAGTGTTGCTTGGGATGATAGAGGTAATATTGGAAAAAGATATTATGCTCAGGATGAAATTGGGACTCCTTGGTGTGTAACAGTAGATTTTACTAGTCTCGAGGATCAGACAGTAACTGTTCGGGATCGCGATACAACTAAACAAGACAGAATACCAATAGATAACTTAAAAACCTATTTTGATAAAAAGTTAAAAATTTATAGGTAAAATTATGAAAAAAATAAACTTAATTTTCACTTTTCTTTTATTAATAGGGATTGCTGTTTTAGTTAAAATTTTTATTTTTAAATCAAAACAGACAGTTACAACAGATAGTAAAAAGACAAAGAAAACAGCTGTAATAAATGAGTTGCCAGTAGAAGAGAGACCTTTTATAACCTTAGTCCCTTCTGAATCAGGGGGAGAAATTTTTATCAGTATTGATAATAGCAAAGATAAGCTTTTAGAGTATGAAATTGAATATCAGGCGAAAAGCGATGAGGGAGGAACCATTATTCAAGGAGGAATGGGGAGAATTGACTTATCGAGTGCTTCTCAACCAACAGAACCAAAAGAGTTTTGTTTTTGTTCCCAATCAAAAAATGTTAAAAAATACGATAAAGGAGTTACTAGTGGAGAGGTTGTTTTAAGTTTTAGCGGTGGGGCAAAAGACTATGTTTTAAAGGGAGACTTTACGGTCGGGAATTTTGGCGAAAAAGATGGCGTATTTAATTCTCGTAACGGCAAAATTAGTTTAGATATGAGTAGGGAGAAATTAGCGTCATCAACAGTTGTTGTAGTAACTGATACTCTAGGTTTACCAGGAAAGCTAGAACAGGAGCTGCTAGAAGGCCCTTATGGCTTTTTTAGTGCCTCTCCGGTAAAGCTTAGTGGTTCACAATTAAGCTTTAAGACTAGTAAAGATATAACTAATGCAAAAGTAATGGGTTGGGATAAACAAGCTGAAGAGTGGGTGGAATATAAGACTGGTTTAAGTAAAGAAGAAGGAGAGATTTCAGTAAAAGTTACTAGCCTTACCACTTTTGTTTTAGTAAATTCCGCTCAATAATAAGACTTAAGATAGGTCTAATACTTTAGTATTATTGGTTGAAGTCTTGAATTAG
The DNA here is from genome assembly GCA_964467735.1 of uncultured Pseudomonadales bacterium. Taxonomy (GTDB): domain Bacteria; phylum Patescibacteriota; class Microgenomatia; order UBA1400; family CAYXSR01; genus CAYXSR01. The sequence continues at coordinate 47,893 of CAYXSR010000002.1, read as the reverse complement.
TTACTAAAGATTCTTCTTATCTTCTAACTTTTAAAAAAAATAACTTTCTAGAGAATTTTTTGATTATTTTTCTTTAACTTTTTTTACTTGTTTTTTGTGGTATTTTAACCCTTGACAAAGCTATATTAATATATAAAAATGTTTATTAGTGGTGAAAAGTGGTGAAAAATATATGTTTATAGGACTTTATCAACGATCTTTGGAAGCAAAAGGGCGGTTAGCAGTACCGCAGCCATTCAGAAAGCAGTTTGACAATGGAGCAATTATCACTCGAGGGTTAGATGGTTGTTTATTCTTATTTACCAAGAATAAATGGTCTCAAATAGCCGGGAAGTTAAGCAATACGCCTTTGACTAGTAATGACGCTCGGGCTTTTGTTAGGCTTTTAAGCTACGAGGCCTTTGAGGTAAGTTTTGACAGTCAAGGGAGAATCCTGATCCCAGAGGTTTTGAAGAAATTTGCTCAATTAAAAAGAAAAATAATAATTGCGGGGAGTGTTGAGAGAATAGAGATTTGGGATGAGGAGCAATTTGAACACTATCAAACAGAGATAGAAAAAAGTAGTAATCAAATTGCAGAAAGATTAGCGAACCTTGAAATTAAAATTTAAATTTTCCCACACACCAGTACTTTTAAAAGAAGTAATTGATCTTTTAGCAATCAAAAAGGGAAAGCTTTATATTGATGCGACGGTTGGAGGAGGAGGTCATGCGATAGAAATTTGTAAAAGAGGAGGTAAGGTTTTGGGACTTGATTGCGATCAAGAAGCCATAAGGTCAGCCGAGGGCAATCTAAAAAGATTTTGCCCAAGAGCAAAATTTAAATTAGTGAAAGGAAATTTTGCTAATTTAAAAAAGATTTTTAACAAATATGGGAAAGAAAAACCAGCTGGTATTATGTTCGATTTAGGAGTTTCCTCTTATCAGCTAGATAAAAAAGATCGTGGTTTTTCTTTTCAAAGTAATGAGACTTTAGATATGAGAATGGATTTAAATCTTAAGTTAACGGCTAAAGATTTAGTTAATAAACTATCAAAAGAAGAAATTTATGAAATTTTGGCGAAACTTGGTGGAGAAAAGCAGGCTTTATCTATTGCTGAAGCTATTGTTCGGTCCCGTCGAGAACAACCAATTGAAACTACCGGGCAATTAATTGATATTATTTTGAAAATTAAAAAGCCAGGTGGAAAGATTAATCCAGCAACTAAAGTCTTTCAAGCCTTAAGAATTGCAGTTAATAAAGAGAATGAAAATTTAAAAACTGCTTTGCCTCAGACAATAGACATATTAGAAAAAGGAGGAAGGCTAGCAGTAATTAGCTTTCATGAGGGAGAGGACAGAATAGTAAAGAGGTTTTTGCAAGATATGGAGAAAGAAGGGAAAATAGAAATTTTAACAAAAAAACCAAAAAGACCTTCTTTTGAAGAAGTAAGTCAAAACAGGCGCTCAAGGAGTGCCAAACTTAGAGGAGCAATAAAAAATGAATAAACTTACAAAACCAGATAAAAAGCAAACAAATAAGCTTTTTAAACTTTTTCTGTTTTGTTTAGCCATTTTAGGTTTAACTCAGATTTATCTATCCAATCGATTGGCTGATTGGGGACAAGAATTAAAAGAAATCCAAAGACAGACTTCTTTACTTGAAGAAGAGAATAAAAATTATAGACTAGAGTTAATTTCAAGTAACCGATTAACAAATTTACATGTTCTAGCCGAAGAACAAGGTTTTGTTAAAAACCCTCAGACAATTAATTTAAGTCTTAAAATTCCTGTTGCTTTAAATTATTAAATGGATGCGATTTATTGGCGGATCAGAATAATTTCTATTCTTTTTATTTTGTTTGGGTTAGTGATAATTTATCGATTATTTTATTGGCAAATCCTTAAAGGTAAACAATTATCAGATATTGCCCAAACTCAATATTTTTCTCAAACAGAAATATCTTCTTCAAGGGGAGAAATATTAAGTTCTGACGGTTTTCCTTTAGTAACAAATAGAAGGACATATCTTTTATATGCCTTATTAAATAAGATAAAAAAAACTCCTACAGAAATTGCTCAGAAATTAAGCCCATTTTTAACTCCTAATAGATCTGAAGATAAGGAAGAAAACAAGAAAGAATTAAAAAATACAGAAAGTTCTCTTAAGAGTCAATTGATGCAACAAGATTTAATCTGGACAGTTCTGGGAAGAAGAGTTCTTCCAGAAGATAAAGAAAAAATAGAATCATTAGGAATTGAAGGATTAGGTTTTGAGAAGGAAGAAATAAGATTTTATCCAGAAGCCTCGATGGCTGCCAATCTTTTGGGATTTGTTGGAAAAAATAAAGAGGGAAGAGATATCGGTTATTTTGGTTTAGAAGGTTTTTACGATTTAGAATTAAGAGGTAGACCAGGAATTATAAATCAGGAAAAAGATGCCGGTAATAAACCAATTTTATTTGGGAGCTTTCTGTCGCGAGAAGAGAAAGACGGACAAACACTTATTTTACATCTTGATCGGGCAGTTCAATTTACTGTTGAAGAGAAACTTCAAAAAGCAATTTCAAAATATGGAGCTAAATCTGGTTCAGTGATTATTCTTGATCCTGAAACAGGAGGAGTTTTAGCCTTAGCTTCGTTTCCCAGTTATGATCCAGTTAAATATTTTGAAGAAAATGATGATTTATTTAAAAATCCTTTGATTGCTGAGACGTATGAACCGGGTTCAACAGCTAAAGTTTTAGTAACTGCAGCCGCTTTAGACAACAAAAGTATAAAAAAGGACGATATTTGTCCAATTTGCACAGGGCCAGTAAAAATTGATAAATACACTATTAGGACCTGGAATGATGAATATCATCCTGATTCAACAATAACTCAGATAATTGAAAACTCTGATAATATTGGAATGATTTTTATTGCTAAAAAATTGGGGATTGATAGTTTTTGGGAATATCTTAAAAAATTTGGTTTTGGAGAAAAAACTAACATTGATCTTCAAGAAGAAATTTCTGGGGTTCTTAAACCTAAAAATAAATGGGGAGAAATTGATCTAGCAACCGCTTCTTTTGGCCAGGGAATTGCCATTACCGGGATTCAAATGGCCAGAGCAGTTGCGGCGATTGCCAATGGGGGAGTCTTAATGGAGCCCCATGTTGTTTCTAAAATTCTAGATGACAAGAAAGAAGTTAATATAAAACCAAAAAAAATAAGAGAGGTGATTAAGCCAGAATCAGCCAGAGAAATTACTGATATAATGGTGAACGCTGTAGAAAAAGGGGAAGCTAAATGGTCAAAGATTAAGGGTTATAAAATAGCTGGCAAAACAGGGACTGCTCAAATCCCTGTAGCTGGTCATTACGATGAAGAAAAAACAATTGCTTCTTTTGTGGGTTTTGCTCCTGCTTATAAGCCGAAGTTTGTTATTTTAGTAAAACTTCGAGAACCATCCTCTTCTCCTTGGGCAGCAGAAACAGCTGCTCCTTTATTTTTTGAAATTACTAGAAATTTATTAGTTTATTATGGTATTCAGCCAGAGTAATCTGATATAATCTACAGTTGTTATGATTTGGTTTTTGAAAAGAAACAATTTGTCTTTACTAGTTAAAAAAATAAGGGCATTAATCCCCAACCGATTTGTCAATTTATTTTTCCATCTTCCATTTTCAATTTTAGCGGTTATTTTTTATCGTTATCCAGCAAGAAAATTAAAAATAATTGGCGTAACTGGAACAGATGGAAAAACAACTACCGCAACTCTTATCTATGAAATTTTAAGAAAATCTGGCAAAAAAGTTGCCTTAATTACTACAGTTTCCGCTAAAATTGGGGAGAAAGACTTACCGACAGGACTTCATGTTACTACTCCTAATCCTTGGGAACTTCAGAAATTGATCCGTCTTATTTCTGATAAGGGATTCGAATATCTTGTTTTGGAAGTTACTTCTCATGGATTAGCTCAATTTAGAACTTTTGGTTGTAATTTTTTAATAGGAGTGATTACTAATGTTACCAATGAACATTTAGATTATCATCATACTTGGAAAAAATATCTTTTGGCTAAGGCAAAATTATTTTATCGAGTAAAATACAAAATTCTTAATAAAGATGATAAATCTTTTTCATTTCTAAAAAGAATTGGAAAAGGAAATCTTATAACTTATAGTCTTAAAAAGAATGCTTTTATTAAGGCTATTAATATAAAATTTAGAAAGAACTTCAGTCAATTTGAATATAAGTACTTAGATATTATGCAATTATCTAAGAAACTGAAGACAATTAAGATAATTACTCCTCTAATAGGCGACTACAATATTTACAATTGTCTTGCCGCTATTGCTGCCGCTAAAACTTTAGGGATTGCTAACAAAAACATCCAAAAGGCAATTAAAAATTTTAAAGGTATAACTGGTAGAATGGAATTTATAAGAAATAAAAGAGGATTTAAAATAATTGTTGATTTTGCTCATACTCCAAATGCTTTAAGGAAGGCTTTAAAAGTAATTAAACAAGTGTATAAACCAAAAAGAATGATTGCTGTTTTTGGTTGCGCTGGGTTAAGAGATAAAAAGAAACGACCCAAAATGGGAGAGGCAGCCTGTCTTCTTGCAGATTATGTTGTTTTGACGGCAGAAGATCCACGAACAGAAGAGGTAAATATGATTATTAAAGAAATTAGTAAAGGTTGTCAGAAAAAGGAAAAAATTTTTAAAAAACCAGATAGATTAGAAGCAATAGACTTTGCCATAAATAAATTAGCTAAAAAAGGTGATATTGTTGGTATTTTTGGTAAAGGACACGAACAATCCATGTGTTTTGGGACAACCGAATATCCTTGGTCAGATAAAGAAGCAGTCTTGAAAACTTTAAAAAAAGGAGTTTAAAATGAGAGATTTTTGTGCTGTTGTTTTAGCGGCGGGAAAAGGTACCCGAATTAATGCTAAAAAAATAAATAAAGTAATGTATTTGTTGGCTGGAAAGCCAATGATTAGCTATACAATTGATTTATTGCAAAAAGTAGGTTTTAAAAAAATCATTATCGTAGTCGGCTTTTTAAGAAAATCGATTATGAATTATTTTGGTGATAAATTTATCTATGCTGAGCAGAGAAAAAGACTCGGAACAGCTCATGCCTTAAGAACTGCCCTAAAAAAAATTCCTGCTGGAACAAAAAATGTTTTTACTTGTTATTCTGATGACACGGCTTTTTACCCACCTTCAGTAATAAAAAAATTAGTAAAAACCCACTTAGTTAATCAACAAGACTTAACTGTTTTAACAGTAATTAAAAAAAACCCGTTTGGTTTAGGAAGAATAATAAGAAATAAAAAGGGAAAAATTCAAGGAATTATTGAAGAAAAAAATACCACCTCAGAACAGAAAAAAATAAAAGAAATAAATACCGGTTGTTATTGTTTTAATTTGAAGTTTTTAAAAGAATACTTGCCTTTTATTAAAAAAGATCCAATTAAAAAGGAATATTATCTTACTGATATTGTGAGTTTAGCCATAAAAGGTGGGAGAAAAGTAAGCACGTTAAAGATTAGTCAGGGTGAGTATTTTCATGGTGTTAATACTAAAGAACAATTACTTGAAGCAGAAAAGAAAATGGAAAAGGTTTCAAAGAGAAAGTCTTGAGTTGTTAAGAGTATTTTCAATGAAAAAAGTATCTTTCTTTCAATTTAAAAAACTAACAAATAGAGAAGAAATAGGACATGGTGTCTTTGATAAAAGCTTTGGTAATACCAGTTTTCATAGAGGAGAAAAAAAAGATGTTATTTCGGCAAGGAAAAAAATCGCTTCAATTCTAAATTTTAAACTTGTTAATCTTTTTGAAATGAATCAAACTCACGGTTCAAAAGTAGTATTTTTAGATGAGGAATCATTTAAAAAAATTAAAAACAATATTGTTGAAGATTGTGATTCTTTAGTTACTGGTAAAAAAAATACATTTTTACTAATAAAAAGTGGCGATTGTTTTCCTTTAGTTTTTTTTGATCCAAAGAGAAAAGTAATTGGAGTAGCTCATGTTGGTTGGCGAGGAGCAATCGAGAAAGTTTTTATAAATACTTTACTTAAAATGATAAATAGATATCACTGTTCAGCTCAAAATATTATTGTAGGAATTGGTCCAGGAATAAGAAAATGTTGTTTTAGACATAAAAATTTAATTCAAGAAAAACTACCAGAATGGAAAAATTTTATAACTGAGAAAGATAAGGACAAAATTTGTGATATTCCAGCATTCATCAAAAAGAAGTTTAAGGAAAATGGAATTAAAGATTATAATATAGAAGATTGTCAAATTTGTACAGTTTGTGATAAAAATTACTTTTCGCATTTTCGAGCTTTGAGATTAGGAGAGAAAGAAGGAAGATTTGCAACGATAATTGGTTTAAGGAAATAAAATGAAAATAGATTTTAAAAAAATTAAATCAATTCACTTTACTGGAATTAAAGGCGTGGGAATGAGTGCTTTAGCATTGTGTTGTCGAGATTTGGGTATAAAAATAAGCGGTAGTGATTTAGCTGAGATTTTTGTAACTGATGAACTATTAAAACGATCAAACATAAAATGGCAAGTTGGTTTTAGTGATCAACATGTTGGTAAAGTTGATTTACTAGTTTATACAGGAGCTCATAAAGCCGAAAAAAATATTGAAGTAGTAGCTGCTCAGAAAAAAAATATTCCTGCTATATCTCACGCAGAAGCTCTAGGGATTTTAATGAATCAGAAAAAAGGTATTTCGGTTTGTGGAGTAGGCGGAAAGACAACAATTTCAGCAATTATTGCTACAATCCTTACTAAGGTTGGTTTGCATCCTAGTTTTGCTATCGGTGTTGGAGATATTCAATCTTTAAAAACTTCCGGAAGATTTGATAATAAAGGAGAATACTTTATTGCCGAAGCCGATGAATATTGTGTTTCTCCAAGTTGTCGTCGTCCTCGCTTTTCTTATCAAAAACCACAGATTATTGTCATTCCGAATATTGAATTTGACCATCCTGATGTTTTTAAAAACTTAGATCATACGATTCAAATATTTAAAGAATTTGTAGAGACTCTACCTAAAAATGGTTTATTAATTGCCTGTGTTGATAATGAGAATATAAGAAAATTATTGAGATTAGTAAAAGTACCAGTTGAAACTTATGGTTTTTCTAAAAAGGCAGATTGGCAGATTAGAAATTATCAGCAATGGAAAGAAAAAACTATTTTCACTCTCAAAGGAGAAAAAGAAGAAATTAAAAATATTCAATTATTAATTCCGGGAAAATTTAATTGTCTTAATGCAGTAGGAGCAATAGTTGCTGCTAGGTTCTTAGACATTTCATCAAAAGAAATCAAAAAAGCGATTAGTTTTTTTCAGGGTACAAAAAGAAGATTTGAATTTATAGCTCAAGTAAAAGGAATAAAGCTTTATGATGATTATGCCCATCATCCTTTAGAGATTAAATCTACTTTGAAAGCGGCCAAGGACTGGTTTAGCAATAAGCGAATTTTTGTTATTTTCCAACCACATACTTTTTCTCGTACAAAAAAATTATTTAAAGATTTTTCTCAAAGTTTCTCTGATGCTTCAGGTGTAATCTTTACTGATATCTATCCTTCAGCCAGAGAAAAAAAAGATTTATCTATTAGTAGTGAGCTTTTAGCAAGGGAAACTCGGAAGGGTCATCAATCTGTTTTTTACTCTCCTTCTAAAGAAGAAATATTAGATTATTTGAAAAAGACAGTTAAAAAAGGAGATATTATTTTTACTATGGGAGCGGGCGATATTTTTAGGTGGCATAAAGATATTATAAAAAAACTTCAAGCTAAGGAGAGACGATTAAAAATAATAAGAAATAAAACCCTTTCTAATTTAACAACTTTTGGTATTGGTGGAAAAGCAAAGTGTTTTTGCGAAATTAATAACTTGTCAGAGTTAAAAAAAGCCATTAATTGGGCGAAAGAAAAAAAAATTCCTTGGTTTATCCTAGGAGGAGGTTCAAATATTTTAATTGGTGATAAGGGAATAAAAGGATTAGTAATAAAAATAAAAGATTCTCCAATAAAAATTAAAGAATCTAGATTAATGGTAGGATCAGGGGTGACTTTAAGTAGATTATTGCTTTTTTCTTTAGAAAATGGTCTTTCTGGTTTAGAATTTTTAACTGGAATTCCGGGAACTATAGGAGGTGCTATTGTTGGAAATGCTGGTTTAAAAAAAAGATGGATTGGTGATTTAGTGGAAAAGGTAATAACTTTCAATCCTAAAGACAATGAAATTCATGAAGTGTCAAAAAAAGATTGTGATTTTGGTTACCGGACTAGTCGTTTTTTAAAGACAAAAGAAATAATTTGGCAAGTTGTTTTGGATTATAAAAAATTAAATAAAGAATTAATCCAAAAAAAGATGAATGTTTATATAAAAAAAAGATTAAATCAGCCAAAAGGAAAAAGTGCTGGGTCAATTTTTAAGAATCCACCAGGACAATCGGCGGGAAAATTAATAGAAAAAGCTGGTTTAAAAGGATTATCCATTAATGGAGGTATGGTTAGTAAACAGCATGCTAACTTTATTATTAATTTCGACAAAGCCAAAGCTAAAGATGTGTTAGAATTAGTCAGTTTAATCAAAAAAAAGATTAAGGAAAAGTTTAATATTAAATTAGAAGAAGAAATAAAATTAATAGGAGAATTTTAGAAATGGCAAAATTTATTATTAAGGGAGGTTTTCCTTTAAGGGGAGCGGTGCGTCTTGGAGGAGCAAAGAATGCTTCTTCCAAATTAATGATTGCTTCTTTGTTAACAAATGGGGAAACTCGTTTGCTAAACTTAGCTCGAATTGGTGACGTAGCGATTACTAAAAAAATGATCGAATCGTTGGGAGGAAAAGTTTCTTCCCGTGGCGAAAGAACTTCTTTTATTGATACAAGAGGAGTAAAAAATTTTAAAGTTCCTGAAGAATTTGCTAAAGAATCACGAATGTCAACAATGTTTGTTGGACCTTTGTTAAATCGTTTTGGTCAAGCAGTTCTTCCTTTGCCAGGAGGAGACAAGATTGGATCAAGACCATTAGAAAGACACTTCGAAGGTTTGAAGAAACTAGGAGCTAAAATTCAATTTACTAACGGTCGTTTTCGAGTTAGTTGTGAGAAGTTAAAAGGAACCTATTACAAATTTGAAAAAAATACGCATACAGGAACAGAAACTTTAATTATGGCTGCTGTTTGTGCTCAAGGAAGAACAATCTTAGAAAATGCTGCTCAAGAACCAGAGATAAATGACCTAATTAAATTTTTAAGCAAAATGGGAGCGAAGATTAAAAGAAGTTCTAGAACAATTACTATTGAAGGGGTGAGTCGGCTTCATGCGACTATCCATTCGGTAATGCCCGATAGAAATGAAGCAGTAACTTATGCCTGTGCTGCTTTGGGGACAAAAGGAGATATTATTATTGAAAATGCTCAAAAGAAACATTTAGGAGCCTTTTTAGAAAAACTTAGAGAAATAAATGCGGGTTTTGAAGTTGTTGAACATGGGATAAGATTTTTTTATAAAGGAAATTTAATTGGAACAAAAGTTATAACCAAACCATATCCAGGATTTATGACTGATTGGCAGCCAATTTGGACAACTTTAATGACTCAAGCTACTGGAGAATCTATGGTAATTGAGACAATTTTTCCCAATCGTTTTGTTTATGTAGATTATCTTTTGAAAATGGGGGCAAAAATAAAACTTTTTAATCCTAAAGTAAGAAGTCCAGAGAAATTTTATAATTTTAATCTGAAAAATGATAAACCAGAGAATTTCCATGGTTTAAAAATAACAGGACCAGAAACGTTAAGAGGAATAAAAGTAAAAATTCCTGATTTAAGAGCAGGAGCTACTTTAGTTTTAGCCGCTTTAATTGCTAATGGCGAAAGTCTTCTTACCAATATTCATCAAATTGATCGTGGATACGAAGATTTAGATAAACGTTTATTAGAATTAGGAGCACAAATAAAAAGAGTATAGTAAAAATTAAAATTTAATGACAAATCAGTTTTTTTTAAAGGACGGACTTGAATTTATTGCTTTTTTATTAGCAGTTTTTATTCTTTTTCAACTAGTGATATCAACTCTTTTTTATAGCCAACTTCTACAGTTACAAAAATTATCTTTTAAAAAGCTTAAAAAATATTTTAAAGACCCTTCAGACAGAAAAAGATTTTTTTCTTACCTTAATCCTTTTGGAATCAAAGATCTTTTTTTCCCTCACATTTCTTTACGAATAATTAGTTTATTGGGTTTAGTTTTTATTTCTCAATTTAAGCTTTTTTTCATATTCTTAAAATATTTTTTTCATTTCAGTTATAGCTGGTTATCTATTTTTTGGTTGATTTTTCTAAGTTTTCTAGTTTTATTTTTTCTAAATCCTTTATTAGTTTTTTTCCTAAATATTCTAATTGATCTTTGTTTGTGGATATTAAGAGATTTTTTACTTCTAATTACCAATTTTAAAAACAAGTAAAATAAGAAATAATTTTCTGCTTTGAAAAGAAAAAATATTGCCGTATAATAAGAACAATGGATAGTTCAATTGCTTTATTACTGGGGATTTTAATTTTCTCTTTTATTGTTACTAGTATTTTTTTAGTTCCTTTTATTAACCTTTTGTACAAGTTTCGTTTTACTAGAAGAAAACAAATAACTAAAGACTTTTTGGGCAAGATAACTCCTATTTTTGATCGTTTTCACAAACATAAAGCCGGCACTCCAGTGGGTGGCGGTTTTTTAGTAGTTTTGGTTGTTTCTTTGCTTTTTGGTCTTATCTTTCCTTTGGGGAAGTATCTTGGAGTTTTTATTACCCATGTTTATCCAATCACTGAAGAGGTTAATGTTATCTTTTTTACTTTTCTGTCTTTTGCTCTTTTAGGTTTATACGACGATATTATGAAATTTTTTAATTTTAATAAAACGGGATTTTTTGGCTTAAGAATGAGACATAAGTTTATTATTCAATGGATTCTAGGATTTATAATTGCTTTTCTTTTATATCAAAATCTACAAATTGATATTTTTTACATTCCCTTTCTTGGAGTTTTAAAAGTTAAATTTCTCTATGTACCTCTTGCCGCTTTTATTGTTGTTTCTTTTGCAAATGCGGTTAATATTACGGATGGACTTGATGGTTTAGCTGGTGGACTTTTAATGGTTTGTCTTTTTGCTTTTTGGATTTTATCAGCCTCTATTTTAGATACTCCTTTATCCTTTTTTTTGGCCTTATGGATTGGGTCGCTAATAGCATTTCTATATTTTAATGTTTATCCGGCTAGAATTTGGTTGGGCGACGTAGGTTCTCTTTCTTTTGGAGCAACTTTAGCAGTTATTGGTTTGCTTTTAGGCAAAATCATGGCGTTAGTTATTATTGGCGGATTATTTATCTTAGAGATTATTTCGAGCTTGATACAAATTTTAGGAAAAAAGTTTTTAAAAAGAAAAATCTTTCCCGTAGCTCCTTTTCATTTATGGTTACAATTAAAGGGTTGGGAAGAACCTAAAATTGTTATCAGAGCATGGTTAGCAGGAATAATGCTAGCCATTTTTGGTATTTGGCTAGCATTAATTTAAAATAAATATACTCTTCTTTATTAATATTAACTATGACCTTATTACAACAATTTAAAAAAGATTATCGAGGTAAAAAGGTACTTATTTTTGGACTAGGGATACTGGGTGGAGGAATTAATGATGCGATTTTATTTGCCAAAGTTGGCGCAAAAGTAAGGATAACAGATTTAAAGTCAAAAATTGAATTACAAACTTCTTTAAAAAAATTAAAAAACTATCCGATTAAATATATTTTTGAGAAACACAGAAAAAAAGATATATTATGGGCAGATATAATAATTAGAAATCCCTCTGTTCCCAAGGAATCTCCTTTTCTAAAATTTGCTAAAAAACATAATAAAAAAGTTGCTATGGCGGAGTCTCTATTTATCGAATATTTTGGATCGGAAAAAATAATTGGTGTAACGGGAACTAGGGGGAAAACAACTACCAGTACCTGGATATATCATTTATTGAAGGATACTGGATTAAGAGCCCATATTGCTGGAAATATTCAAGGTGTTTCCACTTTGTCTTTAATAGAAAAGGCGAGAAAAGATGATTTTATTGTCCTAGAGCTTTCTTCTTGGCAGTTAGAAGGCCTTGAAAAAGCAAAGATTAGTCCGCACATTGCAGTTATTACTAGTATCTATGAAGACCATCTGAATCGTTATCCTTCAATGAAAGAATATATAAAAAGTAAAAAAGCAATTTTTCAGCACCAAACAAAAAAAGACTTTTTAGTTTTAAATAAAGATCAAATTCTAGTAAGGCAGCTAGCGCGAAAAGCGAAAAGTAAATTAGTTTGGTTTACTAGTAAAGATTGTCCTTCTAATTGGCACTTAAAATTAAAAGGCAGGCATAATCGATCAAATGCTGGAGCAGTAATTAAAATAGGAAAAATTTTAAAACTTCCTCAAAGTCAAATAAAAAAAACTATTATTAATTTTAAAGGTGTTCCCTTTCGATTAGAAAAGATTGCCCAAATTAATGGGACTGATTATATAAATGATACCACCAGTACTACGCCTGCAGCTGGGATAGCCGCTTTGGACAGCTTTGACCAACCCACTATTCTTATTGCTGGTGGAAATAGTAAAAATCTTAATATGAATGATTTTGCCAAATTAATTGCTAAAAAAGTTAAAAAAGTGATTTTTTTAGAAGGCACAGGTACAGATGAGCTAATATCTTTAATTAAAAAATATGGTGGGAAAGCAAAGATAGGAGAAAAATTTAAAGACCTCAAAAAAGCAGTTTTAAGAGCTAAATCTTTATCTCAACCAGGGGAAGTTGTTTTACTTTCTCCAGGATTAACTTCTTTTGGCACTTTTGTAAATGAGTTTGATCGGGGAGAAAAGTTTAACAAAGTAGTAATGGAATTTAAGAATGCCCAAAAAACACAGTAGTCTTTTTAAAAATGTTGATTGGAGTCTTTTTGGTTTAATTATTGGTTTAACTATTTTTGGTGTTTTAATGGTTTATAATGCTTCAGTACCCGAGGCATTACGCGATTTTCAAGATAAATATTTTTATCTTAAATATCAAGTTTTTTGGGCATTTCTTGGTTTAATTTTTTTAATGATTGCTTTAGTTTTGCCTTTAAATTTTTGGAAAAAAATTTCTTGGCCATTATTTATTCTCAATATTTTTTTACTTATTTTAGTTTTGATTCCTGGAATTGGGATGCAGATAAAAGGTGCTCGGCGTTGGCTTGACTTGGGATTTTCTACTTTACAGCCAAGCGAACTTATTAAATTTACCTTCTGTTTATATTTAGCAGTTTGGTTAGAAAAACCAAGAAGATTAATTCATTTCCTTTGTCTTTTGGGATTCGTAATTTTATTAATAATGTTGGAACCTGACTTAGGAACAACTGTTGTGGTTGCCACAATGGCCTTTTTGATTTATTTTTTAAGTGGTGTTTCTATTTTTAAAATTCTACCATTAGGATTATTGGGTTTATTGATTGGTTTAATAATTATTTTTTCGTCCCCTTATAGAAGACAAAGAGTGATGACTTTTCTCAATCCTTCTCAGGATCCTTTAGGAAGTTCCTATCATGTTCGCCAAATTCTTTTAGCCTTAGGCTCAGGAGGTTTTACAGGTGTTGGTTTGGGTCAGTCAAGACAAAAATATGAGTATCTACCAGAAGCAACAACGGATTCAATTTTTGCTATTATTGCTGAGGAAATTGGTTTTTTGGGAAGTTCAATATTGATTGCCATAATGTTATTTATTATTTTAAAGGCTTTAAATATTAGTTATTATTCAACTGATAATTTTTGTAGTCTTTTAGCTGGTGGAATTAGTTTTTGGTGGGGGATTCAAATAATTGTTAATTTGGGAGCTATGGTAGCAATTTTTCCTTTAACGGGATTACCTCTACCATTTATTTCTTATGGCGGCTCATCTTTAATTAGTGTTTTGACAGGAGCCGGTTTACTTCTTAATATTAGTAAATATACTACTATTAATAAATATAAAAAGAAAAAATGAAAAAAGAAAACCAAACTAAAAATATAAAGACAATTGTTTTTACTGGAGGTCATCATAATTCTGCCCTGGTTTTAGCAAAACTGTTGTGCAAAAGAGGTTTTAAAATTATTTGGTTTGGTCATAAACACACAATGTTTAGAGAAAAGAGTCTAAGTGCTGAGTTTTTAGAAGTGAAAGAAGCCGGAATTCCTTTTATTGAATTAAAAACTGGTAAATTTTACCGGACATTAAATCCATTGATATTAGCAAAGATTCCTTTTGGTTTCTTTCAGGCTTTTTCACTTTTAATTAAATATAAACCCTCTTTAATTGTATCTTTTGGTGGTTATTTATCAGTTCCAGTTGTTTTGGCAGGTTGGTTTTTAAAAGTTCCCTCAGTAACTCATGAGCAAACAACTACTATTGGAGTAGCTAATAAGTTAATTAGCTTTTTTGCCAAAAAGATTTTTTTGACATGGGATAGTTCAAAAAAGTTTTTTCCAGAAAATAAACTTAAAGTTGTCGGACTTCCAGTAAGAAAAGAATTATTAAATTTAAAGAAGGAAAAATCTTTTTTTCAAGAAAAATTGCCAACAATTTTAATTTTAGGAGGGAAACAGGGATCACACATTTTAAATCAAACAATAATGGAAAATCTTACTTTCTTATTGCAAAAATATAATCTTATTCACCAGACAGGATTTAGCCAAAAAACAAAAGATTTTGAAAAATTAAAAAATATTAAAAAAGGATTATCAGTAAAATTGAAAAAGAGATATGTAGTGAAACCTTATTTCTTTAAAAAGGAATTAGTCCAAGTTCTTAAGATTACTGATTTAGTGATAAGTAGAAGTGGGGCGCACATAGTTTATGAACTGGCTCTTATGGGAAAACCAGCAGTTTTAATTCCATATCCCTGGTCATATCAAAAAGAACAAGAATTCAATGCTAGGTTATTAGCTGACAATGGTGGAGCTTTACTTTTAGAACAGAAAAATTTAAGGCAATTTAAAAATCAAATTGATGATGTGATTAATAATTTAGATAAATTTAGACAAAAGGCTTTAGCTTTTAGAAAAAATATTAACAGCGATGCAGCAGAAGTTATGCTTCGAGAGATAGAAAAATTACTAATTAAAAACTAAGATGAAAAGACTTCTTTCTCGAAGAAAATCTTCAAAGTTCAGAAAGTTTTTAACAAAGGTCCAAAGTTTTGTAAAGTTTAGCGCAATGTTGGCAATTGTTTTTGGCCTAATAGCATTATTCATATATCTTTTAAAAGCTGATTTTTTAAAAGTTAAATGGTTAGAATGCGAAACTAATGATGGTCAAATGTGCCAAGAAAAAGAAATAATTTTTCTAGATGACTTAAAGGGGAAAAACATTTTTTCTTTAAATCCTAGCAAAGAAGAAGCGGAATTAAAAAAAGAACTTTTATGGATTAAACAAATTAAAATCAAAAAAAGACCCCCCAATAAATTATTAATTGTAATTACTCATCGTGAACCAATCGTTATTTTCTCTAAAGATGAAAAGGTCTGGTACATATGTGATGAAGAAGGCTTTATTTTTAGTAAAACAACAAAAAAACCTAATGACTTATTAACTTTTTTTCTACCAGCAGATTTTTCAATTGATTTAGGAGATAAGGTGGATTTTCGGTTAGAGTTTCCTATTGAGTTAGTAAAAACACTCAAAAATGAATTTATTTTTATTGATAAAGGTTATTTTGATTTTCCTAATTTGACTTTATTTTTAGATCATTCTCGAACAGCTTCTTTATCAGCAGAGAAGCCTGTTGATGTCCAAGTTGGCTCTTTACAATTTATTTTAAGACAAAGTAAAATAGAGGGTAAGTTACCAGGCTCAATAGATTTAAGATTTTCTAAGCCGGTAATAAAATATTGAAAATGAGTAAAGGCCAAATAGTAGCCGCTATCGATATTGGGACTTCAAAAATTACGACAATTATTGCTAATAAATCTTTTGAAACAGAAAAGATTAATGTAATTGGAGTTGCTACTCATCCCAGTGCAGGTTTAAGAAAAAGTCAAATTGTTGATATAGAAGAAGCAATAGAGGCAATAACTGAAAGTGTTGAGGCAGCCGAAAGAATGGCCGGCTGTTCTTTATCGAAAGCTTTTATCTCCTTAGGGGGTATACATATAAATTCCATCAATTCTAAAGGGGTAGTAGCGATTGCTGAACCAGAGGGAGAGATAACCTCAGAAGATGTTGAGAGAGTTATTGAAGCGGCGCGAGCTATTTCTTTACCAGCAGCTAGAGAAACACTTCATGTGATTCCTCGTGATTTTATCGTTGATTCTCAAGAAGGAATTAAGGATCCTTTGGGAATGACTGGTGTTAGGCTAGAAGTAGAGACTCATATTATTACAGGTTCTTCAACGGCGATGAAAAATATTATCAAGTGTGTTGAAGAGTTAGGAATAGAAGTTGATTCTTTAGTCTTTACCGGTTTAGCAGCCGCAGAATCAGTTTTGACAGAGACAGAAAAAGAGTTAGGTGTTTGCTTAGTGGATATTGGCGGAGGAACAACTAGTATTGCGGTTTTTATGGAAGGTTCTTTGGCTTATTCAGCAGTTTTACCAGTAGGAGCAAAAAATATTACTAATGATTTGGCAATTGGTTTAAGAGTAAGTTTAGATAGCGCCGAAAAAATTAAGATTGCCTTATCAAAAGAAGAAAGAGCAAAGGAAAAAGAAGGCAAAAAAGAGTCAGAAGAGATTGATTTTCAAAAATTAGGAATAAAAGAAGAGATTGGAAAAACATCAAGAAAAACATTGGTAGAAGGAATTATTAGACCTCGATTAAATGAAATTTTTCAAATGGTGGGAGAAGAACTAAAGAAATCTGGCTACGGTGGAAGTACGCCAGCAGGTGTTGTTATTTCTGGGGGAGGAGCCCAGACAGTAGGAATTGTTCAATCATGCAAAAGAACGCTTTCTTTACCTGTAAGAATAGGTAATCCAAGCGGTTTATTTGGTTTAGTAGAGGATATTAAAACTCCAGATTTTGCGGTTTGCCAAGGTTTAATTTTATATGCTCTCAAACAGAAACAAGTTACAGAATCTGGATTTTCTTTGCCTCACTTGAGTAAATTCAAATTTAAAGGTAAGATATCAATAGGTGGGTTAGGAAAAAAAATAGTTGATTTTATTAAATCCTTCTTGCCATAATAAATGAAATAATAAAAGGAGAAGAGGATCTTTATCTGCCCATTGATCCTAAAGATTCATGGGGTTAGTTAAACCAGAAGTAAATACCTTCGCTAAGATAAGGGTTGTTGGTATTGGTGGTGGTGGTGGTAATGCCGTCTCCTCGATGGTGGCCAATCAAAATATTAAAGGAGTGGAGTTTATTGCTTTCAACACAGATGCTCAGGCTCTTCTAAATTGTCAGGCTGCAACAAAAGTTCAAATTGGAGAGAAATTAACAAAAGGTTTAGGATCGGGAGCAAATCCTGATATTGGTGCTCAGGCTGCTGAAGAATCTAAAGAAAAAATAAAGGATGCTTTGATTAATTCGGATATGGTTTTTTTAACTTGTGGTATGGGAGGAGGTACAGGAACGGGAGCTACTCCAATAGTAGCTGAAATTGCCAAAGAAGTTGGCGCTTTAACTGTTGCTGTTGTAACTAAACCTTTTTTGTTTGAGGGAACAAGACGAATGATAACTGCAGAAGAAGGGATAGAACAACTAAAAGGGAAAGTTGATACTCTGATAATTATTCCTAATCAAAAACTAATGGATATCGTTGACAAAAAGATGACTTTGGTTGAAGCATTTAAATTAGCTGATTCAATTTTAGGTCAAGGTGTTCAAGGAATTTCTGAGCTAATTACTGTCCCTGGTTTAATTAATGTTGATTTTGCCGATGTTAAAACTATTATGTCTGATGCAGGAAGTACGTTAATGGGAATTGGTACAGGTACTGGAGAGAATCGAGCTCAAATGGCTGCTAGAATGGCAATTTCTTCTCCTTTACTAGAAGTTTCCATTGAAGGAGCAAAAGGTGTTCTTTTCAATATTACTGGCGGTAAAGATTTAACGATGAGTGAAGTTAATGATGCTGCCGAAATTATTGCTGGAGCGGCTGATCAAGATGCTAATATTATTTTTGGAACAACTATTGATGAAGACTTGACTGATCAGATTAGAATTACTGTTGTTGCTACTGGTTTTGACAATGCAAGACAACGATTACAACAAATTACTAGTGTAACTAAACCAGTTTTTACTCCAGGGATGCAATTAAAACCAACTCCTACTCCTATATCTCTTGATCCACAAAAATCAAATCAATCGTTAGTTAATGATGAGGAGAAGAAAATGAATGGTGAAAAAATTGAGGATGACGATGGTTTTCCACCTGAAGAGACAGAATTTGATATCCCCGCCTTCTTAAGACAGTCTAAATAATAAAAATATTTCTTTTAGATTGTTGACAATAACTATAATAAGGAGATAAAATATTACCAAATTGTAAAAGCAGTGATTCGGTCATCACCGAGGAGCTGAAGGAAGAAAATCTTGAGTCTGGCTCAAGGTAAGTAGAGCCTTTCGGGTAAGCCCGTAACAGCAGAAATAAGAAAAAAATAAGGTGGTACCGCGACTCGTTCGCCCTTTAGGGAGACGAGTTTTTTTATTATGACAAAAAATAAGTTTAAACCAGTAGAATCATGGCCAAATTTTCCAGAAATGGAAGAGGAAATTTTAAGATATTGGCAAGAGAATAAAATTTTTGAGAAAAGTATTGAACAAAGATCTAAAAAAAAGGAATTTACCTTTTACGATGGTCCTCCATTTGCTACCGGCCTTCCTCATTATGGACATATTGTTCCAGGAACACTGAAGGATATTGTTCCTCGATATTGGACAATGAAAGGCTATCGAGTAGAGAGACGATTTGGTTGGGATTGTCACGGCTTACCAATTGAATATCAACTAGAAAAAGAATTAAAAATAAACAGTAAAAAGGAAATTGAGAAGATGGGAATTGACAAATTCAATGAGACATGTAGAGGTATTGTTTTAAGATATGTTAAGGAATGGGAAAAAATTGTTCCTCGATTAGGTCGCTGGGTAGATTTTAAAGATGACTACAAAACGATGGATCCGGAATACATGGAATCCATTTGGTGGGTTTTTAAGTCATTATGGGAGAAAGGTCTAATTTATGAAGGCTATAAGAGTCTTCATATTTGTCCTCGTTGTGTGACGCCACTTTCTAATTTTGAAGTGACTTTAGGATATAAGGATAAACAAGATAATTCAGTGGTAGTTAAATTTCCCTTAAGAAATAGAAAAAATACTTTTATTTTGGCCTGGACGACAACTCCTTGGACTCTTCCAGGTAATGTTTTGCTGGCAGTCAATCCAAAACATAAATATGTAGAGGTTGTTACCGATGAAGGTAATTTTATTTTAGCTAAAGATAGAGTTAAAGAGATTTTTAAAGATAAGAAAATAAATAAGATTTTACCGATAGATATTAATGAATTTATAGGTGAAGATTATAAACCTTTATTTTCTCTAGCTAAGGAAGGGTTGAGGTATCAATTAGTAAAAGCTGATTTTGTCTCGTTAGATGAGGGAACAGGAGTAGTTCATATTGCTCCAGCATTTGGCGAAAATGATTATCTTTTAGGACAAAAGAATAAGGCTGCTTTTGTTCAACATATTAACGAAGATGGAACAGTTAATGAGACTTTAAAACAATATAAAGGAATTTCAGTTTGGGATTTAAATAAAAAAGTAGTAGAAAAATTACGTAAAGATAAAAATCTGTTTTCTGAATTTACAATAACTCACTCTTATCCATTTTGTTGGCGGTGTGAAACACCATTATTGAATTATTCTACTAAGACTTGGTTTATGGCGGTTACTAAAATAAAAGATAAGTTACTTAAGAATAATGAATTAATTTATTGGATACCAAGAAGCGTTAAAAAAGGACGTTTTGGGAAATGGTTAGAAGGAGCTAGAGATTGGGCAATTTCCAGAAATCGCTTTTGGGGAACACCAATTCCTGTTTGGAAGTGTGATAAGACTGGTAAAGTTGAAGTAGTTGGATCAATTAAAGAGTTAGAGGAGAAAACAGGAAAGAAAGTAACTGACCTCCATCTTCATAAAATTAAAAATTTAACCTGGCAAAATAAGCAAACAAAAGGAACTATGAGGCTTTCGGGCGAGGTGTTGGATTGTTGGTTTGAATCAGGTTCTATGCCTTATGCCTCTAACCATTATCCTTTTAATAAAAAAGCTTGGTTTGAAAAGCATTTTCCGGCTGACTTTATTGCTGAAAGTATCGATCAAACTAGAGGATGGTTTTATACCCTCCACGTTTTGGCTGGAGCTCTTTTTGACAAACCTGCTTTTAAAAATGTAATTACTAATGGGGTTGTTCTGGCTGAAGATGGTCAAAAAATGAGCAAAAGCAAGAAAAATTACCCTGACCCAATGCTTATAGTCAATAAATATGGCGCTGATGCTTTAAGATTTTATCTGATGAGTTCACCGGTAATAAAAGGTAAAGATTTATGTTTTTCGGAAAAAGGTGTTTCTCAAGTAATAAAAAGTACTTTTTTAACTCTTTGGAATATTTACCGTTTCTTTGTTACTTATAGTAATTTAGATAATTGGGAAATAACAGAAAAACCATTAAAAGATTTATCAATTTTAGATCACTGGCTTTTAGCTAGACTTGAGCAAATAAAAATAAATGTAAGCAAAACAATGAATAAATATGATGTTGCCGCTGCCTTAAATAACTTTCCTTTATTTATTAACGATTTTTCTACCTGGTATTTGAGGCGATCAAGGGAAAGAGTAGGGCCGACTGCTAATAATTTAGCGGATAAAAATCAATGTTATGGAATAATCTATAAAGTATTGATTGATCTGACAAAATTATTAGCACCTTTTACTCCATTCTTGAGCGATAATATATATCTTAATTTAGTAACCAAAAAAGCTTCAGTCCATCTAGATGAATGGCCGATTGTTAAAAAGAAATTAACTGACGAGGAAGAGAAAATAATTAAAAGAATGACTTTTGTACGACAAATATGTGAACTTGGGCATTCCGAAAGAAAAAGATTAGGAATAAAAGTTAGACAACCGTTAAAAAAATTAATCGTCAAAAATTATGAGGTAAAGATAAACCAAGATTTTAGCCAAATAATTAAAGATGAATTAAATATAAAACAAGTAGTTTTAAAGATGGAAGGTGGTAAATTAGAAGTTGAATTAGATACTAAAATTACTCCTGAGTTAAAAAGAGAAGGTGAGGCAAGAGAATTAATGAGGGGAATTCAAGAAGCTCGAAAGAAAGCTGATTGTAAATTAGACGAATGGGTAACCGCGGAATTGCCAGATTGGCCAAAAGAATTTGAAAATGAAATAAAAAAGAAAACTTTGATAAAAGAGTTGAGAAAAGGTGAGAAAATAGCGATAATAAAAAAGTAATGAAACTTTTAAAGAAGATTGACTTACTTATTTTCTTCCCAATTATTGTTATTTTTTCCCTAGGAGAATTAACCCTTTTCAGTATTGATGTTAATTATTTTAAAAGCCAATTAATATTTTTTGTTGCTGGATTTTTAATTTATCTATTTCTTACTAGTTTTGATTCGGAAGTTTTTAAGAAATTTGCTTTTTTAGGTTATATTATTTCTATTCTTCTTTTAGTTTTGACTTTATTTATTGGTCGGATAGCGCGGGGTTCCTCTCGATGGATATATCTCGGTAATTTAGGAATTCAACCCTCAGAAATAGTAAAGCCTTTTTTAATTATCTTTTTTGCCCATCTAGGAACAAAACCTCTTGACAGCTTAAAAAAGCTTTTTATTTATTTATTTGTATTGTTATTACCGTCTTTTTTGATCTTTAGGCAACCAGATTTAGGTAGTTCTTTAATGGTTGCTCTTGCGGGAGTAACAATTGCTTTATTTTCAGGAGTTAAATTTTTTTATTTAATATTAATTTTGATAGGTGGAGGAATTGCTTTACCTCTTTTATGGCGATTTTTAAAAGATTACCAAAGAATACGGATAACTTCTTTTTTAAACCCATTTGCTGATCCTTTAGGGGCTGGTTATCACTTAATTCAGTCAATGATTGCTGTTGGTTCTGGTGGTTTTTGGGGAAGAGGCTTAGGTGAAGGGACTCAAGGGCAATTAAAATTTTTACCAGAGAAACACACCGATTTTGTTTTTGCTTCCTTGGCTGAACAACTTGGCTTTTTAGGAAGTGCAATTTTATTAATCGCTTATTTTTTGTTTTTATTAAGGATTTTTTTTATTCTAAAAAAGACAAAAAATAAATTTGAATTTTTGACTAGTGTAGGAATTTTTACAGTTTTCTTTTTCCAATTTTTTGTTAACGTCGGAATGAACTTAGTGCTATTGCCAATTACCGGAGTTACTCTACCATTTGTTTCGGCTGGGGGAAGCTCTTTACTTAGTAGTTTTATTAGCTTAGCGATTATTCAATGTATAAACATTAGACTGAATGATAAAAGAGCCTTTGAGATTAAGTAAAATCATTATGCTGATTGAAAAACAAAGGGTTTTAGTATAAAATGGGTTACTTGTTAGTTGTTAATAAAGAGGAGAGTCATGAAAAAAGAGCAACAGATTGAACAATATGCGGTAATTAAAACCGGAGGTAAACAGTATTTAGTATCTGAAGGAGATAATTTAGATATTGAAAAAATAGACGGTAAAGAAGGGGATAAAATTAATTTTGACAAAATTTTATTAATTAAAGATAAAGAAAATCTTTTGCTAGGATTTCCTTTGGTAGAAGCTTGGATAGTAAAGGCTCAGATTATTAAACAATTTAGAGGAGAAAAAATAAGAGTTGCTAAATTTAGAGCCAAATCAAGATATCGCCGAGTACAAGGTCATCGACAGTCACTAACAAAAATAAAAGTTTTGAAAATAGAGAAAACTAAACCTACAAAGAGAACAGTTGTGAAAAAAAGAGTTGACAGTCGTGAAAAATAAATTTATAGTAAAGAGGGAAAATGGCACATAAAAAAGCTGGTGGAACAACAAGACAACAGTCACCCAGACCAGGTAAGAGATTAGGAATTAAGATTTTTGGTGGTCAAATAATTAGAAATGGTCAGATAATTGTTCGGCAACGGGGAACAAAATTTCATCCTGGTGAAGGAGTAGGAGTTGGTCGTGATCATACTCTTTTTGCTTTAAGAGATGGACTAGTGCAATTTAAACAAAGATTAGGTAAAAAAGTTGTTTCTATAGTAAAAAATGTCAAAAAATAAAAATATTATTGAGCTTCCAATTGATGAACTTCAACCAAACCCACTGCAACCTCGTGGAGTAATGAATAATGAGGCCTTAGAAGACCTAGTTAGTTCTATAAAAGAACATGGAGTTTTAGAGCCTTTAGTTGTCGCTCATACGCCAGCTGGTTATCAAATTATTGCTGGTGGTCGTCGTTGGAAAGCAGCAAAACTAGCTGGTTTAGAAAAAGTTCCTGTGGTAATCAAAGAAACTTCTCAGCAAGGAATGTTAGAGATGGCGATTGTTGAAAACGTTCAAAGAGAAGACTTAAACCCTTTAGAGAGAGCAAAAGCCTTTGATCGACTAATTGCTGAATTTGGTTTATCAAGAAAAGAAATTTCCCAAAGAGTTGGTAAAAGTATTGCTTATGTGAGTAATACTTTAAATCTCTTAAATCTTCCCGATGCTTTGAAAGACGCCTTAATTTCAGGAATGATTGCCGAAGGTCATGCAAGAGCACTATTAAGTATCCAAGATACCAAAATGATGATTGAGGCTTTTAAAACACTTCTAAAAGAGTCTGGTTCAGTAAGAAGAGCTGAAGAAATCGCCAGAAGAATTAGAGTTAAAATCAAGAAAGATAAAGGTATAAATGTTGATGCTCACATTATTCAAGAAGAAACTGATAAAATGCAGAACGAATTAGAGAAAAACTTAGGCGAAAAAGCAGCAGTTAAATTAATTCGAACAGAAAGAAGAACTAAGTTATACATTATTCTTTCTGGATCGCCAAAAGATACAGAAGAAACCCTCCAAAGAATTTATAAAGGAATTACTTCCTCATAAAGTTGTTAATTTGGATAAGTAGCTTTAAAAATTAACCCTGATCTACTAATGGGCCAATAACGGAACCAAGCTTGACCAATAATGTTTTCCTTAGGAACAAAGCCCCAAGCTCGAGAATCACTTGAGTGTGAACGATTATCTCCTAAAACAACATATTTATCTTCCGGAACTAGAATTTCTTGGCCTTCGGTTAAAAAATTACCTCCCGCAGTGTAAGTGTTTTCTTTTAAATAAGAAGATTCGTCGAGTAATTGATCATTAATATAAACTTTTCCGTTGTTAATTTTAATTCGTTCTCCTGGAAAAGCAATAAATCTTTTTATATACTCGTATTCTTCATTTTCAGGAGCCTTAAAAATAACTACCTCTCCTCTTTTTGGTTGTCGGAAGCGATAGCTAATTTTATCTGTTAAAAGATATTCCTTGTCATAAAAATTATCGAGCATTGAATTACCATTTACTTGATGAGGCTGGAGAAATACTAAATAAACAATAATAAAGAAAACTAGTGCACCAACGATTATTTCAATGAAATCCAAAAAAAAGAGACCCATGGCTTTAAAAAAATTTGGCATATTTTCATTATAGGAATATTTAGTTTGTGGTGCAAGAGTAGTTTTGATAAAATTGGGTTACTATTTCTTGGCCGGTTAGCTCAGTTGGTAGAGCGCTGCATTCACATTGCAGAAGTCGGGGGTTCAAATCCCTCATCGGCCACAACTATGGTAAAAATTTCAACTGTCATTCTAACTAAAAATGAACAGTCAAACATTAAAAGTTGCTTAAGCTATCTTGATTGGTGTGATGAGATTCTGTTAATTGATGATGATTCGACTGATAGAACAAGAGAAATTGCTCGAAAATTAGGAGCAAAAGTTTATCAGCATTCTTTAAAAAATAATTTTGCTCAACAGTCAAATTTTGGTCTTAGAAAGGCCAAAAACGATTGGGTTTTGTTTGTGGATGCTGACGAAAGAGTAAGTAAATCTTTACAAAAAGAAATTCTGCAAGAAGTAGAGAAGGCTGAGAAAAAAGATATTGTGGGTTTTTATCTCCAGAGAAGAGATTATTTTTTTGGGAGGTGGTTGAATTTTGGTGAAGTAGGGAAGATGTACTTTTTGAGACTAGCTAAGAAAAAAAATGGATTATGGCAACAGCCAGTTCATGAAATTTGGAAAATTAAAGGAAAAACAAAAAAACTCAAAAATCCCCTCTTACATCTCCCCCATCTTACCGTAGGGGAGTTTTTGAAAGACATCAATTTTTATACCAATATTAGAGCTCAAGAACTTTTTTCTAAAGGTAAAACTACTAACGTTTGGCAAATCATCGGTTATCCAATTGGAAAATTTTTTTGGAATTATTTTTTAAAGCTTGGATTTTTGGATGGGGTACAAGGATTACTAATAGCTTTGTTTATGAGCTTTCATTCATTCATGGTTAGAGGAAAATTATACTTATTAAGTAGAAAAAATGTTTAGTTCTCTTATCGCTTACTTTGTCTATTTTTTGTTTTTAATTTTTCCTTTGGGCCAACTTACCAGAATTAATCTTCGTTTTCCAGAGATAGGCTTTTATTGGCAAGATATTTTAGTTATTTTGATTGTTACCTTATGGTTGATTCAAAAAATTATTAACAAACAATATCTTTTTAGAGGAATTTTTTCTAAAAAAATCTTTGGGTTTTTTAGCATCGGAGGATTTTCGTTATTATTAAGCAGTCATATCTTTAGTTCGGGAGAAATTTTAATAGCCAGTTTATATTTGTTTCGCTGGTTGCTCTATTTGTTCTTATATTTAGTGGTAAAGGATTTTTCTAAGAATCAGCAAAAAAAATTAATAAAATTCTTAATATTTGCTATCATTATTAGTGTAGTTTCTGGTCTTCTCCAGTATTTTTTCTGGTATGACTTTCGCTCAATGCAACTTTACAACTGGGATCCTCATTATTTTCGGCTAGTTGGTTTATGGTTTGATCCAGGTTATACCAGTATG
Organism: uncultured Pseudomonadales bacterium; assembly: GCA_964467735.1. GTDB lineage: Bacteria > Patescibacteriota > Microgenomatia > UBA1400 > CAYXSR01 > CAYXSR01. The sequence goes on along the minus strand of CAYXSR010000002.1, from coordinate 21,740 downwards.
ATTTATGTTTTATTCTTAATATTTATTCTTTTTTATTTCAAAAAACAAAAACAAATTTTCTATTTTTTATTTTTTAGTGTTTATATTGCTTTAGCTTTAACTTATGCCAGAAGTGCCTACCTATCTTTTTTAGCAGGTTTACTGTCCTTTGTTAAACAGAAAAAAGAAACCAGATTTTTCTTATTAACTATTTTTCTGATTATTTTTACTCTTTTTATTTTGCCACGGCCGGAAGGTTCGGAAGGAGTTAAACTTGAACGGACAGCTACCATTTTCTCGCGAATAAAAAACTGGCACCAAACAATAACAATTGGAATAAAAAGACCTCTTTTTGGCTTTGGTTTTAATACTTATCGTTATGTTCAACGAAAATATGGTTTTTTAGAAGATAATTGGCAGTTTTCTCATTCCGGAGCAGGTGCCGACGCTTCACTCTTATTTATCTTTGCTACCACTGGCATAATTGGCTTGCTAGTTTTTTTAAACTTAATAATTTTGATTATTAAAAAGTGTTTAAAAGAAATAAAAGATAATCAAAACCTTAAAATAAACCAAATAGTTTTTGTTAGTTTAATCAGTTTACTGATTCATTCGATTTTTAACAATTCCTTATTTTTTCCCTGGATAATATTATGGTTGGCGGTATTGATGGGTTTGGCAGAGGGGGAAGTTAAGGAGTATAGTTAACTTTTATCTCTTCTTTTGTTTCATTACCAGCCAAATCGCGGCAAAGCACAATAACAGTATTTTCGCCTTCAGTTAAGCGTAATTGATCGGTGAAATTACCTTCATCATCAACAATTACCATATGATTATTGATATAGACACTAACATCTTTTTCTGTTTTTCCCTTAACAGTTATCGGATTATCTCGATCAAAAAATGATTCTCCTGGTAGGGGAGAGTCAACTACTACTTCCGGCTCTTTGTTATCAACAATAACAACAAATTCTTGAGAAAATTCACTTTCCTTACCAGTATCACTAATTGTTCGGGCTTTAATTTTATTTTCTCCCTCATTTAAACTCATTTGTTTAATCAAGAACTCACCATCGTCGTCAGCGACGACTTCCGCTTTATCAACGCCATCAAGGAAGACCTTAATGGTTGCTCCAGGAGTAGCAAAACCTTTAATGCTTAATTTGGCACTTTTAGTAGCATCAGGAAGAGGCTCTAGAGTTGGTGGAGCAATCGGTAGGGTATTAGTTTCTTCAGGTTCGCCACCATGGGATTTTAATTCACCTAAGAAAACAGCTAATTTTACTAAACTAGGAAAACCTAAAAAGACAAAAACTAAAATAAGAATAGCTGTTAACGAAGTAAAAAAAACTGCTTGTTTAATATTTTTTTTCTCTTCAATACTTTGTAAACGCGATTTTTTTTTCATATTAATTTTTAATTAGTAGCTTATTTTATAATTATTTCAAGAGAGAAACAAGGGTTTTTTGAGCCGCCTCTCGGATTTGGACCGAGGACCTATCCCTTACGAAGGGATTGCTCTACCAGCTGAGCTAAGGCGGCAAAAATAATCTCAATAGGAATATTTTAACACTAGGTTGGGAAAAATAAAATTTGGACTGTTTTTCACTTTCTAATTGGAGCGGGATACCAGAATCGAACTGGCTTCTCCACCTTGGGAAGGTGGCATACTACCGGTGTACTAATCCCGCTATTCTAGATTAATTTTAGAATAATTAGCGGGGTAATTTCAATTCTTGATCGGCTTCAATAAGATCAGGATTAACTAAATTGTTTGCTTTGGCAATATCTGGCCAGCGATAACCATCTCCATATGCCCTAACAGCAATATCCCAAAGATATTCTCCTTTTTGAACTGTATAGGTGTTTCCGGAAATTGTCCTAGAATCGCTGCCTTTTTGAGTAGTATTTGCTTCTTCTTTAACAACTGGTTTTTTAACACCTACTTGAGGGACAACCAATTCTTGATCAACAAGAAGCATGTTTGGATTACTTAGGCCATTTTCGTTTGCAATATCTACCCAGTTATATCCAGAACCATAATATTTTTCGGCGATCTTCCAAAGATCTTCTCCTTTTTGAACTTTATGTTTGATAGGTAAATTGGCAGGCACCATTTCACCTTCTTTAGTTTTAATAAATTCTATCTCCTCTCCGCCGCCTACATCCTCTAAGCCTTCTGGGCTTATTTCTGAGGTAGAACTATTTTTAAAATAATTAAATATAAGAACGCCGACAGTTAGAATAACTACTGCACCAAGCAAGGTGCTAATTGTTGATTCATTGAGGCGAACTTTCTTAAGAATGTTTTTGATAAACTTTTCCATAAGAATTTCACTCCTTTCGGGGCAGGTTTTGGGCAGAAGTTTTTATATAAAGCGGGAGCGACGAGACTCGAACTCGCAACCTTTGGCGTGACAGGCCAATGCTCTAACCAATTGAGCTACGCCCCCTATAATTTTTGGCAGGCGCTCCTGTTTGAATATAACAAACAATTGAGGAAAAAGCAATAAACTGTTATGATAATATTAGTTGAAAATGGTCAGAAAAAAGAAAGTAAGTTTTACCAATAAAGAAATAGCTGAACTTTTAGATGATGTTGCCGCTGCTTATATTTTAAAAAAGAAAAATCGTTTTCGGATTGCCGCCTATCAACGAGCCTCAGCAGCGATTGAACACCTAACTTCGGAAGTAAAAGATTTATGGGATGAGAAAAAATTAGAAGAAATTCCCGGTGTGGGTAAAAATATTGCTTCTTATCTTGATGAACTTTTTAGGAAAGGTAAAGTTAGTCATTTTGAAAAGATTTTCAAAAATTTACCTAAAGGAATGTTTGAATTAATGAAAATTCCGGGAATTGGACCAAAAAGAGCTTATAAATTGAGTAAAAAATTAAAAATTAAAAACGCAAAACAGGCAGTTACTAAACTTAAGAAAGCCATCCAAAGCGGAAAAATAGAAGCTATTGAGGGTTTTGGTGAAAAATCACAACTAGACATTTCTCAATCTTTAAAAGAAATCGGAAGGAAAAGCAAAAGAATTCTTCTTTCCTCAGCCATTGAGTTAAGCAATGATCTGATTAATTATATGAAAGGCTGTTTAGCAGTTAAAAAAATTGATGTCTTAGGAAGTTTACGACGCCGATGTAGCACAATTGGTGATATTGATATTGCGGTAGCCACCAGTGACCATGAAAAGGTGATTAAATATTTTCTTGAGTATCCTAAAAAAACTAAATTTATTGAAGCTGGTGAAAAAAAAGCTAGTATTCTTATTTACAATCAATATCAAATAGATTTACGAGTCGAGTCTCTAGAAAGCTATGGTGCTTTACTACAGCATTTTACTGGCTCTAAACAGCATAATATTCAATTAAGAGAAATTGCCATTAAAAAGGATTTGAGTTTATCTGAATATGGAATAAAAAGAAAAACAGGAAGGATCAGAAAGTTTTCTGATGAAGAAAGTTTTTATAAATATCTGGGAATGGATTTAATTCCTCCTGAAATTAGAGAAGGAACTGGAGAAATAGAGTTAGCCCAAAAACACAAAATACCTAGTTTAGTTAAACTTAAAGATATAAAAGGCGATTTACAAATGCATACTTCTTTCGATATTGAAACAAGCCATGATTTAGGAGCTGATTCAATGGAAAAAATGGTTCAAAAAGGAGAGAAACTAGGTTATCAATACTTAGCTTTTACTGCTCACAATCCAAGCATTAGCAGACATACAGAAAGTCAAATAAATTCTATTTTAAAAAGAAGAAAGTTACAAATTGATAAATTAAATTACTCTCGTGAAAAAAATAAGAAAAAATTGTTCGTTTTTAATAGTTTAGAAATAGATATCAGACCAAATGGAAAGTTAGCACTTCCAACTTCTGCTTTTGATCATTTAGACTTTGGTTTAGCTTCTATTCATTCCAGTTTTCGAATGAAAAAAGATAAAATGACTCAAAGAATTTTAGACGGCTTAAAGCATCCTAAAATAAAAATCCTAGCTCATCCTACTGGAAGACTTTTAGGACGAAGAGAAAGTTTTGAAGCAGATTGGGAAAAAATTTTTAAGTTTTGCAGGGAGAAAAATAAATTTGTCGAAATAAATGCTTTTCCTGATCGTTTAGACTTACCAGATTTCCTAGTTAAACAAGCAATTAAAATAGGGGTGAAGCTGGTAATTAGTACTGATTCTCATGCAACCTCTCAATTAGATTTTATGCCTTTTGGAGTTTATACTGCTCGTCGAGGTTGGGCAAAAAAGAATGACATAATCAATACTTTAAGCTATAATGAAATTAGAAAACTACTAATTAAAGGAGGTTAAAATGGATTTTTTAGTTTTATTAATTTTGCTCGCTGTTGTTATTGTTTTTTATATCTTAGGAACCTATAACAAATTTGTTACTATTAAGACCCGGATTAAAGCGGCTATTCAAGAGTTAGGTAACCAATTAAAAAGACAATCTGAACTTATTCCCAATCTTGTTAGTTCAGTTAAAGGCTACATGAAGCATGAAAAAGATGCTTTAAAGATGATTACTGATGCACGGAAAGCAATTGTAGTTGCTTTAAAAAGTAAAAATGTTCAAAAAATGGTTGATGCTAGTGCGGCTGTTCAAGAAGCTTTAAGACCAATTCGAGCGGTTTTTGAAAGCACACCCCAGTTGCAAGCAGCTGGTCCAACTGGCCAATTAATGGATGAACTAAGGGATACGGCTGATAAATTAATGTATTCTCGCCGAACATTAATCGATTTAACGGCTGATTATAATGTAATGATCGTAACTTTTCCGAGTAATCTAATTGCTAAAATCTTTAACTTTAAACAACAAGAAGGATTAAAAACCCCAATGTCCGGTGAACACTTAGAGGTCTCAGGCAAAGAAATGAAGACTCCTAAAGTAGATTTGTAATTTTTTCTACATCTATGTTAAATGTTTATGAGCAAATAGACAGCAATAAAAGGAAAACGGCCTTAATTATGGTTCTTTTTATTGTTTTTATTTGCTTTACTGCTTGGATTTTTGCTCAAATTTTTGATTATGGTTGGGGTTTTGTTGGAATGGCTTTAATTTTTTCTGGATTAATGAGTTTTGCTTCCTATTATTGGAGTGACAAAATTATTTTAGGAATTTCTGGAGCTAGGCCAGCCTCTAGAAAAAAGGATTTTCAATTTTATACTGTTACTGAAAATATTTGTTTAGCAGCCGGTATTCCAATGCCGAAACTTTATGTTATTGATGATACCGCAATGAATGCTTTTGCTAGTGGAAGAGATCCTGAACATGCCGTTGTTTGTACGACAACTGGTTTGCTTAATAGGCTTAATAGAACCGAATTAGAAGGGGTTATTGGTCATGAACTTAGTCATGTTCGAAATTTTGATATTCGTTTAATGTCAATTGTAACAATTTTAGTTGGGATGATAACTCTTTTGGCCGATTGGTTTCTTCGTTCTTCGAGATATACAAGGAGTAAAAAGGGAAAAGGAAGTGAGATCCAAAGCCTTATTTTTATTTTAGGAATTTTTTTAGCCCTACTTTCTCCTTTAATTGCTAAACTTATTCAATTGGCGATTTCTCGGCGTCATGAATTTTTAGCTGATGCGGGTTCTGTTAAACTCACTCGTCAACCATCAGGATTAATCTCTGCTTTAAAAAAATTATCAGCCGATCGAGAACCTTTAGAAGCGGCTAATAAAGCTACTGCTCATTTATATATTGTTAACCCTTTAAAGAATCTTCACAGTGGAATTGGTTGGTTTGCTGGTCTTTTCCAGACTCATCCGCCAATTGAACAAAGAGTTAAAGCCTTAAAACAGATGGTCTGAGTGATATAATATTTATATGTCTGAAGTATCTTTAATAAATTTCTTAGATGTTTTAACATCTCGAGTTATTTTTGAAGATGGTGTTTATGGACCATTTAGAAATCAAGATGGTGAACTTGGTTTAATTAGTAGTTCTCCAGATGGTCGAGGTTTATCATGGATTTCAGCAGACGGGATTTCTGCGGAAAATTTCGGAGCTTTTTTAGAAGCAGTTATTAACTGGCAACAAGCCCTGAATGACTCAACTGTATCCTTTGACCAAGTTCTTATTCTTCAACAAAAGGTAGAAGCATTTAGATAATAAATATTTATAGTATTCGTTTCTCTTATCTGACAAAAATCTTGTAATCTGCTAGAATAAAAGACATGGATAAGCAAAAGAAATTAAGTATCAGTCAAGCTGAACATATTGCAGAACTGGCTAATCTTCACTTAACTAAAAAAGAACTTTCTAAATTTCAAAAACAATTATCAGAAATTATTTCCTATGTAGAAGTTTTACGAAAAGTTGATACCTCAAAAGTTAAAGCTACTTCTCAGGTGACTGGCTTGGAAAATATTTTTAGAAAGGATAGAGTAGAGAAATGTTTAACCCAAAAAGAAGCCCTAGCTAACGCTAAATCAAAAAAAGATAATTATTTTAAAGTAAAGTCAATTTTTGAATAAAATGAAATTAAATGACTTAACAATAATTGAAGCAATAAAAGGTTTAAAAACCAAAAAATTTTCTGCTTTAGATTTAACAAATGCTTGTTTAAATCAAATAGAAAAAGTTGATGGTAAAATAGGTGCTTTTATTACTGTTTGTAAAAAAGAAGCCCGAGAGAAAGCAAAAAAAATTGATAACTTAATAAAGAGTAATCATAAAATTTTTTCCCAGGAACCTCTTTTAGGAATTCCAATCGCTTTAAAAGACATTTATTCTACCAAAAATATAAAAACAACTGCCGGTAGTAAAGTTTTAGAAAATTATATTCCCGCTTGCGATGCTACAGTTGTTTCTAAGCTCAAAAAAGCCGGAGCGATTATTATTGGTAAAACAAACCTTGATGCTTGGGCTCATGGTTCTTCTGGTGAAAATTCACAATTTTATCCAACTAAAAATCCATGGAATCTTAAAAAAGTTCCTGGTGGTTCATCGTCTGGTTCAGCAGCAGCTGTTATCAGCGATTTGTGTTTAGCCGCTACTGGTACCGACACTGGTGGATCAATCCGCTTACCGGCCAGTTTCTGTAACGTTGTCGGTCTAAAACCAACCTATGGTCGGGTTTCTCGTTATGGAATTATTGCTATGGCTTCTTCTTTAGATTCAATTGGTCATTTTGGGAAAACAGTTGAGGATGTTGCCCTAATTTTATCGATTACTGCCGGCAAAGATAAGCATGACGCCACTACTCCTGATAAACCGGTTCCAGGTTATCTTAACGAAATTAAAAAGACTATTAAGAAAAAAGTAACAATTGGTTTACCTAAAGAATATTTTGGTCAAGGAATTGATCTGGAAATTCAAAAAGCTGTTAAAGATGCTGCTAAGTTATTATCAAAAAACGGTTTTAATGTAAAAGAAATAAACCTTCCTTATACAAAATATGCTTGTGCCGCCTATTATATTATTCAGCCAGCTGAAGTTTCTTCAAATTTAGCTAGATTTGATGGGACACGTTTTGGTAACCAGCGGACTAAGTTTGGTGACGAAGCTAAAAGAAGAATTATGCTAGGAACTTATACTTTATCTGCTGGTTATTATGATGCCTATTATCTTAAGGCAATGAAGGTTAGATCGTTAATTATTAAAGATTTTTATCAAGCTTTTAAGAAGGTTGATTTACTCTTAGCACCAATTTCACCCTCTTTGCCTTTTAACCTTGGAGAAAAAATAAATGATCCTTTACAAATGTATTTATCTGATATTTTAAACATTACTGCCAATCTAGCTGGTCTACCAGGTTTAGCTTTACCATGCGGTTTTAGTAAAAGTGGTTTGCCAATTGGTATGCAATTGCTTGGTCCACAATTTAGTGAAGATTTGTTACTTAAAATAGGTTTTCAATATCAACAATTAACAGACTATCATAAAAGGAAACCAATTCTATGAAATATTTGCCGATAATCGGAATAGAGGTTCATATTGAACTTAAAACAGAATCAAAAATGTTTTGTCGATGTGATGCAAATCATTTCAGAATAAAACCAAATAGTCATACTTGTCCTGTTTGTTTAGGTCTTCCCGGTGCTCTGCCTGTTCCTAATCGAAAAGCAATCGAATGGTGTTGTTTAATTGGTTTGGCGCTCAATTGTAAAATAAATAACGAATCGAAATTTGACCGAAAGAATTATTTTTATCCAGATTTACCCAAAGGTTACCAAATTTCCCAATATGACATGCCTTTTTGTCAAAAAGGATTTATTGAAATTAATTCAGAGGATAAAAATAAAAAAATTGGTATCACTCGCGTCCATATGGAAGAAGATACTGGAAAGTTAATTCATGCTGGAAATGCTACTCTAGTTGATTTTAATCGTTCTGGTGTTCCTTTGGTAGAAATTGTTTCTGAACCAGATATTAACTCTTCTGGACAGGCAGTTGCCTATCTTAAAAAAATTCAACAGATTGTTCGATGTCTAAAAGTTTCTAATTGTGATATGGAAAAAGGTAGTATGAGATGTGAGGCAAACATTAGTTTAAAAAAAGATGAAAATGGGCAATTACCTAAATATAAAGTGGAAGTTAAAAATATTAATTCATTTAGGTTTGTGAAGAGAGCAATTGATTATGAAATTAAAAGACAAACAGAAATTCTAGAAAAAGGTGAAACACCAATTCAAGAAACCAGAGGATATAGTGAGAAAACTAGTCGAACTTTTTCTCAAAGGACTAAAGAAGAAGCTCATGATTATCGATATTTTCCCGAACCAGACATTCCTCCAATAAAAATATCAAACACAAAGATTTATCAATGGAGAAAAAACTTGCCAGAACTACCAGATGATAAAAAAGAGAGACTTATTAAGACTTATGGTTTGAAAAAATATGAAGCAGAAATTCTGATTGCTGATGAAATGAAAATAAAATATTTCGAACAATTAATAAAATTAAATTTAAAATCATCACAATATCGCGAGTTAGCGAAAATGATTATTAATAAACGAGTCGATATTAACAAATTATCTCCCAAAGATTTAGTAAATCATCTTAAAAACCAAAAGCTTTCCAAAATAGGAGACAAAAATATCTTAGAAAAATTAGTAATGAAGACTTTGAAGGAGAATAAAAAAGCGGTATTGGAATATAAAAGTGGAAAACATGAAGTCTTAGGTTTTTTACTTGGTCAAATAATGAAAAAAACTAATGGTCAAGCTAATATTCAGATATCGAAAAATATCCTCATTGAAAAATTAAAACAGTCGGCTTAATATAATTAATAATTATGGCCGATTTTACCCATCTTCACGTCCACACAGAATATTCTTTACTTGATGGTTTGTCTAAAATTTCGGAATTAGTAGCTAAAGCTAAAGAATATAAAATGCACTCTTTGGCAGTTACTGATCATGGAGTAATGTATGGCGTTCTTCCTTTTTACTTAGCTTGTAAAGAAAACAATATTAATCCCATTATTGGTTGTGAAATTTATGTAGCTAACAATTCCCGTTTTGATAAACAACCAACAATTACCAAAGATCAATCTCACTTAATTCTTCTAGCAAAGAATAATAAAGGCTATAAGAATTTAATGAAAATAGTTACTCTAGCACACTTAGAGGGTTTTTATTACAAACCACGAGCTGATAAAAAATTACTTGAAAAATATCATGAAGGTTTAATTGCTACTACTGCTTGTTTGGAAGGCAAAATTCCTTCGTTACTCATTCAAGGAAAAGATAACGAGGCAGAAAAAGAAGCGAAAAAGCTTTATGAGATTTTTGGCGAAGATTTTTATTTAGAAGTTCAAAATCATCCTGAAATTGAAAAGCAGGAAGTTGCTAATAAAAAAATAATCGATTTATCAAGAAAAATAGGAATACCAATTGTGGCAACTAATGATGTTCATTATGTTGATAAAGAGGATGCTGAAGCTCAAGATGCTTTGTTAGCAGTTCAAACAAAAAAAATGATTGCTGACAAGGATCGCTTAACAATGCTTGATTCTCCTGACTTTTATCTGCGTTCTTCCGAAGAAATGGAAAAATTATTTATTGAGTATCCTGATGCGATTAATAATACCCTGAAGATTGCTGAAAAATGTAAAATAACAATTAAAACTGGCGAGATGATCTTTCCTGTTTATCCTTTGCCGAAAAAAGAAACAGCCAAACAATATTTAAAAGAATTAACCTGGAAAAGAGCAAAAAAACGTTTCCCAAAAAGAAGCGCGGAAATTAAAAAAAGAATTGATTATGAGCTAGATGTTATTTGTAATAAAGGTTATGCTACTTATTTTTTAATTGTTCAAGATTTTGTTAACTGGGCTAAAGAACAGGGAATTAGGGTAGGACCAGGTAGAGGATCGGCGGCCGGTTCGCTAGTTTCTTATATTTTAAGAATTACTTCTATCAATCCTTTGGAGCATGGACTACCTTTTGAAAGATTTTTAAATCCTTTCCGGCCTAGTCCGCCAGATATCGATTTAGATTTTGCTGACGATAGAAGAGACGAAGTTATAAATTATGTCACTAGCAAATATGGAAAAGACAAAGTGGCTCAAGTTATTACTTTTGGAACAATGGAAGCTCGAGGCTCAATAAGAGATATCGGAAGAGTTCTTAGTATGCCCTATTCTGAACCAGATAAGATCGCCAAACTTATCCCCACTGGTTTTTCAATAGAAGAAGCTTTAAACAGTGTTTTTGAACTTCAAGAATTATACAAAGAAGATAAATATAAGAAATTGATTAATTTAGCCAAAAAAGTCGAAGGTTGTGCTCGCCATGCTTCCACTCATGCGGCAGCTGTTATTATTTCTGATAAGCCATTAACTGAATACACTCCCCTTCAAAGAGAGGCGAGAGGGGAAAGAATTATTACTCAATATGATATGTATGCTTTAGATTTAAATATCTCTGAAACAGCGATTGGTTTACTAAAAATGGATTTTTTAGGTCTTCGCAACTTGTCAACCTTACAAAAAGCAATTGATTTAGTAGAAGAAAATACTGGTGAAAAAATTGATATTTCTGATATCCCAATTGATGATAAAGATGTTTATGGAATGATTAGTCAGGGAGAAACAGTTGGTATCTTTCAACTTGAGTCAGGAGGAATGAGGAGAGTAGCCAGAAATCTTAAACCAACTGCTTTTTCTGATATAACTGCTATGGTTGCTCTCTATCGTCCAGGACCAATGGAGCTTATTCCCGAATTTATTAAAGGTAAAGAAAATAAAGATAGTATTTCCTACCCCCATTCTGATTTAAAACAAGTTTTATCAGAAACTTATGGTATTGCTGTTTACCAAGAACAGTGTCTTCAAATTGCTAACATAATGGCTGGTTATTCTATGGGAGAAGCCGATATTTTAAGAAGGGCGATTGGCAAAAAGAAAAAATCCATTATGGCTAAGGAGAAAAAGAAATTTATTGCCGGAGCTAAGAAAAAAGGATATTCTCAGAAAACAGCCGATAAAGTCTGGGGGTATATTGAAAGATTTGCTGGTTACGGCTTTAATAAAGCCCACTCTGCTTCTTATGCGATGATTGCTTATCAAACAGCTTATATAAAGGTTCATTATCCTGTAGAGTTCATGACTGCTTTGCTTACGGCAGAATCAATGGCTACTTCTGGTCCGATTAAAGATGAAAAAATTTCTCGAGCAATTGAAGAATGTAAAAGAATGAGTATTTATGTTTTTCCTCCTGATATTAATCAATCAAAAACCTGGTTTAATATCGAGTCAGACTCGCATTCTTTAGAAGATAAGGCAATTCGTTTTGGTTTAGCCGCGATTAAAAACGTTGGTGAAGCAGCAATTGAATCAATTTTAAAAGCTCGTAAAAAGGGCGATTTTAAGTCTTTAAGTGATTTTTGTAATAGAGTTGATAATCAAAAAGTTAATAAAAAAGTTTTAGAAAGTTTAATCCAAGTTGGAGCTTTAGATCATTTTGGTAAAAGATCAGCTATGCTCTCAGGGTTAGAAAAAATTAGACAAAAAGCAGCTGAAGAGCAAAAGAAAAAAGAAAGTGGTCAAACCTCTCTTTTTGATAATCCCAGTCATAAAGATAATCCAGGACAGAATATTGAACCAAAAGATGACCTACCACAAATAGATGAATTTAGTCCAACGGAACTTTTAGCCTTGGAAAAAAATCTTTTAGGGATTTATTTAAGTGATGATCCTCATCAAAAAAATCTTTCGATGTTAAAATCCATTGTTTCTCATGAGATTTTTGAAATTAATAATTTTGAACATGTTGGAAAAAGACTAACTATTGGAGGTGTGGTTGGTAAAATCAAAAAAGTTTATACCAAACGGGGTAATAACGAGATGGCCTTCCTAAATCTAAATGATAAAACCGGAACGATTGAAGTAGTTATTTTTCCTCAACTTTTTTCTACTGCTAAAGATATTCTTCAGGAGAATAAAGTGGTCGTTATTGAAGGGAAAATAGATTTTAAAGAAGAAAGATTAACCATGATTGCTGAAAAAATTATGAGACTTGAAGAGATTATTAATTTGAAAAAAAATAATAAGGCTTACGAAATTCGTATTCCTCGAACAACAGCTAAAAATGTTTTAAATAAACTCGCTTCTCTTTTGCAAAATAATCGAGGTGAGGATAAAGTAGTTATCATTTTGCCAAACGGTGGTGAGGATAAAAAAATAATTATTCCTTATGGGGTAAATTATAATTCAGAATTACAGAAAAAAGTCTCAAGTCTTTTGAGTTCAGATCAATAAAAAATATTTAATGAACTTTAATAGTAAGTGCAATAATATTATTAAGAAAAATAATTCTTTTGTTTGTGTTGGTTTAGACCCAGTTTTAGAGAAATTACCAAAACATTTACTTAAAAAACCTGACCCCTTTTTTGAGTTTAATAAGGCCATTATCAGGAATACTTACGATTTGGTTTGTTCTTATAAACCCAATATTGCTTTTTATGAAGCTGAGGGAATAAAAGGTTTGAAATCTTTACAAAAAACAGTTAAATTTTTACGTAAAAATTATCCAGAAGTTTTGATTATTTTAGACACCAAACGGGGTGATATCGATAATACTAACAATGCTTATGCCAAATTTTTCTTTAACCAGTTAAAAGTCGATGGTATCACTCTCCACCCATATCTGGGTTATCAAGCTTTAAAACCATTTTTAAATTTAAAAGATAAATTCTTCTTTATTTTATGTCGAACTTCTAATTCTGGTGCTGGTGAATTTCAAGACCTTAAGGTGAAAAATCAGAAGCTATATGAATACGTGGCCCAAAGAATTAGTAAATATTGGAATATTAATCAAAATTGCGGTTTAGTAACTGGGGCTACTTATCCTGAAGAATTAAGGAAAATAAGACAAATTACTAAAAATATGTGGCTGCTGATCCCCGGGATAGGAAAACAGGGGGGCGATTTAGAAAAAACTGTTAAAGCTGCCAAAAATAATTTTATTATTAATTCATCACGGGGTATTATCTTTGTCGATGATGGAAAAGATTTTGCTCAAAAAGCAAGAGAAAAAACTAAAGAATTAAAAAACTATATCAATCAATTTCGGAGGTAAAATGGATAAACAAATAGCTTATAAAACAGCTGAACTATTGTTAAATATTAATGCCATTAGTCTTCGGCCACGAAAACCTTTTAAATTCACTTCAGGAATTCTATCACCCATCTATATTGATAATCGGATTATTATTTCCCATCCAAAAATTAGAAAGCAAATAATTAATTTTTATATTAAACTGATAAAGGAGAAAATAAAACTTGATAATGTTGAGCTGCTCTCTGGAACCGCAACTGCTGCTATTCCTCATGCGGCCTTTATTTCTCAAAAACTAAATCTACCAATGGTTTACGTTCGAGATACTAAAAAAGGCCATGGAAAAGAAAATCAAATAGAGGGGGAAGTTGAAAAGGGTCAAAAAGTAGTTATTATCGAGGATCACATTTCTACTGGCGGAAGTTTAATTGGCAATACCAAATCGATAAGGAAAGCAGGTGGTAAAGTAAAATATGCCGTTGCCACTACCACTTATCTTATGAAAAAAGCTGAAGTCACTTTTAAAAAATTTAAAATAAAAGTATTTACCTTAACCGATTTTAAACAAATCATTGATGTAGCAATCAAGAAAAAATATATTAAAAAAGAAGATAAAGATTTAGTTTTAAGTTGGGCCAAAGATCCTAAGAATTGGGGAAAGAAATTCGGTTTTGAATAAAATACTAAACAGTTTGCTATAATAAAAAAAGTGAAAATTTTTTCAGGTTCTTCAAACCAAAAATTAGCGGACAAAATTGCTAAAATTTTACATCTTAGACCTGGCCAAATTGAACTTTCTCGTTTTCCAAATGGAGAATGTCGTGTCTGGGTAAACGATAAAACAACTAATAGCGAATGTGTTGTTGTTCAATCTTTCTCTAATCCTCCAGATAATAATATTATTGAGTTTTGTTTAATAGTTGATGCTCTAAAAAGAAGTGGAGTTAAAAAAATTACTGCCGTTGTACCTTGGTTTGGTTATTGTATTCAAGATAAAGTTTTTCGACCAGGTGAACCGTTAACTTCTAAAGTGATCGCTCGAATTATTCAAAATAGTGGAATCGATAAACTAATAACTGTTGATCTTCACAATGAAACAATCTTGGGATTTTTTGATATTCCGGTCATTCATCTTTCCGCCACAAATCTTTTTATAGATTATTTTAAGAAAAATCAAAAGATTGATCTAATTATTAGTCCAGATATTGGAGGAGTTAAAAAGGCTACTAAATTAGCTCAGGCATTAGATTTACCAATTAGTGTTATTAATAAAAAAAGAGATTTAAGTAGCGGTGAAGTAAAAATTATTGGAGTTAATCGAAAAATTAAAGGGAAAACAGTCTTAATTAATGACGACTTTACTTCTACTGGTCAAACACTGATTAAAGTAGCCAAGTTTTTGAAAAAACAGGGCGTCAAAAAAGTTTATGCTAGCTTAGCTCATCATTTTTATGCTCCCGGAGTTCAAGAAAGAATTGAGAACAGCCAACTAGATAATCTTTTTGTAACAGATACAATTAAAGCTCCTAAAATTAAAAAATGGAAAAAATTAAAAATTATTTCGATTGCTAATTTGCTTGCCAAGGAGGTTAAAAATTGCTAAAATAGTTTATGCCTAAATTTATTTTTGTCTCCGGTGGGGTTATTTCGGGTTTGGGAAAAGGTGTTGTTACTTCTTCCATTTCTCTTCTTCTAAAATCTCATGGTATTAAAGTTTCACCGGTTAAATGCGATCCTTACGTTAATATTGATGCCGGAACCATCCGACCTCAAGAACATGGAGAAACTTTTGTTACCGAAGATGGAATTGAAACTGATCAAGACTTAGGACATTATGAGAGATTTATTAATGAAAATCTCACTCGAGATAACTATATTACTACTGGCCAAATTTACCAGGAAGTTATCCGTCGGGAGAGAAATTTTGAGTATGATGGTGAAGACGTTGAAGTTGTCCCTCATGTTCCTGAAGAAATGATTCGGCGCTTTAAACAGGCAGCAAAAGCCATGAAAGCTGAAGTTGTTTTGATTGAAATTGGTGGAACAGTTGGCGAATACCAAAATATTTTATTTTTAGAAGCCAACCGGATTATGAAGATTAGAGATAAAGAAGATGTTGTTCATGTTCATGTCGCTTATTTACCCACGCCTCCTTCAATAGGAGAAATGAAAACTAAACCAGTTCAAACTTCAGTAAGGCTTCTTAATCAAACCGGAATTCAGCCCGATTTTGTTCTTGGCAGAGCTGAAAAACCACTAGATCAGAAACGAAAAGAAAGAATTGCCTTGTTTTGTAATGTTGATTTGGAAAATGTAATTTCCAACCCTTATATTGAAAATGTTTATGAGGTTCCTGCTGTTTTGAAAAAACAAGGTCTTGATCTTAAAATTATTAAAAAATTAAATCTTAAAACTAAAAAGACGACTTATTTTGAGGAATGGCAAAAATTGGTTAAAAAAAGCAATGGTATTAAGAAAGCAATTAAAATTGCGATTGCCGGAAAATATCAAACAGTTGGCAATTATGTCTTACCTGACGCTTATGCTTGCGTTCTAGAATCTATTAAACATGCTTCTTTTTATCAAAATATCAAAACAGATATTGTCTGGTTTGATTCAGAAAAAATAGAAAAAGATCCTAGTGAACTTCAAAAGCTCAACAAAGTCGACGGTATTATTGTTCCTCAAGGTTGGGGCAGTCGAGGAGTAGAAGGAAAAATAAAGGTGGTTCAATTTGCTCGAGAAAACAAAATTCCTTATCTTGGATTATGTTTTGGTATGCAAATGGCCGTAATCGAATTTGCCAGAAATGTTTTAAATCTTAAAAATGCTAATTCTGAAGAGGTTGATCCGCAAACTACTCATCCAGTAATCCATATTATGCCTCACCAAAAAGAATATTTAGCCAAACATCAATATGGAGGAACAATTCGTCTAGGTGCCTGGCCTTGTGTAATTAATTCTGAATCGAAATTACACCAAATGTATCTTGAAAAAAAAGCCGGTGAGTATCTAATAAAAAATCATAGTCCTCTGACAGTAATGGAACGCCATCGTCATCGTTATGAATTTAATAATGATTATCGTGAAAAATTTTCTAAAGCGGGAATGATTATTAGTGGCAGTTCTCCTGATGGTCAGCTAGTTGAGGCGGTTGAGCTTTCTTCAAAAATTCACCCATTTTTTATTGGCGTTCAATTCCATCCAGAGTTCAAGAGTCGTCCCTTATCTCCTCATCCAATATTTATTGCTCTTATTAAGGCTTGCAGTCAATAACCTCTAATGATAAAATAATCTCTCATATGGCTAATCAAATAATTTTTGGCGAAACTAATTTTAGCGTTGGAGACACTATCCGTGTTCACCATAAAATTAAAGAGAAAACTAAATCTGGTGAAAAAACTAGAATCCAGATTTTTGAAGGAGTGGTTATTGCTATTAAGGGAAAAGCAACGGGTAAGAGTTTTACAGTGAGGAAGATTGCTATTGGTACAATTGGCGTTGAAAGAATTTGGCCAATAAACTGTCCAAGTATTGATAAAATTACTCTTGTCAAAAAGGGAAAAGTTAGAAGAGCAAAGCTTTTTTATTTAAGAAAAAGAATTGGTAGAGAAGCTAATAAAGTAAAAGTTGTTCATCGTAAAAAAACAATCTCTCAGGAAAAAAAAGTTAAAAAATCAACAACTAATGCTGCCAAAAAATCTGGGAAAACTGGGCGAAAAACTAGCTCTAAAACATCTTCAAAATAAAGGTTATCGATTAATTATTCAGAATTTCCGCTGTCGTCTTGGTGAAATTGACCTCATAGTACAAGATAAAAAACAAATTGTTTTTGTGGAAGTCAAAACTCGTTTTTCCAAAAAATATGGTTTACCAGAAGAGGCAGTCACTGCTTCAAAACAAAAATCAATTATAAAAACCGCTGATTATTTTTTACTTTTGCACCCAAAATTAGCCTCTAGTTTTAGAATAGATGTTGTAGCAATTGAACTTGAACCGAAAACAACCAAAGTTTTGGCACTCCGTCATTATAAAAACATTACTCTCTAAGTGCCACTGCCAGCAATTTTTAAAGAAGCTAAAACCATCTCTGGTTCCATACCAGCCATTTCTTGTTGAATTCCCGGAGTCAAATCACTCCATAAAATTCTTAAAATACTTTGAAGCATTCCTAAATCACCCTCTTTTGTTGACTGTCCTATTTGAACAAGGCTAACAAGCTCGCCTAAAGCAGGGAATTCTCTTAATCCCTTTGGCATTTGAAAACCTTCAAATGTTAGAGGCGCTTCACAAGCTAAAATTTGAGTAAAAGGATATAAAACATCATAGGCTCTCTTTGCTTCTGAAACTGAACTGCGACCTTTCTCTAAAGTTCCCAACATTTCTAACCATAAATCCCGTCTCCAAGGTAAAGTTTCCGGTTGAATACTTACTAACACTCCAGTTTCTTGGGGCTCAATTAATAAAACGTCACCTGCTTGTTGAAGTGATTTTATTTCTGATAATGAAATTCCGAAGGCAAGCGCAGTTAACTCTGGAGAAAGAAGAATTTCGCCTCCATCTTGCAAAAGATCAGCTTTTTCAGCTTGAGCCTCAATCATTGCTTGTTTGCCCATACTTAAATTAATTATAGCAAATTGGTCAAATACTAGCTGATTTACCTGCTAGCCAGCCGGTTGAAAAAGCTTTTTGCAAATTAAATCCGCCGGTTGGCCCGTCTAGAGCAATAATTTCACCGGCAAAAAATAATCTTGAAACAATTTTTGATTCCATTGTTCGTGAGTCAATTTCGGAAATATCAACGCCTCCAGCAGTTACGATAGCCGAATCTAAAGGAGCAACTCCATCAACAACAAAAGAAAAATCTTTTAAAAATCTAATTATTTTGATAATTTCTTCTTTGGTTAGGCTACCATTTTTCTTATGACTATCAATTTTTGTCTCTTTTATCGCGGTTAAAACCAATAGGCGAGGCAAAAGATTATTAAGCAAACTTTTATATTCTTTTTTAGGAAATTGGTTAATTCCCCGATAAATCCGTTCTTTTAATTGTTTCTCATTTAAAGCTGGCTTTAGGTCAATAATGGCGGCTATCTTTTTATTCTTTCTGATTTCATCATAAACTTGCTTGCTTGTTTTTAAAACTATTGGACCAGAGATTCCTTGATGAGTAAAAATCATATCGCCAAAAAAACTATTAATTACTTGATCGTCGCTGAAAACTGTCAAACGGACATTTTCTAAAGACAAGCCAGCCAATAAACGGATTTCTCTATCTTTAACGAATAGGGGAGCCAAGGCTGGTTTTAAAGGAAGAATCTTATGGCCTAAATTTTTTACCAACCAATAGCCATCACCAGTCGAACCAGTTTTTTCATAAGTTTTGCCGCCAGTAGCAATAATTACTTTTTTGCTAAAAATTTCCCGCCCGTCTTTAGCTAGGACTCTAAAATCATATTTTTGTTTGGAAATTTTTATTACCCTGAAATCATAAACAATATTTGCTTTATTTTTTTCCAGTTCTTTTTTTAAACAACTCAAAATTGTATAGGCTCTGTCAGAAGCAGGAAAAACTCTATTACCTCGCTCAGTTTTAGTTTCTACCCCTCTTTCTTCAAAAAAATTAATAAGATCGGTGTTAGAAAATTTAGTTAAAGCGCCATATAAAAATCGGCCCTGCTTGCCGAACATCTCAATTACTTCCGGAATTGGCTTGGCATTGGTGAAGTTACAGCGCCCGTTTCCGGTTAGAAGCAGTTTTTTTCCTAAAACCTTGTTTCTCTCCAAAAGACAAATCTTTTTATTGTTAGTGCTGGCGCTAATCCCAGCCATCATTCCCGCTGGCCCACCACCAATAATTAAAACGTCAAAAATATCTTTCATAGATATATTATAAACTACTGCTAAATTCAGCCTTTGGTATAATATACCCTATGATTAAATTTAATCCTAATCCGGAAATTTTAGCTCAGCTTGCCGGAGCAATTTTTGCAGTTGCTCCCGACACAGTAATAAGGCCATTACTTTTTAGAGCAGTAGTAGAAACAGAATTTGATAGACGAACGGTAATGGCGGGCTTCGTTCAGGCAAAGGATGCCAGACTAATGGCAGGAATTTTTGATTCTTTAGAAGGACAAGACTCCCCAAATTTGCAAGCTTTCTTGCAACAAGAAAGAACAAATTTTCAAACTTTGTTTCCTGAAATTACTCCGGAGGAAATTCCCCTTACAGAGGAGGCAATGATTGCTTTTCTACAAGCGAATCAACCTCTAATTTTTTCTCCACTCACTTAAATATTTAAAAATTTCTTCAGAATAATTAAATTATTAAAAGTATCTTCCCAGAAGTTTCTTGTTGAGGATCAACAGCTGACTGCTCTAAAGAAGTGTCTCTCATCGCCATCCAGACCGAAAGTATCGCTTCAGGAGACATGGTTCCTTTATTTCGTTCATAAAAATCTGCCAAACTTAAGACAGTAGAAGCTTGGGTTTCAATTAAGCCTTTTGTTTCTGTCTCATCTGGCATGTTATCTCCAAAATTTTTTATAAACGAATTATATCAAAACTTATTTATTTAGGATATTCCTAATCTTGTTTTCCAAGTATCGATGAAAAAACGTAAAATACTCACTCGGCTTTGAGAACCTTGTTCAATTTTAGCTTCTGTTATTCTTTTTTTCCAAGCTGCTTCAACTGCATTTTTATCTAAACCCATTGATTCTATCCATTCAGAAACACTGTTATGTTTAGTAGTATCCCTCCAATGTCGTCCTATTTCTTGGTTGGTAAGACCAAAATCTTGGCAAAGAGTATGGAAAAGCAAACCGCCAAACATTTTGGCGGTCATTAATTCATCATCACCAAATTCAACGTCTAGTCCTTGCTTTTCTATCTTAGAAGCAATTCGGGGATTATTAATAAACTGTCTACTAATTATTTGGTAATTATCAGCATAGTTAGTGGCTCTTTCTTTTTCAGTTTCACTTTCCCATTCTACAAAAGCGCTTATCCCTTCGACCAACATATTAGAATTAGGATAAGCAATAGACAAAGCGACAATGTGGGTAAATTCATGCGCCAAAGATAAACCTTTATCTTTTACCCAAATCATTCTTTCGTCTACATTAGCAAACGCTCCCGCATCCTTATAGCTAATTGTTAAAGGATCAAGCCAAATTGAGAAAACTGGTAATTCTTCTTTTTTATAACCAAGAATACTAACCACTTTTTTTAACTTGGCTAAGATTGGCTCTAATTGCTGCGGGGAAAATTCTGTTTGAGTGTGAAAGACGTTAAAATCCGGCAAATCAGTATTTCTTATTTCTAAAGCACTCCATTGGCGATTTCTTAATTTTTTTTCTAATCTTCTTCCAAAAAAATCTCTGGCTTCCAAATATTCCGCATTTAAAGCCAAACACTCTTCGATAGTTTCTGGAAGAACTTTTTGTTCAAAAACTTGAGAACCTGCCGGAAGACCTTCTGTGTTTTCTTCCATAATTAAAAATATAAATTATATTAAGCAAACTTTTCTAAATTTTATACCAATTGTTCTTGAATAATAAGAGGTTGTACTTCAATTTTTTCTTTACTGTAAATATTTATTTTTAAAATGCTGCCGGTAGATTGGTAATCACTAGGCGTTAAAGGCTCTTCGTTTAATTTATTCTCTTTAAGAAGTGGTTGTTTGGTTAAATATTGATAAAAGAAATATAATGGGTCACCATGAGAACAAATGATGTAATTTTTATTACTAGTAAATTTAGTTTTTTTATAGAAATCTATCATTCTATTTTGAACATCTTGATGGCTTTCGCCACCTAATTCTTGTCGATGACCGAAGAAATGTCGCCACTCAACTTTCCAATAACCTTGGTAAGCAGAAAAACATTCTAAAAGTCGTTGATCATAAATAATAGGAATTTTGCCAGCGCTAATAATTTTTGAAGTTTGTTGGCATCTTAAAACTGCACTGCTAAAAATTTTACTGATTTTTTTGTCGCTAAAAAATCTTCTTAATTTATAAGCTTCTTTTTTACCTTTAATACTTAGAGGAATCGGCAATCTACCGGGTAAGATCGTTCGAGATTTATCATAGGAACAATGCCGGACTAAGTAGAGAGTAATCATAAATTAATTTACTATATTAATCGGTTTCCCTTTAGCACAAGAAATAATCGTTTCTGTCCAAATCCTCATATCTTCGTCAAAAGCTTCTTGAGTAAACCAGGCAATTGG
>CAYXSR010000001.1:106424-177593 GCA_964467735.1 uncultured Pseudomonadales bacterium | reverse complement strand
CGACACCAGTCATTGGGCCAGATTTTTTTGGTTTAGGTTTTTTAGAGCCGACACCCT
This sequence comes from uncultured Pseudomonadales bacterium, assembly GCA_964467735.1. Lineage (GTDB taxonomy): Bacteria > Patescibacteriota > Microgenomatia > UBA1400 > CAYXSR01 > CAYXSR01. The sequence goes on along the minus strand of CAYXSR010000001.1, from coordinate 177,536 downwards.
CGCCAACATTAACTCCATCACCATCACCATCACCATCACCAGCTATCTGTGGTGATAAGATTTGTGCTGGTCACTTAAATGGAGAAGATTGCTTTACTTGTCCTAAAGATTGCCGTTGTCTTGGTAAGGATTGTTCAAATGGTTGTTGTGGTAATGGAATTGTAGAGGAAGAAAACGAACACAATTGTCCGGTAGATTGTTTATAATTAAAACAATTTTACTTTGATTAACTCTGTCTGAATTTTATCTTCAGAACCTCACAAAAAATTATTTTATGCTATATTGTATTTAGCATGGATGTTTCAATTTTCTTCGCCAGACTTTGGGGAAGCTACTCAGTAATTTTTGGAGCCTTGTTCATTATAACCAGACAATTGGGTAAAACGATAGAAATGACTGATGATAAAAAGTTTGTCATTTCAACTGGTTATATTACATTGATAATGGGACTGGTTACAGTAATTTTGCACAACATCTGGGTGTTTGATTGGAGAATAATTATCACTATTTTGGGTTGGTCTACTGTAATTAAAGGAATAATGAAGATTGGATTCCCAGAACAGATACATAAACAGGCACAAAAGTTCAAAAAGAAACAATGGCTCAGTGCCGCCTTTATGGTTCTTCTAGGTGTTTGGCTTTTTTGGGTGAGTTTTTAAACAGCTATAGAATAATTGAAATTATCCTATAGTATTGATTTTGACTTCATTTTTTGATATAATTCTGTTTTAGTAACCCAATAAATAAGCGTCATTAAGCGACGCTTTGTTTTTTTGTTGAGTTACATTTTAGCTTGCACATTAAGTCGAATAGGCAGCAATTGTCCAAGACCAGCGTAGAAGTCAGAGGAGGTAAGAGCAATGAGCCAAAAGTTTTGTACAACGTTAGTCGTGCTGGCACTCTTTTCCCTTCTTCTCTCAGGCTGTACTAGAGAGATCAACGGAGTATTAGAGGTAGAAGGGAATGGGAATACTAGGACTTGGCGTTTTGAACCTGAAAAAATCATCCTTGTCACCGAGATAACAAAACGTGACGATGGATTGATAAAATGGGAGCGCTACGTCATTTGTCCTAACGGTGATAGGTCAGACTGGACGTTTGCAGGAGGATATTCACTTCAGGAGTTTGAGGTAGGTTTTATGGTTCAGACTGCCAAACTCGTGAATGGAAAGTCCATTTACTACACCAATGATGAAGGTGGCCAATTTCTGAGATTGACTGGCTGCGACTAAAAAGCTGGAGTATTCGACTTATTGATGCAGAAAAAGCGCCTGAAGGTGAGTGGGACGAGTAAGAATTGGTTGCGGGGTATGCAACACAGCTGTGGTCGCAACCACACTTACTCTGTTCTCAACTCTTATCCCAAAGGTGCTTTTTTTGACTTTAATTCGTCATTCAATTATTCTAGACAGACCGTCTCGTTGAACTTGCTCAAGACCATTTAAGACGAGTTGTTTAACAAATTTTATTGAGACTCTCGATAAGATTAGAGTATAATATTTTTATGAAAAAGATTTTGCTTATTTTTATAACCCTTTTAATTATTTGGTTGTTTTTAAGATTTGTAATCGGTGGATCTGAAGATAGTTGGATTTGTGTTGATGGTCAATGGGTAGAACATGGCCATCCTTCGGCACCTATGCCACAAAGAGAATGTGGTGATTAACAGAAAAAAGAATAAAACTTCATATTTTTAATTAATAACATTTTAAAATTGTTGCTTGACATAATGTATACTTTACTATACGCTATGTATAGTTTAAGTTACTTTTAAAAAAGGATAATATTTTGAAACTTTCTAACCATTTACGTAAATACCGTTTTGAGCACAATGAAATCTCTCAGCAAGATTTGGCTAACGCTGTGGGGGTTAGTAGATTGACAATCCATTCAATTGAAAAAGGAAAATTTACTCCTTCAGCTTTATTGGCTTTAAAAATAGCTCGTTTCTTCAAGGTAAAATTTGAGGACATTTTTTATCTAGTTGAAGAAAGGACTAATAAATGAAAAAACTAAATGGATTACTAAGAAATATTAGTGTTCTTTTAGGATTAGTTTCTGTTGGTTTCTTTGTCTTTGATTTTTTTCTTTTTTCAAGACTCCGACCAAAGATGATTAGTTTTGAAGCAATTAGTTTGGCCGAAGAACATTTGCTGAATTGGGTGGGAATTGGGTTGTTATGTTTCCTGGGTTTTTGCTTGCTATCTTTATTCCAAATGGCTAACTTTTTGAAAAACGCTAAAAAAATTACGATTCTTTCTTTATTCTTGATTGTCAGTGGAGTTTTATCACTATTATTTGTATTTAGTGACGTGGCTTTGCTAAGCGATATTGGAAAACAATATCGCTATGGTTTTGCCCAGCCCGAGTGGTCAGTGATTTATCCAATAATGGGTTTTCAACTTTTAACAGCATTAAGTTTTACCTATCTTCATTTTTCTGGTTTTATGAGAGAAAAACAGTTAAAAAAGATTGCCAGAGATAGTAATATTTTTATGGCGGTTCAATATGTGGGATTAATTTGTGGCTTGCTTGGTTTGTCGGCTTCTAGTTTGGGTTTTTTGTTTCCTAGTGCCTGGAATTTAACCATTCATACCACTATCAGTTCGATTGTTCTTTTAATTCCTTATTTTTTGGCAGTTTTATATTGGTTTATTAATAAATTTCAAGAGAAACCTCGACAATGGTATGATGAAAAACAACTTCAAGATGTGGGTAAATCAGCATTTTTGACAATGATTATTAGTATTGTGTTTATGATTGGGTTATTCGTTACTAACTACAACAATCTTAGTGGAGTGGTTAGTCTTCTCTGGTTACCTTTATATTTATTTTTAGTGTTATTTCTTTTCTCCTTTAGTAATCTCTATTTTAGTGGGAGAGATTAAAAGACATTACTTTCCTAAAAAGATTTACCAAACTTTATTAAATTATCTGTCTTGATTAAAATAAAGAAAATGAAGAATGTTGTAGCCAGCACTGATAATATGAGTTTATTAACTTTTACAAGACTTTTTTATGTTTTCCAATTCTTTTTTGATCTGATTTTTCTCTACGCAGTCGAAAAGCTATTTATGCTAAATAGAGGTCTTAATTTAGCCCAGATAGGAATTTTATTATTTCTTTGGTCAGTGATGACTTTATTGTTGGAAGTACCCAGTGGAGCAATTGCCGACAGGTGGAGTCGAAGAAAAATGTTAATCTTATCAGGATTCTCTTTTTCTTTATGTTATTTAATTTGGATTTTTAGCCATTCTTTTTGGATGTTTTTATTTGGTTTTTTGCTAAGAACAATTGGTGGTACTTTTGCTTCAGGTACCCTACAAGCTTATGTTTATGATTTTCTAAAATATATTAAGGCAGAATCTAAATTTGAGAAGATTTGGGGTCGTGGCAACGCCTTTAGAACACTTGGGATAGGAATTGCTGTAGGTTTAGGAGGGTTTTTAAGCGAGATTTCCTATGACTTGACGGTTCTATTATCGGCTCTGTCGGTTGTTGTTGTTTCTCTAATCGCTTTTTTTTGGCCAGAAGTTAAAGCTTCAGAGTCAACAGAAGAAGTTAAATATTGGCAATTTGTTAAAAATTCATTTAAAACAATCAGTCACAATAAAAATCTTTTACAACTGATGGTTTATACGGTAATTGTTTTGGCATGGTTAGCAAACATTGAAGAATTTAATGATGTTTATTTAGACTTTTTGGGATTTTCAAGATCAGTAATTGGTTTAGTTTTTGCAGTAGCCTGTTTGTGTCAAAGTCTAGCAAGTAGTGTCGCCCATAAATTTAAAAATCATGCTTGGTTAATAATCAACCTTTCGGTTGTATTTACAATAATAGTTATGTTTATGGCTTCATTTATCAAAAATCCTTTTATGGCAATTGGTATATTATCTTTAGGTGTAATATTAGAATTTATTTCCGTTCTTAAAGAAGGATTAATCCAGAAAGAGACTGAATCATATCAACGAGCGACTGTCTCATCTGTTAGTAGTTTAATTATGAATCTTTTACCCTATCAATTAATCTTCAGCTTTATAGCCAATCAACATGGTTTACAAACAGGATATTTAGTCTTTGGAGTTTTTGTTTTAAGTTATTTTGGGTTTTGGTATCTTATAAAACTTAACTTTAAGGTAAATTTGGAAAAATAATTTAGAAGCTCCAGGCTTTCAGTTATTTCTCAGGAAGTTGATATAATATGCCTCAAGATGAGAATTTTAATTATTGAAGATGAGCATAAGATTGCCAACTCCATCAAAAAAGGATTAGAGCAGGAATCTTGGGCGGTTGATGTTGTTTTCGATGGTGAACAGGGTTTTGATTTAGCAGCCAGCGAAGATTATGATGTGATAGTTTTAGACCTTATGTTGCCTAAAATGAATGGAGTTGAACTCTGCCAGAAATTGAGAAAAGAAGAAAACATTCATACTCCTATTTTAATGTTAACTGCCAAAGGTCAACTAAATGATAAAGTTAATGGGTTGAATGCTGGTGCGGATGACTATTTAATTAAGCCTTTTGCTTTTGTAGAACTGTTGGCAAGAATCAAAGCTTTAAGCCGAAGACCAAAACAGGTTTTAGATACGATTTTAACTTGTAAAGACCTGACTCTTAATAGTTTAACTTTTGAAGTAAAACGAGCGAACAAATCGATTAACTTATCCAAAAAAGAATTTAGTTTACTGGAACATCTTTTAAGATATAAAGGCAAAGTTCTTTCTAAAAATCAAATTATTAACCATGTTTGGGACTATGATGCTGATGTGTTGCCGAACACAGTTGAAGTTTATATTGGTTATTTAAGAAATAAAATTGATAAACCATTTAAAAATAAACCTTCTCTTATTCAAACCTTAAGAGGTTTTGGTTACCGAATTGGAGAAAACAAATAGTGTTTCAATCAATATTTCAATCAGCTCGACTAAAACTAACCGGTTGGTATCTTTTAATCATTATGGTTATTAGTATTCTTTTTAGCATAGTTATTTATGTGAGAGTATTGGGAGAATTAGAAAGAGGTTTTCATATGGCAGAATTAAGACTAAGAGCAGAAGAATTAAATATTCCTTTGCCAAGGCGTTTTTCTGCTCGATTAGAAGACTTGCCTTTTGAATTAAGAGAAAAACCAGCGCGTGTTTTGTTTATTGAAGATCTTCAAACGGCTAAAGAACGATTGGTTTTAAGTTTATTAATCCTTAATGGAGGGATTTTAGGAATATCGACCTTAGCGGGTTATTTTTTAGCAGGTAAAACACTAAGACCAATTGAAGGAGTAATGGAAGAACAGAAAAGGTTTGTTGCTGATGCCTCTCATGAATTTCGAACTCCTTTAACTACTTTGAAAACCTCAATGGAGGTAGCCTTAAGAGATAAAAAATTGTCGTTATTAAAAGCAAAGAAAATAATAAAAAGTAATTTAGAAGATATTGATGGTTTACAGTCTTTAAGCAACAGTCTTTTAAATTTAGCTAATCTCCAAAATAATGGTAAAAATCTTATTTTTGAAAATATTGAAATGTCCCGAGTGGTTAAAAATGCTTATCGAAAAGTCCTACCTTTAGCTAAAAAAAAGAATATCGAAATAAAAATTAGGGCTAAAAAACAAAATATTCAAGCAAACAAAGAGATCTTAGAAGAAATGATTCTTATCTTTCTTGATAATGCCATAAAATATACTCCTAAAAAAGGAAAGATAACCATGACTACAAGAATAGATAAAAAACAATTGATTTTACAAATCAAAGATAATGGTATTGGGATTCCCAAAAAAGACATTCCTTTTATTTTTGAAAGACTCTATCGCGTTGATCAATCCCGATCTAAAGAAAATATTACTGGTTATGGTTTAGGTCTTTCGTTGGCTAAAAGAATTATTGAAATCCATAATGGTTCGATTAAGGTTTCTAGTATTTTAGATAAAGGGACTACTTTCACAATTAAATTACCACTGAAACATTTCTAAGTCTTTCTTTCTAAGCGTTTTTTCAGATTTACTAATTATTATTAATTTGTTAATTAATTCAGTGTTGGGCAGAGTCATCTTAAAAATAACACTGAAGTTTAGAGAATATAGAAAGGAGGTGAAAAAATGAAAAAACTAATTATTATTCTTGTTTTAGCTTTAGGATTGCTTGTCTTTGCCAGCACCAAGGCCTATGCTGATAACTCAGACAAATATCCTCCAATTATCCAAAAGCTAGTTGAGCGTTTTGGACTTAATGAAGATGAGGTGAAAGCTGTTTTTGATGAGGCTAGAGAGGAACAACATCAGCAAATGCAGAATCGTTTTGAAGAACGTTTAAATCAAGCTGTTAGTGAAGGTGAAATCACTGAAGAACAAAAGCAGGCAATCTTAGCCAAGAGAGAAGAGATGCAAGCTAATAGAGAAGAATTTAAAGACTTATCACCTGAGGAAAGACGAGAAAAAATGGAAGCCCATCAGGAAGAAATGAAAAAGTGGGCAGAAGAAAATGGACTTGAGCTAGATTCTTGTCCAATGTTTTTAGGTGAAGGTCCAAGAGGTGGTTTCGGTCCTAAGCGCTTTGGTGAATGAGGGTATTAACACTTACGAATAAAAACCTCGTCCTTGCAAAAGGATGAGGTTTTTAAGTATTTTTTTCAAACTTGACAAAGTTAACAAATATTTTATAATGAATATATATTCATAAATAGAATAATAGAAAGGGGGTGAAAAAAATGCCCGGATTTGATAGAACTGGTCCTATGGGACAGGGTCCAATGACAGGTAGAGGTTTTGGTCCATGTGGTTTAGGTTTGGGTTGGAGACGAAGATTTGGAACGGGACGAGGTTTGGGTCGCTACTTTACTTGGAGTTGGCCTCAAAATAAAAAAGACCAATTAGAAGCTCTTAGTGATTATAGAAAAGCTTTAGAAGAAGAGTTAAGTGATGTTGAAAAAGAAGAGGAGGAATTAAAAAAAGAATAATAAATATTTCTTCCAAATTTGAATATAAAAAGTATGACAAGGCCAAGAATACCGCGTTGTTTGCGGTTTAAGCCAGATGTTTATTATTTTAAACCTCAGGGAATTCCTTTGCGGATACTTGAGGAAGTAATTTTACTACCTGACGAATTAGAAGCGATTAAACTTCATGATCTTGACAATTTAGAACAAATACAGGCGGCTAAGAAAATGAAAGTTTCTCAACCAACTTTTGCCAGAATACTAGACAGCGCTTATAAAAAAATAGCTGAAGCTATTATCAAAGGAAAAGCAATAAAAATTGAAAAGAAAGATGAAAATTAAAATATTTTTAATTGTATTTTTTTTCTTTTTTCTAAATTCTGTTCATTCTGTTTTTGGACAGGAGGATGATTTTCAATCAGGGTTATCACAGCAAGAAGAATCTTTAGAAGCAACAGTAGTTAGTATTTTAGAAGAAAAAGAAATTTTAACAGAATTCAACAAAAAGCAATTTTATCAAAAATTAGAAGTTTTGGTGAATAAAGGATCTTTAAAGGAACAAAAAATTGTTATTGAAAATGGCAATATTCCGATGATTAATCTTCAAAAATATAAGCTTGGTGATAATCTTATAATTTCTTTTAATAAGGATTTCGAAGGTAATGATATTTTTTTCATCACTGATTATATAAGAAGAGATTCTCTTTTCTGGTTATTTTTCATTTTTATTATTTTGACTATTTTGGTAGCCAGATGGCGCGGTTTTAATTCTCTTTTAGGAATGGGAATTTCTTTTTTGGTTATTTTTAAGTTTATCTTACCAAAGATTTTAGAAGGTTCAGACCCAATCCAAATAGCCATTATTGGTTCATTTTTTATTATTCCTATTACATTTTATCTTTCTCACGGTTTTAATAAAAAAACGACGGTTTCTGTTGTCGGAACATCAACTGCTTTGATTATTACAGGAATCCTAGCTAGTATTTTTGTTGAAGCTACAAAATTAAGCGGTTTTGTCTCTGAAGAAGCAAGTTTTTTGCAACTTGCCACTCAAGGATTAATTAATATAAAGGGACTTTTATTAGCTGGAATTATTATTGGTGTTTTAGGTATTTTGGATGATGTGACTATTTCTCAATCGGCCATTGTTTTTCAGTTGAAGCAAGCAAATCCTAAAATGAAAAGTAAAGACTTATATAAGAAAGCAATGGATGTTGGTAGGGATCATATTGCTTCAATGGTGAATACTCTAGTTTTAGTTTATACTGGTGCAGCTCTACCCCTTCTTCTTCTTTTTATTGATAATCCTCATCCATTTTCTGAAGTAATAAATTATGAGATTATTGCTGAGGAAATAGTCAGAATTTTAGTAGGAAGTATTGGTCTTATTTTAGCTGTTCCAATTACCACTTTTATTGCCTGCTTGAGTGCCAACAACTCAAACAAAAAAGAATTTTAATTGTTTTTTTTAAGCTACCATTCAATTTCCGGAATTACTTTTCTCACAAGAACCATTACATCAACAAGCGTAGAAGGATCAACGGCTTCAAAGTCATTGGTTACCATTAATTTTCTTAAGATATCATAATATCGGTGATTACCATCATCAATGAGAATTTGACCAGAATTACTACTGAGATAGACCTCTAATGGTCCCACCGAATGACTTTGAAGCCAATCATTGGGGATAATTGGATGAAGCAGAGCCAAAGGAAGCTCCATTAAATCCCCCACTGGCAATTCAGCAAATAATTTAGCTAACTGGCTAAAATCTGATTCATTTTCTGACATAGCCTATATTATACAAAACTAGGCAATTTAATGATTAAATCAGCACTCTTTAGTTATTAGAAAAAATGAAAAGGGAGAGTTTTGTAGATTTTAGCACCATTTTTACTCACTTTCTTTTATGATAGAATTAAAAAGCTCTCATTTAAAAAAGGAGGTAGTAATGAAAAAAATAATATTATTTTCATTAGTTTTTTCTTTATTCGCTTTAGCTTTTCCTAATAATGTTTTAGCTGAGAATCAAAAGCAAACAGACCAACAGCAAAATAATCCAGATATTCTTTACGAAGAAATAACTCCTTCTCCTATGGAGGATCAAGTTCAAAATCAAATCCAAACTCAAACTCAAAATATGGGCGAAGATCAACAGATACAGATTAATACCCAAGAGCAAGAAAATTTAGAAGCAGGCGGAGAGAACAGTCAGTCAAAAACCATGGATTCTAGAAGCGAGACCGCGAGAGATCACATGAGTATCGTTGCTCAAGAAGTAGAAAAGCTGCTTACTTCTGAAGAAAGAATGGGTGGGATTGGTGACCAAGTTAGGGAGATTGCTCAACAACAAAAGCAGACACAGACAGAAACAGAACAAGCCCTTAACAGACTAGAGTCAAGACAGGGATGGTGGAAAAGAATAGTAGGCCCTGATTATAAAGCAGTCGGTAATCTTCAAAGACAATTAGAACAGAATCAAGAACGAATAAGACAATTAGAACAGATAAGAACTCAGCTTTCTAACCAGGGAGATATTGACATGATTCAAGCACTTATTGAAGCCTTGGTTCAGCAAAATACTGCCTTAGAAGAACAAATCCAAACAGAAGAACAAGCAGGTAGTTTGTTTGGCTGGTTGATTAAGTTTTTTGTTAAATAAATTATCTTAAAAAAAATCTTATGGGAGAATTTAGGGAAGAAGCTGTAATTGGAAAAGGAGTTCCTCCTGTAACGGAAAAACATCTAGTTAATTATGAATATTCTGCTCGAAGACAAGAATTGAAGACTTTAAAGGTAGTTAAACAACTTTGTAATAGTCCAAATGATCCTGAGACACAAAGGTCAAATATTTTAGAATGGAGAAGTTTATTTTTTTCTTATATGCCAGATTCCACTTCAATCCAGGGAGGCAGTGGATCGGCAGGAACAATTTTAACTAGAATGGTAGGATTGGGAATCTTGAAAGATTTTCCTAAGATAGAAACAGTTGGTTTGAGAGATGAAGCTAAGAGTGATCTTTCAAAAATAGAGATAATAAAAGGACAAGAAGGACAAATAACAAGTGCAAATGCTGAAATTTTTTTTCCAGAAAAGGGTGGAAACTCATTATATAAAGCTAGTTTTGAACTTTCTCTTGATCCAGTAAAAGTATTTGCTCAAATTCTAAGAGTAAGAAGAGAAATAAAAGAACTTGCATTGAAAAGAAAAAAACTAAGGTTGGAGAAAAAATCTGCGTAGATACAAATTAACTTCCAGATACACATTAGCAGAGAGTTTTTAGTTGACATAATCCAGAATTAGGTATAAAATAAAATATGGTTGTTAAGTTTGTAACAACTATTTTTATTTTTTTAGACACTTTTAACTCGTCAGATTTTGGCGGGTTTTTTTATTTCTGGAAAAATAGGAGATTTATATGAGTGAAAAATGTCCTTTTTGCCATCCAGAACAATTTATTAAACCACATCTGGCAGAACATGGATTATACCCTGCTTTAGATAAAATACCAGTTTTGGAAACAGATAGGATGGTGGTAACCCCAGACGTTTTGGCAGTTTCACCGGATTTTCACCTTATTCTATATACAAGAGAAGATCATCTTGCTTCTTTTGCTAGTTCGCCCGAATTACAAGAAGAAGTTGGTGGGGTTTTGCATTCTCTTGGAACAACCATTGAAAAACCAATTATTTTTGTTGAACATGGAGGAGTTGCTGGTTTAGAAAAACCTAGTACTGTTCAAACAGTTAGTCATCGTCATGCTCATATTTTACCAGGTGAACTTCGTCTAATTGATTTTTTAGGAGATGTTTTAGATGGCATGAAGATTGATTACACAAGATTTGTTAGTTATGATTCTTCACCACTGGCGGCAATGACAGGATTTCTTGAATGTCAGCAGTTTGGCTATCTTTTTGCTCAAGATATTAACACTGGGAGGGGATTGGTAGCCTTTGATCAAGAAAACATTTGGCCTAGTCAAATCACTCAAAGAAATGTTGCTCAACTTTTAAGTGGTCGGGAATTAAATTGGAAAATAATTGGAGAAGATCAAGAGTTAGCTCAGCTTTCTGTTCAAAGAATAATTTCTATGCACGAAAGATTTGGTTTACTTTAATTATGGAACATATATCATATTGGGAAGAATAGCTTTTATTGTTCTTTTATCGGTTTAATTGACTTTATTTTGTTTCCTGTTATAATTGCCTCAGTAGTATTGAAATAATTTTAGCTAGTCTTCTCTTGGTCTCCAAATGGTTTTTTCCGATGGGCTCCAAAGAAGCTTTTGAGAGGGGGTGATTTTTTAAATGGCAAACAAACTTTATGTTGGTAATCTTAGCTATGATGTTAATGATGAACAATTAGGAGAATATTTTTCTCAAGCTGGTACAGTTGTTAGCTCTATAGTAATTAAAGACAGAAATTCTGGTAGATCTAAAGGTTTCGGCTTTGTTGAAATGTCTTCTGAAGAGGAAGCAAAAAAAGCAATTGAGACTTTAAATGGACAAGAATTCGTAGGTCGTAAAATAGTTGTTAACGAAGCAAGACCAATGCAACCAAGACCAACTCGATAAACAAAAGGGTTGGGAGGTTAGTTGATTTTAGTTTCTAAAAAGTGATTTAGGCTTTAATTAAATTTTAAAAAGATTTAATTTGAAAGAAGAATTCTTATATCTAAAGCCTTGACACCTTTTCCTTGTTCAAAGGTAACCAACGGGTTAATTTCAATATCACTAATTTCCTTACATTCTTGGATAATTGTTCCCAGTTTTATTAGGACATCAATTATTTTTCCGATGTCTTTGTTTTTTTCACCTCGAATATCAGTTAATATTGGATAAGACTTGATTTGTTTAATCATTTCTTCTACTTGTTTGTGGCTTAAAGGGAAAGATCTAAAGGAAATATCTTTCAAGGTCTCAACAAAGATACCACCCAACCCAAAGATAACAATTGGCCCAAAAGTTTCATCTCTTCTAGCACCAACAATCGTTTCTACCCCTCCACTAATCATTTCATCGATTTGAATTCCTTCAATCTTAGCTTTCGGTTTATTTTTAAGACAATTATTGATTATTTTTTGATAAGCCTGGCTAACTTCTGATGGAGTTTTAATGTCTAAAGCTACCCCGCCAGCATCGGTTTTATGAATAATATCTTTAGAGACCACTTTCATAACAACCGGGTAACCAATTTTATTAGCATTTTTAACAGCTTGTTGAGAATTTTGAGCAACATAACTTTTAGGAAAAGGAATAGCTGCCATGTTCATTACTTTTTGAGATTCTGAAGGAAGAAGGAAATTTCTTTTTTCCTGCCTGGCATAATCAACAATTTTTCTAATTTTTTTAATATTAACTCTTCTTTTAGCGATTTTTTCTTTTCTATTCTTTAAATTATAATAATTGTTATAAGCAGTTTTCAGACAAGAGACTGCCTCATAAGTTTCTGAAAAAATAGGGATATTTCGATTTTTTAAATAAGAAATACTTTCTTTAATCTTTTTACCACCTACAAAAGAGAAAACAATCGGTTTATTTTTTCTAGCCTTATTAAAAGTGCTCTCGGCTAAATTTGAAAGCTTGCTTGCATCAAAAACAGCTGTTTCACATCCTAAACAAATAACTGAATGAATGTCTTTATTTTTAATTGCTGCCAATAAAGCCTTATCGTAATCTTCGATTGTAGCCTGTCCAGTAATATCGATTGGATTTTTAAAGGAACCAAAGCTAGGAACAATTCCCAAAAAAGCTTTTTCCATAATACTAGTTTTGTTATAAAGTTTGATACCATATTTCTCGCAAGCATCAGTAGCTAACACACCAATGCCACCACCATTAGTAATAATAATCGTATTTTCTCCTTTTAAGTTTGGCGAGTCAGATAAAAATTTAACCCAATTTATTGCTTCTTGAAGAGTTTCCGCTCTAAAAGCTCCACATTGACTTAAAATATCGGAAAAAAGATTATCTGATCCAGCCAAAGAGCCAGTATGGGAGGCGACAGCCATCGCCCCTCTTTTAGAACGACCAGCTTTGATAACCACTACTGGTTTTTTAGCAGTTATTTTTTTCAGAATTTGAATAAATCTTTGACCGTCTTTTATTCCTTCAATATAAGCTAAAACGGCTTTGGTATTTTTGTTAGTAATTAAATATTCTAAAATATCTGTTTCTTCAATATCTGCTTTATTACCAATTGAAACAACAGTTGAAAGACCAATACCTTCAGTTTCTGTCTTCCCAATTAAAGCAATTCCTAAAGCCCCACTTTGAGTGATAATTGCTACTTTTCCTTTTTTAATATGTTTGGCGCCAAAAGTAGCATTTATCGGAGCTTTAGAGGAGTAAATACCAAAGACATTGGGGCCTAGAACCCGCATACCATTACTATTGGCAAAATCGACAATTTCTTTTTCTTCTTTTATTTTGCCAATTTCTGAGAAACCAGAGCTAATAATAGATAGAAATTTAACATTTTTTCCAGGACATCCTTGAATGGCTTCGAAAACAAATTGAGCAGGAACAGCTACAACGACTAGATCAATATCATCATTTATCTGAGAAATTTCTTTATAAACAGGTAATTCAAGGATAGTGCCACCCTTAGGATTTATAGGATATATTTTACCTTTGTATTGGCTGGCTAAGATATTTTCGATTATTTTGTAACCAATCTTATTCTTATCGTGAGAAACACCAATAACAGCCACTGATCGTGGTTCAAAAAGATATTTGATATTAGGTTTGTTATTCTTCATATTATTCCTAAGTTAATATGTTTTTTTAATAGGAAACTTTTTACAAAGGTCTTTAACTTGTAAACGAATTTTCTTAACCATCTGGCATTTTTTAATAATATTTTTTCTGGTACTTATCTTCTTTTCTTCATCGAAACTAATTTTCATTTCTTTTTTCAATTGAAAAACTTCTTCTAAGATATCATTGATCCAATTAGCAATTTTTACCATTTCTTTTTCTTTCATTCCCCGGCTAGTTATACCTGGTGTTCCTAGCCTTAGACCTGAAGGGTAAAAAGGAGGATGAGGATCAAAAGGAACAGAGTTTCTATTCAGGACAATTCCTGCTTCTTCTAAAGCTTCAGCTGCTAAGTTACCAGTTATCTCCTTGTTTGTTAAATCAATTAGTATTAAATGAGTGTTGCTTCCTCCAGCAACTAGCCGAAGACCTGATTTTTTAAGTTCTTGAGCAAGAGCTTGGCTATTTTTAACAATCTGAAAAGCATATTTTTTAAACCTGCTAGTCATCGTTTCTTTTAAAGCTACCCCGATACCAGCAATAGCATTGATGTGAGGACCACCTTGTAAACCAGGAAATACAGCTTTATCTATTTTTTTATCTAACTCAGAATCTTTTTTTAAACCTTTTTTAGTGACTAAAATCATTGCTCCTCGAGGACCCCTTAATGTTTTATGGGTAGTGGTAGTTATGATGTGGACATGAGGAGCTGGATCAGGATAAGCACCAGCAACAACTAAGCCAGCCAGATGAGCAATATCAGCCATTAAGTAAGCATTAATTTTTTTAGCAATTAGAGCAAACTTTTCCCAGTTCAGTTGTAAAGGATAAGCAGTTATACCAGCAATAATTAGTTTTGGCTTTTCTTTAAGAACCATTTTTTCGATTAATCCATAATCCATTTTTCCATTCTTGCCTAAAATATAAGAGACAGAACGATAATATTTAGCAGAAGCAGAAACTGGCGCTCCATGAGTGAGGTGTCCACCATGAGATAAAGCTAAACCCATTATTTTGTCATTTGGCTTTAATAAAGCAAAGTAAACCGCTAAGTTAGCCGGAGATCCAGAGAGTGGCTGGATATTAGCGTGAGGAACATTGAAGGCTTTTTTAGCTCTTTCAATAACTAAGTTTTCTATTTGGTCAATATATTTTTGTCCTTGGTAATACCGTTTAAATGGATAACCTTCAGCATATTTATTTCCTAAACAAGAGCCAACCGCTTCTTGTACCGAGTTAGAAACCACATTTTCCGAAGGAATCATCATTAATGTTTCCTGCTGCCTTCTGTATTCTTGAGTGATTAACTTATAAATTTGGGGGTCAATTTTTTTAAGGAAATTCATACAAATCTCAAAATAGCAAAATTTGTTTTAAAAGACAATTATTACGATCTATTGATTGTTATTATATAATAACTTATATGAAAGATGGAAAATGAAAATCTTAAAAATTGGCGCTGTTTGGTGTAATAGTTGTTTAGTGATGCGTCCGCGTTGGGAAGAAATAGAAAAAGAAAACCCTTGGTTGAAGACACAATATTTAGACTTTGATGAAGAACAAGCCTTAATAGAAAAATATAAAATAAATGACGGAATGTTACCGGTATTTATTTTTTTAGATAAAACTGGTAAAGAATTTTTAAGAATGAGTGGAGAAATATCTAAAGAGGAACTGTTAGAAGTTGTTTTAAAAAACAAAAATCGATGATTAAAAAGATAGTTTATTTTTTATTAGTTTTTCTTTTATTTTTAAGCCTTGCCACTCCTGTATTGGCTAAGGAAAATTGTTCTAATGTTATTTATTTCTTTTGGGCAGAGGGGTGTCCTCATTGTGAAAAAGAAATGAAATTTTTGGAAGGATTGAAACAAAAATATGAAAATATAGAAATAAAAAGTTTTGAAACTTCGGAAAATTATGAAAATCTTCAACTTTTATTAACTAAGCAGAAAGAAATTAATGCTCCTCTTGGAGGAACCCCTTTTACGATTATTGGTAACCACTATTTCAGTGGTTATTTAAGTGATGAAGTTACCGGTCAACAAATAGCTCAAGTTTTGGATTGTAACAAGGATTCAAAAAAAGAAATTCCTGAAGTAATTTCTATTCCTTTGATAGGCAGAATTGAAATTAAAAATTTATCTTTACCTTTATTAGCAACTATTATTGGAGTTTTGGATGGTTTTAATCCTTGTGCCATGTGGACACTTCTATTTTTAATTAGCATGCTTTTAGGGATGAAAGACAAGAAGAAAATGTGGATATTGGGAACAATTTTTATTGTTAGTTCGGCTTTTGTATATTTTCTTTTTATGACTGCCTGGCTAAACTTTTTTTTGTTTTTAGGATTTGTTTTTTGGGTGAGAATAGTTATTGGCTTAGTAGCCTTAGTAACAGGGAGTTATAATGTTCGAGAATATTTTGTTAATAAACAGGCAGGTTGTAAGGTTACTGGGAATAAAAAAAGACTGGTTGTTTTCGACAACATTAGAAAAGTGATTAGAAGTAAAGAGTTTTTTTTAGCAATTGTCGGAATGATTTTGTTGGCTTTTGCAGTTAATTTAGTAGAATTAGTTTGTTCAGCCGGTTTCCCAGCTATTTTTACTCAAGTGTTAAGTTTAACTAAATTAAAGACCTGGCAGTATTATTTATATTTACTTATTTATATTTTCTTTTTTATGATCGATGACCTTATTGTTTTTTTTACCGCTATGATTACTTTTAAGATGGTAGGAGTGGAAAAAAAGTATACTCGATTCTCTTTTTTAATTGGGGGATTATTAATGTTGGTTATTGGCGTTTTGATTATCTTTAAACCAGAAGTTTTGATGTTTGGTTAATTTGACTCTTTGAAAAAAGATTTTTTTTTGCTAAATTGAATTAGAATGAAAAAAGTCTGGATATTTTTTATCGTTGCTCCTCTTTTTTCTGCTTTTTGGTTAGTTATAAATTTTGGTTTATTTACTTCTTCTGCTCCAGCAAAAATTAATCCATTAACCTTAAAAGAAGAATTTAACCCTGACGAAAAAATAGCAATTTTTAATAACCAAAAGATTGATTTAACAGATTCATTAACGGCAAAGGATTTCTCAGAAGAAGAAAAAGCAGTCTTAGGAGAATCAGATGCTCCTAAAAGGATAGAGATAGATTTGACTAATCAAAGAATTTATGCCTACGAGGGAGATAGATTGATTTATAATTTCTTAGTTTCTACTGGTAAATGGGGTCGGACGCCAACTGGTAGTTTTAGAATCTGGACGAAATTGCGTTATACAAAGATGTCAGGAGGTTCAAGAGCCTTAAGAACTTACTATTATCTCCCAAATGTACCTTACACAATGTATTTCTATAGTAATCAAATCCCTCAATCTCGAGGTTTTGGGATTCATGGTACCTACTGGCATAGTAATTTTGGTCATCCCATGTCTCATGGTTGTGTTAATATGAAAACGGAAGAAGCGGCTCTTCTTTACTTTTGGGCAGACCCTAAATTAAATGGAGCAAGAAGTATTCGTGCTTCTGCTGATAACCCTGGTACAGAGATTATTATTTATGGCGAAACTCCCCGAGAATAATTTTTTTCTCCTCTTGCTTTTTTAATAAAAAGTTGTTAAACTGCAGAGTTATGAAAAAGTTAGAAGTTAAAGTTCAAAAGAGAAAAACCTTTGGTAGAAAAGTTAAAAACTTACGTACCGAAGGTGTTGTACCAGCCAATATTTTTGGTAAGAAGATTAAATCAACAGCTCTTCGAATTTCTCTCAAGGAATTTTTAGATATTTTTAAAGAGGCCGGAGAAACAGGAGTTGTTTACTTAACTATTGAGGGAGAGAAAGAGTCAAGGCCAGTCTTGATTAGCAATGTTCAGAAAAGTCCAGTCTTTGGAGATGTTCTTCACGTAGAGTTTAGACAAGTTGATTTGACTGAAAAAGTAGAAGTAGCTGTTCCAGTAGAATTAGTTGGCGAGGCTCCAGCAGTAGATAAAGGGGGAATTGTTGTTCATCTTTTAGATGAAATAAAGGTAGAGGCCTTACCAAACGACTTGCCAGATAAGATAGAAGTAGATATTTCTGGGTTAGAAGAAATAGGTAAAGGAATTACTGTTAAAGATCTGAAGATTAATCGTGAAAAAATAAAAGTTTTGGATGATGAAAATCAATTAGTTGTTCAGATAGAGGAGCCAACTAAAGAAGAAGAACCTGCTCCTCCCGCTCCAGCAGAGGGTGAGGAAGGCGAAGGTGAGGTTGAAGAAGGAGAAACCAAAGAGGGTGAAGAGCCCAAAGAAGGAGAAACTCCTCCTCTACAAGAAGGTAAGTCAGAGAAAAGTAAAGAAGCATCAACTTCTGGAGAAACTAAAACCAAAGAGAATAAATAATCCTTTAGTTTTAGAGTAGTTCTTCAATTAATTTTCCTAATTGTTTGACCTGTGGGCTATTTGGATCTAAGTAATAGGCAGTTTGCCAAGCTTGCTTAGCTTCTTCATCTTTCCATATTTGCAAATACAAAAGAGATAGTCTTAGATAAAGATCTCGATAGTATGGTTTTTGAAGAAGAAGAGTTTCAAGTTGATTAATTTTCTCTTCTGTTTTATCCGGTAATTCAATAATGGCTTCTGTTTTGTGAAATTCTTTTTTGAGATTTGGAATTAATTTTATATTAAAAGACATAAAAGGAGACATTTCGATTATTCTTATTTCTTCTTTAGACTTAACAGAATTTCCATTATCAAAAAAAGTCTTAATTAATTTTAAATGCTTTTTAGCAGAGAATGGCCATCTGGCAACATCCAGCCTAGCTTTCTCAATTTTATTTTTAGGAAAAAGATAATTAACTAAAATTAATAGTAGTAGGAGGCTTAACAAAAATCTTCTAGAGTAGATAGACCTAAAATTTTTTGAGAGAAAGAAAAAGTATTTCTTGCAAAATTTTTTGAGAGAAAAAGAACTAAAATAATTCTCAGTTGCCTTATTTTTAATAATTTTTTCTGACATATAATTAGTATACAGTTTTATTTGCCTTCACAGAAGATTATGGTTCTATACTCATAGATAATTGGAATTTTATATCTGTGAATAAAAAGAGGCTTCCTCTTGACAAATAGCCTGATGCTCCTCTAATATGAGGGTAAATAAGAAATTTCCTGTCCATAAGGCAAAAAAGGAGGTGAGAAGGCAGATGGCTTATTCATATACAAACAGTAAAGGTGTTACTTATCATCTTCATAAAAAAGATGTTACTTTAAGAGGTGGAAGAAGACAGACAATTTATTACTTTGCAAGAGATGTTCGAGCTGGTGCAATCGACAGTGTTCCTGCTGGATACAAGGTGGTTGAAACTCAAAGAACAGGTATGCCTGTTTTGAAAAAAGTATAAATTTTCTTTAAAGAAACATCAAAGACTCTTCTTTTTAAAAGAAGGGTCTTTTGGTGATTGAAAAATTAATGGATTTTGTAATAGAAGAACTTCAAGAAGATGAAATAACCCCTTTTCATAATTTGTTTGCTAAGATTTTAAAGGAGGGCTTCCCTGGGTATAGCCCTAATGTTATCGACTATTTTTTGTCTAAAATATATACTCCCAATGCTTTTTATTTATGGTTAAAAGATAATTGGAAGACTTTTCTAGTCGCTAAGAAACAAAGTAAAACAAAAAAAGAGATTATTGGTTTTGTTGTTATTGATAAACCCTATGGAGGAGTTTCTTTTTGTCGCTGGTTAGGAGTTTTAAAAAATTATAGAAAAAAAGGAATAGGTAAAAAACTAATTAAAACGTGGATTAATAAAGCGAAAAAAACAGACTGTCACAAAATAGAAGTTGCTTCTCAGCCAGCAGCTAAAAATTTTTACGTTAAATGTGGTTTGGAACTTGAAGGGAGAAGAAAGCTTTCTTATTTTGGAATCAATCAATTTATTTTTGGAAAGGTTATTGGGGAGCCAAAAGAAGAAGCGATGATTAATTGACAATTAGAACAAAAATTGATTAGATGGAGTAAGAGTAAACCTGCCTAAGAGGCAGGTTTTTTGAAAGGAGGTGAGAATGTCTCAAATAAAGCAGACGAACAGAATCGACTGGCAAACAATTTTACTAGGAATAGGTTTACTTTTATTAATTGGTGCCTCATATGCTTATTTTAGAAATAAAAAGGCTAATCAAAAACAGCCTTCTCCTATATCTGATGAAGTCCTTTATAAACAAGAAGAGCCAACCAGAGAATCAGAAGAAAAAGAGCAAATGAGCGAAGAAGAAAAGAGAAAGATAAAAGATCAAATTAAGTCAATGCTGGGAAGTGTCGAAGCGGAGCAGGCAAACATTTATCAGGTAGACAATAGCAGCTTAAAAGGAGTAGCTAAAAGACTATTTTCTGATGGTAAATTTTATTTTTATGTCAATCTTAATAATTTACCTTTTCCTCAGAAAGGTTATTATTATGAGGCCTGGTTGGAAAGAGATATAAATGATTTCATTTCATTAGGAAGAGTAGAGATATTAGAAGATGGAGGAGGAGAACTTTATTATCTTACCACCGGAGATAAAAGTAGCTATAAAACTGTTAAGATTAGTTTAGAGCCAGAAGATGGGAACCCAGAGCAGTCAGAGACGCTTTTCTCAGGAATTTTTAAGTAAATTTCTTGGCTACTAAGATTAAGATATGTTATTATAGAAGAGATGAAATTTATTAAAAATATTGCTTTTTTTGGATACTCAGACTCTAAACCTAAAGATAAACTATATAAACAAGCTTTCAAAGTTGCCAAGATTTTAGCAGAAAAAGGTTTTGTAATTGTTAATGGTGGTGGCCCTGGAGTAATGGATGCCTCAACTCAGGGAGCAAAGTCGGTTAATGGAGAAACATTAGCAGTTACTTTTTATCCCAAAAGTGCTCCTGGATTTGAAGGTCGTTATGCTAAAAACATTACCGACAAAGAGATAAAAACAGGCAATTATATTGAGCGAATGTTTAAACTTCTAGAACATGGGGATATTTATATAATTTTTAAAGGAGGAACAGGAACGTTGTCAGAATTTGCTACTGCTTGGTGTTTAGCAAGGCTTTATTATGGTGTTCATAAACCTTTTATTTTATATGGTGATTTTTGGAGAGACATAATTAAATGTCTTAAAAGTCACTTATTCTTACGAGGAAAAGAAGAGGAATTATTTAAAATTGTTAATTCTCCTGAGGGAGTTGTGAAAGCAATTAAAGGTTTTGAGAAAGATTTTTTAAAACGATTGAAGAAGGTCATTAGCTCTAGTTCAGAAAGAGCTTTTACTAGCCGAAGCACTGTTTAAAAATAATAATTTAATTACTTAAGAGAGGATATATGAATAAACTTTTTATTGCTGCCGATCACGCGGGATTTGATTTAAAAGAAGAAATTAAAATCTATTTTAAAGCTCATTCTAATCTAAATAAAAAAAGACAATTAATTGATTTAGGAGCGGAAATAATGCATCAGGATGATGATTATCCAGACTTTGCTTTTAAGTTAGGAAAGGAAGTTTGTAAGAATAAAGAAAACCTAGGCATCTTGGTTTGTCGTTCAGGAATAGGGATGAGCATTGCTGCTAATAAAATTCTAGGAATAAGAGCGGCTTTGTGTACTTCGGTTGGTCAAGCGGTTACTAGTCGAGCTCACAATGATTGTAATGTATTAGTTTTAGCTTCAGAGATTGATCAAGAAGAAAACTTTAGAATAATGGAGACCTTTTTAGGAGCGGAATTTTCTAACGAGGATAGACATAAAAGGCGAATAGAAAAAATTATTGAATATGAAAAAGGAGGCCGCTCAGGTTAAAAAGCGGGGTTTAAAAATGATTAAAGTTGGTATTAATGGTTTCGGTCGAATTGGTCGTTTGGCTGCTAGATTAATATTAAAAGATTTTAAAGATAAAATTCAGTTAGTGGCTATAAACACATCCGGAAAAATGGATGCAGTCGGTTGGGCTCATCTTTTTAAATACGATAGTGTTTATGGAAAATATGAAGGTGAAGTACAAACTAAAGGTGAACATATAGTTGTTGATGGAGAAAATATTCCTGTAATGGGAGAATTAGATCCGGAAAAGATTCCATGGGGAAAATATGGAACAGAAATTGTAATTGAATCAACTGGTGTTTTCCGAAAAGAAACAGACATTAAAAAACACCTCAGAGATACAGTTAAAAAAGTAATTCTATCAGCTCCGTCTAAGGAAGGAAATATTCCAATTTATATTATTGGTGTTAATGAGAATCGACTAAAAAATGAACCAATAATTTCTTGTGCTTCTTGCACAACAAACTGTATTGCTCCAATTATTAAATTAATTGATCAAAAAATCGGTGTCAAAAAAGCCATAATGACAACTATTCATGCCTATACTTCTGATCAAGAGATCCTTGATGGTTCACATAAAGATCTACGTCGAAGTCGATCAGCAGCCATAAATATTGTTCCTACAACTACTGGTGCTGCCGGAGCAACAGGAAAAGTATACCCTAAAGTTAAAAATATTTTTGATGGTTTGTCAGTAAGAGTGCCTGTTCCTGTAGGTTCTTTAAGTGATATAGTGTTTGTAACTAAAAGAAAAACAACAAAAGAAGAAGTTAACAATATTATTAAAGAAGCCTCTCAAAAAGAATTAAAAAATGTTTTAGGTTACACGGCAGAGCCCTTAGTGTCTTCAGACATAATCGGTAGTTGTTTATCATGTATTGTCGATCTGTCTTTAACCACAGTGGTTGCTGATGATCTTCTAAAGATTATTGCTTGGTATGACAATGAATGGGGGTATATCAATCGTTTAGTAGAAGAAATACTATTAATCGCAAAATGAAAGTAATTCCCACAATTCTTACTGATGATATTAAAAAACTAAAGGATAAACTTCACCGATTACAAAATATTACGCACCATATTCAAATTGATTGTCTTGACGGAAAATTTGTTAATAATAAAACAGTTCCGATTTCTTTACTCAGTCAAATAGAAGATGTAAATCAATTTCAGATTGATTTACATCTTATGGTGAAAAAACCAATTCAATTAATTGAACAAATAAAATTAATAAAAATTAATCGGCTTATTGCCCATCTAGAGGAATTACAAAATGAATCATTATTTATTCAGAGCGTTTTGAAAAAAGGAATTAAACCTGGTTTAGCATTAGATTTAGACTCACCGGTTAGTTTAATTAATAAAAAAAACCTTAAAAAAATTGATATTATATTATTGTTGGCAGTTAAAGCGGGTTTTAGTGGTCAAAAATTTAATTCAAAAGTTTTGGAGAAGATAAAAAAATTAAGAAGATTAAAACAAGAAGAGAAATTTAATTTTGAGATTTGTGTAGATGGAGGAATAAATTTCAAAACAGCAAAAGCTTGTTATCTGGCAGGAGCAGACAGTATTGCCGTTGGTAGTTTTTTTTGGAAACAAAATAATCTTAAAGAAACATTTTTATCTTTACAATAATTAATGAACATTCATGAACTGAAAAAAATAACCAAAAAGATAAGATTAGAAGTTTTAGAGATGATTCATCAGGCAGGTAGCGGGCATTTGGGAAGCTCTTTTTCTACTGCTGAAATGTTAGTTGCTTTATATTTTGGTAACCTTTTAAAAATTAATCCAAAAAAACCAAATTGGGAAGAAAGAGATTATTTTTTACTCTCAAATGGACATGCTTGTCCTGCTTTATATGCAATTTTAGCTTATAAAGGATTTTTTTCAAAAGATGAATTAAAAAAATTCCGACAAACCGGAAGTAAATTAGAGGGACATCCTAAAAGAAAAAGCCTACCGGGTATTGAGATATCTTCTGGATCATTAGGAATGGGCTTGTCACAAGCAGTCGGAATTGCGCTCGGATTAAAAATAAAAAAGAAAAATAATAAAGTAATTGTTATGATGAGCGATGGTGAGCAGCAAGAAGGAGAAGTATGGGAGGCGGCAATGGCTGCTAGTCATTACAAGTTAAAAAACTTAATTGCTATTATTGATCGTAATGGTACTCAAATAGGTGGATTTACAGAGAAACAATTAGCTTTAGAGCCATTAAAGAAAAAATACGAGAGTTTTGGATGGCGAGTTATTGAGTTAAACGGCCATAATTTTAGACAAATTTTTAAAGCATTTAATAAACAACTCAAAAAAGATAAACCGACAGTTTTGATAAGTCACACAGTTGGTTGTCGAGGTATTTCGTTTATGGAGGGAAGAGCTGACGTCCATCATCCAAAAGTAGATGACAATTTTTATCAAAGAGCTCTTCAAGAATTAGAAAAAGATGAATAAGTTTTTAATAAAAGATTGGCAATTAAAAGAGAAAAGGTCATTAAGAGATGCTTTTGGTGAATCCTTAGTGGAAGTAGCTAAGAAAAAAGAAAAAATTTTAGCATTAACAGCTGATTTGGAGAGCTCAACTCGTTTAGACTTATTTCATAAAACTTTTCCTGATCGATTTTTTCAAGTGGGAGTAGCCGAACAGAACCTTATTGGTATTAGTGCTGGTTTAGCGATGCAAGGGCTCATTCCTTTCGTCTGTTCTTTTGCGACCTTTGTCACTGGTAGAGCTTGGGAACAAATAAGAATTTGTATTGCCGCTAACAATTTACCAGTTAAGATTGTTGGTTCTCATGCCGGCCTTTCTCATCCAAGCGATGGTTTTACTGCTCAAGCAACAGAAGATTTAGCTTTAATGCAAGTATTACCGAATATGAAAGTCGTTTATCCAGCCGATTATAATCAAGCAAAAATGTTGGTTGAAAAAATTACTGATTCTAACTCGCCGGTTTATCTTCGAATCACCCGTGAACCCACAGAAGTTTTCATTAGTAAGAAGAATATATTTAACCTTGGTAAAGCGCAAATTTTAAAAGAAGGATCAATGGCAACAGTTATTAGTGCAGGACCACTATTAGCAGAAGTGTTAAAAGCAGCTGAACAATTAGAAAAATTAAAAGTGAAGCTAGAAATCATTAATTTGCATACAATCAAACCATTGGATGGAAAGACAATTATTAAATCTCTAAATAAAACCAAGAAGTTAATAATTATAGAAGATCACCAATTACTTGGTGGATTAGCTTCGGCTGTTTTTAATTCTTTAAAAAATCTTGGTTTCATGTATAAATGTATAAGCTTAGGAATTAATGATAGATTTGGACAGACTGCCAGTAGTTATCAAGGTTTGCTCAAAGAATATTCATTAGATAGTGACAGCTTAATAAAAACAATAAAAGATTTTATTGATTAATGCAAATTACAAGGGAAAAACTTCTCGATAATAAACTTAGTGATAAACAAGATAATAAAAGAGTAAAGAGAAAAAGAAGGATAATAACTTTAGTAACTTTACTTGGTTCTGTTTTAATCTCTGCTATTTTTTGGCTGAGGAGTAAAAGACTTAATTGGTTTGAAGGCTTTCAACAACCTTTTGTTTATGAAGTAACTAAGAATTCTTCAAAGGTCGCAAAAGATACAAGCGGTTTCAAAAATAAAGAAGATGTTTTATATTCTTTAGATTCTTTAGTTTCTGAGCTTCGTGGTGTTTACGGTGTTTATTATTTTAATTTGCAAAAAGACATAGAATTGGGTTTTAATGAGAATGAAGTTTTTACTGCCGCCTCTGTTAATAAAGTTCCGATTATGGTTGCTTTTTATCAAGAAGTAGAAGTGGAAAGACTTAAAGAAGAGGGCGAATATTTCTTACAAAAACAAGATGTTCAGGATTATGGAACAGGTCAAATGAGATATCAATCTTTAGGAACAAAATATTTTTATCGTGAACTTGTTGAATTATCAGGGAAAATCTCTGACAATACGGCCGCTTATGTTTTGGAAAAAATTATTGGAAGAAGCAAAATTCAAAGCACTTTAAATAAACTTGGGGCAACTAATACTTTATTAGCAGATAATATAACAACTCCTAAAGAAATGGGTAATTTTTTTGCTGCTCTTTATGAAGGTTCTTTGTTGAAAGAAAGAAATAAAGAGAAAATTTTTGCCGCCCTAATTGATACTGCCTTTGAAGATAGAATTCCTAAAGGAGTTCCAGAGAATATTAGAGTAGTTCATAAAATTGGAAATGAGATTCAAACATATAATGATTGCGGCATTGTTTTTGCTGAAAATCCTTATGTTTTATGCATTTTAACTAAAGAAGTATCTGAAGACGAAGCCCTGGATGCTCTTCCAAAAATCTCTAAGATTTTTTGGCAGTTTAATAAAAACGATTAATTTACTGTCTGTATTCCTTCAAGTATTTGTTGATTATCTTTTGATTGAGTGGTAAAAGTTTTCATCTTTTCACTGTCGCAATGATATTTAGGTTCTGTTCCTTCAAGAAAATATTCATTTTTTACTAAGCAACCATCACAAGGAAGCAACCCGTTAAAACTGCAAATTTGAACAGTTTTAATTCCATTGGGAATAAAAAACTTATGAGAGGGAGTATTTTCCAATAAATAGCTCATTATTTTATTCCAAACCGGAGAAGCACCGGTTATCCCAGAGGCAACCGCATTCATAGGAGAATTATCATTATTTCCAACCCAGACAGCAGTCAGTAAACCACTAGTATAGCCAATTGTCCAATTATCTTTTTTATCATTGGTAGTTCCTGTTTTAACTGCTACTTGCTGATTAGGAATTGATAGAAGAGAATTGGGTCCAAAAGCCGGTGTCCGAGCTTGATTATCACTAAGAATATTATTTAAAAGATAACTTACTCCTGGATTTAAAACATAATTTGATTTTTTCTGTTCAGAAGGTTGGTATTTTTCTAAAACTTTTCCTTTATAATCAGTGATCTCTAAGATTGGTTGTAAATCGGCTCTTGTTCCTTGATTAGCTAAAGTTCCATAGGCAACGGCCATATCAACCATTTTTACTTCAATTCCTCCTAAAGTTAATGATAGCCCATAACGACTAGGATCATCCCAAGTGGTGATTCCCATTTTCTTCCCCATTTCGACCATTTTATCAACACCAAAAATGGATAAAGTCTTTACTGCCGGAACATTATATGAGGATCCTAGAGCAGTTCTTAAAGTAACCATACCATGGAATCGTTGATCATAATTTACTGGCGAATATGGTGAGGAACCAGCAATATGATAAGTAATCGGTGTATCGGCAATTAAAGTCGCCGGAGTGAAACCATTTGAAAGAGCAACAGCATAGTTGACGGGTTTAATCGCACTTCCTGGTTGGCGAGGCATTATTGTCACATTCACATTTCCATCATTCTCGGTATCAAAGTAATCTTTTGAACCAATCATTGCTAGTATTTCTCCAGTTGGTGGTTTAGTAACCAAAGCAGCTCCGTTTCCAACATTCATGTTTTTTAATTTAGCAACTTCTGAAGCAACAGTCTGTTGAGCAAACTCTTGGATATCTAGGTCTAAGGAAGTAATCACTCTTAACCCTCCTTGCTCAACCATCTTTTGTCCATACTTCTCTACTAATAAATCTTTAACATACATTACAAAATGAGGAGCTTTAATATCTGTAGTTTGGGAGGTAAATTTGAGAGGTTCATTCTCAGCCTTTTCCGCCTCTTCCTCGCTAATGTAATTATCTTCTACCATTCTACTTAAGACCTGATGCTGTCGTTCTTCGGCTAATTTTGGATTTACCCCAAATGGTGAGAAACGAGTAGGAGCAGCTGGCAATCCAGCAAGAAGAGCCGCCTCAGCTAAGTTCAAATCTTTAACACTTTTATTAAAATACATTTGAGATGCTTCTTCGATGCCATAAGCAGTACCACCGTAAGGGACTTCATTTAAATACATTTGTAAAATATCATCTTTGCTAAAAATTAACTCCATCTGAATACTTAAAATTATTTCTTTTATTTTCCTCTTAAACGTTCTTTCGGAAGTCAAAAAGACATTTTTAACTAATTGTTGAGTTATGGTAGATCCTCCCTGCAAAGAATTATTAAAAATATTTTTCCAAGCTGCTCTGATAATTGCTTTTGAAGAAAACCCAGGATGTTTATAAAAATCTTTATCTTCGATGGCAATAGTAGCTTGTTTTACATGATTGGGAATATCGGAAAGTTTAACAAAAGATCTTTTTTGACTACCATTAAAAATGGTAAATAGAAGCTGTCCTTTTCTATCATATATCTTTGTTGAAATGATAGGTTCATGGTTTAATAGTTTTTCAGGATTAGGAAGTTCACGAATAATAAAAAAATAAAAACTTCCAGAAGATAATAAGAAGATAAATAAAATAATAAAACGAATTCTTAGAAGTTGTTGCTTGGCAGTAGCTAGAAATCTTTTTATATATCTTCTAAAAAGTTTAATTAATTGAATTAAGAATATGAGAGAGTTAAAAATAATTCCTAAAATAAGAAAGATAGTTCTATAAGTTAGCCGGCCAATATTTTCTAGAAATGATAAAATCCAAAAACGAATAGACTTTAATAATTTTTTGAAGTTAATTATATCTCTTCCTGTCGCTGAATATTTCATTGTTTTAATTTTATCAAGAAATATTGAGAGATGAAAGATATAATTAATTTAATTAATCAAAGTTAATTATTAGAAGGAAAGTTTATTATTGACTCTTGATTTATAACTGGGTAACTAACAACAACTGGTTTTTCATTTTCATGGGGACAACTTAGACAATAATCTTTTACAAAAGCATCAGAAGCAACCGTATGTTCTTGGAGTTCAAGGTTATCTACTTTTCCTGGTTCAGGTGGGCGGCCGGTTTCTCTATCAATCCAAATTTGTTTTTTTTCAATTTTACCATTAAAGACTTTTGCATCGTTGTTTTTGATAAAATATTCAAATCTATCCCCAAGACAATTATCTTCTTCTCCTTCTTGTTGTTGACAAGTATGACGGCCAATAATTGTATCTGGTTTCTTAGGCCACTCATCGGGTTTGTCTTCTAAAACATAGCTCATTATTTTATGCCAAATCGGGGCGGCACCAGTTACTCCAGAAACTAAATAAGGATGCATTGGTGAGTTGTTATTGTTTCCAATCCAACTACTAACCAAGAATGAAGGTGTATAACCAATTGTCCAATTATCCCTTAAATCATCAGTGGTTCCTGTTTTAACAGAGACTGCATGATTAGGAATAACTAATTGTGAGCTGGGTCCAAAAGCTTGTGTCCGAGCATTGTTATCTAAAAGAATATGGGAAATAAGATAGGTTACCTGTGGATCTAAAACATTTTCTCCGGCCGGCGGGTGATTTTCTAAGTCCTTTTCTTCTAAGACCTTTCCTTGATAATCATATACTTTTAAGATTGGATCAAGGCCTATTTTTTTACCTTGGTTACCAAAGACACCAAAGGCAACGGCCATATCAACCATTTTTACTTCACCGCCTCCTAAGGTTAATGATAATCCATAACGGCTGGGATCTTCCCAGGTACTAATTCCCATTGCCGAAGCAGTATCGATCATGTCTTGGACACTATTCAAAGCTAACATCTTTACTGCTGGAATATTGAAAGAATTACCTAAAGCAAAGCGCATCTGAACAGGTCCGTGAAATTTTCCATCATAGTTATGAGGACAATAAAGCGGCTGGTTGGGTATTGAAAAACAAGTAGGAATATCTAAAAACAGAGTTGCCGGCGTATATCCCTTTTTGAGACCAACGGCATAATTAATAGGTTTAATTGAAGAACCAGGTTGTCTTAGGCTAGTAGTCACATTCACATTTCCATCATTCTCGGTATCAAAGTAATCTTTTGAACCAATCATTGCTAGTATTTCTCCAGTTGGTGGTTTAGTAACCAAAGCAGCTCCGTTTCCAACATTCATGTTTTTTAATTTAGCAACTTCTGAAGCAACAGTCTGTTGAGCAAACTCTTGGATATCTAGGTCTAAGGAAGTAATCACTCTTAACCCTCCTTGCTCAACCATCTTTTGTCCATACTTCTCTACTAATAAATCTTTAACATACATTACAAAATGAGGAGCTTTAATATCTGTAGTTTGGGAGGTAAATTTGAGAGGTTCATTCTCAGCCTTTTCCGCCTCTTCCTCGCTAATGTAATTATCTTCTACCATTCTACTTAAGACCTGATGCTGTCGTTCTTCGGCTAATTTTGGATTTACCCCAAATGGTGAGAAACGAGTAGGAGCAGCTGGCAATCCAGCAAGAAGAACCGCCTCAGCTAAGTTTAAATCTTTTGCTGGTTTATCAAAGTAAGTTCTTGCCGCCTGTTCTATACCATAGGAAGTACCACCGTATGGAATAAAATTAAGATACATTTCTAAAATTTCATCTTTTGTATAAATAATTTCAGTTAAAAAAGCCAAGATTGCTTCTCTGATTTTCCTTTTTACTGTTTTTTCTGGAGTAAGAAGGGCTGTTTTAATTAATTGCTGAGTAATTGTCGAACCGCCTTGAATATTTTTTTTAAAAACAATATTATAAAAAGCTCTTGTTATACCAGAAAAATCAAGACCCTGATGTTTGTAAAAATTTTTGTCTTCAATAGCAATGGTGGCTTGTTTTACATAATCAGGTATTTCTGATAGTTTAATTGGGGTGCGTTTCTTATCACTATATATTTCATAAAGAAGTTTTTTATTCCGATCAAAAATTTGAGTAGAGACAGGATAAATTGGTTTAGCAAGTTTTGTGGGAGAAGGTAGGTCATTAAGGATATAAAAAGAGATAGCAATCAAAATAAAAACAATTCCAATAAAAAAAAGATTTTTTTTATGAGAAAGAAATTTCTTTAGTTTTATAATCTTCATAGATAACATAAATTATAAACTGTTTTTAATTCAGGACGCAAACAGTTATAGGTTATAAGTTTAGAGAAAAACCAAGAGGCTTTGATTGTGAAGATAAGCGTGATAAACTATATCTAATTTAGTGTAGTAAAAAAGAAAGGAGACTAAAAATGTCTGAGGCCTCAAAAGAAATTGAAAAACAGAAACAAAGAAATATCTTAATTGTGCTTTCCGGTCCTACATGTAGTGGTAAAGATAGTGTTATGAGAAATTTACTGAGACGTAATAAGAATATGAGGCGTTTAGTAACTACCAATTCTCGGCCGAAGAGAAAAGAAGAAAAAGAGGGAATTGATTATTATTTTATTTCTAAAGAACAATTCGAGAAGTTAATTGCCCAAGAAGCATTTTTAGAATGGGTAGAATATCGAGGAGATTATCGTGGTAGTCAGAAGAAGCACGTTCTTGAGGCTTTAAAATCAGGTAAGGATGTTATTTGGCGGATTGATGTTAGGGGAGTTAAAAATATTTATAACAAAGTAAAAAAAGAAGTTCCTTATTCTATGTTTGTTTTTTTAGCCGAAGGTATAAAGATTTTGGAAAAACGAATGAAGAAAAGAGCTACAGAAACTAAAACAGGAACAAAATGGAGTTTAAACAGAGCAATTTGGGAATTAAGACAATATAGAAATTTTGATTATTTAGTGGAGAATAAAGAGGGAAAACTCAAAAAAACAGTTGAGATAGTAGAAAAGATTATTGAAGCAGAAAAGAGAAAAATCTTAAAGAAATAGTTCTTAATTTAAATTTTAAATTCAAAAAGCCCACTTTTTTCAAGATCGCTTTTTATTTCAGTTGAAAGATTATTAAAATAGATAATTTGAGGGCTAGATCGAACACCTGGTTGTTTTTGAAGCCTTAACTGATAAATTTTTTCATCAGCCATTGGTAAAGTATAGATAAGTTCTATCTTTTTTGTTGTTAAAGCATCAACATTAGCAAAAAACCCAACAGATTTTAGATTATTTTTTTGTTCTTCTATAAAGATATCTTTTGTCGATAATGGAAGATTATCAATAGTTATTTTTTCAATTTGAACTTCCTGGGGAACAATGATTCTTAAGAAATTAATATAGCGACCGCCCCAATATTTTGGAGGTTTTGATTCATTGCTTTTATTTTCATTTGTTAATTCCAATAATACTGAGTGATTAATTTTTTCTTTAGATGTTAAGATCTTATGAGTTGTTATCCTTTGAATACAGCAATTAGCTTTATTAACTCCCAAATTAGTTTCATAAATCGCTAAATAATCTTGAATTGAGTCTGATGCTAAAAGGGAAGATTTCTTTAAACTTCCATCCCAATTTTGATTAACAGTCATTCTTTGCAAATCTTCATTTTTAAAATATAAAAGCATCTCGTTGTTGTTTAGATTGTTTAGTAATATTTGCATTAATGATAAGAAATTAATTTGAGGATCTGTTTTAATTTTTTCAATGATGCTTTTTGCTAAAACAGAAAGAAAATCTTTTTTTTGGGTTGAACCAGGAAAGAAATCAGTTTCGGCATAATATTGAGTTATTTGGTAAATATTATCTTTATTAACTTTCTCGTTGTAATCAATTAAAGTTATTGGACCAGTGGTTTGTAGTAAATCGATTGCTAAATTGAGATTAAGGGCAAAGACCCCATCGATATTTTTGACATTTCCTTTTTCAAAAAACCATAAAATAGTTTCAGTTGAAGTAGGAAAGTCAGGATCCCAGTTAGCATCACGCAGACGCCAATTACCAAGTTGGAAAGTCTGCTGGATTGGAACTGGTGGTTCAATATGACCTTTGACCTGACCATCAGGAACATAGATATCTTGAATTTCTAAGTTTTTCATAACGCCATTTTTAAAACTGAGCAAAGCGTAAGAACCCATAAACCCACCAGTTGGCCTAAGCTCCATATTATTTTGTAAAAGGACAAGATATCTTTTGTCTTTTTCTACACCTAAAAACTCTGGTAGATAACTATTAAATTCTCGAATTAAGGAAACTTTTTCATTGACTTGTGAGACGATCTCATCTGGTTTTAAATTAAATTTTCTAAGGATTTTATTGTTTTTGTTTTTTTCAATGTTCTTAGTTAATTGTTGAATTTGATATTCTAATTCAGTCGTTTGTATTTTCCAAGAAGAAAAAACATCATCAAAATTTTCTTGCCGATTATTTATAATAGCCGCAAATAATTGACTACCAGCTTCACCAAGATTAAAGCACTTTTTAATAAAATCATTAGCTTGATTGGTTAATTCAAGCACTTGTTTAGTATCTTTAATAATTCCAATGTTTGGTAAAATTCTTAGAAGAAAACTAGTTTGTTGTACTTTTTCTGACAAATCTAAATTATCTTGCTTAAGTTTTTCTATTTGGTTTTTAGCAATATGAGTTTTAATTTTTTTTAATTGAGAATTAATTTGCCAAAAATTAATAGTTAACAAACCAAAATAAACTGTTAAAATTATTAAAATAAGAAAAACCAATTTTCTTCTATTCATTGCTTTAAGTTTATCATTTAGTTAATTCTGTTAAAATATAAACTAATTCTATGACAAAAATAATTAAACTAGAGGATTTTCCAAATTTAAAAATTAATAAAAAAAAGAAAGTTCTAGCTACTGGCTGTTTTGATGTTCTTCACCCTGGTCATAAAGAATTTTTAAAGGCGGCCAAAAAACAAGGAGAAATTCTTATTGTAGGTTTAGAAACAGATAAAAGAATAAAACAATTAAAAGGAAAAGGTAGACCAGTTAATAATGAAGAGAGAAGATTGAGAAATTTGGCTGAGTTAAAAATTCCTGACTTTATTTTTCTTTTACCAAGTGATTTTAATAAAGAAAAAACTCATTTAAGTTTACTTCAATTAATTAAACCAGAAATTTTAGCTGTTTCTAGTAATAGTCCTTACTTAAAAAAGAAAAATAAATTAATTGAAAAAATTGGCGGAACTTTATTTGTTTTCCCCTTAAATCCTTATTATTCAACTACTAAGTGCTTGACAAATTGCTGACTTATTTTTAAAATAGCACTTGCTATCATCAACTGATAGCTTTTTAATAAAGGAAATTTTTCCATACTTAAGGAGGATAAATTTATGAAAACTGTTGTTTCTAATTTAAAGCCCACTCAAGGTTATGTTTTACTTGAACCAGTCGAAGGACAAAAGAAAACTGCTTCCGGAATTTATCTTCCTGATTCTCACGATGAAAAACCCCAACAAGCAAAAGTTTTGGCCGTTGGAGCTGATGATCTAAAAAGAAAGGCTCCTTGTAAAAAGGGCGATATGGTTATTTATAAAAAATGGGGAGGCGATGAGGTTAAGCTTGGATTGGGAGAAAAAGAATATATTTTTGTAAAATTTGAAAATATTTTAGCATTAGTAAAAAGCTAATTTGTAAAAAAGGAGAATATTATGGCAAAACAATTAAAATACAATGAAGAAGCCAGAAAACTTTTAATTTCTGGTGTTAATAAATTAGCTAAGGCAGTGGGAACTACTTTAGGTCCAAAGGGAAGAAATGTAGCTTTAGATAAAAAATGGGGAGCACCTAATGTTACCCATGATGGTGTTTCAGTAGCTAAAGAGATTGAGCTTGAGGATCCTTTTGAAAATATGGGAGCTCAATTAGCAAAAGAAGCAGCGGAAAAAACTTCAGACAAGGCTGGTGATGGAACCACAACCGCCACAATATTAACAGAAGAAATAGTTAATGCTGGTATGGCTGCTTTAGAAAAAGGAGCCGATCCAATGGCGATTAAAAAAGAATTGG
The DNA here is from genome assembly GCA_964467735.1 of uncultured Pseudomonadales bacterium. Classification (GTDB taxonomy): domain Bacteria; phylum Patescibacteriota; class Microgenomatia; order UBA1400; family CAYXSR01; genus CAYXSR01. The sequence continues at coordinate 143,330 of CAYXSR010000001.1, read as the reverse complement.
ATAGTGGAGCTAAAAAAGTTATTAAAGAAATTCAAAGAATGGCAAAAGAAGTTAAAGAAGACAGAGTAATTCAACAAGTAGCTAATATTTCTGCTCAAGATACAGAAATAGGTAGTAACATTACCGAGGCTTTAAAAAATGTTGGTCCAAACGGGGTTGTTAGCGTAGAAGAAGGAAAAGGATTAGAGGTAACTATTAAATATAAGAAAGGGATGGAATTTGATAAAGGTTATGCTTCTTCTTATTTTGTGACTAATACAGAGACAATGGAGGCAGAAATAGAAGACCCTTATATTTTAATTACCGATCAGAAAATTTCAGCAATTGCTGATCTTTTACCCTTTTTAGAAAACTTAGTAAAAGTAGCCAAAAATTTAGTGATAATTGCCGACGAAATAGAGGGTGAAGCTTTAGCAACTTTAGTAGTTAATAAATTAAGAGGGGCATTTAATATTTTGGCAGTTCAAGCACCTGGATTTGGTGATCGAAGAAAAGAAATGCTGGAAGATATTGCCATTTTGACTGGTGGAACAGTAATATCTGAAGATACGGGTAGAAAATTAGATTCGGTGACGATTGAAGATTGTGGTCAGGCAGAGAAAGTTTGGGCTGATAAAGAAAATTGCCGAATTATTGGCGGCAAGGGAAACAAAAATTCTATTCAAAAAAGAATAGAATCAATTAAAAGAGAAATAACTGCCAGCGATTCTGAATTTGATAAAGAAAAACTAGAAGAAAGATTAGCTAAACTTGTTGGTGGAGTAGCAATAATTGAAGTTGGAGCCGCCTCAGAAGTAGAAATGGAAGAGAAAAAAGCCAGAGTTAAAAATGCCGTTGCTGCTACAAAAGCAGCTATTGAGGAAGGTATTGTTCCTGGTGGAGGTATTGCTTTATTAAAAGCAAGAGAGGTTTTGATTTTAGAGACTGCAAAATCAAAGAAAGGTTCTGTAATAAAAGAACATGGAAGTACTGGCTGGGCAATTTTGTACTCAGCTCTTTCTGGACCAGCTATAGGAATTTTGGCTAATGCTACTCCAAACTGGAGTGAGATTTACCAGGGCCTACTTCATGATCAAGGGAAAAATTATGGTTATGATGTAGTTAGGAAGAAAGCTGGTGATATGCTTAAATTAGGAGTAATTGATCCAGTTAAGGTAGTTAGATTAGCTTTAGAAAATGCAGTTTCTGTGGCTAGTATGATTTTAACTACTGGTTCCTTAGTAGTGGATATTCCTGAAAAGGAAGAGAAAAATCCTTTACCAGCTGGTGGAATGCCAGGCGGTATGGGAATGTAAAAAAGATTTTAAAAAACAAAAAAAGCCCCTTTTCAAAGGGGCTTTTTCATAATTATTTCTGCCACCCTGGTATAACTAAGATAGGGTTTATAGCTTTATTATTTTCCCAGATTTCTAAGTGAAGGTGGGCACCTGTTGACCAACCAGTTGAACCAACAGTACCTAAGACAGTATTTTTATCAACATGTTGGCCAATTTCCACTTTCATCTCATTCATATGGGCATAAAGAGAAACAAGATTTTCACTATGTTTTACAATAACTTTATGACCATAACCCCAACGACTTGAGTCAACCTCGATTACTTCACCTTCAGCAACTGGGAAGATTTCTTTACCAGCATTACCAGCAATATCAATTGCCCAGTGACCCCAATGATAACCCTGGGAAAGATAACCTTCAACAGGATTTCTAAAGGTAGTTTCAGTCGTGATTGGTTGGCTAATCTCTTGTCTAACAGCAAGTTCTTCGAGCTCTTCCGGTTGACCAAAAACAGGTGTAGCACTAGAAACGAGTCCGGTAATAGTTAAAGTAAAGATTAAAACAATACTTTGTAGTTTCCCGACTTTTCTACCAGAGAAAAGCAAACGGAAAGGTCGAGAGAAAAGATTACCTTTTCTTCTTTTGTCAGAAAAGATTTTGAAAAAATCTCCAACCAATTTATTTTCCTCAAGCCAATAGAAAACAGCACTTAACCAAGTCTTTAAAAGATTAAATTTTTGTTTTAAATTAATCATAGGTAGGGCTTTATTTAGGCCCAATAAAAAAAATTCTCCCCTTTTATTTCGGAGAGAATAGCGCTATTATAGCATATGTTTGTGAAAAGTCAAGTTTCATAATTTCTTAATTATATGGGGAAAAATGGGTAAAAAAATTGCTATTTTTGACTTTACTGACTGTGAGGGCTGCGAGGTTGAATTATTAGGTTTAGGGACATTTTTAATGGATTTAATCGCTGACAATGAGTTAGTAAACTTTCGTTTGGGATCAGATTTTAAAACTGAAGGTCCCTTTGATATAAGTATTGTTGAAGGAGTTATTACCAATAGTCAAGATATTCAAAGGATTAAAAAAATTCGTCAACAGTCAAAAATCTTAGTAGCTTTGGGAAGTTGTGCTACTTTAGGAGGTATTCAATCAATCCTCAACCAACAATCTTCAAGGGAAGAAGCAAAGAATAAAAGCTATAACCAAATGTATAAATTGGGAGCCTTTGAAGTAAAACCAATCCATTGTTATGTGAAAGTAGATTATTTTATTAGAGGTTGTCCAGCTAATCCTAAACAAATAAAAGAGGCTTTAATTTATCTTTTAAAAGATAAAATTCCTCCAGAGAAAAAAACTTCTGTCTGTACTGAATGTCCTCGGGGACCATTTAATTCTTCACGATGTTTAGTTCGTCAGAAAAAGAAATGTTTAGGTGTATTTACTTTTGCTGGTTGTGGAGCGGTTTGTGTCGAATCAGGTAGATACTGTTGGGGATGTTGGGGATTAAAACAGGGAATTACTCGAGAAATGATTAAGAAAACACTGTCTTTTTTACCAGAAGAAGAGCTAGATAAATTAATTAATTCTTTCAATGCCTACATCTAATCTAATTGCCAGAATCGAAGGTCATGGACATCTTAAGCTAGATATGGCTAATCATAAGGCTCATTTGGTTGTAAGTGAGGGAGAAAGACTGTTTGAACAGCTAGTAAGAGGTAGGGATTTTCAGGAAGCTCCCTTTATTGCCTGTAGAATCTGTGGAATTTGCCCTGTTGCTCACAGTTTAGGATCAATAAAAGCCTTAGAAAACGCTTTAGGGGTAAAAGTAAATGAGACAATTATCAACTTAAGAAAATTAATGCTTTGCTGTCAAATTATCAACAGCCACCTTATTCACCTTTTTTTTCTTGTTTTGCCTGATTTTACCCCTGAAAAAGAAAGAGGAATTGAGATAATTAAACTTTATCCAGTGGAATACCATATGGTTTTAAAATTAAAGAAAATCTGCGACAGACTTCTAGAAATAATTACAGGCAGAGTTGTCCATCCGATTACTCCGATGGTGGGAGGGTTTACTCAAGAACCAGATAGAGACAGGCTATCTTCCTTAATTCTAGATATCGAACAGGTTTTCTCTGGTGCTGAGGAGCTAATTAGCATTTTTAGCCACTTAGAATACCCTAAGATTAGCAATTTTAATCCATCCCAGATCTGTTTAGACAACGACAAGGATTATTCATATTATGATGGCCAAATTAGTTGTTTAACTGGTTTTAAGGCAGACCCAGGCGACTATCAAAAATTGATTATTGAACAGGTAAAATATGGGTCACCAGTAAAATATTCTTCGTTTACCAGTAAACCTTTTGTAGTCGGGGCACTTTCCAGACTTAATCAATTTAAAAATAGGCTTCATAGGAGAACTAATAAAGTTTTAAAAGATATGGCACTTGTTTTACCAGAGAAAAACCCATTTTTTATCAATGTAGCTCAAGCAATAGAAATTTTTCATTTTCTTGAGGAGGCATTAAATTTGCTTTACTGGTTTAACAGAAGTCCCCAAGAAGAAGTTCAAGTAGAGATACCGTTTAGATCAGGAGTTGGAAGCGCAGCGATTGAGGCACCAAGAGGAACGCTTTATTATTCTTTTGAAGTCAAAGATGGAAAAGTAGTTTATTGTAATATTCTTACTCCAACAGCTCAAAATTTAGCAGCAATAGAAGAGGCGGCAACTAGTTTACTAACTCAAAATAAAAATCGGCCAATAGAAGAACAACATAATTTAATTGAGATTCTTATTAGAAGTTTTGACCCCTGTATTACTTGTGCTGTTCATTAAGTGAATTTTTGTATAATATTTTAGCGCATTTACTTTTTGGTTATTTAAAACATCACAGACTTGGTTCCAATGAAAACTAATCCACTGGCCAATCTTTAAGTTTTTAAAAATGTGTTTATTTCCTTCAATTTGTTTAATTATCTTTGTCCCTAAGGCATATTTTCCGTTCTGAATGATTAGTGTTTTAGTTTTTACTTTCACTTTTAAAGATTTTGAGTTTTTTTCTATTTTTATAATTTGTCCCCAACTAACCCGACATAAATCCAAAAGTTCAGGAGTGAAATTAATTCTGCCAGCAATTGGACCAAGAATAAAAACATGAAAGACATGATGAGCTTTAGCCCTCTTTGGGATTTTTTTTATTCGTTTTTGGGCTTCTTTTAAAGTTAAAAGACCTGGTTGGGAGAACTGGCTGAGGATAAGATGAATAATATCTGAATATTTCACTTTTTTTAAAAGACCATTACCTAGCCAATAAGCTTCAACGACTTTTTTACTAAAAACATCTTTAATATTATTGGCTTTAGCGATTAATTGATAATATGGAAAAGCAGCTTCAAAATTTTTTAAAGCCTTTTTGATTTTGGCAATATTTACTTTTTTACCCAGAATAAATTGCCGAAGAATTTTTTTAGCTTGTTTTTGTTTAGGGCCACAAAATCCTAGTTCACACGGAGGTAGAGAATAAAGAATCGCAGTTTTAATTCCGACGATAGACATAATTTGCTTTTTTAAGAATTAAGGAGGTTGTGAAAAAAATAACTAGTAAACCACTAAGCTGTTTTAACTCTAAATTCTTCAGTAATATAAAATCCAAGATTGTAGTGATTGGTGAACCAAAAAGCAATATGCCAGAAGCTAAAGAGGCAGGAATTTCTTTTAACCCTTTGTACCAAGTTGTTACATATCCTAAGAGTAAAGCAGCTGTAATTATTATCCAAGAAAATTGTAACCAATTTATCTGCTTTAAAAGTATTAATTGATTATTAAAAGCTAATAATCCAGCTAAGATAATTGTCCCAAAAAACATCCTTCCCCAGGCGACAGTAATTGATGGTATAGTTTTAAGAACTTTTTTACTAATAACTGTTTCTGTAGACCAGAGTAAGGTTGCTAAAAATATTAATAGGTTTCCCTTTAAGGAATTAAACGCTAGGTTTTTAATTAAAAGAAAATTAGCTATAAAGAGCAAAAAACCAATTTTTAAAAAGTTATAGTTAATTTTTTCTTTTAGAACTAATACTCCTAGAATTCCTACCCAAATAAACATAGTTTTATGGATAAAATTAGCATCAGCTGGATTTGTTAAAGAGAGGCCTTTGAAAAATAAAAGAAAAGGGAGAGAGCCGCCAATTAAGCCAATTAAAATTAAATGAAGCCAGTCTCTAGAATTTAATTTTTTAAAGTTATTAAGTTGCTTTTTTGAATTTAGAGAAAAGATAAAGAAAGCGACTAAAAAATTTTTTAAAAAAGCAAAAACAAAAGGATTAATTCCTGTAACCCCAAACTTATTAATAAAAATTGAAATTCCAGAAATGAGGGCAGTTAATAAACAGAAAAAAACACCTTTTTTCATATTTTTTAATGATGATGGGGACAACTTTTTATTAGATCAAGAATTTTTTTAGCTTCGACGGGGGAGAGTTTATTAATTACTAAATTACCATGTACCAAGAGGTAATCACCGATTTGAACATCAGGAACTAAAGAAAGTTTTACTTTTTTACCTCCTTCAAGCTCGGCTAAGTTTTTTTTAATATTTTTGACTTTAACAGGTATTGCTAAACACATAATTTGAGGCCTCGGCCGGAATCGCACCGGCGTAACTGGTTTTGCAGACCAGCACATAACTTCTCTGTCACGAGGCCAATTTACCTGTTATTTTAGCAAATTTTATCATTAAAAAAAACAAAAATAGAAATTAACTCTTATCTTGTCAAGCCTGAACCATCATGATATTATAAGGCCAATGAATGTTAGAAGGATTACTTCTTTTTTATTAATCATTTTGATTTCTGTCTTCCTTACTGGATGTAGTCTGCCGTTCTTAAATAATAAAAAAAAAGCCGCTCTTCAAGTTACTGCTGATCCTCGAGCAACTGTTTTTCTTGATGGTCAACATTTAGGACAAACACCTTTTTTTGACGAGAAGTTAAAACCAGGAGAATATACTTTAAAATTAATTCCTGAAGGAAAAGAAAGCTTAAGTTGGCAGAAGACAATTAAATTGACAGCCGGTGTTTTAAGTGTTGTTAATCAAAATTTTGGAGAATTAGAAGATGAATCAAGCGGCTATATTTTAAATCTAGAACCAATAAGTCAAAAAAACAATGCTAAAGTATCAATTATTAGTAATCCAGATAGTGCAGTAGTTACCGTTGATGGAGAACCAAAGGGCTTCACTCCACTATCTTTAGAAGATATTAGTGAGAACGAACATCTTTTGAATATTGCTACTCCTGGTTTTGAAGAAATGGAACTTAAGGCGAAAACAGTTAAGGGATATAAATTAGTAATTAATGTTCAGCTGGCTCGTATTTTAGAAGAAGAAAAAGACACTGAAAATGAAGAGGCCTCTCCATCTGCTCAACTAGAAGATGAAGATGAATCTGCCAGCGAATCAGCTACACCCAGCCCTAGTCCTAAAATCAAAGAATCTACCAGTAGTGCTGAGTTACTGGAAAAACCTTATGTTAAAATTAAAGATACGCCGACTGGTTGGTTAAATGTTAGAAGTGAAGCCTCTACTTTTGGTAAGGAGGAAACTATTTTGACAAAAGTTCATCCCGGAGAGACTTATAAGTTTATTGAGTCGAATGAAACAGGTTGGTATAAAATTGAATATGAAAAAGATAAGGAAGGTTGGATTTCAGGGAAATACGCCGAACTTTTTGATTAACCAAAGCCATAAATTACGATCATTACCATTATTCCCCATAAAGTTACTGCTCCTAGCAATGGTTTGTCAGAAACTAAAATTTTAGCCGGCGATTCTCCCTCATTTTTTTCATAAATGAGCTGCAAATATCGCATTACTCCATAAATAACTACTGGGATAGTAGCCATAAGCCATTTTTGACTTCTGAAAGCTAAAGGTAGATCAGCCCAAAAAAGGACAATCCTTTCTGTTGGTCTTATCGGTGGTTGTAAAAAGGCAAAAAGAGCATAAGTTAACCAAGTAGTATTAGCAAACATGGAGATATAAAGATCTAATAATTTTTCTGGATAAGAAAAAAGAGCTCGACGATGTTTAACAGCTAATTGTGCTTCTAAAAGTGTTAATTCAGAACGCCTTTTACCTACAGCTAAAAATAAAGAAAAAGAAACAACACATAAAAGAAGCCAAATATTTATATGGGTATTAATTACTACTGCTCCAGCATAGACGCGAAGAATAAATCCAGAAGCAATTGCTAAAACATCAATAATAGAGACCTTTTTAAGAAACAAGGTATAAAGAATTTGTAAAAGGAGATAAATAAAACAAATAAGAAAAAAGAAGAAAGAAAGATTAGTGGCTAAAAAAATACTAATAAAGAACCCAGCGATGGAGATAAACAAAGCAGTGGGGATAGGAATTTTACCAGAAGCAATTGGGCGATTTTTCTTTAATGGATGAAGCCGGTCAGAAGAAGCATCTAAAATATCATTGAAAATATAAATAGAAGAAGTGAGAATTGAGAAAACAAAAAATCCCGCCAAAGCACGAAAAAACTTTTCAGGAATAAAAAACCATCCAGTAAACACAAGACCAGTAAAAATAGCCAGATTCTTTATCCATTGGACCGGTCTGGCTGATTTAAGGATGAGATTAATAAGTTTAGCCACAGTAAAACTGCACCAATAATAATTGTTAACAATATTATTGTATAAAATTTCGCCTGACTATTCAATTTTAAAGCTAAGATACCTAAAGCAGCAGTAATAAGCCAATAGAAAATAGCGATTTTTCTTTTCCCCCAGCCAATTTCCATTAATTTATGATGAAGGTGGCCTTTATCACCCCAAACAGGGGAACGGCCGCTTATAATTCGACGAATAATTGAATAAACAGCGTCTATTAAAGGAACACCTAAGACAATAATTAGGGTATTTATTTTACTTGTTGATAGAATAGATAGGACAGCTAGGAAAAAACCAGCTAGAGCTCCTCCACCATAACCGGGCATTATCTTTTGAGGATAGAAATTCCAAGGTAGAAAACCAAAATAAGCAGCAGCCGTAATAATAGCTAAAAAAATAACTGGCCACTGAGTAATATCGGCACTGAATTTTAAACTCAAAGCAGCAATAGTACAAGCAGCGACAACCACAATTCCTGGAAGTTGCCCATCTAGTCCTTTTGACCAATTTACAAAATTCATACACCAGACAATCCAGAAAAGAGCAAAAAGATCGGAAATTACCCAAATAGTATGGAGTTTACCAAAAAGGTAAAATGGAATTTGAGGTTGATCTAATCGAATAATTCCCCCAAAAGGGTTAGTTATAAAAGAAATACCAATACCACTACCAACAACACAAGCAGCCGCAATGAAGCCAAAAATTAGTCTAAGATAGGGATTCAAATCATAAATATCATCTAAAATGCCAATAATAAGGATTATAAAAGCTCCCAAAATAATACCAACAAGATGTTTATCCCAAGTGATGAAAAGAGAAGCACTAATCAAAAAAGAAATAAAAATTGGTATTCCTCCTCCCCTTGGGACAGGATATTTATGGACAACTTTTGGATGTTTATGTTTCTTTGGATCATCAAGCCAGCCAAATTTTCTATAGACAAAAATTGTCAAGGGTGTAATGATAAAAGAAATAATTGAGGTAGTAAGAAAAATTTTTAATATATTCCAAAACATTTTTTTAAAAGAAAATAATTAAAAAGGTTTTAATTAAACTTATTGATATTAATAGAGAAATTACCGTGGTTGTCCAAGTAATAATTTTAGCCAAAATTAATTCCCTGCTAAAAAGAAAACTAGCTAATCGTAAATTTATTATTAAAATTAACAGCCCTCCTAATGGTAGAATGAGAAATTGATTTTTAGTTACTAGTTGACTCTCACCCCAAGGGCGACTATAAAATAAAGGAATTTCAGGAGGTAATTTTCTAAAAAAAATCGCTACTAAAATTAAGTTTAGAGCAGTAAGAAAAAGACTTAAACGAATAGATTTTTTAGAAGAAAGATCAAAAATTAAATTATTAAATTCCTCCTGAACTTTTTTAAAGGAAGAATTTTTAAAAAACCTTAATTGTTCTATTTTAGCCATTGATTTTGATTAATAAGTTTATAAATTTTAGCAAATTTAAAAGTTTGTGCAAGAACATAATTTTCTTTTAAGAGATTTTCTAATTGAGGAAAGCTTCTAGTTTCTTCATTTAGGATAATAATCATTGGAGTTGAATGTTTTCTAATATCAGTTATTGTTTCATTAAAACCATTAAAATCAAAAATATGATAATTTACCGTATATCTTCCCGGAGGTAAACGGTCTGATAAAACATAAGTACAGACACCATCTCCCCAAATAAAAAACCGATCATTAGGACTTGTTTTTTCTTTAATAAAACCAGCTAATTGATAATCTTGTAAAACTTTGTCTCCAAAATACCTGAAATATTCTGTTTTGTTTTTCTTCCCCAAGCAGAATTCAATAAAATTACGGTAGTAAGGAAAAAACTCATACCACCAAAATTTAAATTTGATCACACCAGCAATAGTTAAGGAAATTATTAAAAGAGATATTATAAATTGTTTTAGTTGTCGTTGGAAGATAAGGACGGTTAATAATATTGTTGCCCAGGGAGCAATTTCGATTAAATAATGAGGATATGGTCTTTCGGAAAGAAAAACTCCATAGAGACCAAAAATAGTCATTAGGGCAGGAAGATAAAAAGAAAATCTTAATTTTTTTCTCCAGACGAAAATGAATAAAGACATTAAAGCTAGAATGGCAGCTCTTTCATATAAACCGGTGTTTTTCCCAGTCCACGAAGAAAGGTAACCAATATTTTGTAAAAGAGCAGAACGAACATAAGGAGTAAATGCATTTTTCTGTGAATAGTATAGAATTGATAACAAGATTGGAGATAAAAAACCACCAAGAACAAAATAAAATCGCTTATTCTTAAAAGCAGAAAAAACTTCTTTAATATTTTTAACAGGATTAAGATCGGCTTTACTAAAGAAAAATATTGCTAAGATAAAGCCAGTAAAATCAAATATAATGGGGACTTTAAAAAGAAAAGCGAAACTAAAACATAAACCAATAAGAAACCACCAAAAATTAGCCTTTTTATTTTTAATAGTCATTAAAACGCCTAAGGTAGCAGGCATAATCATAAATAATTCCCCATTAGCAACTTTTCCTTCAGGTAAGAGAGTGAAGATAAAAAATATGAAAGCCGCCAAGGGAGCAGCCCATTTATTCTTGAGTAATTTCTTAGCCAAAGCAGCAACTAAAACGATATTAATAGAGTTCCAAATAATATTAATAAATCTAAAGTAAGCTAATTTGCCATTAGCCAAAGCAGCAACAAGGTATAAAAGAGGAGGTTTATTATCATGAATATCTCGATAAAAAACCGCTCCCTTTTGAAAAGCTCTACCTAAAGCTAAATAAATACATTCATCCCCATAAGAAAGAGGTTCCATCAAAGAAGGAATTTTAAACAAAATATTTAAAATTATGACAATAATAACTAAAGTCTTATATCTTTTCATTTTTAGCGAAGATTGAAAAATAAAACTTCTCAAATTTTTGGAAACTTTCAAGACGATATTCGCTAATATTAATTTTAGTTGGTTCTTCGCTGCTAATAACTCCTACTTTGGAAACTTCTTGAGGAATGGTTTTGATAATATCTTTTTCTGTCATTTGAGCAGTGCCAACATAATAAGGAAGTTCTCCTCCAGGAACATATAATGGAGCATAAAGACCATAATATTTTGATTCCCACAAATGATGAGCAGTGCCATTATAGTTAATTAAGAATATTTTTTGACTATTTTTTATATAAGAAGCCATTTCTCGAAAAGGTCCTTTTATAGGATGAGTAAAATAATAAAAGTTAATCCACAAAAAAGGAGCCATAAAAATTATGATTAAAGGAAGAGATATTTTTTGCCAACCACCAGCCAACAAAAGCATAAGACCAGGAATTATAAAAATAAGGTAACGGTCAAAAAATATGGAAGTCTTTCCTAAGGATAATAGAAATGCTAATAGGATAGGGAAAAGAACCCAACCGATCAGAATAAAATTATAGCTAAGTTTTTTTGACCATTTTTTTAAAAGAAGAATTGGCAAAACAAGAATAAACCAGAATTTTTGCCAAATAAAAATAAACTTTCCACCAATAAGATAACTGATGATTAATCCAGCAATATCTTGTAATTTTGGTTTACCTAGCCAGAAACCTTGACCAGCAACCATCGTAACTTGCTTATAAAGGGGATATAACCACGGTAGGTAAAGAATAAAAATTAACAAATAAGGTTTTATTAATTTAAACCAATTTTTTTTAAGATTTTTTATTTGAATTAAACGAACTAAAAATTGAAAGAATAAAACTAAAATAGCATAATGTTGAGAATAAATTGCCGCCGCCGAAGCTAAAACATAACCAACAATATTTTCGGTGATAAAGAAATAAAAAGAAAGAGTAACCGTAAATACCAAGATCATGTACATTCTTCCTTCAAAAGCAAAAGGAAAAAGAAAAGGATTTGCCAGGGTCAATAAACCAGCAATAAAAGCAGTTTTTTTATCCCAAATTTTTTTAGCAATTAAAAAAACGACAAGGATTGTTCCTAAATATAAAAGAAGAGAAAGACTTCTAATAGCAATCTCTGAATGGCCAAAAATTCTTGTCCAACAAAAAAGGACAATATAATAGAGAGGAGGAGCAGTATCCTTAGAAACAATTTCCATTACTCTTGAGAAATTTTCTTTAACAGCGACCGCAGTAAAAGACTCATCACCCCATAAAGAAGTATTAAGTTGATTCATAAATTTCATTATAACAAGAAAAATACAAAGGAGAAAAGTGAATTTTAGACTTTTTCAGTCACTCGATATTCTATGTATTTTCCCAACATTAATCTGGTATGAGCATCAATACCAGGAAGAGCAGTAAAAAAGAAACCAACTACTGGAAGTAAAAGAAATTCAAATGGCATAATTATTTTTCTCCAAACAGGTAAATTTTCAATTTTTGGTCTTTGTCTAAAATCAATATAAATAGCAAAGACTAGACTAATAAGTGAAATAGTTAAAATTAATGAGGCAGTTTGGGGAAGTCTTTTTCCAATAATCGTTCGCGAGAAATCTTTATTTAGTAATGGAGGCAAAGTAGCTCCTAAGGTAATAGCAAACCAATTAACTGGCCATAAGAAATGATCTTCTACTACTTTTAGAACTCTAACCGTTTTATCCCAAAAGGGTAAGCCAGGTTCTGTTAACCATTTTTTAATAATAAAAACATCATCAGAGACACCCCAGGCCCAACGCTTTACTTGTTCATATTGGTTTTTCATGCTTTTCCAAAAAGAAGTTGATAAGGCAGCGTCAGCAAAAACTGGTAAAAAAATAGGCTCAACTTCTAATTTTCCTTTAAGCTTAAAAAATGCTTTAAAGAATAAACGATAATCTTCAGGAATAACATCGACGTCCCAATAACCAATTTTATCGACCATTTTTAAACTAGTAGAATAAGTAGAAAAATTAATTAAACGATCCTTTCTACTTAACATTGACACTTGAACAAGACTACTAATAGAAGAAAAGACTCTTACTAATACTGGAGCCTTCCAGATATTGTTGTAATACATAATCGCTGGTTGGAAAATAAGATTATAGCGTGAAGGATTATCTAAAAATTTAAATGCTAAACAAGCTAAATATTCTTCATGAAGACGAGCATCGGCGTCAGCAGAAGTAATGGAAATAAAATTGATGTCTTTTTTTTGTTTATCAACAATTTCTTTTTTAGCTATTTTGGCCGCATAACAAGTATTTGAAGATTTTCCTTTTACTTCACCAGGAAGATCAGGATGAAAGGTGGTAAACAAATTATTAAAGGCTTTAGCAAACTCTTTTTTTAAAATTTTAGCCTTCTGTCTGCCCGCTTCTTCCTCTCTTTCTTCAAAAGCTAAAACCACAGAGATTGCTTTTTTAGGAAAAGTTTGTTTTTTAATTGCCTCCAGAGTTCTTCTTAAAATGTATAACGGTTCTTTATAGGTAGGAATAATAATTATATGATGGATTTTTTGCCAATCTCCAAAACCTTTAACATCTCTCATCCAATCGTATTTTTGAAAGGCTCTAATCTTAAGGTAAGAAGCTAAAGCAAAAATCCCCATTGAACAAGACCGATAGAGCCAATAAACATCAAAGGCAATAATATAATAAGCGACAGCAATAGGTACAAGAAATGATCCCCAGAAAGGGAAAAGAATAAGAAACCAAGAAAAAATTCCTGGAAGGATTTCCAAAAACCGATTTAATTTTTTTTCTCGTTTATCAATAATTTTTTTGATCATTTTAGTTTAAATAATCGAACTGCATTTTTAGTTGTAATTTCGGCTACTTTTTCAAAAGAGAGATTTTTAATCTTAGCAATTTCTTGAGCAATAATTTTAACATTTTTAGGTTCATTTGGCCATTTTTTGGTTTTTCTAATTGGTTCTGGCATTAAATAGGGAGCATCGGTTTCGGTAAGTAATTTATTTTCTGGAGCTTGTTTAATAACCTCTTGTAATCCTTGGTCATAAGTAATCAAACCAGTAATTCCAATATGAAAATTAAGATCAATAACTTGTTGAAGAAATTTCTTACTTCCAGTGAAACAATGAAAGACTCCTCTTATTTTTCCCTTATAATCTCTAAGAATATTTAGTAATTCCTGATTTGCTTTTCGATTATGAATAATAATTGGCAGATTATATTTTAAGGCAAGATTTAGCTGTTTTTTAAAAATATCAGTTTGAATTTTTTTTGATCGTTGGATTTCCCCTTCAACTATAGGACCAAAATCAAGACCGCATTCTCCAATAGCAACAATTTTTTTGTTTCCTGTTTCTAAAAGATTTTTTATTATTTCTAACTCTTTTTGTGGAGATATTTTATTAGAATAAACATCAGTAGGATGAAGACCAACAGCGGCAAAAATCCCCTTATTCTCTTGAGCAATTTTTAAACATTTTTTATTTGAATCAGCATTAACTCCTGGAGCAATAATAATTTCTACCTTATTTTTTTTAGCTCTTGAGATTTTTTCTGTAGAATCGGAAAAAAAATCTAAGTGACAATGCGTATCGGCTAACATAATATATTATTTTCTCACTTTAACAAGATAACTTAAAGATGAATTAGTGTAAGCGAGGAAAAAGAGGTTTTTTTGGTGCTTCAATTCTTTGAGCAGTAAATATTTCTTCAATTCTTTGAGCAGTTTCTGGTAAAAAGGGAGAAATCAGACTAGCGATATTTAAAATTCCTCGACAGCCTTCATCGGCAACAATAATTTTAGATAAAATTTTTATAGCATCATTTCCAGATTTTTCCCAAGGCCGTTCTTTGTTGATATATCTATCTAATCCAGACATGTAACCCCAAATATAAATTAACACCTGATGAAAATCAAAATTATCCATAAAATTAGCAATATCAATTTGATCAATAATATCTTTTTGTTTCTTAAACCCTTTCAATCCAGCCTTTTCTGCTAAAACAGCTACTCTTTGGACTAAGTTTCCTAAACCATTAGCCAAATCAGCATTGTAAACTTCTTCAAAATGAGCAATTGTAAAATCGCCATCTTTAGTGGAAGGAATTTCCTTTAAAAGATAATAACGAACAGCATCAGTGCCATATTTTTTAACTAATTCAAAAGGATCAATGACATTACCTAAAGATTTAGATATTTTTTGACCATTAATTGTAACGTACCCATGTATCAATTCTTCTTTAGGGAGGGGTAATCCAGCCGACATTAACATTGCTGGCCAGTAAACAGCATGAAAACGGATAATTCCTTTACCAATACAATGAAGAATATTGTTGTTTTCTAGCCAAAATTTTTTGAATAATTTACTATTACTGGCATAACCTAAAGCAGTGACATAATTGATTAAAGCATCAAACCAAACATAAATAATTTGTTGTTCATCATTTGGTACAGGAATTCCCCAGCCCTTAGCTCTTTCAAAAGATCGGGAAATAGAAAAATCCTTTAGTCCGGTTTTGATAAACTGAAGAATTTCATTTTTTCTCTCTAGGGGAACAATTTTAAGTTTATCTTTTTTAATAAGTTTTTCTAGTTGTTTTTGATATTTAGATAGTCTAAAAAAATAATTTTCTTCTTCAATTAGCTCTAGATTTTTATTAGGATGTTCAGGACATGTACCATTGATTAGGTCCTTTTTAGTTTTAAATTCTTCACAGCCAACACAATACCAACCTTTGTAAATTTTTTTATAAATATCTTTTTGACAAGCCTTCCAGAATTTCTGTGATCCTTTAAAATGTCTTTTTTCGGTAGTCCTAATGAAATCATCAAATGAGAGATTAAGAGCCTGTTTTAAAGCTTTAAATCGAGCTGAATATTTATCAACTAATTGTTTCGGACTAATACCTTCTTTTTCAGCAGCTTGGACATTTTTTAAAGCGTTTTCATCAGTACCTGCTAAAAAGAAAACATTCTCTCCTAAAAGTCGGTGATAACGAGCGACAACATCAGCTTGAATAATCTCAAGAGCAAAACCAAGATGAGGAGCAGCGTTCACATATGGAATAGCAGTAGTAATATAAAACTTTTTTTCAGCCATAAATTAATCCTTCTTTATTATTTTACCAACAGTGTTAGAGATTTTCTTGGCCAATTCACCCGCCCAATGTTCTGCTTCAAGTCTTTCAAAGGCAATATTAAAACCTTTCTTGTTTTGATTTTTTATTTTATCGACATTTGCAATAGTAGCGCTAGAGACCCGGAACATATTTTTGATTTCTTCGTAAGAGTCTCCTTTTTCTAAAGAACAAGCAACTGCTAAACGTTTAGCCGCCGTAATTATTTCATCTTTTGAATAAAAAGATTCCATAAAACTTTTAACATCTTCGATTGTATTTAGATCAGTAAAAACCTGAAAAAGGTTAATTAAAATTTGCTCTTTTATTGTTCTAGAGAGTCTTGATTTTGAAATTTGCATTTGATATCCTTTCTTGGCAGTTTAATTATTTAAAGTAGATAATTTTACTATATCAATTTCTCCGTCGGAAGTAAATTTCTAAAACAGTAATAATTCCGACAATTAATATTAAATTTAAAATATTACCTAGTTGATGAACTCTTAGGAATAAAAAAATTGTTATTCCTAAGGAGAACAAAAAGCCGGTTCTTGAATTGGCAAACAGAAGAGCAAAAGTGAAAAAAAGAGCTAAAAATAGATTAAGAAAAAATAAAAAATAAGAACCAGGAAAAGGAAGGTCTCTGATAGTCTCTGGTTCTATAAAGAAAATGATAAAGATTTGGATTAGCCAAAACAAGATTAAAAAAATAAGAGTTAAGAAAAAATTCTTTTGTTTTCTTTTAGCCATCTCTTTTTCATTGTATAATAAATTATATGACTAATGAAATTTATCTTATTGTTGCTTTAATAATTTCTGCTTTAGCTATTTTTACATGGTTTAT
Source organism: uncultured Pseudomonadales bacterium (assembly GCA_964467735.1). Classification (GTDB taxonomy): domain Bacteria; phylum Patescibacteriota; class Microgenomatia; order UBA1400; family CAYXSR01; genus CAYXSR01. The sequence goes on along the minus strand of CAYXSR010000001.1, from coordinate 126,521 downwards.
TAGTCGTAAGTTAACACAATTGGTAAAAGATAATAAAACTGATGAAAACCTCTTAAGGGTAATTGAGACTTTACAAAAAGGGACTAATAATTTACAAAGAGGACTTCAAAGCCAATCAAGGACCTTACAGGACGTTCTCAATTTAACTAATAAAAATATTTCTGATACTCTTCATCAATCAACTAAAGCAATGAATGAGCGTTTAGATAATGCCGCTCATTATATTTCTAAAGTTGCTAAAGAAGTCGGTCAGATGAGTGAAATCGGTCGATCAATGAAAGATCTTCAAGAATTTTTAAAAAGTCCCAAACTTAGAGGAAATATTGGTGAAGAAGTTTTAAAAGATTTAATTTCCCAGATGTTTCCCAAAAATAGTTTTCATCTTCAATATAGTTTTAAAAGTGGAGAAAAAGTAGATGCGGCTTTAAAAACAGATGCTGGTATTTTGTCAATTGATTCTAAATTTCCAATGGAAAATTTTCAAAGGATGATTAAAGCGGAAACAAAAGGAGAAAGAGATAAAATAAGAAAAGTTTTTGTTTCTGATGTAAGAAAACACATAAAAGATATTTCGAAGAAATATATTCTACCAGAAGAAGGAACAATGGATTTTGCTCTAATGTATATACCTTCAGAGCCAGTATATTATGAGATTGTTAATATCTCTGATATTACTGATCTTGCTCGTCACTATCGTGTTTATCCTGTTTCGCCAACAACATTATATGCTCATCTTCAAATGATTCTTTTATCATTTGAAGGAAAGAAAATCGAAACTCGTTCGCGCCAAGTCTTCCGACTTTTAAGAGCAATCCAAAAAGACTATGAAAAAACAGAAGGAGTTTTACAAGTTTTAGGCAAACATCTTAATAATGCTTATAATCAATTTTCTAACGTTCTACAAAACTTTTCTTTATTAGGTCAAAAACTTTCTTCTACTCAAGCCCTATCAGAGGCAGATACGGAAAAAGAATTTAAGCAATTAAAAAAAGAAACTTAAGATGGTTGATGATAATAAGGTTTTGAATCAACAACAGCTTCAAGCAATAAAGTATGGTCGAGGGCCACTATTAATCATTGCTGGTGCTGGTACAGGAAAAACCACTGTAGTTACCGAAAGAATAAAACATTTAATTTCTTCAAAAATTGCCAAACCGTCAGAAATTTTAGCGTTGACTTTTACCGAGAAAGCAGCTTTGGAGATGGAGCAAAGAGTGGATGAAATTATGCCTTTGGGTTGTTTTCAAATGTGGATTTCTACTTTCCATGCATTTTGTGATCGAGTTTTGCGCGATGAGGCATTAAATATTGGTTTAGATCCTCATTATTCCTTGATGACCGAAGCAGAGACACTTTTATTTTTGAAAAAGCACCTTTTTGATTTTGAACTTGATTATTATCGCCCAGCCGGTAATCCGACAAGATTTTTAAATGGCCTTTTAGTTCACTTCAATCGTTTGAGAGATGAAGACATTTCTCCAAAAAAATATTCTGATTGGTTAGAGAAGCAACAAAAAAAGTCTAGTAAAGAAAAAGAGGAGATTAAAAAAGATTTAGAGTTGGTTAAAGCCTATCGAAAGTACCAAGAACTAAAAGTAAAAGAAGGATTAATGGACTTCGCCGATTTAATTACTCATACTCTAAATTTATTTAGAAAAAGAAAGAATATTTTGAAAAAATATCAACAAAAATTCAAATATATTTTGGTCGATGAGTTTCAAGATACAAATGTTGCTCAAAATAAATTAGTTATACTTTTAGCTGGGACAAAAGCCAATCTTACTGTTGTTGCTGATGATGATCAATCTATCTATAAGTGGCGAGGAGCAGCAATTTCTAATGTTTTACAATTTAAACAGGAATACCCCAAAACTAAAATTATAAGCTTGACAAAGAATTATCGTTCAACCCAAGAAATTCTAAATAAAGCATATAAATTGATTCAAAATAATAATCCTGACCGTTTGGAAGTAAAAGAGAATATCGATAAAAAATTAGTATCTAATCGACGGATTAAGGGAGAAGAAATTAAATTTTTATTTCGTAATAGGGTTGAAGATGAAGCCGATACGGTAGTGAAAGAAATTAAAAAACTTGTTAATCAAAAAAGCCAATATAAGTATGGAGAAATTGCTATTCTGGTTAGAGCTAACAATCATGCCGAACCATTTGTTAGCTCTTTTCTGAGAAATGGTATTCCTTTTCAATTTTTAGGACCAGGAAAACTTTTCCGACAAGATGAAGTAAAAGATCTAATAGCTTATCTTAGAGTTTTATATAACTTTGAAGATAATGTCTCTTTTTTTAGAGTTTTATCGTTACCAGTTTTTGATATTTCTAGTCGGGATATCGCTGCTTTGAAGAATTTTAGTAAGAAAATGAATATTTCTTTTTTTGAGGCCGCCGAACAAGCTGATAAACTTTTTATTTCTTCAGAAAATAAAGAAAAAATTAAAAAGCTCGTTGACATGATTCATCGCCATTTAAAATTAATTGCTACAGAAACTGGTGGTCAAATAAGTTACTATTTTCTTCAAGATTCTGGCCTACTTCAGCAATTAGCAGAACCAAAAACAGAAAAGGAACAACAAAAAACAGAAAATATTACTAAATTTTTTAATAAATTAAAAAGTTATGAAGTGGACCATGAAGATAATAGTATTGAGGCAATAGTTGATTGGATTAATTTAAAAATAGAAATGGGTGAGTCTCCTTTAGCTTCAGATAATGATTGGACAGAAGAAAATAAAGTAAATATTTTAACCATTCATAGCTCTAAAGGTTTGGAATTCCCAATAGTCTTTATTGTTAATTTAGTTTCTGATCGTTTTCCAACAAGAGATAGGAAAGATCAAATTCCAATACCAGATGATTTAATTGAAGAGGTTTTACCAGAAGGAGATTCTCACGAGCAGGAAGAACGGCGTTTATTTTATGTAGGGATGACCAGAGCAAAAGATCTCCTTTTTCTTACCGCATCTAAATATTACGGAGAAGCAAAAAGAATTAAAAAGATTTCTCCTTTTGTTTATGAAACTTTAGGTATAGAACAAATAAAAAATTCTCTCCAAATTAAAAATATAGAAGAAAGTCAACTTTCTATTTTTGATTTTCAACCAGTAAAACAAACAAAATCTACTTTAATTAATCAAAACATAATCTATCCAGTAAATTTCCTTTCTTATTCCCAAATAGAAACTTTTAAAATGTGTCCGTTGCAATATAAATATAAATATTTTTTACAAATTCCCGTACCTACTTTTGCGGCGGCGGCTTTTGGAACCTCTATCCATAATGTTTTAAAAGATTTTTATCAACAAGTTAGAGACGGTATTACAGTTAGTAAAGATAAATTAATAGGATTACTAAAAAAATATTGGCAAAAAGAAGGTTATAATTCTAAAGCTCATGAACAAAGAATGTATCAACGAGCGGAAAAGATTTTAATAGAATTTTTTAATAAAACTTATAAGAAAGAAGATAATCCGATTGCTTTAGAACAAACATTTACTTTAAAAATTTCTCCAAGTTTGAAAGTAGGTGGTAGAATTGATCGTATTGATAAGCTTAGTGATGGAAAAATAGAAATTATTGACTATAAAACTGGTCGTTTAGCGAGCAAGAAAGAAGTTGATAAAGATTTACAAATGACTCTTTATGCGATGGCTGCTACCGACCCAGGACTTTATAATCAAAAACCAGAAAACATAATACTATCGTTCTATTTTTTTGAAACTCAAGAAAAAATCTCTACTCAAAGGGTAGAAGATCAAATAAAACAAACAAAAAAAGAAATAGTTAAAAAAGCAGAAGAAATTAAAGAATCTAATTTTAATCCTACTCCTGGACCATTTTGCGACTTCTGTCCATTTAAAATAATCTGTCCTGTTTGGTAAGTATGGATAAATTTAAAATAAAATCAAAATTTAAACCAAGAGGTGATCAACCCCGAGCAATTGAAATTTTAAAAAAGGGACTTGAAGAAGGAGAAAGACACCAAGTATTGCTAGGAGTTACTGGCAGTGGTAAAACTTTTACTATTGCTAAGGTAATCGAAGAAAGCCAGTTACCAACTTTAATAATTTCTCACAATAAAACTTTAGCGGCTCAACTTTATCAAGAATTAAAAGAATTCTTTCCTAACAATCCAGTTTCTTATTTTGTTTCTTATTATGATTATTATCAACCGGAGGCCTATCTTCCAGCATCTGATACATATATTACCAAAGAAGTAGATATAAACCCTCTAATTGAACAGTTAAGACTTCAAGCTACTAGCGATATTTTTGCTTATCCTCGAAATATTGTAATTGCTTCAGTTTCTTGTATTTATAATATTGGCGCCCCAGGAATATATAAAGAACAAACGATTCTGTTAAAAAAAGGTGACAGGCAAGATTTGTTTTCCGTTGGCCAGCGACTAGTGGAACTTTACTACCAGCGAGCAACAGCTGATTTTTTACCGGGAACTTTTAGACAACGACAAAATCGTTTGGATATTTTTCTTCCTTATTCAGATGATAGAATTATTAAAATTTATTTTGACAATAATAAGATTAAGAAAATTGAAATAGCTAGTTTAAATAATAAAAGAATAAAAGAAAAAGAGACAACCGCTATTTATCCGGCGAAACATTTTTTAACTGCTTCCGGTGATTTAGGAAATATTTTTAAGACTATTAAAGATGAAAAGGGAAGACAAGTAAGTCTATTTAAAAAGCAAGGGAAAATAGTAGAAGCTCAGAGGATCGAAAAAAGAGTTAATTATGATTTACAAATGATTGCCGAGACTGGATATGTTAATGGAATTGAAAATTATTCGCGATATTTTGATGGTCGTAATCCTGGCGACCCACCATATTCTTTACTAGACTATTTTAATTACAAATATAAAGATAAATTTTTGGTTGTTGTTGATGAATCTCATGTAACAATTCCTCAATTACGAGGGATGTTTTATGGTGATCTTGCTCGGAAAGAAAATCTTATTGATTTTGGTTTTCGGCTTCCTTCTTGTTTAGATAATCGACCGTTAAAGTTTAATGAAATCTTGGCTAGAATTCCCCAAGGGATTTATGTTTCGGCTACTCCAGGAGATTGGGAGGTTCAAAAAAGTAATGGAAAAATAGTTGAACAAATTATTAGACCAACTGGTCTTGTAGACCCACCAGTGAAAATTTTGCCTGCAGATAACCAAGTGAAAGACTTAATCGAACAAATTAAACAAAAGAAGAAACAAGGACAAAGAAGTTTGGTAATTACTTTGACAAAAAGACTAGCAGAAGATTTAGCCACTTATTTATCTGATCCAAGTAAAACCAATACTGATTTGAAAGTTACCTACCTTCATTCAGATATTGATACTCTAAAAAGAACTGATGTTTTGGCTGATTTAAGATCTGGCAATTTTGATGTATTAGTAGGAATCAATCTTTTAAGAGAGGGATTGGACCTACCAGAAGTAGGATTGGTAGCGATTTTAGAGGCAGATAAACAAGGTTTTTTACGCTCTAAAACTAGTTTAATTCAAATTATGGGGCGGGCGGCTAGAAATGTTAAAGGAAAAGTGATTTTATATGCCGATGAGGAGAGTGAAGCAATGAGGCAAGCAATTTCAGAGGTAGAAAGAAGACGGAGAATACAGCAGGAATATAATAAAAGAAACAACATTACTCCCCAATCAATTAAAAAAGCTATAAGACCAAAGCTGATTGAAAAAGAAATAGAAGAGGAAGAAGAAATTGATCCAAACCAATTAACACCTCAGGACAGAAAAAAACTAATTAAGAAACTAGAAAAAGAAATGCGCGAATATGCTAGAAATTTAGATTTTGAACAAGCAGCAAAAATAAGAGATAAAATATTAGAAATTGAGACTAATTAAAATCTTTTTAAGACAAGAAAATCTTTGTTTGCTATAATTAACTCAGCCGTATGTTAGTAATATGTTGCTAACAGGAGGCGGAGTTTTTATTCTCAAAAATTAAGGATTAATTTTATGAAAGATAAAATAATTATTAAAGGCGCCAGAGAACATAATCTTAAGAATATCAATTTAGAGATTCCGAAGAATAAATTGGTAGTTTTTACTGGTGTTTCTGGTTCCGGAAAATCATCTTTGGCTTTTGATACCTTATATGCAGAAGGACAGAGAAGATATGTGGAAAGCCTTTCTGCTTATGCTCGACAGTTTTTACAGTCTTCTGGACGACCAGATGTTGATTTAATCGAGGGTTTATCTCCAAGTATTGCCATTGATCAAAAAAGTATCTCTTCTAATCCTCGTTCAACAGTGGGAACAGTAACAGAGATTTATGACTATTTACGATTGCTTTTTGCCAGGGTTGGTCATCCACATTGTCCTTCCTGTGGTCGAGAAATTTCTCAACAATCAATTCAGGAAATTGTTGACCAAATAGAAGAAGAAATAAAAACAGAAATTAGCCAATCAAGAATAGCAAAGATTTATCTTTTATCGCCGGTAGTAAAAGAAAGAAAAGGGACTTTTGAGAAGTTATTTAGTAATTTAATTAAAGAAGGCTATGAATTGGTAAGGGTTGATAATTATTTAATGGATTTGGGAAAAGAAATTAATCTTCTAAAGAATAATAAACATAATATTGATGTTGTTACAGATAGATTAATTATAAACTCTTCCAATTTAAAAGATTTTAAATCTATTCGTTCACGCTTATTTGAAGCAATTCGCCAAGGGCTTCAGTTATCAGATGGACTTTTGATTTTAAGTTTTGTTAATGACAAAAGTTTTTCTTTTTCGAATCAACCAGAAGTATGGCACGATAAACTTTTTTCTGAACATTATGCTTGTCCAAAATGCAACATTTCTATATCTTGGCTTGAACCAAATAGTTTTAGTTTTAATTCCCCTGTTGGTGCTTGTGAAAAATGTAAAGGTCTAGGAATAAAATTAACTATTGACAGAAGTAAAGTGCCTGAATGGAGAGCTTTGAGATTAGAGAGAACTTATTATAATACAAGTTCTGAATATATTCGTAAGGAAATCGAAAAATTAATGATTAAAGAGTCTTGTTCTTTATGTCATGGTGCTCGGTTAAAAAAAGAATCGCTGGCTGTCACTATTGATAATAAAAATATTTATCAAGTGAGTTTAATGTCTTTAGATAAATTAGATGAATGGTTTGGAAGGCTTGAAAAAATTATCAAATCAGAAAAAGAAAAACAGATAAGTAAACCAATTTTAAAAGAAATAAGAACAAGACTAAAATTTCTCTTGGCAGTGGGTTTAGATTATTTAGATTTAGCAAGGACTGCTGGAACTCTTTCAACCGGTGAAGGTCAACGGATAAGATTAGCCTCTCAGATAGGTACCGGGCTTACCGGTGTTTTGTATATCTTAGATGAGCCAACAGTCGGTTTACATCCGCGTGATAACCAAAGATTAATTCAAACTTTAAAAAGACTTCGTGATATTGGTAATAATCCAATTATTATTGAACATGATGTTGAAGTAATGAAGGAGGCTGACTGGATAATTGATTTTGGGCCATTAGCTGGTAAGAAGGGTGGTGAAATAGTTGCTCAAGGCACTTTAAATAAAATCATAAATGATAAAAAATCTCTTACTGGAATGTATTTATCAAATGTTAAAAAAATTCCTATCTTTCCAAAGAATAAAAAATTAGTTCAGTCCTGGTTAAATATTAGTGGTTGTCGTCAATTTAATTTAAAAAATATTGATTTTAGAATACCTTTGAACAGCTTTGTTTGTATTTCTGGTGTTTCTGGTTCCGGAAAATCAACTTTAATTGAAGAAACTTTATATCGTGCAGTAAGAGAGTATTTTAATGCAGAATTTGAAAAGAAACCAGGTGAATTTGATAAGATTTCAGGTTTAGAGCATTTAGATAGAGTTTTAATGGTTGACCAGTCGCCGATTGGAAGAACTTCTCGTTCCAATCCAGCGACCTATACTTCAGTTTTTAATGAGATTCGAGACCTGTTTGCTCAAACAAAAGAAGCAAAATTTAAAGGTTTTAATAAAAGTTTCTTTTCCTTTAATAATAAAGGCGGTCGTTGTGAAGCTTGTCAAGGACAAGGGGAAATTAAAATAGAAATGCAATTTTTACCAGACATTTGGGTTGAGTGTGAAGTTTGCCATGGAAAAAGATTTATCGAAGAAGTCTTAGAGGTTGAGTGGAATGGTAAAAATATTTATGAAGTTTTACAAATGACAATTGAAGAAGCTTTGGAATTTTTTAAACCTATTTCCTTTATTGTAAATAAATTAGAGAAGTTAAAGGATATTGGTTTAGAATATCTTCAAATTGGTCAATCATCGCCAACTTTATCTGGTGGGGAATCACAGCGTTTAAAATTAGCTCGAGAATTAGTAAAACCAAGTAGAGGGAATACTTTGTATATTTTAGATGAACCGACTGTTGGTTTACACTTTCATGATTTGAAGAAATTAATTTTAATCTTAAGAAAGCTAGTAGATAATGGGAATTCAGTTGTGGTTATTGAGCACAATTTGGATGTAATTAAAAATGCTGACTGGATAGTTGATTTAGGTCCTGAAGGTGGTAATGCTGGGGGTTATATCGTAGCTCAAGGAAAACCAGGAGATATAATTAAATCTAAAGACTCTTATACTGGTAGATTTTTAAGTAAATATTTTAAACATGGATAAAAATTTAAAAGAAAAAATTAATAAGTTTCCCCAAAAACCAGGAATCTATTTTTTTAAAAATAGCGATGGAAAAATTATTTATATTGGTAAGTCAGTTAATCTAAAAAATAGAGTTAAAAGTTACTTTCAGAATAACAAGGGATATCTTACTAAAAAAATGGTTGATCAAATTAAAGATATTGATTTTAGGATTTGTCGATCTGAATTTGAGGCATTATTGATAGAGGCAGCTTTAGTGAATAAACATCAACCTTTTTATAATGTTCGATTAAAAGATGATAAGCGTTTTTTGATGATTGGTATTTCTGATGAAGAATATCCTCGGATTTTTACCGCTCGTAAAAAAGAGTTAAAAAAAGCTAAGTATTTTGGTCCTTTTCCTTCAGCAGGAGAAGTAAGGAGGGTTTTAAGAATTATCCGCCAAATTTTTCCATATTGTAGTTGTAATTCTAAAACCTGGAATAAAAAAAGAGCTTGCTTATATTATCACATTAATCTTTGTCCAGGATGCTGTATTGGTTATCCAAAAAGTGAATATCGAAAGACAATTAGAAAGATAATTAAGTTTCTAAATGGAGACATAGGTGAAGTAATACGACAATTAACAATGGAAATGGATAAAGCAAGCAATAAATTAGATTTTGAAAAAGCAAACAAAATTAAAAAACAGATAGAAGCAATAAATTATGTAGTTTTGAATTGGCAGTCCTTGGATGAGGAAAGTTTATCTTTGCTTCTTCCCAAAGATAGAGATAAAGATATTCTAAAACAAGCAAAAAAACTCTTGACAGGAATAAAAAGTTTAAAGAGAATAGAATGTTATGACATTTCTAATCTTTATGGTCGAGAAGCAACTGGTTCGATGGTGGTTTTTGAAAACTTTTCAGCAAATAAGAATCAATATCGCCGATTTAAAATCCTTTTTTCTACAACACCTGATGATTTAGAAATGATGAGAGAAGTAGTTCAAAGAAGACTAAAACATAAAGAATGGCCTTACCCAGAATTAATAATTGTTGATGGCGGGAAAGGTCAAGTAAGTGCAGTATTTGATGTTTTAAGAAGTTGGCATTTGCTTAAGAAAATTCTTATTTTAGGTTTAGCTAAAAAAGAAGAGATCATTATCAAACCAAAAGTTAGAGATGAAAATATTATTGGTTGGCAGGAAATAAAACTAAAGAAGAATTCTGTTTTTCTAAGACTAATCCAACAACTACGTGATGAGTCTCATCGGTTTGCCAAAAAATATCATCTTCTTTTAAGAAAAAAAAGATTGATAAACTAGACTTTTAGTGGTTTGGAGAAAAGTATTTTTTGGCCACCAAAACCTTTCTTAAATTTACTGAAACCCTGCCAGTTTTTCATTAACTTATGAAATCGAGAATCGTAAATTCCTTCAAAATCAAAAATTTTAAGATTTCTTCGTTTAGCCTCTTTAATTGCTTGCCAAATAACTAAAGTAGGAGCAAACAACTTTTTTCCTTCTTTGTTTGAACAATTATGCCAATAAAAGGCCATATTTTTAGATGTTAAGATTAGAGCTCCAGCAATTAATGAATTTTTTGATGCTAAAACTAAAAAACACTTTTTTTCAAAGCTAGAAACTAGCGCTTGAAGATTCCGAAAGGAAGGTTTAAAAAGCCAATTAAATGGTTTATTTTTTTTCCATAATTGATAAAAATCATTTAATAATTGTGATTTTATTTTATTACCAGAAACAATTTCTATTGTAATTTTTTTACTTTTGGATAAATGAATATTATAACGGGTCTTTTGCTTCATTTGTTTCAAAAGTTGATTATTTTTTTTATTAAGATCAAGCCAAATAGTTTTGGTCGGGACTAAAGGATTCTTGTCTTGTTGAGATTTAAAATTTTTAAAAACTATTTGATCTGATTTTGAGACTATAAAAGGATGGAGTTTAAATATTAAGGCTCTGTTTTCTTTTTTAATTTTTTTAGCATCAGTCATAAATTTTTCTTTATTAGGGGTAGAAAATCGAAGTATTTTTATAACTGAAAAAGGTAAAAATGGAAGTTTTTTAATAAAAATGTTTATTTTACCTGTTTTTTTTATTTTCCAACCAATTTTTTTCATAAACTTTGCATATTCAGTTGTTTGTCGAACATCAATTAATTGGCGATAATTAGAAAGCATTTGTAGGATTATGATAAGAAAGGCAGACTAGCTTTAAATTTAAGCCATTTCCAGCGTAGTTTATTAGCAACAGTATAAAGTTTATATTTTGAAATATCTAAAACTAAATCAAAAGTACCAATAAATTTGATCATCTTTGGACCATAACCTTCCTTGAAATGATGGAAACCATACCAAGGATCTTTTTTATTTGGATTTGGCCCAAGACATCCCCATAAGTCAAATATCTTACAATTTTTTTTCTTACCAAAACGAATTGCTTCCCACATTATTAAGTTAGATGCCATAAGGTCTTTATGATCTCTACTGGAAGCACCATAAGGATAATATAAGACGTCATTAAAAACAAAGACAATCCAAGTAGTTAGAGTTTTTCCCTCCCAAACAGCTCGCAAAAGGTGAGCGATTCCGGCGGGTTTTAAAGTTTCCCACATAAGGCGATGATAACGCTCATTATGAGCATAAAATTTTTGCCGTTTAGTTGTTTCTTTCATAAGTTTTATATATTCTTCAAAACTTTCACCAGAGTTATCTTCTTGGACGGTGACACCTTTTTTAATTGCTAAACGGATGTTATACCTTGTTTTAGGTCTCATTTTTTTAATGAGTTCATCTTCTGACTTCGTAAGATCAATTTGAAAAGTATATTGGGTAAATAATGGGCGGCCAGGAACAGCATTGTTTTCTAAAAGAAATTTTTCTATTTTTTGATATTTTTCGTTAGGAAGATTAATAGATTGTTTAATATTGGGTTCTAATTTTAAAAAGATACAATTATATTTTTTTCCTGCTTCTTTTAAAGCTTCGATAATTTGTTTATCAGGGAGAATACATTTAGGGACATAGCCAATATTAGTATTGATTTTAGGAAGGGGATGAACGGTAAATTGAATAATTTTTTTTATTTTTTTATTTTTAAAAACAGCTAATCGGACAACATCAACACCGGTTTTTTTTCTAAAATCACCCCATTCCCAAGATTGTAAAGGATGTGGGGCGACTTTATTAAATTGATTTTTTTCCTCTGGATAAACTTCGCGAATGATCACAATAAAATTCTAACAGTTAATCAAAAAGAAGGCTAGGGGTTTCAAGTTCGAGTAAAGATTCTGGTAAGTCAGAAATAAAACGAGAAATTTGATTGTAGTTACGAGAGCCAAAATAGAGACGATTTTTGGCATAAGTAAAGAAGAGTTGTTTTTTAGCCCTAGTAATACCCACATAACAAAGTCGACGTTCTTCTTCTAATTCTTCTTTTTCCAGCATTGATCGAGAATGGGGAAAAAGCCCTTCTTCCATGCCAATCATAAAAACAACATCAAACTCTAAACCTTTAGCTGCATGAAGAGTCATTAAAACCACTGGTTGATTCTCAGGACTATTTTTTGGTTGTTTATCTGGCAAGAATTCTTGTTGAACAAGGGCAACATTTTCCAGAAACTGATCTAGATTAGGAAATTCGGAAGCAACAGAAGTTAATTCCTTGATATTTTCCAAACGAGCTAAATCTTCCTCATTTTTCTCATTAAATAATTCCAGATAGCCTGTTTTTTTTAAAACACTATTAAGAATATCTAAGGTTGTCATTTTTTTTAACTTCTTTTTAATTTTTTCTTGATACTCAATGAATTTTTTTAATCGACGTTTACCAAGCTTTTCAAGTCTTTTATAAGAATTCATATCTTTAGGATTAGCCAATAAGCGTAGATAGGCAAGGCAATCTTTAATTTCTTTTCTTTCGTAAAAGCGCACCCCACCAATTAATTGATAAGGAATACCAAGCTTTAAGAGTAATTCCTCAATAGGTCGTGATTGAGCATTAGTTCGATATAAAATAGCAAAACTTAATTTTTTATCTTTCATCTGATAAATATTATTTGCAATGAAAAGAGATTCATCTCTCTCGTTTTTAGCTTGATAAACTTTGATTTTACCTATGCTTTCCTTATCGGTCCAAAGTTTTAAAATTGGATGACCGGTATTTTTGTTGATCACGGCAAAAGCAGCATCAAGGATTATTTGAGGAGAGCGGTAGTTTCTTTCTAAGTTAATGATAGTTAAATCAGGAAAATCTTCTTTAAGTTTAGAGAGATTACGAAAGTCAGCACCACGCCAACGATAAATCGACTGGCTAGCATCACCTACTACAGTTAGATTACGCCATTTTTTAGCCAAAATTTTAGTTAGTTCATATTGGGCATGATTAGTATCCTGGTATTCATCAACCAAAATATAAGAGAAAAGATTTTGGTATTTTTTTGCTATTTCTAGATTTTTTTTAAAAAGATTGACTGATTCAAACAAAAGATCATCAAAATCTAAAGCTTGGAACTCTTTTAGTAACCTTTGGTAACGAAGATAAATTTGAGCAACAGTTTCCTGAAAATAACCACGGACATATTGGGGATATTCAATGGCCGAAATTAATTCATTTTTAGCAGAGCTAATTGTATAAAGGATTAAACCTGGATTAAATTTAGTCGAAGAAAGATCAAGATCCTTTAATATTTGCTTAATTAAGTCTTTTTGATCTTGGTTATCATAAATTACAAAAGAAGGAGGAATATTTATATATTTTCCTTCTTTTCTCAAAAGCTTAGCACAGAATGAATGAAAAGTAGCGGTTAGAGGAAAAGATTTAGCACCAAGTAAATTTTTAATTCTTTTTTTCATTTCTTCAGCTGCTTTATTAGTAAATGTTACCAAAAGTAAATTTTCTGGATTAACTCCTTTTTCTAAAATTAACCAAGCGGCTCGATAAGTTAAAACTCTTGTTTTTCCACTTCCTGCTCCAGCTAAAACAGACAAGGGTCCCTTACTAAAGGTAATAGCTTTTCTTTGTTGACTATTTAAATCTTTTAAAAGGGAAAATGGCATGCTAAAATCATAACGTAAAAAAGAGAATGGGACAAGGAAAGAATAATGAAAGACAAATTGGGTATTTTGTTCGAAAATATTAAAATTAAATTTGTTAGTTTTCTTCCAGCTATAAAGAAAATATTAAAGATAGTTTTCATTTGTTTGCTGATTATTTTTTTGTTTGTTTTTTTGAAAGTAGCAATTATTTTTATTAAAACTGAGGTTAATCCAACAACTTTAATAACTTCTTTAATTAATGCTGATATTTCATCATTAGATTCTTATCAAGGAAGAACAAATTTTTTGGTTTTGGGCGGCGGCGGCGAAGGTCATGAAGCTGGTGATTTAACTGATACGATGATGTTTGTTTCGTTAGATTTAAAAACATCTGATGTTGTTCTTCTTTCTATTCCTAGAGACATTTGGTTAGACTCTCTTCAGGCAAAGGTGAACAGCGCCTATCACTATGGAGAGGAAAGAGGTAATGGCCAAGGATTTAAATTAGCTAGAGATTCGGTTGAGGAAATTGTGGGACAACCGATCCATTATAGTATATTTCTTGATTTTGAAGGATTTGTCAAAATTGTAGATTTATTGGGAGGAGTGAATGTGAAAGTAGACAGAAGTTTTGATGATTATAAATATCCTATCCCTGGTAAGGAAAATGATGAGTGTGATGGGGACACAGAATATAAATGTCGTTACGAGCATATTCATTTTGATGCTGGTTGGCAGGAAATGGATGGTAAGGTAGCTTTAAAATTTATCCGTTCTCGTAATGCCGAAGGTGAAGAAGGAACTGATTTTGCTCGTAGCCAACGTCAACAGAAAATAATTCTAGCAATTAAAGATAAACTATTTTCTTTAAAAACATTTTTAAATTCTCAAAAAATTCTTGATATAAAAAAGACTTTTGAGTCTCATGTTGCTTTTGATAAAGAATTCAGTGATAAACAAATTGGAGCCTTATTGAGCCTTTTTGTAAAATTTGTTAGAAGTGAGAATGAGCTTCGAACTTTAAGCTTGGATACAGGGACAGAAGAAAGCCCAGGATTTTTATATAATCCACCTATCTCACAATACGGACAGTGGGTTTTGATTCCAACTAAAAGTTGGGAAGAAATTGAAAAATATTTAGAGGAAAAAATCTACAAAGGTTATTAATTTTGAAAGCAAAAGTGAAGATGAATTTTTAGGTTTGTGATTTTTTTCTTCAGAAATACTCTTTACCGATTTTTTACAGATATACTTAGGTTCTTTAATTTAATACAATGGAAATATGCCTTTCAAAAAAACATCTTCTTTTAATTTGTTAATCTTTTTTTTGATAGGCGGCGGATTATTTTTAAGAGTTATACTTTTACCCTATAAAACACATTGGTCAGATATGTATTTTTGGCAGGAATGGGGAGAGTATATTTATGAGAAAGGAACGAAAGGGTTTTATGAACATTTTAACTCTGATTATTTGCCTTTTTATCCGTTAATTTTAGGATTAACTAGAAAACTTTATGAGTTAACTAAAAACTTTCATAATTTTCCTATTCATTATTTTTACAAACTTCCGGCAAGCATTACTGACATATTAATAGGAATTTTTATTTTAAAAATCCTTAAAACTAAGAAGAAGATTGTCAAAATTATTTTTGCCAGTTTTTTTATCTTTAATCCAGCAGTTTTTGCCAATTCTACCCTTTGGGGACAAGTAGATTCTGTTGGAACTTTATTCGTAATTTTAGCCTACTTTTTTCTCTTAAAAAAGAGATCTTTTTTAGCAGGAATTGCTTTAGGGATCGCTTTTTGTACAAAACCTCTTTTTATTATAAGCCTGCCAATATTGGGGATATTTGTTTTTAGGCAGGAAAGAAAAAATAAAAAGAAAATAAAACCACTTTTATACTTTATTATTTCTATTTTAGTATCTTGTTGGTTAATTTCTCTGCCATTTTTAAATAAAAACCTGTCAGTAAGAACGTTGACAGACCCATTTGTTCTTCTAAAAAATCGTTATATCATTACTTCCCAGCGCTATCAGTATACTTCTGTTAATGCTTTTAATTTTTGGTCAGTAGTTGATAAAAAATTTTGGCTTTCTGACCAAAGATATTTTTATCAAATAAAACTTCAGTTTTTGGGAACAGTAATATTCTGTGTTATAGCGGCAATTGTTTTTTTTAAATTTTTATTCTCGAATAAAAAAGATCTATTTTATAAAACTAATCTTAGTCTGGCCTTAGTTTTTTTAGCAAGCTTTATGTTTTTAACAAGAATGCATGAAAGACATATGTATTATTGTTTGCCTTTTTTATTATTAGCATCATTTTATAAAAAAAGACTATTATTTATTTATTTTTTGTTAAGTCTAATTTATATTACTAATCTTCATTTTGCTCTTGAGTATTATTATCAAAATCAAAAATATGTTTTTAGTTGGTTGCTAATAAGATTATTATCAGGAATTAATTTGGCTGCTTTTTTATTAATGTTTCTTCAATTTTGGCCAAATTGGCAGAAAAAAAAGAATGACTAAAAAAATTTCTTGGCAATTTCTATTAATTTTTTCAATATTAGGGATTAGATTTTATCTTAGCACCATAGATTTTAATGCTGATTTTTTTAATCATTATTATTGGGCAAGATCTTTAGTTAACTTTGGTTTTAAAGGTTTTTATGAAAGAGATTTTTCTCCATGGGCAAAAGCAAATTATCCGCCATTGGCAAACTTTTTTTTCTGGTTATCTCACAAAACACATCTTTCTTTAGGTTTGGATATTAATAAAGCTAAACTATTAGCAGCATTTTACAAAATACCAGTGTTAGTCGCTGATGTTTTCATTGCTCTTTTATTATTTAAACAACGCATGGGAAAGAGAATAAAAAATTTCCATTTTAAAGCTGCCTTGTTATTTTTGTTAAATATAGGCCTAATTTACAATAGTGTATTTTGGGGACAATTGGAAAGCTTGGTAACTCTTTTTTGCCTATTTTCTCTTATTTCTTTTTTTCAAGAAAAGAAAATCCTACCATTTATTTTCTTTAGCTTAGCTTTATTAACCAAACAATCATGTCTTTTCTTTATTCCTATTTTTTTTGTCTTCGTCTTAAATAAAACTAATCTTAAAGAAAAATTAATTGGTTTCAGCTTAATGTTTTGTATTCTTATTTTTTCTTTTTCTTTTTTTATTAATGATGATTATTTTCTTTATCCGATTAAGTTTTTTTTAAACACTAGTGGAGGTCAAAAACATCAATATTGGGCGTCAGCAAATGCATTTAATTTCTGGTTTCTTCTAGGTTTAAATAAATTGACAGATAAGACTATTATTTTTGGATTTTCTTTGAGATTTTTGGGATTTTTTATGGTAAGCATTTTAACTCTACCGCTTTTATATGTTTTCTTAAAAAAGAAAAGAAAAATTGTTGATTACTATAAATTAACCGCGAGACTAGCCTTCTTAAGTTTCATTTTTTTGACTCGCATGCATGAAAGACATCTCTACAGCGCTCTAGTTTTTATAATTCCAGAAATTAATTCCTTGTTATCTTTGATTCTTTATATCCTAATTTCTTCAGTTCACTTTTTAAATCTTTTTTTGGTTTGGGGAGAATATTTGGCTCAACCATCGTTTAAGACAATTTTTTTTGGTAAAATTTTAGGGCTAATCATAATAAGTATTTTCTTATATTTTTACTTGGACTTCTTCAAAAAAAAGGAAATCAAAAGATGAAGAGAAAATTTGTTGCCAATATAAATATTAAACTCTTAATAATCATTTCTTCAGCATTTATTTTTAGATTAATACTGGCGAACTTTGGGACACTCTGGTTGGACATGAATTCGTGGTTGGGTTGGAGCAGTCGCTTAATAACAGTAGGATTTAAGAAATTTTATGAATCATGGTGTGATTATTTACCTAGCTATCTTTATGTTCTTTGGGGATTAGGGAAAATTAGAGAATTTTTGGTTAATTTAAATATTCAGATTCCAACATTAATAATTTACAAACTTCCCTCAATCTTAGCTGATTTAGGAACAGCTTTTCTTATTTTTAAAATTAGTTTTGAAAAAAAACGATTTGGAAGATGGCCATTAATATTGGTAGTTCTTTATCTTTTTAACCCGGCAATCTTTGCTAATTCTACTTTATGGGGACAAGCAGATAGTTTTTTTACCTTTTTTTTGATTTGGTCATTTTTCTTATTTGAGAAAGAAAATTTTTTGGCAAGTAGCTTGACTTTATGTTTATCCTCATTCATAAAACCCCTAGGATTTTTGTTGGTACCCATTTTTGCTTATTCTTTAGTTAAACGTCGAAAAATTAACCAGCTTTTGTTTTGTGGATTAATTTTTATAATTATTGGTTTTATTCAATTTGTTCCTTTTTTACCTAATAGAACTAATATTTTTCAGTTTATCTTACAAAGGTTTTTAGTAACTATAAACCAATATCCTTATGCAACTTTAAACGCCTTTAATTTATGGACCTTGTTAAGAAAGAATTGGGTTAGAGATGATTTGCAGTTTTTATTTTTAAACTATCAACAATTAGGTTCTTTAATTTTTGTACCAATTTTTGGAACCTTAATTTTTAATATCAATAAAAAGAGACAAACGAATTTTGATAGAAGCTTTTATATATCATTAATTTTCTTAACAGTTTTTCTGTTTACAACTAGAATACACGAAAGACACCTATTCCCATTTTTTCCATTTTTACTAATTGCCGCTGGAAAATATCCAGCAATGATTTTAGTATATCTTTTATCATCATTATTTTATGTTTTGAATCTGTACCATGTTTTTATTTTAATTAGTAAAACTTCACAACAAGTCTTAACTCCTTTTTTAATAAATATAATCAGTTTAGGAAATTTAATCGTTTTTCCTGTGCTTATTTTGATTAAAAAATTTAAAGTTAATAATTTGAAATTTCTCAATAACTTTATAAAATCCATTATTGGTAAAACTGTGATACCTAAAGATGAGTCAGTAAAAATTAAAAAAGTAAATTGGTTGATAATGGGTATCTTGCTTTTTTCTTTTTTAATAAGAATTTTTAGATTAGAGTGGCCAGAAAATCACATTTTTGATGAGGTATACCATGCTTTTACTGCTAGTGAGATAGCAAAAGCAAATGTAAAAGCTTGGGAATGGTGGAATCAAGCCCCAGAAGGTTTTGCTTATGAATGGACTCATCCACCTTTAGCAAAACTTTTCATGGCTGGCGGGATTTTATTATTTGGTGACAATTCTTTTGGATGGAGATTTCCAGCGGTCTGTTTTGGGACGGGGATTATTTTGTTAACCTTTCTAATAACGAAGCATTTATTTAAAAATGAAAAAATCGCTATTTTAGCAGCGACAATTTTATCTTTTGATGGGTTGTTATTTGTAATGTCTAGAATAGGCATGACGGATGTTTATTTATTGTTTTTTATTTTAGCAACAATTTTTTTAGGTTTAAAAACTAACTGGTTTTTAGCAACAATTTTTTTAGGTTTATCGGTGGCGACGAAATGGACAGGTGTTTATCTTTTACCAGTTATCGGAATTCTTATTATTGCTAATTTTTTAAAAACTTGTAGGAATAGTTTTAGCAAATGGATTAAAAATTTATTACTTCCTTTTATTGGAGTTATTATAATTCCTATTTTAGTTTATCTGTCTTCCTATTTTTTATTTTTTAAATCTGGACACACCTTGACCCAATTTTGGGAATTACAGAAACAGATGTGGTGGTACCATACTAGACTAAAAGCAACTCATAATTTTCAATCACCAAGCTATACTTGGCCATTTTTAATACGGCCAGTCTGGTTTTGGGTAAAATATGAAGAAGAGAAGATTGGTAATATTTATAATTTGGGGAATCCCACTTTATGGTGGACAGGAATTTTGATTCTCCCCTTTGTCTTTATAGAGTCAGTTAATAATTTTCTTAAAAGAAAAGATTTTCGTCTAATTTTTATTATTTTTTGTTATTTTATATTTTGGTTGCCTTGGGTTTTTTCTCCGAGAATAATGTTTCTTCATCATTATTTACCAGCCTTACCGTTTTTATCAATATTACTTGCTTATTTTTTAAATAAACTTCAAATTGGGAGAAAGGGAAAAAATTTAACGATTTCTATATTTTTAATTGTTTTAGCAATAACTTTCTTCTTTTTTTATCCAATATATACAGGAATTTTGATTCCCAAAAACTTGGTTAAATACTTTTTTTGGCTTTCTTCCTGGAGATAGTTTAGCTTACAGTAAAATACCTAGAACAATTAATAGTAATCCACTGAGGCCTAGGATGAGGGTTGGTGAAACAACTCCTGCACTAATTAAAGTTTCAGCTGGTGCAGCCGCAACTGGACAAACACAATCGCTTTCTGTTGAACAAGATGGATTGACACAGCGTTTT
>CAYXSR010000001.1:0-106324 GCA_964467735.1 uncultured Pseudomonadales bacterium | reverse complement strand
ACTGGACAAACACAATCGCTTTCTGTTGAACAAGATGGATTGACACAGCGTTTTGTTCCATTAACATCTAAACAACTCAACGATGATCCACATTCACTATCAGTAGTACATGTATCCCAACATCCTGGAACAGGACTTGGGGTTGGGGTTGGACCAGCTGATTCACTTGGCTGAGGACTCGTTTCCTCAGAAGGGCTAGGACCAGCTGATTCACTTGGAGTTGGGGTCGGGCTTGATTCTTCAGATGGAGTAGGAGTTGGGGTCGGGCTTGAACTAGCTACCACATTAAATGCTAGTTGACAAATATCAGGTGTCTCTTCTTGTTGAAAGACTTCAGGCATTACTTCAGCTACTGGACTTGGTTTTGGTGTAACTGCCGGTTTTTTACTAATATTATAAAGTTTTATTCCTGTAACTATTGCTACTGTGGCTAAGCCTATCGTGATTAAGATTATAATTATAGTTGTTATTTTATTTTTATTCATGGTGTCCATCCAGTTTGTTGCCCCCATTCAGTGCAATTTGTTGTTGAGGTGCAGACTTGACATTGAACTATATAAGAACCTATTTCTTCAATAGTATAAACTGGAGTATTTCCAGATAAGTTTTGCCAGTCACTTGGATAAGTCCATTCATCAGTAGAATTACTGGGTGTTTGAATACGATAATTGTAGAAAAATGGCTCAGTGACTGTCTCTTCACAAGCACAACTAAAAGTAACGGGATCGCCAACACTAAAACTTGGAGCAGTTGCTTCACCTGGTGTTCTAGATAATCCAGTACAAATTAGATATGGAGTAGTTGAACTTGGGCTGGGGGTAGCAGCACTGGGAGGAGCTGAGCTTGGAGGAGCATAACTAGGGCTCGGAGTTGGATTACTACTGGGAGGAGCTGAGCTTGGAGGAGCATAACTAGGGCTCGGAGTTGGATTACCAGGAGGTTTTCTCCATTTATTATTACATTGACTACAGCTACCACTAGTTCGACTAGGATCATCTATACCAGAGCAGAGACCTTCTTCGTCACAATGCGATGCATCCCTGGATCGCCAAGCTACTTTATATTTTGGCTTTCCATCAGAACCCACCCCGTCTGCTTGACAGTATTGAATAACGGTACCCATACTGGGATTATAGGCAGCTTCTCCGTCAAAGGCACAACCTCTTCCACAACGACTAGAGCTACCTGGATCGTCACAACAACAATGAGTATCGATTGAATTAACTCCGGCGGCTATACCACCAGCACAATGTTGTTGTCCCCAAGTTCCTCCTGGTGGTATAGAAGTAGAGGGTGAGGCATATTGACCTACTTGCTGAAAAATTTCGGCCAGTCTTGTTTTTTTACTGAGTTGGAAAATGGTAAAAGTTAAACCTAATAATAAGAAAATTCCAAGAACAGGGAGTAAGATTCTTTTTTTGTTTTTTGGTGGCGAAGCAGGCATAGTCGGATTGGGACTTGGAGGAACTGTTGGTGCGGAAGAAGATCCAGGAACATCTGTTGTTGTTTGATCTTTAACTGGATTGGTACTTTCAGTAGGTGTATTTGGTAAGACAGGAGGAGAGAAAGGCTTGTTTTCTAAAGGAGGGAGATTACTACTTGGAGGAGGAGTTGGAGTCGACGGAGTTGATTGACTATCAACACTTCCTAACGACGAATTGGGCTGGCTAACTGGTTTATTGTCGTCCATTGTTTCTATTATGAATATATCTTTTAATGCTTGTCAATAGCAATTAGGCTTATTAAGCCAAAAATAATCATTATTATCCCGCTTAAGAATACGATAAATGTTGGTAAAGTAAACCCTGTTGTTGGTACTCCTCCGTCTGTTGATGGCATAGAAACACGAGCCGTTTCAGTTGCTGTAGCTGATGGTGAAGCTGAGGATGTAGCTGTAGGTGATGGCAGAATTGAGGCACTTGGAGTGGCCGTTGCCGAAGTAGTAGCAGTAAAGGCCGGTAAATCACTTTCACCAGCTGCTAAGACAATAAAATTTCTAGAGATTGATTCTTGTTCTCCACTGTCATTAACATAAGATACTGTTAAAGTATGTTCTCCTGGTTCGAGTTCTGTTTGAGGAATAAAGGACCATGTTCCGTCTTCTCCAACAGTGATAGTTTCGGTATCGGTAGTTGGAGATTGAAGTTTAATAGTCAAGACTTTTCCTGCCGGACCCCGTCCTTGTATTTCTGGTTGATCAGTATTAATTTTTTCACCATCTACCGCGGGATTATCAATGGTAACAGATAGAACTTTCGCCTGAGCTGAGTCGGTGGCAATAGTTTGTAATGGAAAACTTTCTGCTGGAGTTCCTACTTGTTCTTCTTCAACTAAAGCAATTTCTGGTGTTTGTAACGGTCTTTGTTGTCTAAAATCATAAGGAGCATGTCCAAGAATAATTTCTTCTGGAAGGGGAGAAGAGTTTTTAGTATTTGTGATGATACTGGCTGTTTGACTGTTTTCTCCTAAAACTTCAATATTGACAATTGTAGTTTCTGGGTCAAAAAGAGCCCAACTGGCAAGATCATCAGAGCGAGCTTTATTAATAAAAATTACCCATTCTCCTCTTTTATCAGTAAGAGTTATTTGAGGAGCAATATTATTAGAGAAAAGGACAATGAGGGAATTTTGAGCGGCGCTTTTATCATTATTTATAATTTTCCCGCTAACTATTTGGGCTTCTCCAGGACTTCCCAAAGATGGACCAGTAGTTAATTCATAAGTTTTTCCATTGTTATCATATAAGGGGCTTTTAACGTTTTTTCCAGAACCAATTTTAAAATAATATTTTTTTTCTGGTTCTAGGTTTTTGATTGTAACAATATGGGTTTTATATTTTTCTGTTTCGCCAGATCTTTTATCGCGATCATCGTTGGTAATATTTTCCAGAGAAGAAGTAGTTCCATATTTTATAAAACCAACACTTTCTATTTCAGTTGTCCAAGAGACAGTAAATTCTTTATCTGAGACATTACCTATACGAACATTTTTAGGAGTGTACTCCTCTGTTTTTCCAGCGAAAAATTGTTGTTTTACTAAAAGATAAATACCTACTATAATTCCTGTAATAAGAATCGTAAGGCCAAGAATAGTTGGTATTTTTTTATTTAGTAATTTTTCTTTCACGGCAGAGCCCCCTCGCTGCTTTGTGTACTTGCGGTTGCGGGTTGAGTTTCTTTTAATTCTTGTTGTATTTCTTCTTCTAATTTAAATGTAACAGTTTTTGGAACTTTTTCCAACTCTTGTTCGCTAATAAATGTTCTTTGTTTAAGATCTTCAAGAGTTTTTTTGTCAATTGTTGGTGTTATTGGTTCAAGTTGTTTTTGTAAAACTTCAGGAATAACTGGTTTATAAAGAGAATGATAAACATCAAAAATAATCCAGATAATGACTGTTGAGGTTGTCAAAATAGCAATATTTAAGAAGGTCTTACTGATCGGCTTCTTTTTTTTCATTTTGATTCCTCTTTTGGATGCCAGAAGATCTGGCCTTTGAGTTCCAAAAGAATTCCTTCTTTTCCTTTTTTACTGGAAATATTCATAGAGTCTAAAATAGTAAAGCGATCAATTTGTTCCAGACCAGAAAGAAAGCTTTCCATCCCTTCATAATCACCGGTTAATTTAAAATCAAAATCAATTGGATTTGTTTGACTTTTAACTTCTTCATTAATTAGAGAAAATTTTCCAAAAGAAGCCTGAACAATTTTTAGATTGTTGGTATATGTTAGATAATTAATTTGTTTAGCAAATCTCAAAAATTCTGCCTGTTGAGGAAGACTTCTATCTAAATAGATAATGTCTTTTTGAATAGAAGAAAAATTAATTTCCGCAGTTTGTAAATCATTAATCTTTTTTGCCAATTTGTCTTTAATTTCTTTTTGGACATCAACTTCTTTTTTAAGTTTAGCGATTGTTTTTAAAGTTGGCTTTATAGCGAAAATACCAAAGAAAGAAACTGTTAACAGAGATAGTATCAGAGCCAACGAAGCTTTTGTAGTTGGCTGAGCATATATTTTTTTTACCCGAAGGTAATATTGCTGGTAGTTGCGCCAATTCCGTTTATAATCAAGAGCCATTTTTATTCTAAGTTAGCCTCAATAGCGAAAACAAATGATGGGTTTGTTCTCCCTTGAGA
This sequence comes from uncultured Pseudomonadales bacterium, assembly GCA_964467735.1. Lineage (GTDB taxonomy): Bacteria > Patescibacteriota > Microgenomatia > UBA1400 > CAYXSR01 > CAYXSR01. The sequence goes on along the minus strand of CAYXSR010000001.1, from coordinate 102,190 downwards.
CGAAACTTGAGTTAAATTTATTTTTGAAAAGGATTTACTATTTTTTAATTGGACCAAAAAAGTATTAAGACCATTATTAGATAAAGCTCGACCACTAATTTGGAGTTTTGTTTGATCAATTGCTAAATCAGTAAGAATTACATCAATGGGAATGATTTTAGTTAACTCTTGGAGTAAAAAAGCAAGCTTTTTATTTTTATCACTAGTAGTTTTAACTGTTTTTAACCGATCCTGAGTGTATCTAACATTTTTCTCTAAATCTTCGAAGGAAATAATGATTGATTGTTGTTCTTTAATTTGTTTATTTACTCGCTCAAGATCTTTATCTAGTTTAAATCTTGAAAGAAAACAGACGATAACAATAAATTCGGTAAAAATAACAATATAACGACCAACAGTTAAGGCCCAATCTAAGAACTTACCCACTGAGCTTTTTTCAAATTCGCTTTTGGGTAATAAATTAATTTCTTTTTTTGAGCGGGCAGTAATAACCACAATCTCAGTATAAAAGGAGTAAGTGTTCTTTGTAAAGGGGAAGCAGAGGTCTAACTATTTTGCTTTTTTCTTGCTCAATCGACTTTTTGTCTTTTTCTTTTCTACTTTTGGTTTTTGGGAAACTTGATTAAAAAATTTTGTCAAACGAGATTTTAAACGACTAGCTTTAGCTTTATGGATAATTTTTGCCTTAGCTGCCTTATCTAATTGAGAATAGGCTTTTTTAAGATTTTCTACTGTCGGCTCTTTACGCATTAACTTAACCACTTCTTTGTAAGCTTGTCGGATAGGTTTATTTACCTTTGTTCTTTTTTTATCTTTTTTTAGAGCGTCTTTAGCTGATCTTGTGATTGGCATAGTTTTAATTTAACTTAATATTAAGATTTATAAACAAAAATGACGTTTATGATAATATCATTTATATCTTTAAATTACAAGCAACATATTCTATGATATAGGGGTATGAAAAAAGAAAACTTTATAAGTTCTTTTTGGCGTAACGGAAAAATTTTTTTTGTTCGTCGCCAAACCAATATTCTTTCTGCGGCAGTAGTTTTGATGGCAATGATTTTAGCCTCAGGAATTTTAGGATTATTAAGAGATCGTTTATTGGCCGCTTTCTTTTTTAATAGACAAGATCAATGGCAACTTGATATCTATTTTGCCTCTTTTCGTTTACCAGACATGCTTTTCCAAGTATTAATTCTTTCGAGTTTATCGGCCGCTTTTATTCCTGTATTTAGTGAGTATCTGACTAAAAATGAAAAAGAGGCATATAAATTAGCTTCTTCAATTTTGAATATTGGAATGTTGATGTTCTTTTTTGCTTCACTCTTGGTTTTTATTTTTGTTAAACCCTTAAGTCAACTGATTACCCACGAGTTATCTGATAATGAAGTAGCTTTAATGATAAACCTTACTAGATTTTTACTCTTAGCTCAGTTTTTCTTTTTACTTTCTAATTTCTTAACAGGTGTCCTTCAATCTTATCAAAGGTTTTTATTACCATCACTTTCAGCTGTTTTATATAACTTAGGGATTATTTTAGGAATTATTTTTTTAACACCAATTATTGGGATTTATGGTCCGGTGACGGGTGTAATTATAGGCTCTTTCCTTCATTTTATTGTTCAATTGCCAGTGGTAAAAAGACTTGGTTTCCAGTATAGTTTTTTATTTGATTTTTCAAATCCAGGAGTGAAAAAGATTGGTAAATTAATGCTACCAAGAACGATCGCTTTTGCTATAAATCAAATAGATCTTAATATGGTGGTTTTCCTCGGAACCGCTCTTAGTGCAGGGTCCTTGTCTATTTATAATTTTGCTCAACATTTAAATGCTTTGCCAATTAGTCTTTTTGGTTTAACAATTGGTCAAGCAGCTTTACCAACCTTAGCTCGCGAAGCACAGATAAATAAAGATAATTTCCGAAGACTTTTTTCTTCTTCTTTATTACAGATATTTTATCTTTCTTTACCGGTAGGAATTATCCTTTTAGTTTTGCGAGTTCCTTTAGTCCGTTTAGTATTCGGAGCAAAGAATTTTCCATGGGAAGCTACTTTAACAACCGCTAGAGTTGTAGGAATAATGTCTTTATTTTTAGGAGCTAGAAGCGCCTCCCAATTAATGATAAGAGCTTTTTATGCCCTACAAGACACAGTCACTCCTTTAATTTTAAGTATTATTAATATAATAGTTAGTGTATCTTTGGCTTTATGGTTTATTTTTGGCTTACATAGCGATATAGTTGGATTAGCTTTGGCTCAGGGTATAGGAGAATTTTTATTTATTATTTTACTATTCTTAATTTTAGAGAGAAAGATTCGAGACCTGTTAGTAAGAAAATTTGTAGTCGATTTTGGGAAAATCATTTTTGCTTCTTTTTTCACTGCTTTATCATTATGGATTCCGATGAGAATTTTGGATAGATATATTCTAGATACTACCCGGACAATAAATTTGCTTATTTTGACGATAATAACTCTTTTAATTGGAGTGGGAACTTATTTAGCCTTTTCTTTAATTTTTAAAATTTCTCAATTGGGTAATTTCTTGATGATTTTGAAAAGGTTTGGCCACTGGCGCAAGATCCTTTCGGAATCTGAGGAGGTTTTAGATACCAGCCAAGTTTCTTCTTTGCCTTCGGAGACAGAATAACATGAACCAGAAGATTATCCGGAATTTTTGCATTATTAGTCATGTTGATCATGGCAAAACAACTTTAACTGATAGATTTTTAGAGAAAACAGGAACAGTTAGCAAAAGAGAAATGCATGAAAGGTTTTTAGATTCTCATCCAATTTCTCAAGAAAGAGGAGTGACAATTAAATTAGCTCCAGTAAGAATGAGATATAATCTTTCATCCGAGTATAAAGAATTATTAGGTTCTGATTTTCTGATTTTTAACTTAATTGATACGCCTGGTCATGCCGATTTTTCTTATGAAGTTTCTCGTTCATTAGCTGCTTGTGAGGGAGCAGTTTTATTGGTTGATGCAACTGTTGGTATTCAAGCTCAAACATTAGCTAATGCTCAGGCTGCTTTACAACACAACTTAGAGCTTATTCCAGTAATAAATAAAATTGATTTGCCGAATGCCGATATCGAGAAGACCACTCAACAATTAATAGAAACATTTAGATTTAAGAAAGAAGAGATAATTTTAATTTCTGCTAAGACTGGCGAAGGAGTAGATAAGCTTTTAGAAGAAATTGCTTTTAAATTACCTAGTCCTCAGGGAAAAAGCAATGCTGAATTACGGTGTTTGGTTTTTAGTTCTATTTATGATTCTCATAAAGGTGTTATTGCCTATATAAGAGTGGTTGATGGTTGTTTGGAGAGATATAAAAAAATAAAATTTATGGCTTCAGGTAAAATAATAGAACCATTAGATATTGGTTTCTTTCTAGCAGACATGCAATCTCAGGAGAAGTTAGAAACTGGTGAAGTAGGTTGGATTGCCACCGGTTTAAAAGACGCTTCTTTATGTCGAGTAGGAGATACAATCACTAGTGAAACCAATAAAGAATTAATCCCTTTAGCGGGCTATCAGGAACCTAGACCAATGGTTTTTACTGATTTTTATCCAGAAGATAATGAAAATTATGAGGTTTTAATCGAAGCAATTAAAAAGTTAAAACTTAATGATGCTTCTTTATTTTTCAAACCGATTCACTCTTCCTTATTTGGACAAGGTTTAAGGATGGGTTTTTTAGGACTTTTTCATGCCGAGATTGTTCAGGAAAGACTAGAAAGAGATTTTAATGTTTCAGTAATAGCTACTACACCGTCCGTAGAATATAAAATAGTTTTTAAAGATGGGAAAGAAGAAATCATTTATTCTGCTCAGGAATGTCCTCCTATACATCAATTAGATAAAATTTTAGAGCCATATGTTGAAGTTTCTATTTTTAGTCCTTTAGATTATATGGGTATTATTTTACGGCTTTGTCAAAACTATCGAGCTACTTTTATAACCCAACGAGTTTTTGGTTTACAAACACAGCTTGTTTATAAAATGCCTTTAATGGAACTTATTTCTGGATTTTATGACAAGTTAAAATCAATATCTTCAGGATTTGCTAGTTTAGATTGGAAACCAATAGGATTTCAAGAAATTAATGCAGTTTTGCTGGAAATTTTAGTTAATAAACAAAAGGTACCACCACTTTCTTTTATTTTACCTAAGCAAAATGCATACCAAAAAGCCAGAGATATAGTAAGCCGACTTAAAAAAGCTATTCCTCGCCAACTTTTTGAAGTTATTATTCAAGCTTCGGTGAACTCAAAAATTATTGCTCGAGAAAGGATTTCTCCTTTTAGAAAAGATGTTACTGCTAAACTTTATGGTGGTGATCAAACTAGAAAAGATAAACTTTTAAAAAAACAGAAAAAGGGTAAAAAAAGAATGAAAGCCATTGGAAAAGTTAATATTCCTCAGGAAGCATTCATGGTCATCTTCAAAGATTAATTTTTAAAAAGTCTTGACAACTTTTAGCACTCGTGATATTGTTTTGCTAGATTAATATCTCTGAAAGGAGAAAAACATGATTGATCTTAGTGATCGACAAATAGCAATCTTAAAAGCCATTATTGAAGAGTATATCGAAACTGCCGAAGCAGTTGGTTCAGAAACTTTAGATAAAAAATATAACCTAGGTGTTTCTCCTGCCACAATAAGAAATGAAATGGTTAAGTTAACAGAATTAGGTTTGCTTAGACAGATTCATACTTCTGCTGGAAGAATACCTACATCAATCGCTTTAAAATTTTATATTAATCAATTATTAAAAGAACAGGAGCTTTCTGTAGCTGATGAAGTTGCTGTTAAAGAAAAGATTTTGGATCAACGTAACGAATTGGGTAAACTCTTGAAAGAGGCTACCAGAGTTCTAGCCGATAAGACCAATGCTTTAGCTTTAGCAATAACAAATAATGGTGATTTATATCACTCTGGTTATGCCAATATTTTAAGAGAACCAGAATTTTTCGATATTGATGTAACCCGAACAGTTTTAGATGCAATTGAAGATATTAATAAAATAGGAAAAATTTTTGAAAAAGCTTTTGGAGAAGAAATAGTTCATATTCTTTTTGGAGATGAGTTAGGAATTGAATTTTTCGAACCTTGCGGGATTGTGTTTACTAATTTCGAAGACCATAAAGGAATTAAAGGAAACTTAGGGATAATTGGTCCCAACAGACAAGATTACTCTCGAGTGATTCCAACAGTGAAATATGTTGGGAATTTAGTAGAAGAAATAATTAATAGTTGGTAAAAACAATAATGAAAAAAAAACAGAAAAATCCGAAATTATCCGAATTGCAAAAGAAAGTAGAAGAATTAACTAATAAATGGACAAGAGCTCTGGCCGATTACCAAAACTTAGAGAAAAGAGTTGAACAAGAAAGAACGGAATTTGTTAAATTTTGTAATGCCAGCTTACTTGATAAGATTCTTATAGTTTTAGATGACTTAGAAAGAGCAGAAAAACATTTAAAAAACGAGGGTTTATCTTTAACTATTGATAAATTACATTCTGTTTTGAAGTCAGAAGGAGTTGAAGAATTATCTGCTTTAAATAATAAATTTAACCCAGAGACAATGGATTGTCTTGAATTAGTAGAAGGACAGAAAAATATAGTTATTGAAGTTATTCAGAAAGGCTATTTACTAAACAATAAGATTCTACGACCAGCAAAGGTTAAGGTCGGTAAAGGAGGTTAAAATGGCACAAAAAATAATCGGAATTGATTTAGGAACAACCAATTCTTGTGTTGCAGTTATGGAAGGTGGGAAACCAAAAGTTATTCCTACAGCTGAAGGTAGAAATTTAATTCCTTCAATAGTTGAACCAGAAAAAGGGTTAGTTGGTGATGTGGCCAAAAGACAAATGATTTTAAACCCAGAAAACACTATTTATAGTGTTAAAAGATTAATGGGAAGAAAATTTAATGACAAAGAAGTAAAGAAAACAATCGAGATGGTTGGTTACAAGATTAAATCAGGAAAGAATGATATGGTAGTGGTAGAAGTGAGAGGAAAAGAATATACCCCTCAAGAAATTTCTGCTAAAGTTCTTCAGAAAGCAAAAGCTGACGCCGAAGCTTATTTAGGAGATAAAGTTGAAGAGGCGGTTATTACTGTTCCCGCCTATTTTAACGATGCCCAAAGACAGGCCACTAAACAAGCTGGTGAGATTGCCGGTTTGAAAGTAAAAAGAATTTTAAATGAACCAACAGCAGCAGCTTTAGCTTATGGAATGAATGAGAAAAAAGCCGAAAAAATTGCTGTTTACGATTTGGGTGGAGGTACTTTTGATATTTCAATTTTAGAATTAGGTGATGGTGTTTATGAAGTAAAGGCCACTAATGGTGATACTTTTCTCGGTGGAGATGACTTTGATAAAAAAATTATTGATTGGATTATTCGAGAATTTCAAAAAGAAAATGGAATTGATCTTCAGAAAGATAAACAAGCTTTACAGAGGGTAAAGGATGCGGCTGAAAAAGCAAAAATAGAACTTTCTTCTGCTCAAGAAACAGAAGTTAATCTGCCATTTATTACCCAAGCTAAAGATGGCAATCCTTTACATTTAACAACCAAACTTACTCGGTCTAAATTAGAAGAGTTAGTTGATGATTTAATTGAAAGAACAACTGATCCTGTTAGAGATTGTTTGAAAGATGCTGATCTTAAAGCTTCCGACGTTGACCAAGTTATTTTAGTTGGGGGTCAAACAAGAATGCCTAAAATCCAAAAAATGGTTAAAGAATTTTTTGGAAAAGAACCAAATAAATCAGTAAATCCTGATGAAGTTGTTGGTGTTGGGGCGGCTGTGCAAGCAGGTATTTTAATGGGAGACGTAAAAGATATTTTATTGCTTGATGTAACTCCTTTAACTTTGGGAGTGGAGACATTGGGAGGAGTGATGACGCCGTTAATTGAACGCAATACGACCGTTCCTACTAGTAAATCTCAAGTTTTTTCTACGGCCGCTGATAGTCAAACCCAAGTAGAGATCCATGTTTTACAAGGTGAACGACCAATGGCAGTCGATAATAAATCTTTAGGTAGGTTTATTTTGGATGGTATCCCTCCGGCACCAAGAGGAATTCCCCAAATAGAAGTTTCTTTTGACATTGATGCTAATGGTATTTTGAAAGTAACAGCTAAAGATGAGGCTACTAGTAGAGAACAGAATATTACTATTAAAGGATCGACTGGATTATCAGATGAAGAGATTGAAAAGATGACTAAGGAAGCAGAAAAGCATGCTCAAGAAGATAAAGAGAAAAAAGAATTAGTAGAATCAAGAAATAAGGCAGACAATTTATGTTTTGTCGCTGAAAAGACTTTAAAAGATGCTGGAGATAAAGTTTCTGAGGATGACAAAAAACAGATAGAGGAAGAGATTAAAAAGGTAAGAGATTTGCTAGGACAAGCAGATATAACAAAACAAACAATTGAGGAAGCTACACAATCTTTACAAGACAAACTACAAAAAGTTGGTCAATCAATGTATGGACAAGAGCAATCGCAAAAACAACAATCAAACTCGGAGAGTGAAAAGGATAAAAAAGAAACGGTTAAAGAAGATAAAAACAAAGCCGAAGAAGGGGAAGTGGTTGAGTAATTATAATAGTAGATTAGGGTAAATACTTAGCCCCGATTATAATCGGGGCTAATTTGGTATTATTGAATTATGGCAGCAAAAAGAGATTTTTACGATATTCTGGGTGTTACTAAAAAAGCCACTCAAGAAGAAATTAAAAAAGCCTATCGGAAACTAGCTTTACAATGGCACCCAGATAGAAATAAAACATCAGAGGCAGAAAAAAAATTTAAAGAAATAAATGAAGCCTACGAGGTTTTGTCAAACCCTAAAAAACGTCAAACTTATAATCAATATGGTCATGCTGCCTTTGATCAGAGTGCTGGATTTGGAACCGGTAGCCCCTTTAGCCATACTTATAAATCTGGACCTTTTACCTATACTTACACTACATCTGGTGGTGCTTCTCCTTTTGGCGATTTTGATTTTTCCGATCCTTTTGAAATTTTTGAGCAGTTTTTTGGTGGTGCTTCTCCTTTTAGAAGAGGACCTCAATTGCCTCGTTATAGCTTAACTTTAGATTTTATGGAGGCAATAAACGGAGTAGAAAAAAAGATTATTCATAGAGGTAAAGAATATAAAATAAAGATTCCTCCTGGTGTTGACGAGAGTACTAGGATTAAATTTAAGGATTTTATTGTTAGTATTGATGTAAAGCCTCACAAAATTTTTAGTCGACAAGGTTATGATATTTTTCTTAATCAAGAAATTTCCTTTGTCTTGGCCGCTTTAGGAGGAGTTATAAAAGTTCCAACAATTGATAAAGATATAAAAATAAAAATTCGACCAGGAACTCAACCTGGAACAATGATTCGATTGAGAGGAAAAGGAGTTAGTCACCCTCATGGTTTTGGTAAGGGAGATCAATATATTAGATTATTAATTAGGATTCCAGAAAAATTGACTCGTGAACAAAAAAGAATCTTAGAAGAATTTAAGAGAACTACCTAACAATTCAAAAACGCCAAGAGTTTTTTCTTGGCCTTTTTGATTTTTTTTACACCCCAATATTACATTCCCGGTTGCTTTTGACCTGTGTCACCAGTCGTTGGAGTAGTAGGTTCTGTTGGTAATTGAGGTTCATTTCCAGGCATTCCTGGTGTACTTGGAGGAGTCGTTGGAGTAGTAGGGTTTGGTTTACTTGGCATAGGAGTTGAGGGAGTAGGCATATCGGAAACTCCTGGGGTAGCCGGAACAGTAGGACGATCATTAGTGGCTGGGGCAGCTTGTTGATTTGTATTAGGATTTTGTTGATCCATATTATTTCACCTCCTTTCAAAGTATATTAGTATAATAAAGATCTTTTTCCATTGTAAAATAATTTTCAGGAGAATGTCTAGTAGGTTTTAATAAAAAGAAAACTTTAATGTTGACTGAATAAGCGAAGTTTGTTAAAATAAAGACAAATAAGACGTGAAAAGAATAGGTGGGTTATCCCACCTTATATTTTAATTAAGGAGGCCAGTCTAGCTAAGAGGCAGGCGTGGTATTAAAAATATGGCAACAAGTCTTTTGACAGCAAGAACAGAATTTGCTGCTGCTTTAAATCAAATCTGTACTGAAAGAGGTATTTCTCCAGAGGTAGTTTTGGAGACAATTAAGTCAGCAATTTTAGCTGCTTATAAAAGAGATTTTGGTTTAGAAGAAGAGTCTCTCTATGAGGTAGAACTTGATTCTCAAACAGGAGGAGCAAAGATTTATAAACTTGCTGAAAGTAAAAAGGGGAAAAAGACTGAAATAACCCCGCCGGGTTTTGGAAGAATTGCTGCTCAGGCTGCAAAACAAGTTATTCTTCAAAAAATTAGAGAAGCAGAAAAAAATGCCATTATTGATGAATATCGAGAAAAGGTTGGTACTGTTGTTAATGGTATGATTCTGCGTTTTGATGGAAAAGATATAGTTTGTGATATTGGTCGTGGTCAGGCAAGAATGACTCCAGAGGAGCAAGTTAAAGGAAGACAATATAAACTTAATCGACGTTTGGCATTGTATATTTTGGATATTCGCGACACTCTTAAAGGAGAACAAATTATTGTTTCCCGGACAGCCCCTGAGTTGGTTGCTGGTCTTTTTCGTCGGGAAGTACCAGAGATTAATTCTGGAGCAGTTAAAATAAAAAAAGTGGCTCGTGAAGCAGGTAGTCGTTCAAAAGTAGCGGTTATTTCTACTCAACCTGGTGTAGATCCAGTTGGTTCTTGTGTTGGGCAAAAAGGTGTCCGAGTTCAAGCGGTAATTGATGAGTTAGATGGAGAAAAAATTGACGTTATTCAATATAGTGAAGACTCTGATAAATTCATTATTGCTGCTCTTTCTCCAGCAGAAAACATTTCTGTCAAAATTAATAAAAAGAAAAAAGAAGCAATTGTTACTGTTCCTGAAGACCAGCTATCTTTGACTATTGGTAGAGATGGTCAGAACGTTCGTTTAGCATCGAAATTAACTGGATTTAAGATTGAAGTTAAAGAGCAAGAAAAAAAGACAAAAAAATCAAAAATTACTAAAGTGAAAAAAGGGAAAAAATCAAAGAAGGCTAAGGTGAAGAAAACAGAGAAGAAGGGAAAATTAAAGAAAAAAAAGTGAGCAATTCAAAACTGAGGACTTGTATTGGTTGTCGTAAAAAGACAACTAAGGATCATTTAATAAGGTTTTTTATTGATGACACAGGTAGGTTATCACTGGATGAGAAGAAAACTGGGAAAAGAAGAGGAGTATATATTTGTAACGAAAATTGTTTAAATCTAGCAATTGAAAAAGATAGTTTTAAAAGAAATTTTCATAAGAATATTAAAACAGAAAAACAATGGTTAGAAAAAAAACTAAGTCTATTAAGAAAAAAAACGAGAAAATATTCAAAAACCGCCCACCAGTTGTTGTTGTTTTGGGCCATGTTGATCATGGCAAGACAACCCTTCTTTCTTCTATTAGAGAAACTGATTTGACAACTAGTGAGCATGGCGGAATTACCCAACATATTGGTGCTTATCAAATAAATTATCAAGGTAAAAAAATAACTTTCATTGATACTCCAGGACATGAGGCTTTTGCAAAAATGCGAGCTCACGGAGCAAAAGTTGCTGATTTAGCTATTTTAGTAGTAGCTGCCGATGATGGTGTGAAACCACAAACAAAAGAAGCGATTCAACATATAAAAGCCGCCGGGATTCCATTTTTAATCGCGATTAATAAGATTGATTTACCTGGATCTTCTCCAGATATGGTTAAGGCTCAATTGGCTAAGGAAGAAGTTTTGGTAGAAGGATATGGAGGAGATATTGTTGTAGTTAATATTTCCGCTAAACAAAAGAAAGGACTAAATGAATTACTAGAAATGATTCTTCTTTTAGCGGAGATGGAAGATTTAAAGACAGAGAAAGATGGAGAATTAATATCCGTAGTTATTGAATCAAAAATAGATTCAAAAAAAGGTATTATAACGAGTTTGATAATTAAAAACGGGATTCTGAAACTTAAAGACGAAATAATAGTTGTAGATAGAAAGGAAAAAATTTTTACTGAGGGGAAAATTAAAAAGATAATTGATGACAAAGGTCGCTCAATAAACAAGGCAGAGCCTGGTCGTCCAGTAGAAGTGTTAGGGATAAAAAAAATAGTTTCGGCCGGTTTATTAGTTAAATTATTGAAAGATAAAAATGTATCTAAATCAGAATTAAACCAAAAACAAACTAAGAAAATTATCAAAAAAGAAAATGAACCAGAAGACCAGAAAAAAATAAAAATTATTCTTAAAGCTGATACATTTGGTGTTCTTCAAGCTATTAAAGCTAATTTCTCTGAAGAAGTAGAAATTGTTCATAGTCAAACTGGTGAAGTATCAGAATCGGACGTTTTATTAGCTAGTTCAACAAATAGTGTTATTATTGCTTTTAATGTTAACGTAAGTAGTGTAGTAAAAAAATTGGCCGATATGGAAAATGTTATAATTAAAAAATATAGGATAATTTATAAACTTCTAGAAGACATTCAAGACCAGGTTCTGAAGCTTTTAGAGCCGACAATTGATGAAGAAGTTTTAGGAGAGGGTGAAATAATTGCCGAATTTAAAATAAAGGGTAACCACATTGCTGGCTGCCGAGTAACTAAGGGAAAAATAAATAAAGCCAACCTAATTCATATCAAAAGAGGAGATAAAATTATTAGTGATGGTAAAGTAAAATCATTTCAGAAAGAAAAGCAGGAAGTTCAAGAAGTTAAAGTTGGTGAAGAAGTGGGCATAGTTTTTCAAAAAGACATTGACTTTAAAAAAGGAGATGTTATACTATCCTATAGTAAAAAATAAAATATTTAAAAATTATGAGTTTTAATTTTGATTTAGAATCACTAAGAAATTCCCTACAAAAAGCTAGAGATATAATTATTTTTCTGCCGAATAATCCTTCCGTAGATGCCACCGCCTCAGCTTTAGCCCTATATTTATGTTTAAGGAAAAACAAAAGAGTAACAATTGGTTGTCCTACTTTGATGAGGGCTGAATTTAACCATCTTTATGGTATTGATAGAGTTACTGACAAGATTGCTAATAGAAACTTAGTGATCTCTTTTGCTTATGAAAAAGAAGCAATAGAAAAAGTTTCTTACAATATTGATAAGGGTAAATTTAATCTAGTTATTGAGCCTCGTAATGGCTATGAACCTTTAGATATTAACAAAGTTTCTTATTCACATTTAGGAATGAAAGCTGACTTAATTTTTGTGGTGGGAGCTCAATCACTCGACGAATTAAAAGAGTTATATCAAAAAGAAAAAAGTTTTTTTGAAGAATCCTTTATTATTAATATAAGCAATAAAAAAAATAATAACGATTTTGGAAAAATTAATTTAGTTAGTAAAGAAGCTTCTTGTGCAGAAATTTTAGTTTATTTATTTAAACAATTAAATTTATCAATAGATGAAGATGCTGCTACAAATTTATTAGCAGCAATTGAGACAGAGACTAATTATTTTCAAAATTCTGATATTGGAGCGTCAACTTTTGAGAGCGTAGCATGGTGTCTAAAAAGAGGAGCTAGGAGAAATCATTTAAAACCAGTCGAATTAACAGAAGAAGAAAAAACCTCTGGCGAGAATCTTTTAAAAACCCAGACACAAAAGACTAACTTAACTCAAGCAAAAATTGAAGATAGATCTTTTTCTCAAGAAGAATCAAAGGAACAGGAAAGACAGATTGGAGACAAGAAAAAAAACATTACTCCGCCTGACTGGTTTAAGCCAAAAGTCTTTAGTAGTAGTGGGAGACTAAAGTAATAATTTCTTCTTGTATCTTATTAGTTATTCTGTTAAAATTCGTTAGTAAGCTTAAGGAGCTTTTTATTTTTATAAAGTTTTAAAAAACAAAATGGCGTTATCAAAAACAGAGAAGAAAAAAATTATTGAGAAATTTGCAATAAAGAAAGGTGATACAGGTAGTCCTGAAGTTCAGATAGCTCTTCTTAGTGCTCAAGTAAAAAGCCTTAGTAAGCATTTAAGATCTCACAGGAAAGACAATCATTCTAGGAGAGGTTTACTGAGTATGGTTGGAAAAAGAAGAAGACTTCTTAATTATCTCAATAGTAAGGATAGTAAGAGATATAAGGGCATTATCAAACAACTAAGTCTGACAAAGTAAATTAAATGTTCGAAAACAAAAACGTAATTAAAAAATCAGTCGAGATTAATGGTAAACAATTACTTTTTCAAATAGGTGAATTAGCTCCTCAAGCCAACGCCGCCGTTCTAGCTCAAATGGGAGAGACAATTGTTTTAGCAACGGCTGTGTCGGGAAAATCAGCGGCGGATTTAGGTTATATGCCTTTATCGGTTGAGTATCAAGAAAAACTTTATGCTGGTGGGAAGATTAAAGGCAGCCGTTGGGTTAAAAGAGAGGGACGTCCTTCAGATGAATCAATTCTAACTGCAAGATTAATTGATCGTTCTATAAGACCTTTGTTTCCAAAAGATTATAAGAATGAAGTTCAGATAATAATTACTGTTTTATCTTTTGATGGGGAAAATGACCCTGATGTTTTATCAATCTGTGCTGCATCGGCAGCCTTAGCAATTTCTGATATACCTTGGGATGGCCCAGTTGCTGGAATTCGTGTTGGCTATAAAGAAGGAACTTTTTTTGCCAACCCAACATATAAAGAAAGAGAATTTTCTGATTTAGATTTAATTATTTCTTCGAAAGAAAAAGCAATTGTAATGGTGGAAGCAGGCGCTAATGAGGTTAGTGAAAAAGAAGCAGTTGATGGTTTAACCTTTGCTCAATCAGAAATAGTTAAGATAATTAAGGTTATAAAAGAATTACGCAAAGAAATTGGAAGGAAAAAGCAGACTATTGAGAAAAATAGTGATGAGAAATTGCAGAAGAAAATAGAAGAAAAAATTTCAAAACGACTCAAATCGATTATTGAAAAAATGACCAAAGACGAAGATGAAAAAGAAAGTATGAAGTCTTTAAAAGAAGAACTAAAAACTGAATATGAAGAGACAAGCCAATTGTTAATTGAAAGTATAATAGATGATTTATTTAAAAAATATGTTAGAAAACAGATTTTGGAAAAGAAACTAAGGTCAGATGGTCGAAAGCCAGATAAGATAAGACCTTTATATATAGAAGTAGGTTCTTTGCCCCGAACTCATGGCTCGGCTATTTTTCAACGAGGTCAAACACAAGCCTTAACAATTACTACCTTAGCTTCACCTTCTTTAGAACAATGGATAGAAAGTATTGAGGGAGAAGAGACTAAAAGATACATTCATCATTATAATATGCCTCCTTTTACTGTTGGTGAAGTTGGTCGTTTAGGTTGGCCTTCCAGAAGGGAAGTTGGTCATGGAGCTTTAGCAGAAAGAGCTTTAATTCCTATGATTCCTTCAGAAGATAAATTTCCTTATACAATCAGAGTAGTATCAGAGATAATGTCTTCGAATGGATCAACTTCAATGGCTTCTGTTTGTGGTTCCAGTCTTTCTTTAATGGACGCTGGAGTGCCTTTAAAAAAACCAGTAGCCGGAATCGCAATGGGTTTAATAGCAGATTTTAGCAAAAAAGATAAAGCTGAAATTGGGAATTATCTAGTGTTAACAGACATTGCTGGAATAGAAGATCACTTGGGAGATATGGATTTTAAAATTGCTGGTACAACCGATGGGATAACTGCCCTACAAATGGATGTTAAAATTATTGGTATTACTTCAAAAATTTTAGCCAAGGCATTTGAACAAGCAAAACAAGCAAGATTGTATATTTTAAATAAAATGAATGCTATTCTACCAGCGCCAAGGACAAAAGTATCAGTGCATGCCCCGATTGTTAGTGTAGTTCAGGTACCAAAAGATAAAATCGGCGAAGTAATTGGACCAGGAGGAAGAATGATTCGTCAAATTATTAGCGATACTGGAGTAACAATGGATATTAACGATGAAGGGAAAGTAACTATTTCTGCTGTTGATCCAGAATCAGTAAAAAAGGCAACCGATTGGGTTAAGGGTTTAATAAGGGAAGTTCAAGTAGGAGAAGTTTTTGAAGGCGAAGTAAAGAGAATTCAGCCTTTTGGAGCATTTGTTGAAGTGTTACCGGGTAAAGAAGGCTTAGTTCATGTTTCCAAAATGTCTCCAGAATTTGTTTCCAACCCAGAGGATATCGTAAAAATTGGTGATAAAGTTCAAGTAAAAGTAATAGAAATCGATGATTTAGGAAGAATAAATCTTTCGATGGTTCTTGATGATAGTTTAATTAAAAAAAATAAGAATAAGTCCTCTTTCCAAAAAAAATCAAAAAAGAGATTTCATAAACAACCTCGATTTAATCGTTGATTCTTACTTGTTTTTTATTGTAAGACAGAGACTTTCCTTCTATAATGATATTTAATGAATAACACTGGTGTTGATACACCTTCAGTACAAGGTAATCTTTTTGAAGAAGTTTCTCAATTAAAAAAGAAACTTCAGGAAAGTGGTGTCCCCGAAGGATTAAAAGAAAAAGCGGAAAATATGTTGGTACGCTTGGTAAGAATGGCAAAATTTGGTGGTTATGCTGAAGAATATGAGAAAATAACTCATTGGTTTGATTGGCTTATTTCTCTTCCATGGCAAAGAGAAACAGAAGATATTTTAGACTTAGATAGAGCAAAAGAAATAATGAATAAATATCACTATGGTATGGAGGACGTTAAGGAGAGAATTTTAGAATTTCTATCGGTAATAAGATTGAATAAACAAAAAAATAACCCAATAACTTCTCCTATTCTTTGTTTAGTAGGTTTAGTGGGAACAGGAAAAACATCATTTGCTTATTCTTTGGCAGAAACAATGGGAAGAAAATTTAGTCGTATTCCTTTTGGAGGAATGGGATCAGCTTTAGATCTTAGAGGTCAATCAAAACTTCATCCAGACAACGAACCAGGTTGGATTATTAAGTCGTTAAGAAAAGCAGAAAGTAGAAATCCAGTCATTCTTTTAGATGAAATCGATCGGGTGGCTGAAGATGCGCGGAGTGATATTATGGGAGTTTTAGTTGAAGTACTCGATCCTCAACAGAATATGTTTTTTATTGATCATTACATAGACTACCCTTTTGATTTATCGAAAGTGTTATTTGTAACTACTTGTAATAACACAGCAAATATTTCAACTGCTGTTCTGGATAGGATGGAAGTTATTCAGATGCCATCCTATTCAGATGAAGAAAAGACAGTTATTGCCAAACAATATCTTCTACCCAGGATTATGAAGGAATCTGGATTAGGGACAGAGAACCTGACAATTGATAGTTCTTTATGGCCAAAAATTGTTAGACCTTTAGGCTTTGATGCCGGCATGAGGAGCCTAGAGAGAAATCTTGAAAAAATATGCCGCAGAGTTAGTAAATTAATTGTTGAAGGAAAGGGGGAACATTTTCATTTAAATCAGAGTAATTTAAAAGAATTTTTACCCTCTTTTTAGAAGTTTATGAAAGATTTTAAAAAACCAATGAATAAGTTAAAAATAATTCCCTTAGGTGGTGTGGGAGCGGTAACAAAAAATATGTTTGTTTACGAAACAGAAAAAGAAATAATTATTGTTGATTGTGGAATAGGATTTCCCGATGAACCGAATGCCAATCAAGAAGAACTTTTCATCCCAGATTTTAGTTATCTTCTTAAAAGAAGACATAAAATAAAAGGGCTTTTTGTTACTCATGCCCACTTTGATCATTATGGAGCAATTCCCCACTTTTTTTCTAAAAGTAATGCTAGTATTCCTATTTTTAGTTCTAAGTTAGCTGAGGAGTTTATTAAATCAAAAGTAGAGGATTTTGGTCTATCGCTTAAAAACTTAGAATTTATTAATTTTACCGAAAAAAGATCGACAATTTTCTTTAGAGACTTTAAAGTGACTGCTTTTCATATTAATCATTCAGTTCCGGAAAGCTTAGGTCTTTTTATTGAAAGTCCAATAGGAAATATTTTTCATGTTGCTGATTATAAATTTGATTTTACCCCATTTGATGATCGGCCGTTTGATATCCATCAAGTTGCTTTTCTTAGTAGAAAACAGCCGCCACTATTACTTCTTTCTGATTGTTTAGGATCAACAAAAACAGGTTACACGAAATCAGAAGCAAATATTGAAGAGAATTTTACTAATATTATGCACAAAGCAAAAGGATTAGTATTAGTTACTACCGTAACCTCCAATATTTCTCGTATTAAGCAAGCAGTAGTTGCTTCAATTAATACTGGTCGTAAAATAGTATTTTTAGGAAAGTCAATGGAACAGTCAGTAGAGATTGGCAGAAAATTAGGTTATTTCCATTCTCTAAAAAAACATTTCATTAAGCCTTTTAGAATTAAGAAATCAGCCAGAAACAAAATTACCGTTATTGCTGCCGGAAGTTACGGTCAAAAAGGTTCAGCTTTAGACAGAATTAGTCGAGACAAACATAGACTTGTTAAATTAGGTATGGGTGATACGGTAATATTTTCTGCTGATCCTTCTCCTCCGGGAGTTATTATTGATGTCAATACATTAATCGATAATTTATCAAAGAGAAAAGTGAATATTCATTATTATGAAACTCAAGAAAATCTTTATGTTTCGGGACATGGTGCCAGTGGTGATATTAGAATGCTTTTGTTTTTGATAAAAGCAAAATATTTACTTCCTATAGGAGGAGATTATCGACATATGTATTCCTACAGTAAGATAGCTCAAAAAATGGGATATCAGGAGAGAGATGTAATTTTATTAGAGGAGGGTAAAAGATTAGAATTTTTAAACAGAGGAAAATTTATAGTAAAATAAATTTGACTCCTTTTTATAATTTTCAGGAGAAAATATGGGAAGACGAGGAAGAAAAAGAAAAATAAAATATCGTCTTAAAAGAGGGACTGTTTTTTCAGTATTAAGTACTCTTTCATTTATTTTTGCCGGGTTGGTAATGATTTCTTTTGCTCAAAAAGGCGAATTATTGATTTTTCTTAATGACCTTTTGATTAAATTCTTTGGTTGGGGAACAATAATTCTACCATTCGTAGCCATTATTAGTGGTTCAATGTTTGCTCGCTTTTCGGGAAAACTGGCCCGGATGAATGTTTTTATTGGTGCTTTATTATTATTATTTTCTCTTATTGGTTTAAGCAGGAGTGGAATTATCGGTTTGCAGATTTGGCAAGGAATTGCTGGTTTGATAACATCAGTTGGTGCTTTTATTGTTCTTTTAGGTTCAGTTTTTATTGGAATAACAGTTTTATTCGAGACTTCTTTTGAAGATATTGTTTTCTTTTTTAAGTCTCTTATTTCATTTTTAAAGAAGAATTTATCTTCTTCCAGGAAATTAATGCAGATTCAAGTAACTAATAATAAAAATATAGAATCATCTATGGAGACAAAAGGTAAGAATAAAATGAGAGATAATAAATCTAAAAATGAAAAAGACTTTTCTCTTCCTTCTTCGACAATAAGCAGTTTATCTAATGTTCAACAAAAAGTTTGGCAATATCCCCCTTTAGATATTTTGACAGATGTAATTGGAAGTGAGGCAGATAGAGGAGATGTAAAAAGAAACGCAAATGTTATTGAGAAAACATTAGAAAGCTTTGGGATTCAAGCAAAAGTGGCAGAAGTTAATGGTGGTCCGGCAGTTACTCAATATGCTTTAGAAATTTCTTTAGGTACAAAACTTTCCAAAATTACTGCCTTATCTAATGATTTAGCATTAGCTTTAGCTGCTCCCACAGGACAGATCAGAATTGAAGCACCAATTCCAGGAAGGTCTCTAGTTGGTATTGAAGTACCAAATCATTCCTTAGAAGTGGTTACTTTGAAAAGAATGCTAGCTTCGTCAGAAATGAAAAAAACAAAGTCAAAATTAGCGATCGGTTTAGGACTAGATGTTTCTGGGAAACCGGTAGTGGCTGATTTAGCGAAAATGCCTCACATCCTTGTGGCGGGAGCTACAGGGTCTGGAAAGTCAGTTTCGATTAATAATTTTATAACAACTGTTCTTTTTAGGACTTCTCCAAGTGAAGTAAAACTAATTTTAGTTGATCCAAAAAGAGTAGAATTAACTCAATATAATGGTATTCCTCATCTTTTAACTCCGGTTATTGTCGAACCAGAGAAAGTTGTTTCTGCCTTAAAATGGACAATTGCTGAAATGGAACGACGTTACAAAATGTTTGCTGAAGCAGGAGCAAGAAATATTGAAAGTTATAATGAGATTTCTGGAATTCAATTGCTTCCGTATTTAGTAATAATTATTGATGAATTAGCCGATGTTATTCTTTATTCCCCATCAGAAGTTGAAGATACAATTACTAGACTTGCCCAAATGGCAAGAGCAACTGGTATCCATTTAGTTTTGTCAACTCAGCGTCCTTCAGTTGACGTTATTACTGGCTTAATTAAGGCAAATATTCCAGCAAGGATTGCTTTTAATGTTTCTTCGATGATTGATTCAAGAGTTATTATTGATGCTCCTGGAGCTGAAAAGTTATTAGGGAGAGGAGACATGCTTTATATTCCTCCAGAACAAGCAAAACCATCAAGAATTCAAGGAGCTTATGTTTCTGATGGAGAAATAAAAGCAGTTATTGATTTTCTCAAACAAACAGGTATAGAACCGCAATATACAGAAGAAGTAACTAACAAGTATCATGCGAATAAAGTTGCTAGCGGTACTCTACAAACAGAAGAAACAGATGAATTTTTTGATGAGGCAATAAAGATAGTTTGTCAAAATAAAAAAGCATCCGCGTCTTTATTACAAAGAAAACTTTCTATTGGTTATGCTAGAGCAGCTAGGATTCTTGATCAATTAGAATCTGCTGGAATTGTTGGCCCCTCGGAAGGCTCTAAACCTAGAGATGTTCTTATCTCCAATGCTAGTGAAGTTTTAAGAAGTGAAGAAGAAAACCCTTCTGCCACAGAGCAATGAATTTAAGATGAAAACCCTTGCTGAGATTTTAAAAAAAGAAAGAATTAAAAAAAAGAAAAGACTACAAGAGGTTCAAAGGAAGACTTTAATTCCTTTGAAAACCTTGATTGCTTTAGAGCAAAACGATTTTTCTAAACTACCATCTGCACCATTTATAGAAGGGTTTATAAAAATTTATAGCGATTTTTTAGGACTAGATCCTAAAAGGATGGTGGCAATATTTCGACGCGATGCGAAAAGAAAAGATAACGATGAAAAAGTCATCCCAAAAAGTTTTCTTAAAAACTGGCAAGAAAAATTCTGGATACCAAAAACTGGAATTATTGGAATATGTGCTCTTATTTTTTTATTGCTAATTTTTTACATTATTGTTCAATTAAAGACTTTTTATGGTCTACCGATGCTGAAGTTAGATCAACCAAAAGAAGGAGAAAAATTTACTCAAGAGAAAATTAGTATAAGTGGCCAGACTAAAAAAGAAACATCGATTTTTATAAATGATAAATTAATTAATGTTGATGATGAAGGTAGATTTAATTATCAATTTAAACTTTTTCCTGGGGAAAATGTGATTGTTGTTAGTGCAGTAAATCGTCACGATAAGAAAAAAATTATTAATAGAAAAGTTGAACTAGTTGACAACAGCGACTAGATATTACATCATTTTATTAACAAGTAATAAAAGTTAATTTTTATTTTTATGATTGATGCTGTCCAAATTCTTCTTATTATTGTAATAACAATTCTTACCTCAGTATTGACAATTATTGGTATAGAAGTTTTTAAAGTATTAAGAGAATTACGACAGAGTTTAACTAATGTTAATAATATGCTTCAAGATTTAAAAAAAGTTAGTCACATGATTAGTGAGCCCATAGAAGAAGCTTCAACTTTTTTAGCAGGTTTAAAAAGAGGAATAAAAACTTTTAAATCAATTTCTGAGCTTTTTAAAAATGGAGCAGAATAATCCAGAGAGTGAAAGTTCCAAAGATAATGGATTCTTAACGGGATTGGTTGTTGGTGTAGTGCTTGGTGGGGTATCTAATTTTTTTCTTAGAACAGAAAAAGGAAAAAAATTAAAGAAAAAGCTTTTTAAAGAAGGAAAAAACCTTTGGGAAGAATTGGAAGATCTATTCAATGAAGGTAAAAAAGAATTATTGGAAGCGCCAAAAAAAGATGGTAATAGTCTAAAAGAAAAAGTTGCCAAAAAAGTGATAAGAGTCAAAAAATTTTTTGTTAAAAATGGTAAAGTTTTAAAAAGATAATATTTTTTAAAAGGAGGTAAAAATGACTAGATGTAAAAAAGAAGGGATAAAAATAGATAAAGAAACATTTAGAGTTAAAGGTGAAGAATTGGTAAAGAAAGTAAAAGAGTTAATCAAAGAAGGTAATGTAAGAAAAATTACCATTAAGGATAAAAAAGGAAAAACATTGATTAATTTTCCTTTAAGTATTGGAGTTGTTGGAGCAGTAGTAGCACCGGTATTAGCAGCGGTTGGGGCGATTGCCGCTTTAGTTACAGAGTGTACAATTTCTGTAGAAAAACAAAGAAGAAAGTAAATTTTTAGTAAATCATAATCTTCTTTTAATTTCTGGCCTTATTTGCTAAAATTTCTTCATATGAAAGCAAATGAGTTAAGACAGAAATATATTGATTTTTTTACTGAGTCTCCAAGAAGTCATAAGCAAATTCCATCAGTGTCTTTAATTCCCGAGGATGATCCGACAATTTTATTCACTCCAGCAGGAATGAGTCCTTTGGTACGTTATTTAATGGGTGAGTCTCATCCTTTAGGTAAAAGATTATGCTCAGTCCAAAAATGTGTTCGAGTAGATGATATTGAAGAAGTAGGTGATTTGACTCATTTTACTTTTTTTGAAATGTTAGGTAATTGGAGCTTAGGTGATTATTTTAAAAAAGAAGCGATTGAATGGTCTTTTGAATTTTTAACTAATAAAAAATGGTTAGGTTTAAATCCAGAAAAAATTTACATCTCAGTTTTTAAGGGAGATAAAGATGCTCATAGGGATGAGGAGTCAATTGCTATTTGGCAAGAAGTTTTTAGAAAAAGAGGAGTAAAGGCTCAATTGGATCAAAGAATTTTCGTTTATCCTAAAAAACAAAACTGGTGGGGACCAGCTGGTCAAACCGGTCCTTGTGGTCCAAGTACAGAAATGTTTTATGATACTGGCAAATCTTGGAAAGGAAAATGTTCGGGTAAGTGTCATCCTAACTGTGATTGTGGTCGGATGGTGGAGATTTGGAATGATGTATTTATGGAATATAACAAAACTGGAGAAAATTCTTTTCAACCTTTAAAGCAAAAAAACGTTGATACGGGTATGGGATTAGAAAGAGTAGTTGCTTTAACAGAGTGGCTAGATGGCAAAATAAAAGAACCAGATCCATTTTTGACACATTTATTTTCTCCTGTGATTAATAAATTAGAGAAGCAATCAGGTAAAAGTTATCAAAACTATCAGTTAGAATTTCGAATTATTGCTGATCATTTAAGAGCAATTATTTTTATGATTATTGATGGGGTAGAACCTTCTAATAAAGATCGTGGTTATATTCTTAGAAGACTTTTACGGCGCGCTATTTTTTATGCTAAACATAATTTAGGTATTCAGCAGCTATGTGTAGAACTTTTATCAGCAAATTTCTTAAGTATTTATTGGGATACTTATAAGGAATTAAAAGAAAAACAAGTTCAAATTAGTAAAGTTATCACAGAAGAGGAAGAAAAATTTCTTTGGACAATTAATAAAGGTTTAAGCGAATTTGAAAAAATAAAGGTTTTTGATGGTCAAACTGCTTTTTTTCTTTATGAAAGTTATGGTTTTCCTATTGAATTAAGTTTTGAGGAAGCAAAGAAAAGGAAATTTTCCTTTGATCGAGCTAAGGTCTTAAAAGAATTTAATCAGAAGATGAAGAACCATCAAGAGATTTCTCGGAAAGGCATGAAGCAGAAATTTTCTGGTGGATTACAAGACCAATCAACTCAAGTAGTTAAACTCCATACTGCTACTCATATGCTTCATGCGGCCTTAAGACAGGTGCTTGGTAAACATATCCAGCAAATAGGTTCTAATATCACAACCGAAAGGTTGCGTTTTGATTTTATTCATCCTGAAAAACTAACTCAGGAGCAAAAGGAGAAGATAGAGACTTTAGTTAATGAACAAATTAAAAATAATTTGAAAGTAGAATGTAGAGTGATGTCCTTAAAAGATGCCCAAAAGCAAGGAGCTTTGGCTTTTTTTGGTCAAAAATATCCAGAAAAGGTAAAAGTTTTTTCAATTGGCAAATCTTCAAAAGATGTAGATAAAATTTTTTCAAAGGAAGTTTGTGGTGGTCCTCATGTTGACTTTACAGGACAGCTAGGAACTTTTAAAATAATAAAAGAAGAATCAAGCGGCGCCAATAAGCGTCGGATTTATGCTGTATTAAAATAACTTAACTGCCCAAAATGGAATTGAAAAATATTATCTCTCGATTTGCAACTAAGAAAGGACAACAAGAGACTTTTTTTGCTTTAGAAATTGCTCAAGAAACTGTTAAATCTGCTGTTTGGGCGGTAAAAGAAGGGAAAACAGTAACTTTAAAATTGAGTTCTACAGAAGAATGGGATGGTGAAAGTGAAGAATCTTTTCTTCAGGCAGTTGATAAAACAATCAGTAGTGCCGGTGAAGGACTTGATCCTGAGCCAAAAGCAATCATTTTTGGTTTACCTCAAGAGTGGACTTCAGGTTCTCAGATAATAGCGAGTAAAAAGCTTTTACTAAAATCTTTATGTGAGAAGCTAGCTTTAAAACCATTAGGTTTTGTAGTTACTTTAGAAGCTCTTTTAGAGTATTTAAAAAAAGAAGAAGGCGTTCCTGTTAATGCAATTTTTGTTGGTTTAGAAGAGACTCAAGCAACAATTTTTTGGGTAGAATTTGGAAGAATCAAAGAATCACAGTTAGTTGGGAGGAGCGAAGATTTAGCTGCTGATGTTAATGAAGGATTAAATCGTTTTGGTAAAGACAAAACTTTTCCAGCTAGAATAATTGTTTTTGATGGGATAGTTGACTTTGAAGAAGCTAAACAACAATTGATCTCTTTTGATTGGCAGGCGGAACTCAATTTTTTACATCTTCCTAAAATAGAAACATTAGAGTCAAATATTGCTGTTAAAGCGGTAGTTGTTGCTGGAGGAGCAGAAATAGCCAAATCTTTAGGTTTTGAAATTGTAGAGGAAGAGACTAAAGAATTGACAAAAGAAAAAGAAGAAACTTCTTCAGAAACACCAGATGAAGAACAAGAACAGACAGAATCAATAACCGGAGCAGAAGAACTAGGATTCAAAGTTGGAGGCGATATTTTAGATAGTAAAGAACTACCCACTGTTGAACCAGAACAGAAGGTAACTAAAGAAGAATTAGATAATCTTCGTTCGGTTTCTCCAGAAATACAAATAACAGGTAGAAATCTAGAGAAAACGAAATTTAGCCTGAACCCACTGTTAATTATAAGAGGAATAAAAAGAGTTTTGTCTTCTTTTAGATTGTTTTCATTTTCTTTTAAAAATAGGAAGAAAAAATTTATGTTCTTAAGTCTTTTATTATTATTTTTAGGTTTTTTGACAATTTTGGCTTTTGCCACTTTTTGGTATCTACCAAAAGCAAAAATATTAATTTTTGTTTCCCCCAAAAATTTAGATAAAGAGATAGGAGTTACTTTAGCCTCAGAATCAAAAATAGAGGATGATTCATTTTTTTTGAAAGCTAATGAAGTGCAAGAAGAAGTTAATGGTAATAAGTCAAAAGAAACAACTGGGGAAAAACTTATTGGCGATAAAGCCACAGGCGAGATAACAATTTTCAATAAAACAGATACCGAGAAAGTTTTTAATAAGGGAGCTGTTTTAATTGGTGGCGACGATTTGAAATTTCTTTTAGACGAAGAAGTAACGGTTGCTTCCAAATCAAGCGAGGCTACCGAAGAAGGAGAAAATATTGTTTATGGGAAACAACAAGTTAAAGTTGTAGCTGCTTCTATTGGTGCAGAATATAATTTATCTGCTGGTAGTGATTTTACTTTTAAGGAATATCCATCATCATTATATAGTGCTAAAACTGATGAAGGTTTGAGTGGGGGTATGAGTAGACAAATTAAAGCTGTTGATGAGAAAGATATGGAGAATTTATTAGCAGAACTTACCGACGAATTAATAGAAAAAGGTAAACAAGAAATTAAGAGTAAGATTTCTTCATCAGAACAAATAATTATATCTGAAGAAATAGAAGTTCTAGAGAAAAAATTTTCTGCTCAAGAGGGTGATGAGGCAGACAAGATTAGTTTGGAATTAAAATTAAAATTAACCGGTTTTGTTTATGAAACTAAAGAATTATCATCTCTCTTAAAAGATATTTTTGCTGAATCTATCCCAGAAGGCTACGATTTTGATAATTCACAAATAGATTTTGAGATTATAGAAACTAGCACTAAGAAAAACACAGTATTTTTACAAACTGATGCAAAAATAAAGCTTATTCCTAGATTAAATATCGAACAAATAAGAGAAAATTTAAAAGGACTTAAACCCGTGGAAGCAGAAGCATATTTAAAAACTTTACCTAATTTTAGTAAAGCAGAAATTTTATTAACTCCTCAAAAATTATTAATTAGAAAAAACATTCCTTATAATTTAAAAAATATTAATATAGAAATCAAAACAGATTAAAATGTCTGCCATTTATTGTTACGTTAAAGCACAACCATCAACTACAAAAGAAGGATTAATAGCGACAATATCAATCCAACAATTATTTCGAAAAACAGCTCCTTTATTTATAACAGGAGGTTTGTTTCTTCTTTTATTGACAATTTATCCTTTTATTAGTTATCGATTTTTGGTTTTTTCAAAAAATCAAAGAAGAATCATTAGTCCGATAGCCGATATTTCTGTTGCCGAAGCTCAGGGGTTTATAAATCCCTTAATATCTTCTAAAAGCATTGCTGTAGCTAAAGAAGAAGATAATGTTGTAGTAACAGAAGGACTTGATTTAGAACAAATAAACAATTGGTTTCCGAGTGCTTCCTTACCTTCTCCAAGAGAAAGTAAAATTACCCACTATACTCTTTCTATCCCAAAGTTAGATATTGGAGATGCAATTGTAGAAATTGGGGGGGGAGAAATTAAAAGCAAATTAATTCATTATCCAGGAACAGCTTTGCCTGGCGAATATGGGAACTCAGTTGTTTTTGGACATTCAGTGTTGCCAATTTTTTACAACCCGAAAGATTATAAAACGATTTTTTCCACAATCCCGACTTTGGAAAAAGGTGATAAAATCTATCTTGATTTTGATGGAATTCAATTTGTTTATCAGGTAGAAAAATATTTTGAAGTGAATCCAGAAGAAATAGAAGTTCTTCAACAGAAATTTGATGAACAAGTTTTGAGTTTAATAACTTGCGTTCCTCCTGGTACCTACCAAAAGAGGGGAATTATAAAAGCAAGATTAATCAGAGAATGAATATTTTAGGAATTGATTATGGTTTAGTAAATATTGGTTTTGCAATTGCCTATAATGGGTTAATATCTCCATATGCAAGCTTTAAAAAGAAAAATGATGAGATGCTTTTAAAAGAAGTTTTGAAGATTATTTCAAAAGAAAAAATAGATAAAATAGTAATCGGTTTACCAGAAGGTAAGATTGCGTCTTTAGTTAAGAATTTTTCTCAAAAACTTTCTAAGGCAACAAATTTTACTCCCATACTAGTTAGCGAGGATCTTAGTTCAAAAGACTCAATAAAAACAATGATTGAATTAGGAAAAAAAAAGAAAAGTAAAAAAAACTTAGAACACCAAATTTCTGCGTGTTTAATTTTAGAAAATTATCTTGAAGGCATTAGAAAACTTGACTGACTGATTTATTAAATGATACCCTAATACAGGAGGTTTTTGTTAATAATGTTAAAAAATATTATTGCTCCTATCCAAGCTTGGTTACTGTCTCGAGGTCAATGTGTTGGTTGTGGAATGCCCCTTAGAAAGGGAAAGGTTAAGAAAAAAGGAAATATTGAGAAAATTACTTGTAAATGCGGCAGGATTTTTATCCATGACCAAAAGACCGGCAAATATAGAAGAGCACTTTTCGAAGAGGTTTAACAGGCTTCTTAATTGCCATGGGCAAAAAGAAAAAATTTCCTAAACTATTTAGTGCTTTCGTTTTTTCTTTTCTATTATTCTTCAGTTTTTGTTTTTTGATTTTTTTATTTTGGTGGCAAATAGAAACAAGCCCGATAGATAAAAAAAATAGTGAAAAGACCCTTTTTATTATTCCTCAAGGGTGGGGAGCCAATAAAGTAGCTGAAGGATTAAAAGAAAATAATTTAATTAGGAGTGATTTAGTTTTTAAAATTTTAGTTTTTAAAGAGGGGCTAAGTCGCCAAATCCAAGCTGGCGATTTCTATCTTTCTCCTTCAATGAATACTTTTGAAATTGCCCAACAACTTACTCGTGGAAGTTTTGATGTCCCAATAACCATTCCAGAAGGTATAAGAAGAGAGGAGATAGCTTTAATTTTAGAAAAGGAAATTAGTAAAACAGGCGGACAGTTTGACAAAACAGAATTTATTGAGAAAACTGCTTCTTTAGAAGGATTCCTATTTCCGGATACTTACCTAATTCCCAAAGATGGTTCAACGGAAACTATAATTGAAATTTTTAAAAAAAACTTTGAAGATAAGATGTCTTCTTTATCTTTTTCATCTAAGCTTTCTTATCAACAAATAGTTACTCTAGCTTCACTAATAGAAAGAGAAGCAAAGTATGAATCTGATCGTTATTTAGTTAGTGGTATTTTAGTAAAGCGGTTGGAAAACAATTGGCCTCTTCAAGTGGATGCGGCGATTCAATACATAGTAGGAGGAAAGAATTGCCGGAATTTAAAAGATCAATGTAACTTTTGGCCTCAGTTAAAAGGGAGTGATTTAGAAGTGGAATCACTTTATAATACTTATAAAAATCAAGGTTTACCTCCTACACCTATCTGCAATCCTGGACTTTCATCTTTAAAAGCAGCCCTTCAGCCACAGAAAACAGATTATTGGTTTTACTTATCAGACGAATATGGTAAAATACACTTCTCAAAAACGTTAGATGAACAAAACGAGAATATTCAAAAATACTTATCCGATTAACTTATTGTTGACAACCTGAAAATATTATGTTATAAGGAGAAAATAACCTTTAGAGGGCATATTTTGTATGTCTTTTTTATCTTTTATTAAAATTCAAACTAGAGCTTATCTTTAAAAGGATTTATTTTGATTATTAAGAAAGAAAAATAAAAAAATTCCAAATTTTAAACTCAGGTTCAAGAGACCTGATTTTTTAATGGAAAAAATATGAAAACTTCAGTAACAAAGACAAAAAAGCGACTTTTTTGGGGCAAAAAATATAATAAACTACCTCAATTAGATTTATTAGAAATTCAAAAAGAGTCCTATAATGAATTTCTAAATCAGGGAATTGCTCAAGCTCTTGAAGAAATTTCTCCTATAGAAGATTTTACTGGTAAAAACTGGGAATTAGAATTCTTACAACATCACTTTGAGGATGGTAAATATTCTCCTTCAGAGGCTTTAAGAAAAGGATTAACTTATGACAAACCATTGAAAGCTGTTGTAAAACTTATTAATAAGCAAACCGAAGAGAAAATAGAAGAAGAAGTTTTTCTTGGTGATATCCCGCAAATGACTTTAAGCGGGACTTTTGTTATTAATGGAGTAGAAAGAGCAGTAGTTAATCAACTAGTTCGTAGTCCAGGAATTTTTTATTCAGGACGTGTTGATCAGACTTCAGGAAGAACATTATATTTTGCTGAATTAAGACCTTTAAGAGGTTCATGGCTAGAGTTTGCAATCTCCAAAAATGGTGTAATAACAGTTAAAGTTGATAGGCATCGTAAATTTGCAGTTACTACTCTTTTAAGAGCCGCTGGTTTGGGAAACGATGAGGACATTATTGAAAGATTTAAAGATGTAGAAAAAAACAAAGACCATCAATTTATCCAAAACACTATAGAGAAAGATCCTACCAAAACTATAGAAGAAGCCTTAATTGAAATTTATGAGAAGTTAAGACCTGGGGAACCAGCCATATTAGATAATGCTCGTAGTTTTTTCCACGATATGTTTTTTAATCCACGACGTTATGATCTAGATAAGGTTGGCCGTTTTAAACTTAATCGACGTTTAGAAATTAACGTTCAAAATGAGCCAGGAGAATATGTTTTAACTTTAGATGATTTAGTTGCTGCTACGGCTTATCTTATAAAACTTCAAAATGGAGAGGGGAAAACAGATGATATCGATCATTTATCTAATCGCCGGATAAGAAGAGTAGGAGAATTAGTTTTAGGAACAGCTTTTAGAGTTGGTTTATTAAGATTAGAACGTTCAATCAAAGAGAAGATGAGTTTAGCAAAGACTGATACTTTAGTGACCCCTTCGGTTTTAATCAATCCTCGACCGATGGTGGCAGTGATTAATGAGTTTTTCCGCAGAAATAGACTTTCTACAATTTTAGATCAAACAAATCCATTAGCAGAATTAGATAATTTAAGAAGAATTTCTGTTATGGGCAGAGGTGGTGTTACTAGAGAAAGAGCCTCATTCTCAATGAGGGATATAAACTCTTCTCAATATAGTAGGATTTGTCCAGTTCGATCTCCTGAAGGTCCCAATATCGGTTTAGTCACTTATCTATCTTTGTATAGCAGAATTAATGAGTATGGTTTTTTGGAAGCGCCTTATAGAAAAGTAGAAAAAGTGAAGGTCGGTAGCAAAACAAAAACGAAAGTAACAGACGATATCGTATATTTATCTGCCGATGAAGAGGAAGATTACTATATCACTCATGCAGAAGTTAATATTGATGAGAAAGGATTTATTTCTGATGACTGGCTGCCGGTAAGAATTGGTGGTGAATTTAAAGAAGCTTCCGTAACTAATGTTCAGTTCATTGATGTTGTTTCACGCCAAGTAGTTGGAACATCAGCTTCTTTAATTCCCTTTTTATCTCACGATGAGGCAAACAGAGCTTTAATGGGTACTCATATGCAATGTCAAGCAGTACCTCTAGTAAAGCCGAGTTCACCAATTGTTGGTACCGGTATGGAAGAAACAGTAGCGACAGCAATGGAAAGAACGATTAGAGCAAAATTTAGTGGAAAAGTAATCTTGGTAGACGCAAACAAAATAATTATTCAAGTAAATAAAAGTGAAGAGAAAAACGTTAAAGAAGAAAAAGATAATCTACCTGAATCGATTACTGTTTCTGGTAATAAAATTACTTATTTTTTAACTAAATTTCAAAGAAGTGCTCAATCAACTTGTTATTCTCAATATCCAATCGTTGAGGTGGGTCAAAGAGTAAAAAAAGCTGATATTATTATCGATGGACCTGCTTGTAAGAATGGCGAATTAGCTCTAGGTAAAAATTTAATCATTGCTTATTGCTCTTTTGAGGGATTAGGATACGAAGATGCCATTATTGTTTCTGATCGTTTAGTTAAAGAGGATTTATTAACCTCAATTCATATTAATGAATATGAAGCGGCAGTAATGGACACAAAGCTAGGTCCAGAGGAATTGACTAGAGATATTCCAAATGTTGGAGAAACAGAATTAAAGAATTTAGCAGAAGACGGTATTGTAGTAGTTGGTAGTGAAGTGGAACCTAATGATATTTTAATTGGTAAGATTGCTCCAAAAGGGGAAACCGAATTAACTGCAGAAGAAAGATTATTAAGAGCAATTTTTGGTGAAAAAGCTAGAGAAGTAAGAGATACTAGTTTGAGAGTTCCTCATGGAGAAAGAGGAACAGTGGTTGATGTTCAAATTTTAGATAGAGAAAAAGGTGATGAATTAGAACCAGGAGTTAATAAATTAGTAAAAGTTAAAGTAGCCCAGATAAGAAAGATTGTTGTTGGTGATAAATTAGCTGGAAGACATGGTAATAAGGGAGTTATCTCTAAAATTGTTCCTCAGGCAGATATGCCTTACTTAGAAGATGGTACTCCAGTTGATATTATTATTTCTCCTTTATCTGTTTTAGCCAGAATGAACTTAGGTCAACTACTGGAAGCCCAGCTGGGCTTTGCTGCTTATAAACAGGGCTACAAAGTAGCTTTACCAGTTTTTGAAGAATTGAAAGAAGAAAAACTAGTCGAAGAAATGAAAAAAGCTGGTTTACCAGAAGATGGTAAAATTCCACTATATGATGGGAGAACAGGAGAACCTTTTACTGAGAAGACAGTAGTGGGGATTGGTTATATTTTGAAACTAGTCCATATGGTTGAGGACAAGACTCATGCCCGCTCAACTGGTCCTTATTCTTTGGTTACTCAGCAACCTTTGGGTGGTAAAGCTCAAATGGGTGGCCAACGATTAGGAGAGATGGAGGTTTGGGCATTAGAAGCTCACCGAGTAGCTCATGTTTTACAAGAAATGTTAACTATTAAATCAGATGACGTTATTGGAAGAGCCAAAGCATTTGAGGCAATTGTTAAAGGGACAGAAATCCCTGAGGCAACCATTCCTGAATCTTTTAAGGTTTTAGTTAAAGAATTGAATAGTTTATCTCTTAATATTATTCCTGGTGGAGTGATAGAAAGACAGTTTAAAGAAAAGTCGGAAGAGGAAAAAGAGGAAACAGAAGAAAAAAATAAAGAAGAAATAAAGGAGAAAGAAAAAAATGAAAAGTAATATTTTAGACTTTAAAACTCTAACTATTAAACTTGCATCTTCTGATGAAATTAAAACTTGGTCTCATGGAGAAGTTACTAAACCGGAGACAATAAACTATAGGACTCTTAAGCCAGAAAAAGATGGTTTGTTTTGTGAAAGGATTTTTGGACCAACTAAAGATTGGGAATGTTATTGCGGGAAATATAAAAGGATTAGATATAAAGGAATTATTTGTGATAAATGCGGTGTGGAAGTTACTCATAGTCGAGTTCGAAGGGAGAGAATGGGTCATATTGGTCTGGCTTGTCCTGTGGCTCATGTTTGGTTCTTTAAAGGTGCTCCATCAAAACTTTCTTTATTACTTGATATTAGTCCTCGTGATTTATCTGGAGTTATCTATTTTGCTCGCTATTTAGTTTTAGAATTAGATAAAACAAAAAGACAACAGATTTTAAGCAAACTTAAGAAAGATTTCGAGAAATCAAAAAAAGACTTGAAAGAAAAAGCAGAAAAGGAGATTACAGAAATTCAAAAAGCCAGCGAGAAAGAAATAAAAGAGATTAAAAAGAAAATTAAATCTAAGGAACAACAAGAATTAGCAGTTGAAGAAACAAAGATAAAAACTAGGAGAGACATTGCTAGTATTAAAGATAATTTAATTTCTGAACATGAGACAACCGATGAGATTTTGAAGACTTTAGAAGAGATGGTCAGAAAAATTAAAAAGAAAACAGTTCTTTCAGAAGATGAATATATTAAACTAGTCGAGTATAATGCTGATGGTTTTATAAAAGTTGGGATGGGTGCTGAAAGTATTTTAAATTTAATAAAAGATTTAGATCTTGACAAATTAACTTCCCAACTTAGGAAAACAATTCATACTAGTTCTGGTCAAAAGAAAATTAAAGCTATTAAACGCTTAAGAGTAGTGGAAGGGATGAAGAAAGCTTCTCTAGATCCTTCCTGGATGGTTCTGAAAGTTCTACCAGTTATTCCGCCAGACTTACGACCAATGGTCCAATTAGCCGGTGGCAGGTTTGCTTCTTCTGATTTAAATGATTTATATCGAAGAGTAATCAATAGAAATAATCGCTTGAAACATCTTATTAATTTAGGAGCTCCAGAAATTATCCTTAGGAATGAAAAAAGAATGCTCCAAGAAGCAGTTGATACTTTAATTGATGTTTCTCAAGGAAGACAACCACAAAGGAGAGGCAATAAAGAATTACGTTCTTTATCGGAAATGCTAAGAGGAAAACAAGGTCGTTTCCGTCAAAATCTTTTAGGCAAGAGAGTTGATTATTCTGGTAGAAGTGTTATTATTGTTGGCCCAGAGCTTAAGCTTAATCAATGTGGCTTACCAAAAGATATGGCTCTAGAAATGTTCAAGCCATATGTTTTACATGAATTAATTGCTTCTGGTTTGGCTCCAAATGTTAGAAGCGCAAAACATATTTTAGAGCGCCGGCCACCAGAAGTTTTCGATATTTTAGAAAATGTTATTAAAGACCACCCTGTTTTATTAAACCGAGCTCCAACTCTTCATAAGTTGGGTATTCAGGCATTTTTCCCTGTTTTAGTGGAAGGAAATGCCATCCAAATCCATCCTTGTGTTTGTGCTGGATACAACGCTGATTTTGACGGTGATCAAATGGCAGTTCATATTCCTTTATCTAAACAGGCAATAGAAGAAACAATTGATTTGATGATGCCTCAAAATAATTTATTGAAACCTGCTGATGGTTCACCAATTACCGTTCCCAATAAAGAAATTGCTTTAGGTTGCTACTATCTTACTTCGATTGATACTCGTTTACCTAAAAAGGATACGACTATTTTTTATAATGAATCAGAAGCAATTCTAGCTTATCAAATGAAAAAGATTGAATTACGGCAGTTAATAAAAGTAAAAATCGATAAAAAAATTTTAGAGACAACAGTTGGAAGAGTTTTATTTAATGATGTTTTACCCCAGAGCTTTCCTTTCTTGAATGAGAGTATTAACGCTGGTAGTTTAAAAAGGATTATTAAAGATAACTTAAATCTATTAGATAATAAAAAACTGGGTAAATTAATTGATGATTTAAAGGAATTAGGTTTTTATTATGCAACTTTATCCGGTTTATCAGTCTCTGTTGCTGACTGTTATGTTATTCCAGATAAAGACAAAATTATCAAAGAAGCCAATAAAAAAGCAGCTGAAATTGAAAATAATTTTAATTTAGGTTTAATCACCGAGGAAGAAAAAAGAAGACTATCTAATGAACTCTGGATGGAAACAACTGAAGAGATTTCTGAGAAGACATGGGAAAAATTAGAATCTCAAAATAGTGTTAAGTTGATTATTAATTCTGGAGGAACAAGAGCTTCAAAAGACCAAATGAAGCAATTGGCTGCTATTAGAGGTTTAGTTGTTGATCCATTAGGGAAAATAGTTGAATTGCCAACAAAATCTAACTTTAGAGAAGGACTTTCAGTTTTTGAATATGTAACTTCAACTAGAGGATCTAGAAAAGGTTTAACAGACTCAGCTATTAAAACAGCGGATGCTGGCTATTTAACTAGAAGATTAGTTGACGTCGCTCACGATATGATTGTTAGAGCTGATGATTGTGAGACTAAAAATGGTATTGAAATTGAACGTAGTGGTTTGAGAGAGAAATCCTTCTTTGCTCGAATTTTAGGCAAAGTGGTAGCAAAAAATATTATCGACCCTAAAACTAGAAAAACAATTCTAAAAAAAGGTGAAGTTATTGATGAAAAAATTTTGGGACAAATTCAAAAATCAAAAATAGAAAAGATTATTGTTCGTTCTCCTTTAACTTGTGAAGCTAGATATGGTATTTGTCAAAAATGTTATGGTTGGGACTTTTCAACTAAAAAAATGGTTGAAATAGGAGTTCCAGTTGGTGTTATTGCCGCTCAAAGTATTGGTGAACCAGGAACTCAATTGACAATGAGAGTTAAGCATACTGGTGGAATTGTTGGTCTTGACGTAACTCAGGGTTTGCCTAGGGTAGAAGAATTATTTGAATCAAGAACACCGAAGGTTCTTTCGCCGATCACCGAAGTTGCTGGTAAAGTAAAAGTTGAAGAAACAGAACAAGGCTACAAGATTACTGTTGTTAACAAAAATGTTAAACCGGTTACCGAAAAGGAATATTTAGTTCCTTTAACTAGTACTTTAAGAATAAAAACTGGAGATTTAGTTCCTGCCGGGTATCAACTTGCTTCAGGAGGTTTAGATCTTAAAGAAGTTTTAAAAATTAGAGGTTTATCAGAAACTCAACGATATCTAATTGATGAAATTCAAAAAGTTTATGAGTCGCAAGGCATTCCAATTAATGATAAACACTTTGAAGTTATTGTTGCTAAAATGAGCGATAAAGTAAAAGTTGAGACTGCCGGTGATACCAATCTTTTACCCGGAGAATTAGTAGAAAAAAGACGTTTTGAGGAAGAAAATGCTTCGGCTTTAGCTCAAGGAGGCGAACCAGCAACCGCTAAGGTTACCATTCTTGGTATTACTAGAGCAGCTTTATATACAGAGTCATGGTTATCAGCTGCTTCATTTCAAGAAACATCAAGTGTTCTAACTAATGCCGCAGTAATTGGAAAGACAGATAAGTTGATAGGTTTGAAAGAAAATGTTATTATTGGTCGCTTGATTCCAGTTGATGAGAAACGAGCAAAAATAGAAGTATAAAAATGCCAACAATTAATCAACTTATCAGAAAAAAACGAAAGAAAAAGACTAAACGAATAAAGGCAACTGCTTTAAGAAAATCCTTTAACGCCAAAAAGAGAAAAGTGGTTGATACTGTTAATCCCCAAAAACGGGGTGTTTGTGTTTTAGTTAAGACATTAACGCCTAAAAAACCAAACTCTGCTTTAAGAAAAGTTGCTAGAGTTCGTCTTTCTAACAAACAAGAACTCACTGCTTACATTCCAGGAGAGGGACATAATTTGGCTGAACATTCAATTGTTTTAGTTAGAGCAGGAAGAGTTAAAGACCTTCCTGGTGTGAAATATCATATTATTAGAGGTAAATATGATGCCTCAGGAGTCGATAGTCGTAAAAAAGGACGATCAAAATATGGGGCAAGAAAGAAAACGTCGGTAAAGAAAAAGCAAGGAGAAGAAAATGCCTAGATCATCTAATATCAGAAAAAGAGAAATAGAACCAGACCTAATATATGGAAGCCGTTTGGTTACTCGTCTAATAAACAGAGTTATGGAGAGCGGCAAAAAAGATATTGCCCGAAAAAATGTTTATCAGGCTTTTTCGATTATTAAAGAAAAAGAAAAAAAGGAACCCTTAGAAGTTTTTAGGCAAGCAATGGAGAATATGAAACCAATTATGGAAGTTCGTTCTCGAAGAGTTGGCGGTGCTGCCTACCAGGTTCCAATGCCAGTAAAGGGAAATAGAAAAGAAAGTTTAGCCATTAGATGGTTAGTTTTAGAAACTCGTCGGAAACCAAATAGCCAATTTCATACTTTTGCTGAAAAACTAGCGGCAGAAATTATTGATGCTTATCATAATACTGGCGGTGCAATAGGGAAAAAGGCTCAAATTGAAAAGATGGCTGATGCTAATAAGGCTTTTGCTCACTTCCGATGGTAATTTCTTCTAGATTTATTCCTAAATTAGGGTAATTTAAGAGATTCTTGCCTCTTTGAGGATTTTTTGCTACAATAATCTGAAGCTTATTTTATTAATGCTTCCCTCAAATGGGAAGCATTTTGGATTGAAAGGATGTTAAAATAATAATATGGCTGGAAAACAGCAAGATTCTTATACCAAAGTAAAAGACGTTATTCCGGTTTCAAGAGTCCGGAATATCGGTATTATTGCTCATATAGATGCGGGCAAAACTACTACAACGGAAAGAATTTTATTTTATACTGGAAAGACTTATAAAATTGGTGATATTGATGAGGGAACTACTCAGATGGATTGGATGGAACAGGAGAGAGAAAGAGGAATTACTATTCAATCTGCGGCTACCACTGCTTTTTGGCCTCCAATAGATCAAGTTAAAGATAATAAGAAAATTCATAGGATAAATATTATCGACACTCCGGGTCACGTTGATTTTACTGCTGAGGTTGAAAGAGCTTTAAGAGTTTTAGACGGCGGAGTGGTTATTTTTGATGGGGAAGAAGGAGTTCAATCACAATCAGAAACTGTTTGGCGTCAGGCAGATAGATATAATGTTCCTCGTATTTGTTTTATTAATAAGATGGATAAAACTGGAGCAGATTTTTTTGCCACCGTGGAAGAGATAGAAGATAAACTTCAAGTAAAAACAGCCTTAATGGCTTTGCCAATTGGTAAAGAAAAAGAATTTAAAGGAATTGTTCTTTTGTTAGATAGAAAAGCTTTGGTTTGGGAAGGTGATGAGACTGGGGCTAAATTTGGCGAAGTAGAGATTCCTGAAAATATGAAGAAAGAAGTCGAAAAACAGAGGGAAAAGTTAATAGAGAACATTTGTGAACAAAACGATGTCTTATTAGAAAAATTCCTCAATGGGGAGGAAATTTCCCAGCAGGAACTAAAAAAGACTCTAAGAAAAGCAACTATCGATTATAAATTGGTGCCTATTTTTTGTGGTTCATCTTTGCGTAATAAAGGTGTTCAACCATTGCTTGATGCAATTGTGGATTATCTCCCCTCTCCGCTTGACATCCCGCCTGTTACAGGCTATAATCCTAAGACAGCACAAGAGGAAAAACGCCCACTTGAAAATGAGGCGCCTTTTTCTTCGTTGGCTTTTAAGATTCAAACAGATCCTCATGTAGGTCGTTTGACTTATATTCGTGTTTATTCTGGCACTTTAACATCTGGTAGTTTTGTTTTTAATGCTACTCGAGGTAAAAAAGAGAGAATTGGACGTTTACTATTAATGCATGCTAATAAAAGAGAAGAGATTAATAAAGCATTTGCTGGCGAAATTGTAGCTGTAGTGGGTTTAAAAGAAACCACTACTGGCGATACCTTATGTGAAGAAGAGAGACCAATTCTTTTAGAGTCAATTAAATTTCCCCAACCAGTTATTTCTTTGGCTATTGAACCAAAAACTAGAGCTGATCAGGAAAAGTTAAGTTATGCCTTAAATAGATTAGCAGAAGAAGATCCCACTTTTCAGATTCGAGTTGATCATGAGACAGGACAGACAATTATTTCCGGTATGGGAGAACTGCATCTAGAGATTTTAGTTGATAGAATGAAAAGAGAGTTTAAAGTTGATGCTAATACGGGTGCTCCCCAGGTTGCCTATAGAGAAACCATAAGGAAAGTGGCAACTGCTGAAGGTAAGTACATTCGTCAATCAGGAGGACATGGTCAATATGGACACTGTTTGTTAAGAGTCGAACCACAGAATCGTGGAGAAGGATATGAATTTGTTGATGAAATAAAAGGTGGAACAATTCCACGAGAATTTATCCCAGCGGTAGAAAAGGGAGTAAAAGAAGCAATGGAAAATGGTGTTTTGGCTGGTTACCCAATAGTCGATATGAAAGTTGCCGTCTATGATGGTAGTTATCATGAAGTTGACTCCTCGGAGTTAGCTTTTAAAATTGCCGGTTCAACCGCTTTACAAGAAGCAGTCAAACAAGCTGATTTAGTACTTTTAGAGCCAATTATGAAAATTGAGGTCACTGTTCCAGAAGAATTTATGGGAGATATAATTGGCGATTTATCTAGTAGGAGAGCTCAGATTTTAGGTAGCAGGGCAAGAGCAAATACAGTTATTATTAGTGCTCTAGTTCCTTTAGCAGAGATTTCTCAGTATGCTACTAACTTAAGATCAATGACTCAAGGAAGAGCATCTTTTTATTTAGAACCCAGTCATTATGAGGAAGTTCCTCAAAACATAACTGACCAGATTATTAATAAAAAAAATAGTCAACAAATTGACAAAAATTAAAAAGTGAAAGGAGAAAATTATGGCTACCTATCAACGTACCAAGCCACACGTTAATATTGGTACCATTGGTCATGTTGACCATGGAAAAACAACTCTTTCTGCGGCCATTACTCAAGTTTTAGCCCAGAAGAATTTGGCAAAAGCTTTAAAATTTGAAGAAATTGATAAGGCTCCAGAGGAAAAAGAGAGAGGGATTACTATTTCTGTTTCTCACTTGGAGTATGAGACAGATAAAAGACATTATGCCCACATTGATTGCCCGGGACACAAAGACTATATCAAAAACATGATTACTGGTGCTGCTCAGATGGATGGTGCAATTCTTGTTGTTGCCGCTACTGATGGTCCAATGCCTCAAACAAGAGAACATATTCTTTTGGCAAGGCAAGTAAATGTACCGGCAATTGTTGTATTTTTGAATAAGGTTGATGCTGTTGATGATCCAGAGCTTTTAGATTTAGTAGAGATGGAAATTAGAGAATTATTGACAAAATATAAATTCCCAGGAGACGAGATCCCTATTATTCGCGGATCAGCTCTAAAAGCACTAGAAGATGTTAATGCGGGAAAGAAAGATACAGAATGGGTAAAAAAGATAGAAGAATTAATATCAACAATTGATAGCTATGTTCCTAATCCTACCCGAGATCTGGATAAACCATTTTTAATGCCAATTGAAGATGTTTTTTCAATTAAAGGTAGAGGAACAGTGGTTACTGGTAGAGTAGAGAGAGGAAAAGTTAAAGTTAGTGATACTCTAGAGATAGTTGGTATTAAAGATACTCAGACA
This sequence comes from uncultured Pseudomonadales bacterium, assembly GCA_964467735.1. Taxonomy (GTDB): domain Bacteria; phylum Patescibacteriota; class Microgenomatia; order UBA1400; family CAYXSR01; genus CAYXSR01. The sequence goes on along the minus strand of CAYXSR010000001.1, from coordinate 62,694 downwards.
ACCACGGTTACTGGTGTGGAAATGTTTAACAAAAGTATGGATGAGGGTCAAGCTGGAGATAACATCGGTGTTCTTTTAAGAGGAATTGAGAAAAACCAGGTCGAAAGAGGTCAAGTTTTAGCAGTCCCTAAAACAACAACTCCTCATACTGAATTTGAGGCAGAAGTTTACATTTTAACTAAAGAAGAAGGTGGTAGACATACTCCCTTTTTTAATGGTTACAAACCTCAGTTCTACATTAGAACAACTGATGTTACAGGAGAAGTTACCTTACCAAAGGGTGTAGAAATGGTTATGCCAGGTGATAATGCTAAAATGAATGTAAAATTGATTGTACCAGTTGCTGCCGAAGAAGGTTTACGTTTTGCTATTAGAGAGGGTGGTAAAACTGTTGGCGCTGGTGTTATTACAAAAATAATTAAATAAATTGGTAAAAGGAAATTTAAAAAAAAGCATTAAACCAGGACTGATAAAAACAATCAACCTTGGTTATGCTTGTTCTTTAAAATGCCAAAAGACAGAATTAGAGTAAAACTAAAAGCTTTTGATCATCGAGTAATTGATGAATGTTGTCAAAAGATTTTAGAGACTGCCCTATCAACAGGAGCTAAAGTAATTGGACCGGTTCCTTTACCGACTAGAAGGAAGTTAATTGCCGTAGTAACCAGTCCACATACTGATAAAGATGCTCGAGAACATTTTCAGGTCTTAACTCATAAGAGGCTGATTGATATTATTCAGCCAACCAATAAGACTATTGATTCCTTGATGCACTTGGAACTGCCTGCCGGTGTCGGAATAGAAGTAAAAATGTAATAAAAGTTTTATTCCTCTTTGAGTTTTTGACCGGAGGTAGTTTTTGTTTGGCAAAAAATATGATAAATACAATTTACGGAACTAAAATTAGCCAGATACAAACCTTTGACGAAAAAGGTAAACGGTTAGTGGTTACTAAAATAAAAGCTAATCCTTGTCGTGTTGTTCAGATAAAAACTAAAGATAAAGATGGCTATTGGGCTCTTCAATTAGGTGTTGGTAATAAAGGTATTAAGAGAATTAGTAAACCTTTAAAAGAGAAGATTAAGGGAGCCGGCTATAAAAATACGGCTCCTTTATATTTAAGAGAAGTTAAACTAAGCAAAACAAACGAGGAAGAAGTAAAGAAAATGAAGATTGGTGACGAGATAAAAGCCGAGGAAATACTACAAGAGGGAAATCGAGTAAAAGTTACTGGTAAGACAAAGGGGAAAGGTTTTGCTGGTGTAGTAAAACGCTGGGGTTTTGCTGGTGGACCCAGAACTCATGGCCAATCCGATAGGGAGAGAGCGCCCGGTTCTATTGGTCAGCGAACTACCCCTGGTAGAGTTTGGAAAGGAAAAAAAATGGCTGGCCATATGGGGAACATAATTAAAACTATTAAAAGATTAAAAGTTTTTAAAATAGATAAAGAAAAGAATGAAATTTGGTTAAAAGGATTAGTTCCCGGACCAAAAAAAAGTCTTATTAAAATTACTAAACTTAATAAATAAAATGGTAAAAGTATCAGTTTTGAATACCAAAGGAGAAAAAGTAAAGGAAATTTCTTTACCGAAAGAAATTTTTTCAGCTAAGATAAACGATCAATTGATTGCTCAGGCAATCAAAGTATACTTAGCCAATAAAAGACAAGGCGGAGCTAAAACTAAACAGAGAGGGGAAGTAAGAGGATCAACAAGAAAAATATGGCGACAGAAGGGAACAGGAAGGGCAAGACATGGAGATATTCGGGCACCCATTTTTGTTGGTGGTGGTGTAGTACATGGGCCAACAGGGAAAGAAAACTTTAAGTTAAAAATGCCTAAAAAAATGAAGAAAAAAGCTCTTTTTAGCGCTTTAACAAAAAAATTAAAAGATAAAAACTTAATTGTAATTAGTGGTTTGGATAAGATTAAACCAAAAACAAAAGAATTAGTAAAAATTATGAAAAAACTAAAATTAAAAGAAAAAAGGAACGTTATTGTTTTACCTAAACTTTGGGATAATGTATTTAAAGCGGGAAGAAACATTGCAAGATTAGTTTTAATACAGGCGAGTCAACTTAACGTTTATCAAATCATTAGAACGAAAAATTTAATTTTAACAGAAGAAAGCATTGATGTTTTAGAAAAAGTTTTTTTGAATAAAAAGAAAGTTAGTCAAAAAAAGAAATGGAAAAAGTAAACATTGTTAAAAAACCAATTGTTTCGGAAAAAAGCTTTGTTGCTAAAGAGAATGGTAAATATGTTTTTATGGTTGATAATTTAAGCAATAAACATCAACTAAAACAAGCAATAGAAGATATTTTTAAAGTTGATGTTGAAAAAGTATGGACAATGAATTTAGTTGGAAGGGCAAAAAGGGTAGGGAAAAAAAGACAACTAAAACAAGGCACTCCTTGGAAAAAAGTCATTGTTAGACTCAAAGAAGGTCAAAAAATAGAAATTTTTGAAGAAAAAGGAAAATAATGTTAAAAAAAAGAAGACCAATTACACCAGGACTTAGACATAGAATAGATATCGAGGAAAAGAAAAAATTAGCTGATGTGAGACCGGAAAAAAGTTTAAGAGAAATTTTACAAGCTCGTTCTGGCCGCAATAATAAAGGTAAAGTAACTATTAGACATAGAGGTGGTCGGCAGAAGAGATTTTTAAGAAAGATCGATTTTAAAAGAGATAAAAAAGATATAAAGGCAGTTATCAAGACAATAGAATATGATCCCAATAGAGGGGCAAATGTGGCTTTAGCGGTTTATAAAGATGGCGAGAAACGTTATATTCTTGCCCCTGAAGGCTTAAAAGTAAATACTGAAATAGTTAGTAGTGAAAAAGCCGACTTAAAAGTAGGGAATTGTCTTCCTTTAAAAAAGATCCCTGTGGGGACACCTATTCATAATCTAGAGATTACTCCCGGAGGAGGAGGCCAAATGGTAAGAGGAGCAGGAACAGCCGCTTTTATTCAATCAAAAGAAAAAAATGCGGTTTTAGTAAAATTGCCATCAGGTGAGATTCGTAAATTTTCTCCTGAGAGTTTTGCTACTTTAGGTCAAATTGGGAATCTCCAGTTAAAAAATATTCAATTAGGAAAAGCAGGTAGAAAAAGATTAATGGGTTGGCGTCCAAGTGTTCGTGGTGTAGCAATGCATCCAGGTGCTCATCCTCATGGTGGAGGAGAAGGGAGATCAGGAATTGGTATGCCTTCACCGAAATCTCCATGGGGAAAGAAAACCTTAGGTAAAAAAACAAGAAAGAGAAAAAAATACTCAAATAAACTTATAATTAAAAGGAGAAAATAAGAATGAGTAGATCAAGTAAAAAAGGACCATATATTGATGAAAAATTATTAAAAAAAGTTTTGAAACAGAAACAGACAGGAAGAAAAGAACCAATTAAAACTTGGGCAAGATCTTCACAAATTCCACCCGAGTTTGTTGGTCATACTTTTTTAGTTCATAACGGAAGAATATTTAAAGAAGTTTTTGTTAGTGAAGCGATGGTGGGTCATCGTTTAGGAGAATTTTCTCCAACAAGAACTTTTAGAGGTCATGGGAAAATGGTAAAACGTATTATTACCAAGACTTAAAATGAATAAATTAATAAGATCAGAAACCAAATATATTAGAACTTCGCCAAGAAAACTACGACTAATTGCTGATGCGGTTCGGAATCTAAAACCAAGCCAAGCAGTTGAACAATTACAGTTTATCAATAAAAGAGCCGCGAAAGTTTTAAGAAAGACAATCAAATCAGCAATAGCCAATGCTGTTAATAATTCTAAGTTGAAGGAAGAAGACTTGACTTTTAAAGAAATTAAAATAAATGAAGGTCCAACTTATAAACGTTGGCAAGCAGCATCTAGAGGAAGAGCACATAGAATTTTAAAAAGAACAAGTCACATAATAGTAATATTACAAGCAAAAGTGGAGGCAAATAATGGGACAAAAAGTTAATCCTTTTGGTTTTAGATTAGGTAAGACCTACAGCTGGGCCTCACGTTGGTTTGCTCAAGGTAAAGATTATAAAGAATTTTTATTACAAGACGTGAAGCTTCGTCGTTTTTTAATGGAAAAATTGACTGCGGCTGGAGTAGTTAAAGTTGATATCGAAAGGTCAATTAATAAAGTTAGAATTATAATTCATGTTTCAAGACCTGGTGTTGTTATTGGTCGTGGTGGTTCTGGTTTAGAACTACTTAAAAAACAAATAGCAAAAAAGCTTAAAATAGATGCTAATAAAGATCTTAAAATAGATATAGAAGAAGTGAAAAACCCAGATTTATCAGCTAGATTAGTAGCTCAAAGAATTGTTGACCAATTAATTAAACGTTATCCTCATCGACGAGCTGTTTCGCAAGCAATCGAGAAAGTAATGGCGGCTGGAGCTAAGGGAATAAAGATTGCTTTATCAGGAAGAATTGCTGGAGCAGAGATTAGCAGGAGAGAAAAATATAGCCGGGGAACGATTCCCTTACAGACAATAAGAGCAGATATAGATTATGTTCAAATGCCAGCCTTAACTAAGTCAGGTTATATTGGAGTAAAAGTATGGATTTATAAAGGAGAGAAAGAAATAAAATAATTTCTAATAATATGTTACAGCCTAAAAGACAAAAATATAGAAAACAATTTAGAGGTAAGATGAGAGGAGAAGCTCAAAGAGGCAACCAGATTAGCTTTGGGGAATATGCTTTGAAAGCGGAACAAAGAGGCTGGATTCATTCTAAACAAATTGAAGCTGCCAGAAAATCAATTACCCATCTTACTAAAAAAACTGGAAAGTTATGGATCCGGATTTTTCCCGATAAACCATATACTAAAAAAGGCGCTGGAGTAAGAATGGGTGGTGGTAAGGGAGATATAGAGGGTTATGTAGCCGTGGTTAAACCAGGAAGAATAATTTTTGAATTAGCTGGTGTAACAGAAGAAGTTGCCAAAAGAGCAATGTACCTAGCAGCAAACAAAATACCAATTAAAACTTTATTTGTTAAAAAAGAAGAATGAAAAAAGAAAACATAAAAGAATTACATCAAAAAACAATAAGCGAACTCTATCAATTTTTAGAGAAATTAAGTCAGGAATTGACCCAATTAAATATTGATAAATCAATCGGTCAACTTAAGGACTTACATAATGTTTGTAAAAAAAGAAAAGAAATAGCAATTGTAAAGACAATAATTAAGGAAAAGGAGAAAAAATGAAAAGACTAACAGGAATGGTAATGAGTACAAAAATGAATGAGACAATTGTTGTTGAAGTAGAAAGATTTTGGACCCACCCTATTTACAAAAAAAAGATTCGTCGTAAAAAAAGATATTTAGTAGACGACAAATTAGGTGTTAAAGAAGGGGATATTGTTACTATTGAAGAATGTCGGCCAATTAGCAGAAATAAAAATTTTAAAGTAATTGAGGTAGTTAAAAAATGATTCAATTTAGAACGATTTTGAGACCAGCAGATAATTCAGGAGCAAAAAGATTACAGGTAATTCATATCCACGGTGGTTCTAAAAGACGTTTTGGCTATTTAGGAGGTATAGTTACTTGTGTAGTTGATCAGGCCGATCCTAATGGTCAGGTTCAAGACGCTCAAATAGTTAAAGCAGTTATTGTGAGAGTTCGAAAGGAACACCGTCGACCAGATGGATCCTATGTTCGCTTTGATGATAATGCTGCTGTAGTTATTAACGACATGGAAAACAAAGAACCTATTGGAACACGCGTTTTTGGCCCAATAGCAAGAGAGGTAAAAGAATTAGGTTTTAATAAAATTGCCTCTTTGGCGGGGGAGGTTTTATGAAACTTAAGAAGGGAGATTCAGTAAAAGTAATAATTGGTAGAGATAAAGGTAAAGTAGGAAAAATTGAAAAAATATTATCGAAGAAGGATACAATTATTGTTGGAGGTGTTAATATTTATAAAAAACATGTTAAACCTCAAGGAGAAAAGCAACCGGGAGGAATTATTGATGTTGTTCGACCATTAGCAACTAGCAAAGTAGTTTTTGTTTGTCCAACTTGTAAAAAGACAACTAAAATTGGTTTTCGGATGACTAATGGCAAAAAAGAAAGGATTTGTAAAAAATGTCAAGCAACGATCTAAGTAAGTCACGACTAGAACAAAAATATATAACAGAAGTTGTTCCTCAGTTACAAAAAGAGTTTGGAATTAAAAATAAGTTAGGTGTACCAAAAATTGAAAAGTTGATCATCAATGTAGGTATTGGTGAAATTAGTCATGATAAAACGGCGATAGAAAAAGCAATTAATAGCTTAACAGCAATTACTGGACAATATCCTTCAGTAAGAAAGGCAAAAAAAGCAATTGCTGAATTCAAGATGAGAAAAGGAGACATAGTAGGTTTAAAAGTGACTTTAAGAAAAAAAAGAATGTATCAATTTCTCGATAAATTATTTAGTATTGTTTTGCCAAGAATGAGAGATTTTCAAGGAACAAAAAGAACAGCCTTTGATAAAATGGGTAATTATACTCTTGGATTAAGAGAACAAATCATTTTTCCTGAGGCAGATTATGATAAAATTGACAAGATAAGAGGAATGGAAATAACTCTTATTAGTAATTCGAGAGATGTCAAGAAAACAGAAAGATTATTAGAATTATTAGGTATGCCATTTGAAAAGATTCAAAAGGAGAAGTAATAATGGCAAAAGTTTCTAAATTTGCTAAACAAAAAAAACAATTAAAATATAAAACGAGAATTCATAATCGTTGTCGATTATGTGGTCGTCCAAGGGCCTATATTCGTTTATTTGGACTTTGTCGACTTTGTTTTCGTAAATTAGCTCATCGGGGAGAATTGCCTGGTGTGACTAAAGCGAGTTGGTAAAGGGAGGATTATGTATTCTGATTCAATTGGAGATATGTTAGCAAGAATTAAAAATGCTTATTTGTCTAAAAAACAAATAGTAAAACTTCCTTATTCAAAGGTTAAAGAGAAGATTGTTAAAATTCTAGTCAGAAATGGGTTTTTAGCAGATTATCAACTTGATAACAAGGATAAACTAAAACAACTATTAATCTTAACCTTGAAATATAAACGAGGAGAACCTGCCATAACTGAGATTAAAAGGGTTTCTAAACCTAGCCGTCGTTTATATAGTCCTAAGGATAAATTGCCTTATGTTTTGTCTGGTTACGGAATAGGAATTGTATCCACATCACAAGGATTGATGACTAATAAAGAAGCCAGAAAAAAAGGACTTGGAGGAGAAATTATTTGTAAAGTTTGGTAAAAATATGAGTAAAGTCGGTTCCCAACCAATTCAATTGCCCGATACAGTTACTTTTATAAAAGAAGGAAATGTTGTAGCTATAAAAGGTCCGAAGGGAGAATTAAAAATAAGTCTTCGACCAGAAATAGAAGTTGAAGCCGAAAATAAGACAATAATAGTAAGAAGAAAAAATGACTCTAAAATTGCAAGATCTCTTCATGGTTTGAGTCGGACTTTAATTGCTAATATGATTCAGGGGGTTACTGAAGGATTTTCGAAAACTTTAGAAATTCAAGGAACTGGTTATCGAGTTTCTTTAGAAGGGAAAAATCTTAAATTGAATGTTGGCTTTTCCCATCCAATAATAATAGAACCTCCTGAGGGAATTGAATTTAAAGTAGAAGAAAATAAATTTATTCATGTTTTAGGAACAAATAAACAATTAGTTGGTCAATTGGCAGCTAAAATAAGAGAAGTAAAAAAACCAGAACCTTATAAGGGAAAAGGTATTCGTTATCAGAATGAATTTGTGAAGCTTAAACCAGGGAAGACGGCGAAGGTAGGGGCAGAAGGAGGAACAGCTTAAAATGAGAAATATAAACAGAGTTTCCAGAGCTAAATTAAGGACTAGAAAAAAAATCAAAAGATTTTCCGATAGATTAAGATTGTCTGTTTTTCGTTCTAATGAGTATATTTATGCCCAGATAATTGATGATAAACAAGGAAAAACTTTAATTGCTGTTGATCCTAAAGAAATTACTAAATCAATAAAAGTTGAAAAGGGTGAAAGTAAAAAGATTAAAGAAGCCTATCTCTTGGGTGAAATTTTAGCAAAAAAAGCCCTGGTAAAAAAAATTAAACAAGTTGTTTTTGATAAGGGTAATTATAAGTATCACGGAAGAATTAAAGCCTTAGCAGAAGGAGCGAGAAAAGGAGGTCTTAAATTTTAATGGCTAATACACCAGAACAAATAAAGAGCGAATTTGAAGAAAAAATAATCAAAATTAATAGAGTTTCTAAAAAAACCAAAGGAGGGAATAAAATTAGTTTTTCTGTCCTGGCAGTTATTGGTGATAAAAAAGGTAAGGTCGGAGTCGGTTTTGGTAAAGCCCCTGATACAGTCTCAGCAATTCAAAAAGCGATAAGGTTAGGGAAAAGAAATCTTTTTAAAATTTCTTTAAAAGGAAACACCATTCCTCATGAAGTTTACATCAAAAGAGGAGCAGCTAAGATTCTATTAAAACCAGCCCCCGATGGAACAGGAGTTATTGCTGGAGGAGCAGTGAGAGCAGTAGTTGATGCGGCGGGGATCAAAAATATTGTGGCTAAAATTTTAGGAACAAGAAAAAAAATCAGCAATGTCTACGCAACAATTGCGGCATTGAAGAAATTAAAAGGAGATAGAGATGGAGCTAAATAATTTGCCAAAAACAACTAGCCGATCAAAAAAAAGAAGAGGACTTGGTTATGGTTCAGGTAAAGGAGGCCATACTTCAGGTAGAGGAGCAAAAGGAAGGAAAGCAAGAAAAAAAGTAGGACTCTTATTTGAGGGGACAAAGATGCGTAAATCATTAATTAAAAGATTACCTTTCCAAAGAGGAAAAGGGAAATTTAAATCGATAAAACAAAAACCCTTAATTCTTGATATTGAATATTTGAATCTTTTTCCTGATAAGACTGAGGTTAATCTAGAGATGTTGATTGAAAACAAGATTGTCGGTAAAGAAGCAAAAGATTTAGGGGTAAAAATTTTAGGAGATGGTAAGTTAACCAAGAAGTTAACCGTAAAATTGCCAACTTCAAAAGGGGCGCAAAAACAAATTGAAAAGCTAGGAGGAAAAGTCATTCAGTGAAAGTTTTTAAGGTTTTTACTAGCCTCTTTAAAACTTATGAATTGAGAAAGAAATTTTTGATAACTTTTCTGATTTTTATAGTTTTTCGTTTTGTGGCTCACATTCCAGTTCCAGGTGTCAACTTATTAGCTTTAAGAACGCTTTTTAATAGAAATCAATTCTTAGGATTACTTAATCTTTTTTCCGGAGGAACTTTAAGTAATTTTTCAATTATCGCTTTAAGTTTAGGACCATATATTAATGCTTCTATTGCTCTTCAATTACTTACAATGGTTTTTCCAAAATTAGAAGAACTTCAAAAAGAAGGCGAATATGGTCGAGAAAAAATAAATCAATACACTAGGTTTTTGACAATCCCTTTAGCTATTATCCAATCTTTTGGAATAATAGCTATCTTACGTAACCAGGGAGTTATACAACAATTAAATGTTCTTAATTTAACTTCAACTATTTTAGCGATGACTAGTGGATGTTTATTTTTAATGTGGTTGGGAGAATTAATTACTCAATATGGGATTGGTAATGGTATTTCTCTGTTAATTTTTGGAGGAATTATTGGTGGTTTACCGACTTCTTTAGCTCAGACTTTCTCAGTTATCGATACAATAAATATGCTTCACTTATTAATTTTTGTTGCGATGTCTATAGGGGTTATTAGTGCTGTTTGTTTTGTAAATGAAGCAAAAAGAGAAGTTAGAGTTTCTTATGCTAAAAGGGTTGTTGGAAGGAAACTTTATGGAGGAAAAACAACCAGTTTACCGTTGAGAATCAATCAGGCAGGAGTAATCCCAATAATTTTTGCCGTTTCTTTAGTTTTAATTCCTTCAATGGTTGGTAAATGGTTACAAACACTCTCTTCATCACCTTTTTCATCTTTAGGTTTTTGGTTAATAAAACTATTTGATCCTAGCAACATTTTCTATAATCTAATTTATTTTCTTTTGGTAATTGGTTTTACTTATTTCTATACTGCAGTTACTTTCAATCCAGAAAAAATTGCCGAAGAAATTAGAAAATATGGTGGATTTATTCCTGGTATAAGGCCAGGAAAGCCAACTGCTGATTATTTAAAAAATATTTTAACTAGAGTAACTTTAGCTGGGGCGGTTTTTTTGGGTATTATTGCAATTTTACCTTCAATCGTTCGTTCTCTAACTGGTATAACAACAATGATGATCGGTGGAACAGGTATTTTAATTGTTGTTTCGGTAATTTTAGAAACAGCCAAATCAATAGAGTCACAGCTTTTAATGAGAAATTATGAAGGTTTTTTAGAATAAATTAAGTTAACCTAAATTAGGTCGATTAGGAGGGCTTATGTATATTATTTTTTATGGACCTGAAGGATCAGGTAAATCAACTCAAGCAAAACTTTTAGCTAAAGAATTAAAATTGCCTTACTTAGGGTCAGGCGATTTGGTTAGAAAATACGCCGCGGAAGATAAAGGAATAATGGGTGACGTGTGTCGTGAATCCTTATCAATAGGACATTATGTGGCTGATTCAGAGATGTTTGTTCTATGGAAAAATAGACTAAAACAGTCAGATGCCCAGGATGGTTGGGTATTGGATGGTTTTCCTCGCAATCCAAGCCAAGCAGAATTTTTACAAGAGAAATTAGATAAGTATAATAAGAAAATAGATTTTGTTTTTTATCTTAAAGTAAGAGAAAAAATCTCAATTGAAAGGTTAGTAAAAAGAGGAAGAATTAGTCCAGATGGAAGTCTTCATGACTCTAAAGACAAAATAAGAGAAAGATTAAGGATTTATAAAAAGGGTGAAAAAGATGTTCTAGATTTCTATAAAAAATTAGGAGTATTAAAAATAATTGATGGTGAACAGACAATTCAAAGAATTTATCAAGAAATTTTGAATAAGGTGAAAAAACATGAATCAGAGAAATAAAAAAAATAAAATTTCCCAAATTATTGCTATTGTGGGAATGGCAGGAGCTGGTAAAAGTTCTGCTTGTGAATTTCTTAAGAAAAAAGGTTTTGCTGTTTTACGCTTTGGCGATCAAACAGACATTGGTTTAAAAGAATTAGGTTTACCATTAACCGAAGATAACGAAAGAAAATACAGAGAAGATTTGAGAAAGAGATACGGAATGGAAGCTTATGCTGTAAAAATCGAACCAAGAATTAAAAACACCTTGAAGGAAAATAAAAAAATTGCTCTAGATGGTCTTTATTCTTGGGAGGAATACCTTTTTCTTAAGAAAAAATTTCCCAAACTTATTCTTTTATGCATTTACGCTCGTCCAGAGGTAAGATACAAAAGGTTATTTAAAAGAAAAATTAGGAGCTTGAATCCTAAAAAAGCTATAGAAAGAGATATAGCAGAATTAGTCAATTTACACAAAGGCGGACCGATTGCAATTGCTGATTATTTGATTCAAAATAACAGTTCTGTTAAAAAACTTCATGGAGAATTAGAAGGCTTCTTAAAGAATCCCAAATGAACAATTTAATTAAAAGTCCCAGGCAACTCCAGATTATGAAAGAAGGAGGAAAGAAATTATCAGCTATCTTAGTTGAATTATTTAATTTTGCTAAAGAAGGCATTAATCTTTTAGAGCTAGAATCTAAAGCAGTTCGATTAATCAAAGAAAGTGGTGGTGAGCCTGGATTTATGAAGGTACCAAATTATCACTGGGCAACTTGTCTTAATATTAATGATGAAGTTGTTCACGGTGTTCCAAAAGACTATTTTTTAAAAAACAAGGATGTCTTAAATATTGATATTGGTTTGTTTTATAAGGGTTTTCATACTGACATGAGTGGGACAATTTTTATTTCAAACAAAAAAGATAAAGGAATTGAAAAATTTTTAGAAACAGGTAAAAAAGCTTTAAAATTAGCAGAAAAAGAAGCAAAAGATGGTAATAGAGTTGGTAATATTTCCCAAAAGATACAAGAAGTAATTGAGAAAAATGGTTATAATTGCGCTCGTAATTTAACTGGGCATGGTATTGGAAGGAATTTACATGAAGAACCAACAATTCCTTGCATCTTAAATAAGCCAATAGATGAAACACCTATTTTTAAAAAGGGAATGACGTTAGCAATTGAGGTTATTTATACTCAAGGAGAACCAGAGTTAATTATGAACCCAAAAGATGGATGGACAATTAAGACTAAAGATGGTAAAATATCGGCAGTTTTTGAAGAAACAATTGTTATAAGCAAAAATAGACCGGTAGTTTTAACAAAACTACCTTTTTAGCCTTGTAAACAGGCTATTTTTTTGTTAAAATAAGTATTGTTCAAAAAGGAGAAATTGTCTATTTATGGAGAAGACTGAAACTACTGTTGTTCAAGGAGAAATAATTGAGGCTTTGCCAAATATAATGTTTAGGGTAAAACTTGAAGGTGAAGAAAGGGTGATACTGTGTCATTTAGCGGGGAAAATGAGACTCAATCATATTAGAGTTTTACCAGGTGATAAAGTTAAAGTAGAGATGAGTCCTTATGACGAAACAAAAGGACGAATAATATATAGGGAAAAATAAATAATATGAAAGTACAGGCTTCAGTGAAAAAACGATGCAAGAAATGTAAGATAGTGAAGCGCAGAGGGCGTGTTCATGTTGTTTGTGACAATAAAAGGCATAAACAAAGACAAGGATAAAAATGGTTAGAATTGTAGGGGTAGAAATTCCAGAAAAAAAGAAAATTAAATTTGCTTTAAGATATATTTATGGTATTGGTCCCAGTAAGGCCAGTCTAGTTTTAGAAAAATCAAAGGTAGATCCTGATAAAAGAGCAAAAGATCTATCTGAAGAAGAAATTTCTAATATTCAAAAAGCAATAGAAAAATATCCCACAGAAGGCGCTTTAAGGAAAATAGTTTCAGAAAATATTAAAAGAATAAAACAGATTGGTAGTTATCGTGGACATCGACATGCAGCGAGACTACCAGTAAGAGGACAAAGGACTCGTTCTAATGCTCGTACGAAAAGAGGAAAAAGAGTAACAATTGGAGCGATGAAAAAAGACATGTTACAAAAGTTAGAAGGTAATAAAAAAGAAACTAAATAAGGGGAAAGATGACCGATAAAAAAAATATTAAAAAAGAGGTAGTTGTTAAAAAAGTTAAAAAAGAACCCATTAAAATAAATCAGGGAAAAGTTTATATTACAGCGACTTTTAATAATACTCTAGCGACAATTACTAATGACAAAGGGGAGGTAGTTTGTTGGGCAACAACCGGTACTGTTGGTTTTAAGGGCTCAAGGAAGTCTACTCCTTTTGCTGCTACATCAGCAATTGAATCAGCAATAAAAAAAGCTAAAAATTTAGGTATGACAAGCGCTAAGGTATTTATAAAAGGTCCAGGTCCAGGAAGAGATGCGGCTTTAAGAGTTTTAAGAACAAGCGGTATTAAAATATTAATGATTGCTGACGTGACACCAATCCCTCATAACGGTTGTCGGCCAAAGAAACGTAAGAGAGGATAAAATGGCAAGATATATAGATGCAAAATGTCGTTTATGCAGAAGGGAAGGAATGAAGCTTTTCTTGAAGGGCTCAAGATGTTATTCTCCAAAATGTCCTATAGCTAGAAAAGGAGCAGTTCCACCAGGACAACATGGTTATAAGCGATCAAGAAATTTATCTGAATATGGGACTCAGTTAAGAGAAAAACAAAAAGTTAAAAGACTATATGGAGTTCAAGAAAGGCAATTTAAAAATTACTTTGAGAAAGCTCTTAGTGTAACTGGGAATACAGGAGAAAAATTTTTACAACTTTTGGAGAGACGATTAGATAATGTAGTTTTTCGTGGAGGTTTAGCTAGTTCGCGGGCAGCTGCTCGTCAGTTAATAACTCATGGTTTTTGTTTAATTAATAATAAAAAGGTAACAATTCCTTCTTATCAAACAAGAAAGGATGATGTAATTACTTTAAATGAAAAAGGTTTAAAGTTAGATAGCGTTTTAAAAAATTCAAAATCAGAAGTCAATTTACCTGCTTGGTTAAAAAGAAAAGCGGTAGTTTTAAAGGTTGATAGATTACCAACAAGGGATGATGTAGTTGAGGATATTAATGAAACATTAATAATCGAGTTTTATTCTCGTTAATTTTTAAAGAAAAAAGGAGAAATTATGAATAAACCATTTTTCAAAATAAAAGCTATTAAAGAAGAAAAGGACTATGGCAAATTTGTTTTTGAACCATTACAACAGGGTTTTGGTACTACTGTTGGAAATGCCTTAAGAAGAACTCTTTTAACTAATCTTCAGGGAGCAGCTATAAAACAATTAAAAATAGAAGGTGTCACTCACCCATTCTCCACAATGGAGGGAATGAAAGAAGACATAGTAGAGTTTATTTTAAATGTGAAACAAATAGATATTGCTTATGACAAAGAAGAAGAGGTTAAATTGAATTTATCAGTTAGAGGATCAAAAAAAGTAACTGCTAGAGATATAAAAACTCCTGCAAATGTAAAAATTATTAATAAAGATTTAGTTTTAACCAATTTAACTGACAAGAAAGCAAAACTAGATGTTGAATTTATAGTTGGTACAGGAGTTGGTTATTCTCCAGCAGAAGAAAGAAAGTCAACAGTTTTAGGCGTTATACCTGTAGATGCGGCGTTTTCACCAATAGTTAAAATAAACACCAAAATTGATTCTACTCGTGTTGGTAGAAGAACAGATTTTGATAAATTAATTTTAGAAATCTGGACCAATGGTTCTTTAAAACCAAGAGTAGCATTGGATAGAGCGGCTAAAGTTTTAGTAAGTTTCTTTAAACAGGTTTATAACCCTGTTTTTGAAAAAGAAGTGAAAGAAGAATCAGACGAGAAACCAGAAAATCATGAAATTTTATCACTTACATTAGAAGAAATAAATTTACCAACAAGAATAGTCAATGCTTTAAGAAAAGGAGGCTATAAGACTGTAGGAGACTTAACTAAAGAAGAATCTTTAAAAGTAGCTAGTGTTAAAAACTTAGGTAAGAAATCTATTGATATTATAAGAAAAAGATTAAAATCAAAAGGGGTAAATTTTAGCGATGAGTCACAGTAAAAAATTTAGAAAATTCGGTCGTAATACTAACCAGAGAAAAGCCTTATTTAGAGGTTTAATAGAATCGTTGATTATTCATGAAAAAATAGAGACAACAATTGCTAAAGGAAAAACAATTAAAGGATTAGTGGATAGATTAATTTCTAAGGCAAAAGAAGGCAATCTTCATACTAAAAGACAATTACTATCTTTTTTACCTCACAAAAAGGTAGCAAATAAATTATTTGAAGAGATTGCTCCACGTTTTAAAAAAAGATCTGGTGGTTCTGTAAAAATGATTCGGTTAGGAAAAAGAAAAGGTGATGATGCGATGATGGTTAGGCTTAAATGGGCAGAGTCCAAAAAGACAGAGACTCCAGAGGGGGATAAAGTTACTAAAAAAGTAAAGAAATGAAGAAGAATACAAAATGAAGACTTACAACACAACAACCAAAGATATTCAACGAGCATGGCATTTAATTGATGTTAAAGGAAAAGTATTGGGTAGAGTAGCAACAGAAATAGCCCAACTACTGATAGGGAAAAATAAATCTTATTTTATTCCTCATTTGGATTGCGGTGATTACGTAGTAGTAATCAATAGCGATAAAATTCAAGTTACTGGAAAGAAAAGAAAAAACAAGATTTATTATAGCCATTCTAACTATCCGGGAGGTTTTAAAGAAGTCAGTTTTGATCAACAAATGAAAAAAGATTCAAGGAAAGTAATTTCGATGGCCGTTAGAGGTATGTTACCAAAAAATAAATTACAAGACGAAAGAATGGCAAGATTAAAAGTTTTTCCCGGAGAAGAGCACGATTATAAAGATAAATTTAGAGCAAAATGAAAACTAAAAAACTATCAAAACCGTCTAAAACATCAACAAAGACAAAAAATAAAGCTAGTAATTCATATGTTTGGGCAGTGGGACGGAGAAAAAAAGCAATTGCTAGAGTAAGACTTTTTCCTAAGAAAAAAGGAAAAATTTTAATTAATAATAAACCAATAGAAGAATATTTTCCTGGAGAAGTGTTAAAAAAGTTTTATCTTAGTCCTTTAAGAACATGTAATATTGTTGATAAATATTTAATTACTGCCAAAGTTGAAGGTTCTGGAAAGAAAGGACAACTCGAGGCAGTAGTTCATGGTATTTCTAGGGTTTTAGTGAAATTAGACGAAGAAAAATACAAACCTATTTTAAAGAAAAAAGGTTTTCTTACTCGAGATTCTCGGATGAAAGAGAGAAGAAAAGTAGGCACTGGCGGTAAGGCAAGAAGAAAGAAACAATCTCCAAAACGTTAAAACTATCTTCATTATTGATTTATAAGCCAAAGGTTATAAGCAGAATAAGCAATAAATACTGCCCAACCAGCATACGGTAGAAGAAGAATAGCGGCTAATTTCGAAATCGACCAGATTAAAAAAATTAAAGAAATTATTGTTATATTTAACATACCTGCTTCTATTAAAGCAATTTCCATTAATTGTTGATTAGTAAAAAGATAGCCCCAAAAAATATTCAAAACAGCACTGATGATAAATCCAGTCATCACTTGCCATAGTTTTTTATCATGGTGTGATTTATTCCAAACAATGATTGCTGAAACAAATGTGCAAACAATAATGAAAAACCAAATTTGATTTATTGTCTCGGCTGGAGGGGTCCAAAAAGGTAATTGAGTATTTTTATACCAGGTAGTATTACTATTTTGAGCAATAAGGCTGCTTATGAACGTTGCCGATAGTGCAATCAAAGTAATAAGAATTGATAATATTTCCATTTCTTAGTTAGAAAATAATTTATTAAACTTCTTAGTTTATTCTAGTGAGGCAATTGCCAACTTGCAAGAATAAAAAATGATTACCTACAGGATTATTTAGTATCAAGATTAAAAAATTGAGCAGCGGCTGGAGCTAATAGAGGACTTAAGCCAGGAAAATCGCTAACAAAAACTGATTGGCCAAATGGACCGGGTGTACCCAACTCAAGGGATCCAATTATTACATGAGTGGTATCCAAAATATTAAAGCTAGTTCGTCCTTCACGATTAGGACCTGAGAACAATACAATAGATAAATCAATTCCTATCTGCGCACCTATGGCGGCGGCAATAGCTTCGGCGGTTAGAGCCTCTACCCCTAGTTGAGCTGTTAAAAGGGAGGTTTCTTCAGGTGACAATATAGTTGCCCATTCTTGAAAGTTTGTCATTGTTTATTTCTTCCTTTTCAAAGAAGATAATGCTTATTAATATATCATAATATATCACTTTTGATTTCCTCTGTCAAACCAAATATTTATTAAAATAGAACAATTAAACCATATTTAGAAGACGAATATGACGATTTTGCGATTGTCGGGGTGGCCGGATTTGAACCGGCGACCTCACGCACCCCATGCGTGCGCGCTACCAACTGCGCTACACCCCGAATAGTTCGCTTGTATTTTAACATAGAGTATGTAACAATTTAAGGAAAGTTTAAGCAGTTTAAAAATAAAAAGGAGGACAGATGAATAAGTCGAGTGACCCAAAATTAGAAGCGATTAAGATGGCAATGGAACAGATAGAGAAGCAGTATGGTAAGGGTTCAATAATGAAGTTAGGTGATTCTTCACAAAGTCTTAAGGTTGAAGTTATTCCTACTGGTGCAGTCCCTTTAGATTTAGCTTTGGGAGTTGGTGGTTTACCGCGGGGAAGAATTACGGAAGTTTATGGTCCTGAAGCGTCAGGAAAAACAACAATTTGTTTACACGTAATCGCTGAAGCACAAAAAAAAGGTGGGACAGCTGCTTTTATTGATGCTGAACACGCTTTAGATCCAACAAGGGCAGAGTCAATTGGTGTCAACCTTGATGAATTACTTATTTCTCAGCCGGATACAGGTGAACAGGCATTAGAAATAACTGAAACATTAATTCGTTCCAATGCTGTCGATGTGATTGTCGTTGATTCGGTAGCAGCTTTGGTACCGAAAGCAGAAATTGAGGGTGAGATGGGTGATGCTATGATAGGAGTTCAAGCTCGTTTAATGAGTCAAGCAATGAGAAAATTAGCTGGAGCAATCAGTAAATCAAAAACGACGATGATCTTTACTAATCAAATTAGAATGAAAATTGGTGTTTTATTTGGTAATCCAGAGACTACTGCTGGCGGTCAAGCTTTGAAATTTTATTCCTCAGTTCGTTTAGACGCAAGAAAAATTGGAAATATCACCGAGAGTGACAAAGTGATTGGTAGTCGTCATCGAGTAAAAATAGTAAAGAATAAAGTTGCTCCCCCTTTTAGAGTAGCAGAGTTCGATATTATGAATGTTGGTGGAATTTCTAAATCTGGTGGTTTACTTGATGTTGGTGTAGAGATGAAAGTAATTGAAAAATCAGGTTCTTTTTTCAAATATAAAGGTGAAGTTCTGGGTCAAGGTAGAGAAGCAGTAAAAACAATTTTAGAGGAAAAAGAAAAATTAGCTAAAGAAATAGAAGAACAAATCTGGAAAAGAGTAAAGTCAGGTCAACAAATTCCTAAAGAAGTCGGTGAAAAACAAGATTAATGTCAGACAGAAAGGGTGAAGAAAGATTTTATAATTACGCTTTAAGACTTCTTTCTCGTCGTCCTCGTTCCAAAAAAGAACTCTTTGAATATTTAAAGAAAAAAGATTGTTTAGAGTCTAAAATAAAAAAAATAATTCATAAATTTATAGAACTTGATTTTATTAATGATAATAAGTTTGTTGACTGGTGGTTTGAACAAAGATTAATTTTAAAACCGAAAGGTAAAAGAGTCCTTCGACAAGAATTACTACAGAAAGGGATTGATAAAGAACTTATTGAACAGAAATTATCTGAAATTGACAAGAGACAACTGGAAGAATCAGCTAGATTGATATTAAAAAAGAAAATTATATATTGGAGAGACTTGCCTAAATTAAAGTTTAAAAAAAAGATTTTTAATTTTCTTGCCTATAGAGGTTTTGATTTTAAGATTATTAGGAACCTCATTGACGAATTTACTAAAAAAAGATAAAATATAAATATGGTGATATTCGACAATAATTTTCCATTATGGGTTGTCAAATCAAGCAAATTATTTTTACTTGAAAGTGCTTCTTTAGGCAGCTAATTGTTGTTTATCACCTTCTATATTTTAGTAAAAGTGGAGGCTTTTTGTGGTTGTAGTAAACTGCAAGATGAAAAATTATGTCTTTTTTAAATCGATTATCGTTTCTGGTTCGTGATGGCAAAAAAGAAACTAAAGAGATAAAGAAAAAAACCTCAGCTTTTTTTCCAAAAAAAGCAGTTATTTCTCAGAAATCATTAGAATTAACTCAAACTAAAGCTAGAGAAATTATTTTAGAAGCGAAAGATAAAGCTTTTGAGATAAAAAGAGAAGCGGATATAAAAGCTAAAGAAATTCAGAAGGAAGTAATTGAATTAAAAGAAACACTTGATAAGAAAGAAGCTGAAATAGACAGAAGAACAGGGGCAATCGAAGAGAGAGAAAATTTATTGAAAAAAAGAGAAAGTGAATTAAGAAGAAGATTAAGCGAGTTAGATAAAATAAAACGAAAACAAATAGAGAGATTAGAAAAAGCTGCTAATTTAACAAGAGAAGAAGCGAAAAAATTAATTTTGGAAGCAACGGAAAATAAATTACAAGCGGAAATTGCTCGGAAGATTAGAGAATCAGAAGAAAAAGCCAAAGAAGAAGCAGATGTAAAGGCAAAAGAAATTCTAGTTGATGCTATGAAGCATGGGGCTACAGATTATGTTCCAGAATACACTGTTTCTACGGTTAAACTTCCTGATGAAGAGATGAAAGGAAGAATAATTGGTAAAGAAGGTCGGAATATTCGCACTTTTGAAAAAGTTACTGGAGTTGATGTTGATTTAGACGAAGAGGGAGTAATTAGACTTTCTAGTTTTGATTCAGTAAGAAGAGAGGTAGCAAGAGTAGCTCTAGAGACACTTATTATTGATGGAAGGATTCAACCATCAAGAGTAGAAGAAGTTGTCAAGAAAGCAAAACAAGATATCGAAAAAATTATGTATAAATCTGGAGAGGATTTATGTCATAGAGTTAAAGTTTATAATTTACCAAGAGAGATCATTGCAATGTTAGGTCGTTTCAAATATCGTTTCTCATATGGTCAAAATATGATTGCTCATACTTTAGAAGAAACAAAAATTGGTACAAAATTGGCCTATGAGGTTGGAGCTAATGTTAATATTGTAAGATTAGGTTGTTTACTTCACGATATTGGTAAGGTTATAACTGAGGAGGAAGGAACTCATGTTCAAGTAGCAATTGAATTTTTGCGAAAGTATAATATTCCAGAAGATGTTATTGCTTGTGTAGCAGAACATCATCAAGATAGACCGTTTTCCTCAAAAGAATCAATATTAGTTTATATTGCTGATGCTATCTCTGGTAGTCGACCTGGTGCCCGATATGAAGATTATGAAGAATATGTAACTCGCTTGAAGAAAATAGAAGATGCAGCTAAAACATTTAAGGGTGTTCAAAATGCTTTTGCAATTCAAGCAGGACGTGAAGTTAGAGTGATTGTTAATCCTGAAAAAGTAAATGATACAGAAACAATTAAGTTAGCCCACGATTTAAAAGAAAAATTAGAGAAAGAACTTACTTATCCAGGACAAATAAAAGTAAATGTTATTAGAGAGCTTAGAATAAATGAAGTGGCAAAGTAGAGATAAATTAAGAGAAGGGAGGTGATTTTAGTGAAGAAATCAGAATTAATAGAAATCTTAGCAAAAAGAGGTCATTTAACTAAAAAAGCTGCTAAAGAAGCAATTGAGGTTCTTTTTGATGAGATTTCACGTCTTCTTAAAAAAGGAGAAAAAGTTATTATTTCCGGTTTTGGAACTTTTAAAATTGGAAAAGTTAAAGACAAGAAAGGAAGAAGAAGTCCAAGTGATCCTACACCAATAATTCATAAAGGACATAGGGTAGTTCGTTTTATAGTTGCCAAGAAATTAAAAAAAGAAGTTAAATAATATAATTATCTTTTAACCCTTGAATACTAAAAAATCTTTGATTTTTTTAAGAACTTCTTGTATTTTTTTATTATGATAATTGAGTTTAAAAACGTAACTAAAAAAAACAAAAAAATAACGATTCTAAACAAAATTTCATTTAAAATTAAAAAAGGCGAAATTGTTGGTTTTTTAGGTCCGAATGGAGCAGGAAAAACTACTACAATGAGAATGATATTGGGTTTATTAAAACCTACAAATGGTGAAATTTTTATCAATGACAGAAACCAGGACAACGCTGACTTGCTTGATTTTCGAAAAGAAATTGGTTATTTATCAGAAGATAATCCTTTATATCTCGATTTTAAAGTATTTGAATATTTAAAGTTTATTTCACAGGTAAAAAAGGTAGATGACAATAAAATATTAAGAAAAGTAATTATTGACTGTGGTCTTCAAGAAGTTATTTCTAAAAAAATTGATTATTTATCTAAGGGGTATCGACAGCGAGTAGGTATAGCGGTGGCCTTATTAGGTGATCCAGAAATTTTGATATTAGACGAACCAACTGTTGGTTTAGATCCTAATCAAGTAATAGAAATTAGAAAGTTAATTAAAGATTTAGCTTTGAAAAAAACGATTATTTTTTCTACTCATGTTCTTTCAGAAGTTCAGAATCTTTGCCAAAAAATTATTTTTATTAATAAAGGTCAGATAGTTGCTACTGGAAGTTTAAAGAAATTAACAAAAGGAAAAAGTTTAGAAAAAATTTTTCAAAAATTAACATCATGAAACAATTAAAACCAGTCTTAGTTAAAGAGCTGTATCAAATTTTTTACTCACCAATCGCCTGGATTTTTACTTTACTTTTTATATTATTAAATAATTTTTTCTATTTTAGTAATTTGTTTTTAGTTGACCAGGCAGAAATGAGAGCTTATTTTATTAATTTACCATTGATTTTGATTTTTTTTATTTCGTTTTTAACGATGGGTATTTTTGCTAATGAAAGAAAATCAGGAACTTTAGAAGTAATCCTAAGTTTACCGCTCAAAAAATCAACAATAGTTTTGGCTAAATTTTTAGCCTTGCTCTTGTTTTTTATTTTTGTTATGTTTTTTTCTTTAACAATTCCGATAACTTTGCTGATTATTGGAAAACCAGATATGGGAATGATTTTAACGGGTTATTTAGGAACAATTTTATTGGGTGGTTTCTATATTGCCTTTGGAGTATTTATTTCTAGTCTTTTTAGAGAACAGCTTTTGATTGCTTTGTTAACTAATGTTAGTCTTTTAATCATTTTTTTCTCTGGCCAAGAAGTTATTCTTGAAAGAGTTCCTTTTATTTTACAATTAATTCTAGCTTTTCTTAGTCCAGCCTCTCATTTTATAAATTTTAGCAAGGGACTAATTTCTTTAGGAGATATTTTTTATTTTCTTACTTTAGTTGGTTTTTTTATTTGGTTAACTATTAAAAAACTGAGTTTTAAAAATGAAATTTAAGAAGATAACAAAACTAATTAAGAAAAAAAAGTTAATAATATTCTTTATAACTTTATTGTTTATCAGTATTCTTTTTTGGTTTTATCCTTTAAGATTAGACTTAACTTCTAATAGAAAGTATAGTCTGTCACCAACAACAAAAAAAACAATAAAGAACTTAGATGGCGTTATTAATATAAAAGTATTTAGTTCTCAAAACTTACCTTCCCGTTTTTTATTTATTAAACAGGTACTAAAAGATTGGTTGATGGAATATCAATTCGTATCAAAAGGAAAAATTAGAATAGAATGGGTTGATGTTGATAATAATGATGAAGGTAAGCAAGAAGCCCAAAAATTAGGCATTCCCCCTCTTCAATTTTCTGATTTAAAGAAAGACAAGGTTGAACTAACTCAGGGTTTTTTTGGTTTAGCTTTTTTATTTAACGATGAGATAGAGACAACTCCATTAGTCGATAGAACTAGTGATTTAGAGTATCAACTTACCTCGAAAATTCATAAAATTACTCAAGACAAACAACCAAGGGTTGGTTTTGTAATCGGTCATGGTGAGCAAATAACTGATAGCACTAATATTTATCAAGAGTCTTTATTAAAAAGCGTATTAGCTGATCAATTCCTGACAGAATTTATTAATTTAGACCAAGAAGAATCGGAATTAATCCCTGACAGTTTTGATATTATAATAATTGTCGGTCCCGATCAAGAATTTACCATAAAAGAAAAATATCTTCTGGATCAATTTTTAATGAAAGGAAAACCAATTATTTTTTTGTTAGAGACTCAGAAAGTTTCCGAAAATCTCCAAGTGTTAAAAGCAGATCATAAATTAGAAGATTTATTGTCTAGCTATGGTGTAAATTTAAAAAGTGGTTTTGTTTTAGATACCTCTAATGAAAAAGCCAATTTTAGTAGTGGAATATCAATGTTCTTTATTCCTTATCCTTTCTGGGTTAAGATAAAGCCGGAGAATATTAATTACTCTAGTCCGATTACTAGCGATTTACAAAGTTTAGTTTTTCCTTGGACTTCTTGGATAGAATATGATCAGAATGATTCAAGAATTATTCCTCTAATATCTTCCTCGAATGAATCATGGACAGAAGAAAAAAATATTAATCTGGATCCGACTCAAGATTTCAATCTAAAAGAAGGAAAAAGTAAAAACTTAGCGGTTATATTTGATGGAAAATTAGAAAGCTTTTTTAAAGACAAAGACAAACCCTTAGAGTTGGAACAAGAAAGATTTATTGATAAGATAGACAAAACTAGATTTGCTCTAATTGCTGATGCAGATTTTGTTAACGAAGGAATGATAACTAGAGCACCAGAAAATCTATATTTTTTTGTTAATTTAGTGGAGTATTTAGCTAATGGACAAGAATTTGCTAAGATAAGAATCAAAGCAGAAGACACTCGTCCCCTAAAAGAATTAACAGATAAAGAAAGAGAATTTTATAAATATTTGAATATTTTGGGAGTTCCCATCGTTATTGGTTTAATAGGTTTTGTTTTTCTTTTTTGGCACAATCAAAAAAAATACATACTATGACAAAAGCCTCTTTACGATTAATCATTTTTTTATTAATTATTGCGATATTAACTTTTCTTCTATTAAAAGACAAAACATTTCCAATTTGATAAAATAAAGACTAGTTACTAAGATGCTAAGCGCCTGTAGCTCAGTGGTAGAGCGCTACTCTTATAAAGTAGATGTCCTTGGTTCGAATCCAAGCAGGCGCACCTAAATGAGTAATTCACTAAAAGCAGGTTTTAGTTTTGGTTTAACTTCTGGAGTAATTACTACCCTTGGATTGATAGTTGGTCTTTATGCTAGTACTCAATCGAAAACTATTATAATTAGTAGTATCTTAATAATTGCTATTTCGGATGCTTTTTCTGATTCGTTAGGTATTCATACGGCCGAAGAAGCTCAACACAAGGAACCAGAAAAAGAAGTATGGAAGGCTACAATTATTACTTTTCTTTCTAAATTTTTTTTCGCTATTAGCTTTATTTCTCCCTTTTTGTTTTTTAATTTATTAACAGGATTACTTTTAAGTTTTGTTTGGGGAATGTTCTTACTAAGCATGTTGAGCTTTTTTATTTCTAAAAAGAGAAAAAAGAATCCTTTACTAGTGATATCCGAACATCTTTTCATTGCAATATTAGTCATTTTAATAAGCTATAATATTGGTAATTGGATATTTTTTTTACTCAAGTAATCTAGTTTTTTATCAGTAATACTTCCTCCTATGACTTTTAATTATTAGTTTATGTATAATAAAAAAGATGGATTTTGCTAAATATGTTTCTAGAAAATCAGAAGAGATTATAAGAGAACTTGCAAGCAGTTTAGAAGGGTTAACTAATCAAGAAGCTCAAGATAGATTAAAAAAGAATGGTTCAAATAAGTTCTCTATTAAAGAAAAAGGAATCTGGAATATTTTACTTCGTCAGCTTAAATCCTCATTTATTTATCTTCTTTTAGGTGCCTCAGTTCTTGCTTTCTTATTAAGAGAGTATTGGGATTCAGCGATGATTATGTTGTTTGTATTTATTAATACAGTGTTGGGTTTTTACCAGGAATATCAATCTGAGAAGGCAGTGAAACTTTTAAAGAAACACTTAACTAAGAAAATAAAGGTTAAAAGAGATGACGCAGAAACAGAAATTAGCAGTGAAGAGTTGGTGATAGGAGATGTGGTTATTTTAGAACCAGGAAATATTGTTCCAGCTGATATGAGATTATTACAAGCCAAAAGTTTAGCATTAGACGAGTCTTTATTAACAGGAGAATCAGTTACGATTGAAAAAACAGATGATGTTTTGGACAATAAAGCGAAAGAAGTTCATCAAGCGACTAATATGGTTTTTTCAGGCACTACAGTCGTGAGAGGAAAAGGGTTAGGCTTGGTAGTAACGACTGGCAAGGATACTGTCCTAGGGAACATTGCTAAACTTACTGGAGAAACTGCTAGAAAAAGTATTTTTGAAAAAGAGATTGCCAAATTTAGTAAATTTATCCTACGTTTAGTTATTGTAACAATCGTCTTGATGTTTTTTGGGAACTTATTAGTGAAAGGACTTGAAGTGAACATAGGAGATTTAACGCTCTTTTCTATTGCTCTAGTGGTAAGCGCAATTCCTGAAGCTCTACCGGTAGTTACAACTTTTGCTTTTTCAAGAGGAGCTTTAAAATTGGCAAAGAAACATGTCATAGTAAAAAGATTAGCCGCTGTTGAAGACCTCGGAGGAATAGAAGTACTTTGTACTGATAAGACAGGAACGTTAACAGAAAATAGCATGAAAGTCTCAGAAACTTTTTCTTTATACAAAGAAGATCCAGTTTTTTATGCCTGTTTGGGTAGCTCATTTCTTTCTGAAAAAAAAGAATTAACAAACCCATTTGACATTGCAATTTTAGAAAGAAAATTAGAAAAGAAGAAAACTCTTTTAGAATATAAAAAACAGGAAAATATTCCTTTTGATCCAGAAAGAAAAAGAGATACAACCCTACTGGAAAGAAGAGAAAAATATGAAGTAATAACTAGAGGAGCACCAGAGACAATAATAGAGTTATGTAAACTGTCCTCTAAAGAAAAAAAGATATTAGAAAAATGGATGGTTGAAAAAGGAATTGAAGGAAAAAGAGTTTGGGCAATTGCTAAAGGGACCTTAACTAAAAAACCTTCTGATTTAAAAAAAGCAGAAAAGGAATTGAAATGTATCGGTTTAATTTCCTTTGTTGATCCGATTAAAAAAAGTGTTAATGAGGCAGTTGAAAAAGCTCAAAAATTAGGTATAACAATTAAGATTCTAACCGGAGACAGAAAAGAGATTGCTCAAGCAGTAGCTAATAATATTGGATTAATTAGCGATCAAAAAGAAATAATAACAGGGAGCGAGTTAGATAAACTATCTTTTCAGAAACGCCAAAAGTTTATTGAGTCATGTAAAGTTTTTGCTAGAGTTTCCCCACAACAAAAATATGAAATTATTCAATCTTTACAGAAGAAATATAAGGTTGGGTTTTTAGGTGATGGGATTAATGATGCCCCAGCTTTAAAATTAGCAAATGTGGCTTTAGCAGTTCAAGAGGCTACCGATGTTTCTAGAGAAGCTGCTGATATTATTTTATTGAGAAAAGACTTAAAGATAATTATTGATGGAATAAAAGAAGGTAGGGAGATTTTTGTGAATACTACTAAATATATTATCGCTAGTCTATCAGCAAATTTCGGTAATTTTTATGCTGTAGCAGCGGCTTCTTTAATGATAAACGTTTTACCAATGTTACCTACCCAGATATTGTTAGTTAATCTTTTATCTGATTTTCCCATGATTGCGATTGCGAGTGATAATGTTGACGAAACTGAGGTAAAGAAACCTCAGAGTTATGATCTTAAATCGATTTTATATTTAGTGGTGGTTTTGGGTTTAGTAAGCAGTGGTTTCGACTTTATAACCTTTGCTATTTTTTCTAAATGGTCGACTAAGTTTTTACAGACTAGTTGGTATATGGAAAGTATTTTAACAGAGCTAGTTTTCATTTTTTCAATTAGAACTAGACTGTTCTTTTTGAAAGCAAAATCACCTTCTTTAATTTTAGGTGGGTTTATTAGTCTTGCTGCTCTGTTAACCATTGGCTTGCCTCTTCTCCCTGAAGGACAAAAAGTTTTTAGTTTCATTTCTCCTCAATCAAGACAATTAACAATAATATTAGGATTAGTAGTGAGTTATTTTGTAGTAACTGAATTAGTTAAATTAATGTTTTTTAAAATTTCAGATAATGGAAGGAATGGAAAAAATTTAAAAATTAATTAATATTATCTAGGGAGGTGATTAAATTGAAAAAAATTATTTTAGTTTCTATAGTTCTTTTAACTTTTTTCTTATTAAGCGGATGTAGTCTCTCTTCAAAAAAGAATGAAGGTTCAGAATCGCCAGATAAAAAACAAGAAAGTTTTAGTGGTACTCTAAAAGAGGCAATAATGAAAGGAGTTCCTTTTAAATGTACTTGGAAAAAAGATGATAAATTTTTTGGAACTGGTTATATAGAAGGAAAAAATTATTATGCCGAAATGAATCAAGAAGGTAAAGAAGGATTTTTATTAATGAAAGAAAATTGTATGTGGGTATGGGATAAAGTTAGTCCACAGGGAATGAAAACTTGTTTTGAAGATACAGATGAAGATTGGTGGGAATCAGAAAGTACAGAGAATAGTGGGGCGCCACCTAGCGACATGCAATATAATTGTGTACCAGCAGTTATTCTTGATTCTAGATTTGATTTGCCCAATAATGTTAACTTTATGACGATAGAGGAGATGATGAGCGGACAAGGTCAATAATTCTGGTTGGTAATTTTAATGAAGAAATTGCAAGAAGAAAGTTTTTGTATTAAGATATAAACTATGCCAACATATAGTTTTTCTTGTGATAATTGCAAGAAGAAATTTAATCTTGAATTAAATCTTAAAGAAAAAGAGAATAAGGAAGTTACTTGCCCTCATTGTAAAAGTAAGAAAATCACTCAAGTATTTGATTCTTTTTTTTCTAATGGTTCTTCATGTGGTGGGTGTTGTTCATCTTGCCCAGGATGTCATAATTAATCTGTAAATCAGAGGAATTCTAGGTTTTCTCATAAAAGGAGTTTATAATAATTTATATGATTAGTGTTTTGAAAGCTAATGGCTTGTTAGAGCCTTTCTCCGAGAATAAAGTAAATAATTCTTTAACAGCATCCGGCATTGATAAAAATATAAGAAAAGATATTATCAAAGAACTGAAACAATATCTTTACGATGGTATCTCCACCAAAGAGATATATAAAATAGTTGCCCAATTACTAGATAAAAAACGACCTTTTCTTTCATCTCGTTATAATTTAAAACAGGCAATAATGGCTTTAGGGCCATCTGGTTACCCTTTTGAAAATTTCTTTGCCAAAATACTTAATACCAGTGGATTTAAAACAAAAGTTTCCTATTATGTTAAAGGAAAATGTATTAGTCACGAAATCGATATTCTTGCTCAGAAAGAAAACGATCTTTTTGCAATTGAGGCTAAATTTCATAACAAACAGGGTATAAAAACAGATGTTAAAACTGCCTTATATGTTTATGCCCGATTTTTAGATATTAAATTAACAAAGATTAATATTTTTAAGACAAATAATATTAATCAAATGTGGTTAGTAACTAATACAAAATTAACATCAAAAGCAATTAAGTATTGTAATTGTGTTGGTATTAAAGCCATTGGGTGGAATTATCAAAAGGAGTGGAGTTTACAATCTTTGGTGGAGAAAAGTGGTTTATATCCAATTACTTGTTTATCATCATTATCAAAGCAAGATAGAGAAATGCTTTTAGGAAGGGGAATTGTTTCTTGTCGAGATATATTAAATTTTACTAATTTAAAAACATTGATTCCTAAAAATAAAATTAATCAACTTAAAAAAGAAATAGAAATAGTTTTAGAAAAGTAAAATTATAAAGAGTTAAAATTCAAATTGGGAAGTCGATCTAGTTTTTCAATATTTTTAATAAATTGTTTCCGTTTTGATTTATAAAAAGCAGTGATCCCAATCATAGCAGCATTATCAGTTAGTAATTTTTTACTATATGGAATAAAAACAGGGACAGAATATTTCTTAGCTGTTTGTCTGACTTTTCTTCTTACGAAAAAATTACTAATAACTCCTCCGCCTAAAACTAACATTGTAGGTTGATAATTTTTAAGAGCAATTTTTAACTTAATCGTAATTGATTTAGTTAAAGCAAATTGAAAAGAAGCGCTAAAATCTGCTAAAAATTCTTTTGTTTTATTTTTTTCTGGAATTTTTCTTAATTGATAAAGACAAGCGGTTTTTAGTCCAGAAAAGCTGAAGTTTAAGCCAGGATGTCGAGACATAGGAAAGGGGAAATTAAATTTATGAGGATTGCCTTGTTTAGCTAGTTGTTCGATTATTGGACCTCCAGGATAACCTAAGTTAAGCATTTTAGCTACTTTATCAAAAGCCTCCCCAGCCGCATCATCTAATGTTTCTCCTAAAATTTTATATTGACCAAAATTTTTCATTAAAACTAATTGGGTATGTCCACCAGAAATGAGTAATCCTAGAATTGGAAATTCAATCTTAGTTTTTGGTAAATAATTATTTCCTTTACTGTTTTTAGCAAAACATGATAAAAGATGACCTTCCATATGATTTATGGCAATTAATGGCTTTTTAAATTTTAAGGCCAAATCTTTTGCTTTTTTAATACCTACTTCTAAAGCTGGAGCTAATCCAGGTCCTTGAGTAACGGCAAAGCAATCAATTTCGTTCAAACTTATCTTTGCTTTTTTAAGTGCATTTTTTACTACATTATCAATTCTTTCTTGATGAGCTCTTTTTGCTAAATGAGGAACAACACCACCCCATGTTTTATGGATTTCTATTTGTGACCAGACAATATTACTCATTACTTTATCACTAAAAGTAACAGCAGCTGAAGTTTCGTCACAAGACGTGTCGATAGCTAAAATTTTTATACTATTCATAATATTTAATTTTTCTTTGGTTTAATTTATTACCGTATTTTATTTCTAACCAAATAATTTTTACTTTGTTACGTTTCTTGAAATTATCTAAAAAAGTTTTTGCTTTTTGAAGCCATTCAATGGCAATAATATTGCCTGGTTTAATCATTTTTTTTAAACCAATTTCTCCTAATTCATCATCATTTTTTATTCGCCAAGTATCAATATGGTAGAAAAATTTTTTCTTATTTTTAAAATTAAATTGATATTCTTTTAATAAAATAAAAGTCGGAGAAGTGATTGGATATTTTATCTTTAAAAATTGACCAATCCCCTTACAAAATTGAGTTTTACCACTTCCTAATTCTCCTTGTAGAGCAAAGATAATACAATAAGAATTTAAATATTTGAAGTAATTTGTCATTAAGTTTTGAGCAAATTTTCTTGTTTCTATCTCAGATTTAGTAATAATACTTTTTGTTGATTGTTTGTCGAAATTAATAGTTCCCTGACGGATAACGTTAATGTCATTTAAAGTTGTATCCACGACTGTAGAGGGTGGATTTTTGGGAAGTTTTCCAGAATCAATAATGAGATCAATAAGATTTTTTTTCTTAAGTGATAAAGAGTCTAAAATGTCGCTTATTTGGTAAGGAGTTTTTTCATTAGAAATATTGGCAGAAGTAGCGGTGATTGGTTTTCCAAACTTTTTGGTTATCCCCAAAACGATCTTATTTTTGGGAATACGAATTCCAAGATTTCCTTCTTTTGATTCTAAGCGGAAATCTACTTTATGTTTTCCTTTTGATACAACCGTTAATGCTCCAGGAAGAAAATTTTTGTATAAGTTATCAGCAGTTTTATTAATAAAAACATACTCTTGAGCCATTTTTTTATTAGCTACGATTACTGAAATTGGTTTATTTTTTCTTTCACCTTTATATTTAATTAATTTATCAATACTGGCATGGTTAGTGGCATCAGCACCAATACCATAGCAAGTCTCGGTGGGATAAATAACTAAACCGCCCTTTTTTAAAGTCTTGACAGCCAGATCAATAATTTTTTCAGCAGTTAATCTTCTGAGCTCAATTATTTTCATAATATTGATATTTTAACATTTAGAGCGATTTTTGAGTAAAAAAAGAACCATTTTTGTCTTAAATTTGCTAAAATAAGTGAACTATGAAAAACAAACACTATTTTATTATTACTTTTGGTTGTCAAGCGAACGAGGCAGATTCAGAGCGAATCGCCGCTTATTTTCGTAAAAAAGGATATCAATTAGCCTCCACTAAGCAGAAAGCAGATTTAGTGATAATAAATACTTGTTCAGTTAGACGAGCCGCAGAAGACAAAGTTTTGGGAGCAATAAGAAATCTGCAAAAGACTAAAAAACAAAAACAAATTATTATTACTGGTTGTATTTTATATCATGATAAAGAATGGTTAAAAAAAGAATTTCCAAAGAACGTTCAATTTAGTCCTTTAAAAAGATTAATAAATAGCAGCTTAGACCCGCAGCGGAAAAATAAAAAACATGCTTGGGTTCAAATAATGGAAGGATGTAATAATCTTTGTTCTTATTGTGTTGTTCCATTTTCGCGTGGCCGAGAAAAATCACGACCAATAGAAGAAATTCTTTGTGAAGTTAAAATGATTGTTAAAAGAGGGATTAAAGAGATTACTTTATTAGGTCAGAATGTTAATAGTTATCATAAAAATTCAGACATAAAAGTAAAAAATAAATTATTACAGGAAAAAATTGAAGAATTGAAAAAAAGATATAAAAATAACTTTGCTATTCTTTTGTCCTTGTTAAACGAAATTAAGGGTCTTAAGAAAATTAAATTTTTTACTTCAAACCCTCATGATTTATCAAATGGTATTATTCAGGTCTTAAAGTTACCTAAGATAGAACGTTATTTACATTTACCAGTGCAATCTGGAGACGATGAGATTTTAAAGAAAATGAATCGTAAATATACCTCTGAACAATATTTGAAATTAGTAAAGAAAATTAAAAAAGAAATTCCCGATATTGAAATAGGTACCGATATCATTGTTGGTTTTCCTGGGGAGACAAAAAAACAGTTTGAAAATACAGTTAAACTTTGTAAGCAAATAGGATTTTGTTTAGCTTATATTGCTAAATATTCTCCAAGACCCGGAACAGCAGCTTATAGGCTTGAAGACAATATTCCTTTTGTTGAAAAGAAAAGACGTCGGGAAATTTTAAATAAACTTATTAATCAAAAATGATTTTTATCCTCAGTGACTCAAAATCTTAATTGTTGTCTTGACAGAAGATTAAAACCTCTGATATTCTTTCATCAGACATTAAAATTCATCTAACCTATAAATGATACGTCTTAGAAGAATAGCGATTTCCCGTAAAACTATTATCTTTACTATTTTTTTTCTAATTTTTCTTTGGTTACTTTTTCAGATTAGAGAGATAATTCTTCTATTATTTGTGTCAATAATTTTTAGTTCAGCTTTATCACCAATTATTAATCGAATGGAAAAGCTTAAAATTCCTCGTGGGGTAGCAATATTCATTGTTTATATAATTTTATTTGGTTTTCTTATTGGTTCTTTAATATCTCTTATTCCGGCCGTTGTGTCTCAAATAAGTGCTCTTTTAAAATATTTTCCTGAATTTATCAATGGTTTTGCCAAGAATGGCTTGTTTCAAACAATAGATTTTCAATGGAAAGATTATAGTAGTGAATTAGCTAAGTTACCAGGAAATATTATAAAAATAATTGTTTCTACTTTTTCTAATATTGTTAAAATTTTTGCTTTTGCAGTTATTAATTATTATTTTTTAATGGAAAGAAAAAACCTTAAAAAGTATTTAAAAATTTTATTTTCTAATAAAGAGGATAGAGATATAGAGGAGTTGATAGAAAAGTTTGAAAGAAAACTTGGTGGATGGGTTAGAGGAGAAATATTTTTGATGTTTATAATTGGTTTAATGTCTTACATTGGTCTAAGATTGTTGTCTATTAATTTTGCTTTACCTTTGGCAATTATTGCCGGTATCCTTGAATTAATTCCTAATATTGGGCCGACAGTTTCTGCAGTGCCGGCTGCTTTAGTAGGTTTTTCTTATTCTCCAACAATGGGATTTGCCGTAATTGCTTTATATTTTTTAATCCAGCAGTTAGAAAATAATTTTATTGTTCCAAAAGTAATGCAAAAAGCAATCGGTTTACATCCGTTAATAACAATTATTACCTTGATGATTGGTTTTAAATTAGGAAGTGTTGGTGGTGCAGTTTTAGCGATTCCCGCATTACTGACCTTTAAAATTATTTTTGAGGAATTTTACCTTTCCAATTTTCGCTTCTCTGACTTCAAGAAAAACCTAGGAAGTTAATAAGCCAGATTCTGTTTTAAAATGGTATTTCTCTATGCCCTCTAACTTCAGTCCTGGCGGAAACATGCTCATAACGGACCATTCGGAGGTTGCAGCGGGGGGAATTACCTCTTTTCACCCTCTACCTTATTGCTAAGGGGAGTCGTTGTCTCTGTGGCTTGTACCAGCGCTTTCACGTTCTGTCTTGCGACAGACACCCTGTCTCCTGCTGTCTGGACTTTCCTGAGTATTCAGATGAATACCCCACCATTTCAGCTTCCTAGGCGGTGTAGATTTTAACATAAAAGATGAGTTTTTTCAATGTATTTAGCTTAATTAATTATTATGTTAAAATGAAAAAAACATGAAGAAATGAAGCTATCTTGAAAGGAGGTGAAAAAATATGAATAATCTAGTAGTATCTAGTTGGCAAGAAAGTTTTTTTGTAGCTCTTGCTACAATTTTAACTAATATTGTTTCTTATATACCGACAATTTTAGGAGCTCTTCTTGTTTTCTTACTAGGAATTATTTTATCGAAATGGATAAGTTCTTTAGTTGTTAGATTCCTAAGATTAATCAAACTTTCTAATCTATTTCAGAAAATCGGCTTTAGTCCATTCTTACAAAAAGCAGACATAAAAATTAAATTAGAAGAAATTATTGGAGGAATTATAAGATGGTTAGTTGTTTTGGTTTTCTTTGTTACAGCTGTTAATATTTTAGGTCTAACTACAGTATCTTTAGTATTAAATAACATTCTTGGCTATATTCCGAGGGTAATTTCTGCTGTTTTGATATTAGCTTTAGGAGTTTTAGTGGCTGGATTTGTAGAGAGTTTTGTGAAAGGAGCACTAGTTCAAGTTGATTTAAAGGTATCACTCCTTTTAGGAAAAGTGGCCAGTTATTTAGTCGTAATTTTCTCGAGTCTGGCGGCAATTAATGAATTAGGTATTGCCCAAAGCTTTATTAATATTTTATTTATGGGAGTGATTGCGTCTGTGTCTTTGGGCTTTGGATTAGCGGTTGGGTTAGGAGCTAAAGATTTGGTAGGGAGAATATTAGAAGACTGGTATAAAACTTTTAAGAAAAAATAAAGTTTTTTTAGATTAAAACAAAAAAACATGAATTTTCATGAGGCTTTATTGTTGGGTCTTATTCAGGGACTGACAGAATTTCTGCCAGTTTCCTCATCAGGTCATTTAGTAGTTTTTCAAAAAATTTTACGATTTGAAGAACCGCCGGTTTTTTTTGATATCCTAGTACATTTTGGGACTCTTCTAGCGATTATTATTTTTTTCAAAAAGGAATTACGGGAGATTTTAACTAAAACAATGAGAGCCTTCTCCTCTGGAAAAATAGAAAAAGCCCCCTCTGTTATCTGGTTTGTAGTTATTGGAACTTTTCCAGCTATGATTCTAGGGCTTTTTCTTAACAGTTTTACAAAGACAATTTTTAACTCTTTTTTTATTGTTGGCATAGGTCTAATAATTACTTCAATTTTACTTACTTTAAGTTCAATTAAAAAAACCAAGAAGCCAAAATCACTAACTGATTTTAAGGCTTTATGGATTGGTTTTTTTCAAGCTTTGGCAATTTTTCCAGGACTTTCTCGTTCTGGTTCAACAGTAAGTGCTGGTATTTTTACAGGATTAAAAAGAAGAGAGGCTTTTAATTTTTCTTTTTATTTAGCAATCCCAGCAATCTTAGGAGCTTTAATTTTACAGACAAGAAACTTAACCAATTTAGAATGTGATCTTCCAAACGGCTTAGTAGGCTTAATAGCCGCCTTTTTTTGTGGACTTTTATCATTGAAAATTTTCAGGAAAGTTTTTCTGAAGGGAAAGATATTATATTTTGCTTTTTATTGTTTCTTTTTGGGATTAGTAAGTCTTTTCTTCAATTTTTCTTCATAGTTATCAATCGCTTTTTTGATGGCTCTAGCGGCTAAAAGGGAACAATGGATTTTTGCTGGAGGCAACCTGTCAAGACCAGTAATAATTTGTTTATTGCTAATTTTTCTTGCTAAATCAAGACTTTTTCCTTTTACTAATTCTGTAGCAATCGAGGAAGTAGCAATTGCTGCCCCACAGCCCAATGTTTGAAATCGTATTTCTTTTATATATTCTTTATTGTTCTTTTTACCGACCTTAATATAAATCTTCATAATATCTCCACAAACTGGATTCCCAACAGTTGCTATTCCATCGGGATTATCTATTTTTCCAAAATTACGAGGATTTTTAAAATGATCAAGAACTTTTTTGGAATAAAAGGTATTTACGGTCATGATAAAGGCGACATCTGTCTTAAGTGATTGACGATGTTTGGTAAAACTTTTATAAGATAATCAATATCTTTTTTAGTAATATTTTTTCCCAAAGATAATCTTAAAGAACCATGAGAGTCAATTGGTGGAATTCCCATAGAAGTTAGGACATGAGATGGTTCTAAATTACCTGAAGTACAAGCTGAACCAGAAGAAGCGCCAATTCCTTTTTCATTCAACATTAGTAATAAAGATTCTCCTTCTACACCTTTAATTATAAAGCTGGCGATATGAGGAGCTCTTTTAATCGGATGACCAGTTAACTGAACATCCTTAACAGAAGACAAAACTTTTTTAATAAGATATTTTGACAATTTATTTATTTTTTGACTTATCATTTGTTTATGATTATTAGCTTTTTTAATAGCTCGTCCCAAACCGACAATCCCAGCAACATTTTCTGTACCTGCCCTTAAATTGAATTCTTGCTCACCACCATCTTGTTGACGAACCAAAGGGGTATTCTTTCGGACAAATAAAGCTCCAACTCCTTTTGGACCATAAAACTTATGAGCAGAAAGAGATAAAAAGTCGACTCCTAGATAATTTACGTTACAATTTAAATATTGAATAGCTTGAACAGCATCAGTATGGAAATAAATTTTGGGCAATCTTTTTATTTTTCTAGATCTGTTAATTGCTTTGATAAGTTTGCCAATTTCAGAAATTGATTGAATTGTTCCTACTTCATTATTGACATACATAATAGAAATTAGAACAGTTTCTTTACGAATAGATTCTTTCAGGTTATTTAAATTGACAAGACCATATTTATCAGTTTTTAACCAGGTTACTTTGACACCATTTTTTTGAAGATGTTTGGTAGTATCCAAGACGCAATGATGTTCAGTTGGTGAAATAATAATGTGTTTACCTTTTGTTGCTTCAATTAATCCCTTTAGAGCTAGATTATTAGCTTCTGTAGCACAACTAGTAAAAATAATTTCTTCCTTGTGACAGCTTAAAACATCAGCTACTTGTTGACGACTATTTTCAACAGCTTGACGAGCTTTTTGTCCCCAAGAATGGAGAGAAGAAGGATTACCAAAATAATCTTTTAAAAAAGGAATCATCGTTTCTAAAACTGCCGGATCTAGCGGGGTAGTTGCAGCATAATCAAGGTAAATTTTAGTCATTTTTTTCAATTAAATCTTTTAAGGTTAAAGAACCTAAAGCCTCTTTTAGATATTTATTTATTGATTGCCAGACAAATTTAGATTTACAAGTTTGACAATTTCTTTTTTTAGCTGTACAAGCAATTTCAATTATTGGTCCTTCTAAAGACTCAATAATATTTCCTATCGAGATTTTTTGAGGGCTTTTTGTTAAATAATAACCGCCAGAGTTACCACGGACCGATTTTACAAAGCCGTTTATTCTTAAGACTCGAAATAATTGTTCTAAGTAACGTAAAGAAATATTTTCCTCTTTGGCGATAATTGAAAGTGATTTTGGTTCATTTTTAGGGTTTTGAGCAAGATTAACAATTGCTCGTAATCCATAAGTTGCTTTGGTTGAAAATTTCATTTTTAAATCCTAGTAAAATAGTATGAATTATTTTAACAAGGAAGTAATTTCTTGTCAATAGGCCTATTTACTTTTAATTAAGATTTATAAATAATATTGTTGATGTTAGCAAAGGTTTTTTCTGGTGCTTGTGTTGGTTTAGAACCAGTTATTGTCGAGGTAGAAGTTGATATAAGTTCTCGGTCACTCCCGTCTTTTACGATTGTAGGTTTGCCGGGTAAAGCAGTTGAGGAGGCAAAAGAAAGAGTGAGAGCGGCCATTAAAAATTCTGGTTTTGAATTTCCTCGTCATAAAATTACTATCAATCTCACTCCGGCAGATTTACCAAAGGAAGGTCCGGCTTATGATCTACCAATCGCCTTAGCAATCCTTTCAGCTTCGGGACAAATTCCAAGTGATCTTAAAGACTCATTAATGGTAGGTGAATTGTCTTTAGATGGCTCTTTGCGACATACAAACAGTGTTTTACCAATGGCTCTTTTAGCGAGAAAAAAGAAACTAAAAAAATTATTCTTACCGGCCATTAATGCAAAAGAAGCGGCAGTCATTAATGATTTAGAGATTTATCCAGTTATTTCTTTGCGCGATCTTTTCCACCATTTAAACGAAACCAAGAAAATCGAAACTCAGAAGAACCTTTCTTTTAAAGATTTAAAACAAAAAGAAGATTTCGAGTTTGATATGGTAGAAATTGTTGGCCAGGAACAAGCAAAAAGAGTTTTAGAGATAGCTGCCGCTGGTGGTCATAATATTTTAATGATTGGTCCACCAGGAGCAGGAAAAACAATGTTAGCTCGGACATTACCATCTATTCTTCCAGAATTAACAGAAGAAGAAGCCTTGGAAGCAACAAAAATATATTCAATTACTGGTAATTTGCCCGATGATAAAGCAATTATTACAAATCGTCCCTTTCGGGCTCCTCATCACACAATTTCTAGAATTGGTTTAATTGGTGGAGGAAGTAAGCTTAATCCTGGTGAAATAAGTCTTTCCCATAGGGGAGTTTTATTTTTGGATGAATTCCCTGAATTTCCAAGAAATGTATTGGAAGCTTTAAGACAGCCTTTAGAAGATGGTTTTGTTCAAATTTCTCGAGCAGCAGGAAGTGTTATTTTTCCCTCAAAATTTTTATTAGTTGCAGCTTCTAATCCTTGTCCTTGTGGTTATTTAGGATCAGCCAAAAAACATTGTACTTGTCTTGCTGGTCAGGTTGCTCGTTATCGGAAAAGAATTTCTGGACCAATAATGGATAGAATTGATGTCCACATTCATGTTCCTGAAGTTGAAATAGAGAAGTTGACAAAAATCAATAAAACAAAAAGAGAAAATAGTCGACAAATTCAAAAGAGGGTTCAACAAGCAAGAGACAAACAATTAGAAAGATTTAGGAAATTAAAGTTAAAACTAGTGTGCAACAGTGAAATGAATACAAAACAAGTAAAAGAAGTCTGTTCTTTAGATGTTTTTTGTCTCCAGTTAATGCAACAAGCGGCTGTAAAAATGAATCTTTCTGCTCGATCCTATTTTCGAGTAATAAAAGTTGCCCGGACAATTGCTGATTTAGCTGATGAGGAACAAATAAAGACAGTTCATTTAGCAGAAGCTTTACAATATCGACTTAAAGATGAACAATTAGATGAGTTTTTTTAGTGATTAAACCTTCAATGATATAATAAAAAAATGAAGTTGGTTATTTTTTCTGATATTCATAAGGATTGGCAAGCTTTAAAAAATATTATTAATAAAAAAGCTGATCTGTATATTTGTCTTGGTGATCTTTCTAATCTTGGTAATGGATTGCAAGAAGGCGGAGATAAACTTTCTTTTCTTAAAGAGAAACTCTTACTTCTACCAGGTAATCACGAGACAACAAAGCAGACAAAAGAACTTTGTCAAAAACATGGTTTTGTTTTTTTTCATAGGAAAATTCTTAAAGTAGGAAAATATCAATTTGCCGCTGTTGGTCATAGTACAGTTACTCCTTTTAATACCCCAGGAGAAATAACTGAAGAACAAATGAGCAGTTTTTTGAATGATTTTAAAAACAAAAAAAATTTAATTTTATTTACCCATAGTCCTGCCAAAAATACTCAATTAGATATTATTCCTTCGGGAGATCATGTAGGTAGTTCGTCGATAAAGCAATTTTTAGTAGAAGAGAAACCAATATATTTTTTTTGTGGTCATATTCATGAAAGTGCTGGTAAGACGGATAAGATTGGAACAACAAAGTGTTATAACATAGGAAAACAAGGAATAGAGATAGAAATTTGACCTTTATAGAATGAGGAAACTACTAATTGCTACCACCAATAAAGCTAAGTTTGAGGAAATGAGAGCTATCTTGAAAGACTCCCATTTTCAATTTTTAAGTCTTAAAGATATTAATTTTTCTGAGATTGAACCAGAAGAAATAGGAGAAACTTTTGAAGAAAATGCCGTTATTAAAGCGAAATTTTATGGCAGAAAAACAGGTTTGTTAACTTTAGCTGATGATTCAGGTTTAGAAATAGCGACCCTTCCCCAAAAATTAGGCGTAAAAACAAAACGTTATGCTAATGGTACAGATAAAGATCGGTATAAAACATTATTAAGAGAAATGAAAGACCTTTCAAAATTACAAAGA
Source organism: uncultured Pseudomonadales bacterium (assembly GCA_964467735.1). GTDB lineage: Bacteria > Patescibacteriota > Microgenomatia > UBA1400 > CAYXSR01 > CAYXSR01. The sequence goes on along the minus strand of CAYXSR010000001.1, from coordinate 22,713 downwards.
CGAGCGGAATTTATTTCCGTAGTAGCGCTTTTTGATCCAGAAACAAAAAAAACTAAAACAACCAAAGGGATTTGCCATGGTTGGATTGGCTATAAGGCTAAAGGAACAGCTGGTTTTGGATATGATCCTGTTTTTGTAGTAAGCAAATTGGGAAAACATTTTGCTGAATTGACTTTAAAAGAGAAAAACAAATTTAGTCATCGAGCAAGAGCTTTAGAAAAAATGAGGGTTTTTCTTAAACCATTAGAAAAAGAAATCTAGGTTATCTTTTTAAAAACCAAATAATTAAAATTCCCACAAGAAAAAGAAGACTAATAATGATTGTTTTTATTAGATCCTTTTTAATTAAGGCAGGAGAAGTAAAAAAAAGAGAAGAATTTTCAGGTTCGTCACTATTTTTAATTTCTTTTTTTATTCTCTTTTGTGACTTCCTTTTTACATCATTAATTAAGTTGGCCCTTTTTTTGAGCTGAGCAATAATTTTTTGTTGACGAGTTCGCCTTTTTGTTCCCATAATGGTAAAATCTTATCATATTGACAAGGAGAGGTGAAGATTTTTACAATTAAACATAATGTTAAATTCCTTTTTAGATAATCCAACATGGTTTACAATTGTATTATTGTTTGTTTTTGTCTGGTTTTTTATTTTGACTTTCTTTCTTTTCCGAGCAATAATTCATTATCGTCAATTAACAAAAGGGATAGTTAAGAAAAACCTCCAGACAGTTTTAGAGAATGTTTTGGCTGAGATTAAAAATAATAAAAAAGAATCAGAGAAGATTAGTGGAAGAGTAGATTTATTAGAAAAAGAAAAGATTAAATATATTCAAAAATTAGGCTTTTTAAGGTTTAATCCTTTTTCTGATACTGGTGGTGATCAAAGTTTTTGTTTAACATTTTTAGATGAGAAAGAAAATGGAATTATCTTAAGTTCTCTGCATTCAAGAGGGACGACAAGGCTTTATGCTAAAGTAGTTGAAAAAGGAAAAGGTAAAACACTTTCTCTTTCGAAAGAAGAGGAGGAAGTTATAAAGAAGGCAAAAAAAGGGAGGCGATAAATGGCAACTAAAAAAGCTCTATCATTAATTTTTTTCTTTGGACTTTATCTTGTTAGTACTGGTATTTCTTTTGTGGCTTTTAACTATCTTTTACCAGTTGCCAAGATGATAAGGCCAGTAGAAGAAGCTAAGCCAGAAGAGGAAGGATTTTTAATTGATGTTTCGGGACCAAAAACAGAGACTTGTCCTTTAAATGGACAAAAATATACTAAGGCAGAAAAAGAGGCTTGGTCAAAACGTCGACCACTCTTTATTATGATTGAAAACCATGAAGAGTCTAGACCACAATCTGGTCTTTCTTCAGCAGATATTGTTTATGAAGCTGTTGCCGAAGGAGGAATTACCCGATTTGGAGGAATTTTTTATTGCGGAGCTCAAGCTAAAGAGACCATTGTTGGCCCAGTAAGGAGTGCAAGGACTTATTTTCTTGATTGGGCTTCAGAATATGGAGAGACACCGATTTATGTTCATGTTGGTGGAGCTCATTGTGATTCTCAGACAGGGGAAGGTTGTTTAAATGGTGCTAAAGCAGATGCTTTAGGCCAGATTAGTAAATATGGTTGGGAGGGAGAAAATGATTTAAATCAGTTTTCAATCGGTTATCCCACTTTCTGGCGTGATTATGAAAGATTGGGACGAACAGTAGCGACTGAACACACAATGTATAGTACTACAGAAAGACTTTGGGCAGTAGCCAAAGAAAGAGGTTGGACAAATAAAGACCCTGATGGTACGGACTGGCAGAAAAACTTTACTTCCTGGAAATTTAGAGAAAAAGAAGGACCTAAAGGTGAAGATGCCTTCGTAGTTGAATTTGGTTTTTGGGAAGGTTATAACGATTATAAGGTTAAATGGGAATACGATTCAGAATCAAAAGAATATATTCGATCTAATGGTGGTAAGGCTCACCTAGATTTAAATACCAATGAGCAATTAAGAGCGAAGAATTTAATAGTAATCTTTACTAAAGAATCATCAGCCAACGATGGTTATCCAGGAAATTTACATCTTTTATATAAGACTGTTGGTGATGGTAAGGCCTTGATTTTCCAAGAGGGAAAGGTTTATAAAGGTACTTGGGAAAAAGATTCTCGCACTGATAGAACAAAATTCTTTTTGGACAATGGTAAAGAAGTTGAGTTTTTAGGGGGAAAAATTTGGGTTGATATTCTGCCACTGGAAGCGGAGGTTTCCTACTAAATTTGGAAAAATGGCGAGTTTACAAGACCTTTTTGTATCAAAAGTAAGAGTAAAGCTGTTACAGATTTTTCTTTCTAATCCTAAAGAAATTTTCTATGTTAGACAATTAGTTAGAGAAGCAAAAGAAGAAATTAATGCTATAAGAAGAGAATTGGCAAGAATGGAAGAAAGAGGAATGGTTAGAAGAGAAGGAAGAGGAAATAGGGTTTATTATTCTTTTAGATCTGACTATTTATTTTATCCTGAGCTTTTATCTCTAGTTGCTAAAACCGCTGGTTTAGGAGCAGATTTAGTTAGAAATAAAAATAAAATCGGCAGAATTAAATTTGCTAGCCTTTCTTCTAATTTTATTAAAGACAAATCTTCTAAACAAACAGAAGTTGATCTTTTAGTAGTAGGGGAAATTGTTTTACCTCAGTTGGCAATTGTTATAAAGAATTCTGAAACGAAAATAAAAAGAGAAATTAACTATACTGCAATGAGCCAAGAAGAGTTTGAATTTCGTAAAAATAGACGCGATCCTTTTATTATGGATATTCTTTTTGGAAGTAGGATAATGATTATTGGTAATGAAGAAGATATGCTAAGTTAATTTATGAAACAAAAAATAATAAAAGTTGGTAATAGTATAGGGGTAACAATCCCAGCTGATTTTGTTAAAAGTGTAGGTCTGCAGCCAGGTGATGAAGTAAATGTTAAAGCTAAACCGGAAAAAAGAGAAATAGTTTATAAATTTTCCGGAATTCAACAATTGTTAATTTCTTCTGATTTATTAAAAAAAAGACCATAGTTTAATATGACAAGAGAAAAATCAAAAAAAATATTTCTTTTCATTCTCATTTTATTTTTTTTATCAGTAATAGTTGATTTACCAAAACAGCTTCCTATTAAAATAAATTTCTGGAAAATAAAGATTAATAAAGTAATTTCCTCACCAGAAATAAATATTGATTGGAAAGGTTTTAAATTCAAGCGAGATTTAGATATTAAAAAAGGACTTGATTTACAAGGAGGAACCCACTTAATTTTGGAGGCTGATATGAGTAATATAGAAGTTAATTCTAGAAAGCAGGGTCTAGAGTCAGCAAAAGAAGTTGTCAGCAGACGAATTGATTTATGGGGAGTCTCTGAACCACTAATTCAAACTATCGAATCAGAGTCAAACTATCGGATTATTGTTGAGTTGCCAGGAATCAATAATATTGATGAAGCAATTGAATTGATTGGAAAAACAGCTCAACTTGATTTTAGAGAACTTTTAGGTGAAGAATCAGAAGCGACTAGTTCTAGTTCAATTTTTAATTTTGTTTCTACTGGATTAACAGGTAAAGATTTACAGAAATCAGATGTTCAGTTTGGTAATCAGTCTGGTGAACCAGTAGTAGCTTTACATTTCAATTCTGAAGGAGCCTCTAAGTTTGCCGAAATTACTCAAAGAAACATAGGTAAACGAGTCGCAATTTTTTTGGATAATATACCTTTAACAGCACCAGTTGTTAATGAACCAATTTTAAACGGCGATGCGATTATTTCTGGTGACTTTACCGTTAAAGAAGCTAAAAACTTGACTATTCAACTTAATGCTGGTGCCTTACCAGTTCCTTTAAAGATCGTAGAACAAAAGACTATTGGTCCAACTTTGGGAAAAGAGGCAGTCAATAAAAGTATTCAAGCAGGATTAATTGGTCTTCTAACGGTGGTTTTATTTATGATTGCTATTTATGGATTTCCTGGTTTCTTAGCAGACATAGGTTTAATATTTTATGGTTTACTTACTTTAGCTTTATACAAATTAATTCCAGTTACTCTTACTTTACCAGGAGTGGCCGGCTTTATTCTTTCAGTAGGGATGGCGGTTGATTCAAATATTTTAATTTTTGAAAGGATGAAAGAAGAGTTGAGGATGGGAAAACCCTTTTCAGCAGCGATGGAGTTAGGTTTCGGTCGAGCTTGGGATTCAATTAAAGATGCTAATATTTGTACCTTAATTACTTGTTTTATACTTTTAAATCCTTTCAATTGGGGATTCTTAAACACTTCAGGATTAGTAAGAGGTTTTGCTTTAACTTTAAGCTTAGGAATTGGTGTTAGTTTATTTACGGGAATTATAGTAACTAGAACCTTATTAAGACTTTTTTATCAGGAGAAGAAGAAATGAATTTTATGCGTTTTAAATGGTTATATTTTTTAATTTCCGGAATCTTTTTAGTTCCTGGAATCTTTTCACTTTTGAAATGGGGTTTGAAACCAGCAATTGACTTTAGTGGAGGGACAATTTTAGAAGTTAGAATTCAAAAACAGGATGTAGAAATAAATAACAAAAAAATAGAAGACTTAATTAGAAAAGAAATAGAGATTTCTACAATTCAACGATCTGGAGATAAAACTTTAATTTTAAAAACTAAAACAATTGATAGAAATAAAAAAGATAAAATCTTAGCCGTTCTTAAGGAAGAAGTAGGAGAGGTTGAAGAGGTGAGGTTTGAAACTGTTGGTCCAACGATAGGAAAGGAATTAATCAAAAAAACTATTATTGCCATAATTTTAGCGACTAGTTTTATTCTTCTTTATGTTGCTAGTCGTTTTAAAGATAAAAAATATGGTTTTTGTGCTATCTTGGCAATGTTTCATGACACTTTTATTCTTTTGGGAACTTTTTCTATTTTGGGTCATTTTTTTAAGGTTGAAGTTGACACCTTGTTCGTTACCGCGGTCTTAACAATTCTCTCTTTTTCTGTGCACGACACAATTGTTGTTTACGACAGAATAAGGGAGTCGGTAAAAACATCTCCAAAAGCAAGATTTGTGGATTTAGTAAATAAAGCGGTTGTTGAAACTCTAAATCGTTCAATTATTAATTCTTTGACTATTATTTTTATGCTTTTATGCTTATGGTTATTTGGTGGCGAAACGATAAAATGGTTTGTCTTAGCTTTGCTAATTGGGACAATTAGCGGCACTTATTCTTCTACTTTTACTGCTGCTCCTTTGTTGGTAGTTTGGAATCAATTGCAAAATCAAAAAAAAGATTTTAAAGCCGTTTAGAATAAACTTGAAACCAAGAAGATCCTAACCTAGATGTTTTATTCTTTTCAATAAATATTCTCTTTCATTTTTTGAATCATCTCCCATAACTTCATCAAAAAGTCTTTCCAAAACTTCTCCTACCTTAGGTCCTGGTTTAATTTTTAAAATCTTCATTACATCTCCACCGTTTACCTTAAGATCATTAATTTGAAGAGGAGTATACATTAGTTGACCAATTCTTTCCTGAAGTTCTCTGAGTCGCCACGAAGTTGCTTTGCTTCCACCACCTTTTCTATCGCCAATTCTTAACATAATCATATCATTAATATTTTCCTTGCCGACATTTTTTATAAATTTTCTTATGGATTTATCGGTTACCTTAGGATTGTAGGTAAACATATGATAGCGAACTAAAAGCCAGAGTTTATTTCTATCTTTTTTACTAAATTTCAGTCGGTCAGCAATTTTCTTGCTTAGTTTAGCTCCAACAATTTCGTGATTATAAAAAGTAGGATGGCCATTTTTAATTTTAACAACTACTGGTTTCCCAATGTCATGGATTAGAACAGCCAGCCGGACAATTGGATCTGGTGACGGACAAGAAGCAAGAGAATCTAAGCTATGGTTCCAGACATCTTTTGTATGATGACCAGCTTGTTCTATTCCTCGCATTTTAATAAGTTCAGGAATAATGTGTTGTAGAAGACCACTGGTAAATAAAAGTTTTATTCCATCATCAGGATAATTTGACTTCAATAATTTAAACAATTCATCACGAACACGTTCAGCACTAATTTTTTTAATTAAGTCTGAATTTTTATTTATAGCCTTGAGGGTTTTTTCTTCAATAGTAAAACCTAGTTGTCCAGCAATCCGAATTGCTCTCATCATCCTCAAAGAATCTTCATAAAATCTTTCGTCAGGATTACCGACAGTTCGAATAATTCTTCCTTCTAAATCTTGTTGACCCTTAAAAGGATCAATTATTTCCCAATTATTATTTTCTTGGAGACGAAGAGCCATAGCATTGATAGTAAAATCTCTTCTTTGGAGATCGTCTTCAAGTTTTTTACCCCAGACAACTTTATCTGGTCGACGATGATCAGAATAACTGGATTCGCTCCTAAAAGTAGTTATTTCAAAAATATCTTCAGGATTGATATTTTCTTCCTGCCAATTATATTTTTTAATTTTGAATTGTTTTACTAATTCTTCAGCAGTAATGCCAACAGTTCCGAATTTATTGTCGTAAAAACTTTCGGGAAAAATTTTTTGAATTTGTTCTGGTTTGGCATTAGTCGTGAAATCCCAATCATAAGTTACTTGTTCTAGTAATAAATCACGAATTGCTCCGCCGACAATATAAATTTCAAAATTATTTTTCTGGACGAGTTGTAGTATTTTAATAACTAGTTTTGGGATTTTTAATTGCATAATGATATTATAGCAATATGCAGACGAAGTGGAAAATCCGCAAAAAATTACCATCAAATGATTTATCTTTTGATGTTGAAAAAATAATAAAATCTCTTTTAGAAAGTCGTTCTTTAAAGACTAAAAAGGAAATAGATGATTTTTTTAGTCCCTTACATCCTTTAAAAATTAATAACAAGAGTTTAGGGATTAAAAAACAAAATTTAATAAAAGCGTTCCAAAGGTTAGAAAAAGCACTTGAAGATAAAGAAACAGTTGTGGTTTATGGAGATTATGATGCTGATGGAATTTGTGGAACAGCAATAGTTTGGGAAACTCTTTTTGGTTTAGGGTTAAAAGTTTTTCCTTTTATTCCTCACAGAGAGAAGCATGGGTATGGAATAAAAAAGAAAGGAATTGATGAAATTTTAGAAGATAAACAGATTTTTGAATTTAATGAAAAAAGACCCTCCTTAATTATAACTGTTGATAATGGCATTGTTGCTCATAAAGCAATGGAATATGCCAAAGAAAAACAATTAGATGTTATTATTACTGATCATCATCAAAAAAAGAAAAAAGAAGGAAAGTATATTTTACCTAAAGCAAACTCAATTATTTGGTCAGATAAAATTTGTGGGGCAGCGGTAGCATGGTTTTTCTGTCGAGAATTTTTGAAATTTTTAAAACAAAAAAATATTATCTCAAAACATAAGAAAGATTTGGTTGATAATCAGATAAAAACAGATCTTATTGGTTTAGCCACTATTGGAACAGTCACTGATTTAATGCCTCTTTTGGGTGAAAATCGAGCTTTAGTAAATCATGGTCTAAAGTATCTTAAAAAAACAAAAATTCCTGGGTTGATTTCTTTATATAGACAAGTTGGTTTAGATGCAAAGACAATTGAAACCTATCATTTAGGATTTATTATTGGCCCTCGATTAAATGCAACTGGTCGTTTAGAACATGCTTTAGATTCTTTAAGACTTTTATGTTCTAAGGATATGGTGAAAACAAAAAGTTTATCAGAAACTTTAAATTCGATAAATAAAGAAAGGCAATTATTAACAGAACAGACTTTTTCAGATGCCAAAAAGAAAGTTAATAAAAATAAAAAATTTATTTTTATCGGTGATGAAAGTTACAATCCTGGGGTGATTGGATTGGTGGCAGGAAAATTGGTAGAAAAATTCTATCGACCGGCAATTGTATTTTCAAAAAGAGAAAAATACAGCAAAGCATCGGCAAGATCGGTTAAGGGTTTTAATATCATTGAAGCGATTCGTAGTTGCGGTAATATTTTGGAAGATGCTGGTGGGCATCCTTTAGCTGCCGGATTTACTATTCAAAATCGATATTTAAAAAAATTTGAAAAACTAATAGATAGATTAGTAGAAAGAAAATTATCCAGAAGTATTTTGACTCCAATTTTAGAGATTGATTGTGAGATTAAATTAAAAAATATTTCTTGGGAACTTTACGGTAAGTTAGAGAAGTTTTCTCCTTTTGGCTTTGGTAATCCAAGACCAATCTTTATCATTAGGAATTTAAAAATTACTAAACTAAGAACAGTAGGAAATGAGAATAAACATTTAAAAATTGCTTTTGATGATCCCCAAACTTCAAGGATTGAAAAAAATATTGGAGTAATTGATGGGATTGGTTTTAACTTGGGTTACAAAGCAGAAAAACTTACAGTAGGCGACTTAGTGGATGTAGCTTTTTGCTTAGAAGAAAATATTTGGAATGGCAGTAGAAATCTGCAAATGAAAATAAGAGATATAAGGATAGCCAAACAAAAACTCCCTGTCAATTCATAAGTAAGGGACTTTTGTTCTGTTTTATCTACCGAGTAATATTTGGATTTCCTCCTTGTGGAATAAATACAGTTACTAATTCATCAAAACCAGGAACTTCTGCTAAGACTTGTGGTTCAACCAGTAAAGTTTCTACTGTTCGTTCCTGACCTGGGACAAGAGGACCAAAACTATTAATTCTGTTACTCCTGGAAAGCCACCTTCGACAGCTAAACCACTGTTTAAAAAAAGTGCTAATTCTGGAGATATTTCTTTCATTTTTTCACCTCCTTTTTAAATATCGTCTTTTATAATGGTAATTCAGTTAATCCTATTAAAACAGCCACATCTAGTATATCATCAATGTAGCTCTTTGCTGAGGAAACACACTCTGGTACTAATTGGTTCTTTCTTATTAAAGCTTCAACTCCCAGAGCTTGGGAAGCTAGAATAGCTGCCGCATCTTCCATGGATATAGGTTTTTCCCCTATACCAGGAGTTACTAAACCCAAAGGATTACCCGGGAAAAATACGACTCTTTCTGTATAATCAGCCATTTTTTCCACCTCCTTTATCAAAAAATAAAAAAACCTCCATTTGGGAGGCTTTTATTGGCAATTTTTATTTTTAAAACTTAAAAACTCACTTCAGCCTCCCTTTGGCTAATATTGAGCCAAATAAAACCGACAGAAAGCTGATGAGTGAGTTTTGTTTGTTTCACAATGCTCCTTACAATAACAATTAAAAGACTTCTTGTCAAGAGGTAGTAAAAATACTAAAATATAAAAGTATGGAAAGAACATTAATTCAAGAAACTCCACAGAAAATAAATAAAAAAGTTATTTTAAAAGGTTGGGTTAGTAATCTTAGAAGTCATGGAAAAATAATTTTTATTGATTTGCGTGATCGAACAGGAATTATCCAACTTGTCTGTGAAGATAAAGCAAATTCTTTAAAATTAGGTGATGTTGTTGAAATAGAGGGAGCTGTTTCTAAGAGACCAGTGAAAATGATTAATCCTGATCTTAAAACAGGAGAATTAGAAATTCGGGTAGACAAAATAAAAATTTTAGCTAGGGCAGAAGAATCGCCTTTTGATATCGCCGCTCCAGAGTTGAATGTAGAATTGCCAACCCTCCTAGATTATCGTTCTTTAACCTTACGTCATCCAAAAATTTTGGCAATTTTTAAAGTTCAAGAGGTTATTTTGCAATCCTTTAGAAGTTTTCTAAAGAGCCAAGGATTTACAGAAGTTTGTGTTCCAACAATAGTAGCGACAGCAACCGAAGGTGGTAGTGAAGTTTTCCCGATTGAATATTTTGATAAAAAAGCTTACTTAGCCCAAAGTCCCCAATTTTATAAACAAATAATGGTTGGTGTTTTCGAAAGAGTGTTTACTGCTGCCCATGCTTATCGCGCCGAGCCATCAGTAACTACCCGTCACATGACAGAATATGTTGGTTTAGATGCCGAAATGGGGTTCATTGACAGCTGGACAGAAGTCGTTGATATGGCAGATTCCTTAGTGAAAGAAATTTTCAAGCAAGTAGAAAAACAATGTAAACCAGAACTTGCTTTATATAAAGCTACTCTTCCGAAAACGATTAACAAGACGCCAAGATTAAAATTACGACAAGCTTTAGAAATTATTTATAAAAGGACAGGAAGGGATCAGCGAAATGAACCAGATTTAGATCCAGAAGGGGAAAGAGAGATTTGGCGTTGGGCTCAAGAAGAGTATGGCTCAGAGTTGGTTTTTATTACCCATTATCCAACTAAAAAAAGACCAATGTATACTTATCCTGATCCGAAAGACCCCGAATATACTTTAAGTTTTGATCTTATTGGTCGGGGAGTTGAATGGATTACTGGTGGTCAAAGAATCAATGATTATAAAAAGCTAGTAAATAATATTAAAAAGTGGGGTTGTAATGTTAAAGATTTTGAAGTGCCTTATTTGCAGGCTTTTAAGTATGGAATGCCTCCAGAAGGTGGATTTTGTTTAGGACTAGAGCGGATCACTCAAAATATTTTAGGTTTGGAAAATATTCGTGAAGCTACTTTATTCCCCCGTGACATGAGTAGGGTAGATATTCGTTTATCGCAAAAAACTATTAAAAAAAATAAATGAATCTTAAGGAGCAACTTCTTCTTTTCCGAGATTTTTTAAAAAACCACTCCAAAATTAGAATTGACTTTTTTCTATTGCTTGGAATTTTAGCTATTACGCCTTCTCAAAATTATTATGCTAAGTTAAAAATTCCTCAAGGAAGACCATTAATAAGAAATGTATCTTTGAATTTTGGCGATATTAAAGAATATCCAGTTAACTTTACTGGACAACAAACTCCATGGTTGTCCGCGAGATCAGCTTTAGCAATTGATTTGAACTCAAAAGTAATTATCTTTGCCAGAAATCCTGACAGTCAACTTATTCCTGCTTCGACAACAAAAATAATGACTGCTTTAGTTAGTCTAGAACAATATTCATTAGATCAAGTTCTAGAAGTAAAGCAGGCTTATCCGATAGGTATGGTAATGGAGCTGGAACAAGGAGAAAGGATGACTGTAAAAAATTTATTAAAAGCAATGTTAGTTGGTTCAGCTAATGATGCGGCCATGGTTTTAGCAGAAAACTATCCTGGTGGTTTAGAGAAATTTATTGAAAGAATGAACCAAAAAGCAAAAGAATTTTATCTTGATAAAACAATTTTTAAAAATCCTACTGGTGTGGAAGATGAAGGTCATATAACTACCGCTCATGACCTTTTAGTTTTAACAAGTGAGGCGGTAAAGAATGATATTTTTCGAGAAATAATTAGTATTAAGAAAACAAAAGTTTGGGATATAACTGGAGAGAAGGAATATGAGTTAGAAAACATTAATGAACTTTTAGATGTTGTTCCAGGTTTAAAAGGTGTTAAAACTGGTTGGACAGAAAATGCCGGTGAATGCTTGGTTTCATGGGTAGAAAGAGATAATCATAATATTTTGACAGTTGTTTTAGGAAGTCAAGATCGTTTTGGAGATACCCAGAATTTAGTAGAATGGGTTTTTGCTAACTTTCGTTGGGAACCTATTGCTGAAACCATTCCGGATTAACGGCAGGGATGTAAGCAAAAAGATTGTTATCGCCTTCAAAAACAACAATTGGTTGGAAAAAATTTTGCGGATTAAAAGAATCAAAATAGGCTAAATATACTCTTCTAATAGTGACCGGATTGGTCTGTCCGTCCCAATTAGCAATAAAAGCCTCTTTTTTATTTAATTGTTGCCAATAAATATCAGCTGTTTGTAAAGGGTAACTTCCAAAAGAGGTATAATTTATAGGGAAATAATTAGATTCAACTTTGATGATTTTTTTATCTTGATTACTTGAACCAGAGAGGATAAAACTGATAATGCCTTTATTAGGATTTTCAGTTAAAACAGGCCAATTATCAATATTTTTTCTAAAAATTTCTACCTTAACGAAATCTGCTTCTGATAAACTGATTGCCGGAACTAACTCATTTACTTTAGCTTTGAGATAGCTGACTTCTTGTCTACCTGTTAAAAGATCATCGTTCAAAGCCCCAATAGTACGCAAGAAATTTTGAACTTCTACTTTAGCTTGTTGTTCACCAGGGAGTTTTTTCTCTAAAAGAATTGTTGAATCGTTTTGCCAGTCATAAGAAATGGTAAAAGAGCCATCAACGATATTCATTTCCAATATTTTAGTAGCCTCTTGTCTTTTGACCCAGCGATAAGTTTTTTCATTAACTGCTTCCGGCTCACTAGCAAAACCCATTTTTAATGCTTCTTGCTTGGCTTTTTCTAAAGCTAAAAGATTTGGTCGTTGGTAAGGCATAAAATAAACATTCATTTTGTCAGGCAAGCTAGGAAGCTGGCCGGTACTAGTTTCTAACTTAAAAGTTAAATTACTAGGTTTATCCTTAGAGGGGAATTCAATTTTGGGGATTTTACCAAAGGAAACCGTTGGTGGTGATGGCGGTGGTGGATTAATTTTTTCCCAGATTGCTGTTCCGACACGGATACCAAGTCTTAATACAAAAAAAGCCAACAGGGCAATCACTCCAAATTTTATGATTTTACGAGTTTTGAAAGCAGCTTCAGTAAGGGTTGCCATTAGTTTGAGTATAGCCTAAGATTTTGTTAAAATTCAACTAAAGATGAGTATGGTTCGAGTTCGGATTGCTCCATCTCCAACTGGTTATCCCCATGTCGGAACTGCCTGGCAGACACTTTTTAATTGGGCCTTTAGTCGTCGTTTTGGTGGTAAGTTTATCATCCGAATTGAAGATACCGATAGAAAAAGATTAATTGTTGATGCTGAAGATAAACTTTTTGAGGCGATTGATTGGCTTGGGTTAGTCGAAGATGAAAGTCCCCGAAAAGGGGGACCATATGCACCCTATCGTCAATCAGAACGTCTAGATTTATATAAGAAATATGCCCAAGAATTAGTCGATAAAGGCAAGGCTTATTTTTGTTTTTGTTCAGAAGAAAGATTAGAAAAACTAAGAAAAGAACAATTAAAGAATAAAAAACTACCCAAATATGATCGTTGTTGCTTAAAACTTACTAAACAAGAAATAAGTGAGAAAATAAAAAATGGCGAACCCCATGTAATTCGCTTAAAAATTCCAGAAAATCAAAAAGTTGTGGTTAATGATTTAATTAGAGGTAAGGTGGTTTTTGACAGCAACCTAATTGATGACCAAGTTATTTTAAAATCTGATGGTTTTCCTACTTATCATTTGGCAGTCGTAGTTGATGATTATTTAATGAAAATTAGTCATATTGTTCGTGGCGAAGAATGGCTTTCTTCTGCCCCAAAGCACGTTTTAATTTATCAATCATTTGGTTGGCCAATACCAGAAATGATTCATACTTCAATTTTACGTAATCCAGATAAAAGTAAACTTTCTAAAAGACAAGGTCATACAAGTATTATTTGGTATAAAGAAAATGGATTTTTAAAGGAAGCTTTACTTAATTTTCTGGCCTTGCTTGGTTGGTCACATCCAAAGGAAAAAGAGATTTTTAGTTTGGAAGAATTTATTAAATTAGTTAATCTTAAGGATCTTTCTCCAATCGGACCTGTTTTTGATTTGCAAAAATTAGAATGGCTTAACGGCCATTATATTCGCCAAAAAAATAACGAAGAATTTTTAAAATTAATAAAAGAATATACAAAGTACCCAATTGATAAGATTAATTATCAAATTATCTTACCTTTACTTCAAGAAAGAGTAAAAAAATTATCTGAAGTTGATAATTGGTTGAAATTTTTATTTGAAAAAGTTAATTATGATAAAAATCTATTGTTTAAAAAACAAGCAGATAGTAATTTATTGAAAAAACAATTTACTCTAATGTTAGATAAATTATCGGGTGTTAATGATTGGAAAACTGAAACAATTGGCGAAATATTGAAGAATATTGTTGTTCAAAATAATTGGAAACCAGCCCAGTTTTTTATGGTTTTAAGAGTAGTTATCAGTGGTAGTCAGGTTTCTTTGCCTTTATTTGAGTCAATGGAAGTTATCGGTAAAGATGAGTGTTTAAAAAGGATAAAAACCGGTTTTAAGTTTCTCAATGAATAAAAAATATAAAAATCTTCATCAAAAAATAGAAAGTTTAAAACAAGAATCTTTTAGCGGTTTACAGCAGAAACATACGGAAGCAATGGATTATCTTCAAAAGAAAAAATTTTTCCTACCTAAACTAAGAGAGCATTCAGGTCGACTTTTAGCCGGAGCAACTTTAGCGGGAACTTTACTTTTGGGCGGCGGTAGGTCAGATAAGCCAAAATTGCTACAAAAACCAATAGAGGAGAGAGTAAAACTAGGGTTAGCTTCCAGCGAAGAAGTTAAAAAAATAATTTCCGAAAAAGTTTCTAATCTTCTTCCTGGTTCAATTGGTAAAATATCTGGTAGTAATCGAGATAAAATTTGTCAATTTTTACAAGATATTTTAGGAGTTGACGTTTGTTTTAATTTAGAAGGTAACGAACTTAATTTTTCTTTTGGTTGGATGGGTTATGAGCAACACTTAAAAAGATTTCCGGGAGACACCTTAGCAGGTCATGATGAAGAGCAAGTAGCAGGAATTGCTCCCGGATTAGGTGGCTGGGGTTATTTTGCAAAAAGTCGCCAGGAGATGACAAAAGAAGAAGAAATGATGGAGAAATATTATGTAGCCGTTCAGACAATGTACTTGCCGGAATGGCAGACACGCACGAAAGAACTTTCAAAATGGTATAAACATCGGAAAGTAATTGTTGTTAATCCAGAAAATGGAACCGCTTGTGTGGCAGTGGTTGGCGATGCCGGACCAGCTGCCTGGACAGGGAAACAGTTTGGCGGCTCACCAGAAGTAATGAAAAGATTAGACTTGCATTTAGGGCCAAGGAAAGGTAAAGTCTTGCTTTTATTTGTTAATGATCCTGATGGGAGAGTTCCTTTAGGACCAATTGATTTTAATTTAAAAACTGGTCAACCAGAAAAGGTTTAAAAGGAGAAAAAAATGTTTCGCTTAAAAATTAGTAAAATTTGGGCAAGAAGACCAATTAGAAGAGTTTTTTGGGATAAATTAATCGAAATAGATGATCTTCAAGCAGAGATTGAACAGTATAAATTACCTCGAAAAGAGAAAACAGAACTTTTAAAAGTTGTTTATCAAACCATTGATATAAGAATTTTAGATATTGTCCTTTCTAGTTTACCCAAAGAGAAACACCAGTCTTTTTTAGACAGATTAACCAAAAAACCAAAACACAATAAACTTTTAAAGTTTTTAAAGGAAAATGTGGAAAATATTGAAGACAAAATACAGAACTTAGCCAAAGAAGTTAAAAAAGAGATTTTAGAAAAACTACAAGAGGGTTAACTTCATTTTTTCCCTATTTTTTGTTAAAATTAAGTTAGTTTTGGGAGATCGTCTAGTGGTAGGACGGCCGGCTCTGAACCGGTCAACCCTGGTTCGAATCCAGGTCTCCCAGCCAGAAATTTTAACCTGGAAAATTCCTACTAAAACGAAACATCTAGAACCTCATTCCGTTTTAAACTTGTCTTTGTTTTTTCCTTCTAATTGATATGATTTGATAGATTTAGAATAATAAAGATCTAGTTGCTTTTTAGCAATTAATACTTTATTATGTTAAGGTATCTTAATCAGCTGATAAAAATTGTTAAGATGACTACTAATAAAGCAGTAATAAATCAAACAAACAGTCTTTTAATAGAGCTCAACAAACGAGTTGGAGTAATGATTTCTCTTTTTTTACATATTGTGCAACAAGAAAAGTCCGCTATTAGCCTCAGGGATAAAATTCGCATACTTGATAATCTAGGATTACGTCCTAAGGACATAGCCAGTATTTTAGGTAGAACACCTACATATATCAGTAAAGAGTTAGCAGGAATTCGTAAAAAGAAAAAGTTTAAAATTACAAAAAATTAGAAGTATGAAAAATTCTGAACTACTCGAACAAATATCAAATAAGCTGAGCGTATTAATAGCAGTTACTTT
This sequence comes from uncultured Pseudomonadales bacterium, assembly GCA_964467735.1. Taxonomy (GTDB): domain Bacteria; phylum Patescibacteriota; class Microgenomatia; order UBA1400; family CAYXSR01; genus CAYXSR01. Next base: position 6,680 of record CAYXSR010000001.1, on the reverse strand, counting down.
GCAAGATGATTCAAAAAAGATGTCTATCACTGATGGTGAACGTCTCCTTAGACGGTTTGGATTAGATAATCAAAGTGTCGCAGATATATTAGGAACAACAAAACAAAGTATAGAGGTGACGAAAAGTAGAAACCAAAAAAGGCAAAAAAGAATATGAATAGCAAATCAACTGAAAAAGCAATTAACGATCTTAAAAAAACAGTAGAAATCTTAATTTTGCTTGAATTTTGTAAACTTGGAGCAACCAGAAAACAAATAAGAAACATTTTAGGCGGTCTAGATAACAACTTTTTTTCGGCTATTAACACGGTCGTTAAAGGAGGAAAACAAAATGGATAACCAAAGTATAAAACTATTTAAAGATATTAAAAAACTTCTGATTCTTGCTTTAATTAAGCAGGGGGTACAATCAAAGGAAATAGCTGAGGCTCTTGGAGTCGATCCAGCAATTATTAGCCGAATGATCCTAAGAAAAAGAAATAATTTATGACAGACAGACTTAATCCATGCATAATAGATTTCCTTACTAAAAAACTTGATAAGAAAGCCGAGCAGATTAGACCACGTTTGTCAGAAATACGCCGGAAAAATAGTGGTCTGACACTGAACGCTGCGGCACAAATGTACGCCCAGTCGCACGGTATATCAATCATGAATAAGCTTAATTCAGAGGACAAACAATCACTCGCCACTGTCCAAGCTGTTACTCGGGTAAATGTTTCTAAAATATCTAAGGTTGATAAGCGTACACTAAATATTACCAATTCTCCAATACACAACTTGTCTTTTGGAGACAGGAACATGCTTAACCAAAATGTTATCGCTTTAGATGAAGACCTCGCTAAACTGTTTGATAGAATTAATAATAGTGATGTTTTGACGGCCGAACAAAAAAGCGATTATAAATCCGACATACAAACCATCATTTCTCAGATTAATAAAGCAAAACCTATTCGGCAGATCATCAAAATGGCATGGGAAAGCGTCAAAGTCTTGGGAACCATTGAAGGTTTTGCTCAATCAATCGAGAGAATAAGCCGTCTCATACAAAAATTCTTGTAGTAAATAACCTTCTTATGTTTCATTAGTCTTATTTTTGGTAAAATAACCCTGGATGGAAAATTAGTATAAGGATAAAAAAATCCTCTAGACCGAGCAGGTCGGCCAATAGAACGAAGATCAACAGAAATTTTTTCTAAATAACTAAAAAATCAGGTTATTTTTTTCCTTTACCCATAAGCATCGCGGCGACATAGACTGCTGATGCTCCTACTAAAGAATAGACTAACCGTGAGAGTCCAGACATCGCTCCAAACAACATGGCCACTAAATCAAAATTAAATAATCCTACCAGTCCCCAGTTAAGACCACCCACTACTAATAAAAATAGAGCTAGTTTATATAACTTTTTCATTAATTAATCACCTCCTTTCTGGAATGAAAAAAACCCTTGTAACTTATACCTATATTAACACTACTAAATATAAATGAATGTTTCAATATTTTTTACTAGCTTTTGGGATGTTTTAAAACTTGAAAGTCGTTTTTAAGAAGAGTAATTTTGTGGGAATTATAAAGAGCAACAGCAGGATGGTAAAAAGGAATTATTTTAATCTTTCCCCATGGGGCATTAATTTTAAAAACCTGGCCATGCAGGAGGCTTATTTTCTTCAATTTGCTCTCAAGATCATAAAGCTTCATTATAAATTCCATAGAAAATCTGCCCAAGGTGACAATGATTTTAGGTTTAATTATTTTAAGTTGTTCCTCTAGAAATGGGCAGTAGATTTTTATCTCTTTGGAACTAGGATCTCTATTTCCTGGTGGTCGGTCTTTGACAATATTGGTAATGTAAACGTCTTTGCGTTTAATATTAACCGATTCCAAAAGTTCATCTAGGATTTTACCTGCTGCTCCACAAAAAGGTTGGCCTGTTTCTGCTTCATTTCTACCTGGAGCCTCGCCAATAAAAATAATTTTGGCAAAATGATTACCTTCACCTATAACTGGATAGTAATTATTCTTTTTACGATATTTGTAAAGCGGGGAACTAGTTAGATTCCAGACTTGGTCACGAATTTTTTTTAATTTTTGTTCTCTGTTGTCCTTCATTGCTATAAATTATAATAATTAAATTTCTCAAAAATTTCCAATGTTTATCTTCATACTACTGCCTTTTTTGCCTTATTTGTGATAAAATTAATTGATTTCTAAAGATCATATGAAAGTATCATATTGAAATTCCCAAGGTTGGGGATAGTTTTGTTGTCGGCAAAAGCGCTGATAAACAAGATTCCTTGACCGAAGGAGAGGGATTGGGTTCTGTTGATAGAGAATCAACAGAAAGCACTTTGACAATTTGGAGGGAAAAATAAAATTTCTGGCGAGAAGCAGAGTAGAGATAAAAAATTTGTCTTTAGCCTACTTCTCGCCAGAACATCGGTGCGAGGTAAGGGATTTCGGTTTGGAGGGACACACACTGCATGAAGGAGAAAACAGATGAGAAACACAGGAAGAAAAGTCGCAGCGCTGTTGGTTGTTTTCGCGCTGCTAGTCGTTGGGAGCCCTAGTGCGATTAGGGCCCAAAGCCCGGGTAGCAAAGTTGCTACCCCATTCGATGGTACTCCGGCTACAGGAGTAGCCACTAGTGGCAGCGGCATTATCACCTTATCTCATCCGCCAGACAAGTTCTTGGCGGAAGTATTATGGGATGGGGCTGATAACTTGGTCAGCGAACAAAATCCTGACGGTAGATGGAGTTGGCCGAACAAAGCCACTGGTAGCCCGGCCTCCAATATCGGAGGGCCGACTGGGGAGGGATTGCTGGGAGCTTACCGGCTTACCCAGGAACAAGCCCACCTTGACTCCGCAATCCTTGCCGGAGACTTTATGAAGGCACAGACGGTTCTCAGTACCCATGACCCGCTTTTTCTGATCAACTTGTCGGTAACCACGGGCGATTCCAGCTACCAACAGGCGGCGGTGGACATCTATTTTACACCGCTTGAGAATGGAACCTATGTTCGAAAGGGCGTAACCTACAGTACAACGACCTATATCGACTTGGTGCGCTCTGTCCGTGCTGCCTATCCGCAATACCTTGCGTGGGACTTTTCGGCAACCTGTATCGCCGCCACTCAGCTCGGCACCGCCGACGCTGCCTTGTTTTGCGATGCAGTACGAGAAGGACTGAACGCTCTGGATCCTGGCGACTCATACCATACCATCGCAGTGGCAGGTGGCGTCTGGGCTTTGGCTGAAATTGGAGACACCACATTCACTACGACTGCTGGTGCCTATCCTGGATCGACCCTTTCCGACCTGGCAGATCTCTTGGTTTCCTGGCAGACATCACAGGGTTACTTTCCGTACGACCCATTGAGTCCAACCGAGGACGTGCAGGAAACTGCCTACTCTGTTCTCGGTCTTGACACGATGAGTGGCTATGGAAACGAGGTGTTGGCCGCCGTGCTCTGGCTGATGGGTCAGCAAGGTGTTGACGGAAAGTGGGAGGCGTGTACGGGGTGCGGAAACTATACAGAGGTGGACGGCGAGACTACCTGGGCTTGTTCACTTCTTGCCCCAAGCGAAGTCGTTGTGGACGACGACTGGATTAGTACCGCCATCGGCGACTCGGTTGGTGATGGCACCTTCGGTATCAACCGCTTACCCACTGTCCAAGATGGTGTGAACGGCGTCACTGGTAGTGTAGTCAATGTCAGTCCCGGGACCTATGTCCAGCAAGTTGTCATTACCAATGATGACCTACACCTACTCGGCGCTGGTGCTGGTACGACCACTATCCAGGCCCCGAGTCTGCTCGTAGGCGACGCAAGCGGATCCAAGAACTTGCTGACCATCAGCGGCGCCAGCAACACAGAGGTCGCTGGCTTCACCTTGAGTGCCGCAGGTGTGTCAGGATTGAATATTGGCGTCTACGTCCGCGATGGGGCAACAGACGCCAACATCCATGACAACGTGCTTCAGGATTTGGGAACAGGTTCTAGCAACGTTGGCATTCTGGTGGGCCGTGCTTACCATGCCGTGACCGCTACCGCAACGATCACCAACAATGTGGTAAACGGTTACGGAAAGGGCGGCATCGTGGTCGACAATCTAGGTTCGAGTGCAAATGTAGTCGGCAACACGATCAGCGGCATGGGCCCGACGCCCAGCATCGCCCAGAACGGCATCCAGGTGAGTCGTGGGGCAACGGCCACAGTGGTCAACAACACAGTCTCGGCCCACGTCTGGACCGGAAGCTACGGGGGCAGCAATGACCCCGTGTCCGATCCTGACGCCGACGGTTCAACCGGAGTTTTGTTGTACCACTCTGGTGCCGTCACAGTTACAAACAACGTCATCGCTGAGAACCAGTTCGGTTTGTGGAGTGTTGGCGCGCCGAGCGTGCAAATCGCCAACAACACCATTACCGGAACCATGGCCGGGGGCTACGTCTTTCCGGTCGGCATTGCGGTATCGGATGCTGACCAGTGGACAGAGGCTTTAGGTTTTTCTGAAGCGCAGACGATTGGCTCGATCACGAACAACACCATCGTTTCGCAGACCTATGCCTTGTTTATCCAGGACTACACCCCGGGCGGCGCAGTACCCGGTGTCCATGTGGGCGGATCGACATGCGGCCAGGCCAATCACTTTTCTGGCAGCTATGCGGTTTGGTATGCAGTCGGAAGCGGCCACAACCTAGACGCACGGTTCAACGACTGGGGCGTCTATAGCACGGCCGACATCGAGAACCTGATCTGGCACGAGAGCGACGACCCCGCGCTGGGGCGCGTGTTTTTCGAGCCATTCTGTGGTCAGATGTCAGGCAGTGTGAGAATCACCAGCCCCATCTCAGGGACGGAGTTATGCTTTAAGGATGTTTACTCCGTCACTGTTCAGGTCGAGAACGATCTAGGTCAAGCGCTACCAGATGCGGTTGTTTCGCTCTTCGCCTCGAGCGGCCAGCTGACGGCCCTGTCCACGCCAGTGCTGATTACCTGCACAACTGACGCGCTGGGCGAGTGTTCGTTTAACTGGGTACCAGAAAGTATTGGCACCCAATACCTGATGGCCAGCACCGGGCAGACGGTTTCCGACAGCGTCCCTGTCAGTGTCAAGCTTTGCGGCAGTGGTGTCGTCACGACACTCTACTTGCCGCTCGTTATACGGTAGTAAACGGATAAACCTCCCTCCAATCCAATCCCTTTTTCGAAACCCTAGTGTCGGCTAACGACACGACTGCTTTGGCAGTCTCCTCATTGAGGATAGGGTTTTTTTTATGGAAATTTTTGATTAATCCTTAATTTTGTGTTAAAATATGCAGGTTAGTAATTAAAAGGGTAATACCTTTTGCTTAGTTTTGAATCCGTTTTTGAGTTGTTAGAAAAGACATTTTATTTTCTCTTCTTCATTATCTGTTTTCCAAATTGAGCAGCGATTTTTAGACTGGTAATCTATCTTAATATTAGATACCTAATTTTAATGCAACAAAGAACACATAAATACAATTCTCGTAATTCTTGGGGAAAACCAAGAAGGTTCTCGCGGTTTAACCGCCGACCAAATAGAAGGCCAAAAACATTTGACCCGTCATTCTTAGTGCAAAATGCCGCCAATAGGACTCCCCAAACATATGTTTTAGAACATGTTTTTAATGATTTTGACTTTAGTGATCAGTTAAAAAACAATATTAAATCTAAAGGATATGAGAAACCTACTCCTATTCAAGATCAAATAATTCCTTTTATTTTGGAAGGTAAAGATGTTATTGGTTTGGCTCGGACCGGGTCTGGAAAAACCGCTGCCTTTTTACTGCCATTAATTAATAAAGTTATTAAGAATAAGAATGAGAAGGTTTTAATTATTACTCCCACCCGAGAATTAGCTTTTCAAATAGAAACAGAATTTAGGGATTTTGCCAAAAATTTACCGATATTTTCAGTTGTTTGTATTGGGGGTGTATCTATTAAACGCCAAATTAGCTCACTTAGAAGAAGGCCTAACTTTGTTATTGGAACACCAGGAAGATTAAAAGACTTGGTGAATCGTGGAGTACTACAGTTTTCAGGTTTTGGTTCAATCGTTTTAGATGAAGCCGATAGAATGCTAGATATGGGATTTATACCAGATGTTAAGTTTATTATTTCTCATTTGCCACAAGTTCGCCAATCATTATTCTTTTCCGCTACTTTGCCTGACAAAATGAAGGGAGTTGCCAACGATTTTCTTAAAAACCCAGTTACTGTTTCTATAGAATCAGGAAAAGCTTGTATAAATGTGGAACAAAACATTGTTAAAGTGAATGGTAGACCAAAAATAGATTTATTACATGATTTACTGATTCAAAAAGGCTTCGACAAAGTATTGGTTTTTGGAAGGACAAAGTGGGGAATTGAGAAATTGGCTAAGGCTTTGCGGGAAAGAGGTTTTTGGGTAGCTTCAATTCATGGTAATAAAAGTCAAAATCAACGCCAGCAAGCTCTTAATAAATTTAAGCGAAATGAAATAAAAGTTTTGGTAGCTACCGATGTTGCCTCAAGAGGTTTAGATATCCAAAACGTTACTCATGTAATTAACTATGATCTTCCGGAGTCATATGAAGACTACATTCATAGAATTGGTAGAACAGGGAGAATGGATAAAAAAGGAGTCGCTTTGAGTTTTGTTGACTAATT